>NZ_JBVJBP010000014.1:149039-213622 GCF_055589465.1 Streptomyces sp. NPDC041940
CGGTTTGGGGCCGGGTCGTCTCGGCGTTGGGCCTGGTCATGTCGGCCTGAGGCCTGGTGGTCTTGGTTTGGGGCGTGGTGATCTCGGTTTGGGGCCGGGTGGCTTCGGTTTGGGGCCGGGTCGTCTCGGCGTTGGGCCTGGTCATGTCGGCCTGAGGCCTGGTGGTCTTGGTTTGGGGCGTGGTGATCTCGGTTTGGGGCCCGGTGGCTTCGGTTTGGGGCCGGGTCGTCTCGGCGTTGGGCCGGGACATGCCGGCCTGGGGCCTGGTGATCTCGGTCCGGGGCCCGGTGGCTTCGGTTTGGGGCCGGTTCGGCTCGGCCTGCGGCCTGGGCATGGCGGCCCGGAGCCCGGGCGTCTCGGCCTTCGCACCGGTCATCTCGACCTGTGGACTGGTCATCGCAGGGCCTCCCCGGCCGCCCCGGCTCTGTCCCCGGGCGGGGCCTGCCGCCGTATTCGGTCGGCCGTGTGCTGGTGCAGGGCCCGCATCGGGGCCGCGGTCTTCAGCAGCATCTCGTCGTACTCCGCCTCCGGATCGGAGCCGAGCACGATCGCGCCGCCCGCGCCCAGATGCAGCTGGCCGTCGGCGAACACGGCGGTACGGATGACGATGCTGAGATCCGCGCCGCCGCCGCACCCGAAGTAGCCGAGTGCGCCGGAGTACACGCCCCGGGCCTCGGTCTCCAGCGAGTCGATGATCTCCAGCGTGCGCAGCTTCGGCGCGCCGGTCATCGACCCGCCCGGGAAGCAGGCCCGGACGCAGTCCACCGCGTCCGTGCCCGGCCGCAGCCGTCCCACCACGGTCGAGACGAGCTGATGCACCGTGGCGTACGTCTCCGTGGCCATCAGCTTGGAGACCCGCACCGACCCCGTCCGGCAGACCTGCCCCAGGTCGTTGCGGAGCAGATCGACGATCATCAGATTCTCGGCCCGGGTCTTGTCGTCCGACGCGAGCGCGTCCCGCAGCCGGGCGTCCTCCTCCGGTCCGTCGCCCCGGGGCGCGGTCCCCTTGATGGGCCTGGCCTCCGCGGTACCGTCCCGGCCGATCTTCAGGAACCGCTCGGGCGAGGAGCCGGCCACCTCCAGCTCCCCGAACCTCAGGAACGCCGCGTACGGGGCCGGGTTGTCGCGGCGCAGCGTCCGGTAGAAGTCGAGCGCGTCGGGCGGAGCGGGTAAACGGGCGGCGTTCGTGAGGCACACCTCGTAGCTGGTGCCGGCCCGCAACTCCCGCTGGCACGCCTCGATGTCCGCGAGATAGGTCGCCCGGTCGCGTACGAGCCACGGCTCGGCGGCGCCGGGGTCGGCCGGGGCCGCAGACACGGGCAGGGGCGCCCGCTCCGTCGCCACGCAGCTGAGGTCCGCCAGCGCGCCCTCCAGCCAGTCCGCGGCCTCCCGGGCCGCCTGCGGGGTGTCCTCCGCCAGGCATACGGCGTAGGTGAAGCCCTCCTCGTGGTCCACCGCGATCACCCGGTCGGCGAACAGCCAGGCGGCGTCCGGGGCGGGGGAGCGGTGCCGGTTGGGCGAGCCGCAGTCGGCCTTCACCTCGTAGCCGAGGTAGCCGACGTAGCCCCCGGTGAAGTCGAACGGCAGCCCGGTCGCGTCCACCCGGCGATTCGTCAACTGCCGCTTCAGATAGTCGAAGACACTCGCCGCGACCTTCCGCACCGGCCGCCCGGCCCGCTCGATCTCACAGCGCCCGGTGGTGACGTCGTACCGCACGAACTCCGCGAGCGGCCCGCTGTCGTCCCCCAGGAACGAGAACCGCGACCGCCCGGGCTCGACCAGCGAACTGTCCAGCCAGAACGACCGGGGCGACCCGGCGAACATCCGGCTGAAGGCCGCCTCGGTGTCGACAGCACCGGTGACCCGGCGGGTGTGCAGCCGGTACCCCACTCGTCCGGGGCGCCGGGGGCGGGGAATGGCGACGGTGGGCGCCGCCGCGGGTGGCAGGGGGACGTCGGCGCCCGCGGTGGCCCCACCGTCTCCGGCCGCTCCGGCCCCGTCAGCGCGGGACATCGCCGAGACGGGGAAGACAGCGGCAGGCCGAGGCCCCGCGGCCCGCGTCGGGCCCGCCTCGCGCCCGCCCTCGGAAGCGGCCGCGGCCGGACTGCTCACCGCAGCCCTGGCGTCGGCGACGGTTGCCGCCGTGGCCCTCCGAGCCCCCGTCGGTCGCCGGACGCCCGCGTCGCACTCCGGTACCAATGCCCGGCGTCGGGCCGGTGCCTCGGGGGACGGGACCGCCGTGTTCTTCGTGCGCAGCTTGCCGGCGCGCTCGGCGGTCAGGTTACGGAAGTTCACGAGCATGCGGTGGCCGTACTCCGTGAGGACGGACTCCGGGTGGAACTGCACGCCCCACAGCGGCCGGCTGCGGTGCCGCAGTCCCATCAGGACGCCGTCCTCCGCCCAGGCCGTCGCCTCGAGCGCCGCAGGCAACGGCTCGCGCACGGCCAGCGAGTGATAGCGGACGGCGGTGAAATGCTGCGGCAGGCCCTGGAACAGATCCCGTGCGTCGTGCCGGACCGCGGAGAGGTGCCCGTGCCGCGGCTCCGGAGCCGGCCCCACCACACCCCGCTCCCCGAGCGCGATGCCCTGATGACCGAGACACACGCCGAGCACGGGAACCGGGGAGGTCGCGAGCAGCCTGGTCCCGATGCCGAAGTCTCGCGCGTCGCCCGGGTGCCCGGGGCCCGGGGACACCACCAGATTGTCGAACTCCCGGAGATCCGGAATCCCGTCGACGGGCGCGTCGTTACGCACCACCACCGGCTCCTCGCCATTGACCTCGGCGATCAGCTGGAACAGGTTGTACGTGTACGAGTCGTAATTGTCGATGAGCAGGGTCTTCACCCGCCCACCTCCCTCTGTTCGTTCGCGGACCTAAGTGGCCCGGCGTTTGTGCCGCCCACGAAGCGCCTGGAGCGACGGGTACAGCCATTTCCTGAAGAAACGCTGAAGGCGCGGCATGAGAATCCAGGTGACAAGGGCGGTCACACACAGACATAACAACAGCGTGCGTATCAGTGCGTTGAGATCACCGAGATAGGGAAGAATCGTCAGATTGAACAGGAGCACCGGCGGGAAAACCGCGCTCATATTCACGAACCACAGTTTCCATTTCTTCGGCGGCGCCGGCGGCGCGGGCGTCAGAGTCTGCGCTTCGAACCAGGCCCGGGCACCCGGCACCCTCCGGCGCTCCGCCTCCCGGGCGACCCCCTCCAGCCGGGCGTCCCACTGTGTCCGGGAAAGCGATTGCTCCCAGGCCAGGGCCGACCCCTCGCTGGCGAAGCGATAGACGACATGCCACTCCGCCCCTCCGTCGACAAGTACCCCACCCCCCAGAAACCCCGGCTGCCGCGCGGTCGCGCCCAGCATGGCCCACCCCCATGAGTGGAAGTCGGCCGCACGGCCCGGCGACACGCGATAGGCCACGGTGACCGTGACGGGATTACTGGTCACGCCGTCCCATACGGAAAGCGGTTCCCGCGCGTTCAAGTTTCAACAAACAATTTTCCGGCCGCCCGGAAGTTGCCCGGAAGCCGTCCGGAAGCCGCCCGGAACGTGAAGCCTCACGGCACGCGCACCCCCTGCGGGAAAGACCAGCTCACTTCGGTGCGACCGCGTCCTCCCCGGCTTCCCCGGCCGCCCCGCCCCCGGACTCCACCGGCGCCTCCCCGAACCGCGACAGCGCCAGCGCCCCGGCCACCGCCACCGCGAAACCGAGCACCGCCAGCCAGCCCAGCCCCTCCCGGGTACGGTCCCCGAGCCACACCACGCCGATCAGCGCGGGCGCGACCGTCTCCCCGAGCACCAGACCGGCGGTCGCCGTGGTCACCGAGCCGCGCTGCAGGGCCGAGGTCAGCAGCAGGAACGCGGCCCCGCCCCCGAGCACCAGCGCGTAGGCCGCCGGATTCGTGAAGAGCTCCCCGGGCGACAGCCCGTCGATGAGCCGGACCGCCACCTCCACCACCCCGAACCCGCAGCCGGCCCCCAGGCCGAGCGCGAGCGCCCGCCCCCGCTCCGGCAGCCGCCCGCCCACCGCCCCGAGCAGCAGCACCCCGCCCGCCGCCCCGAGCATCGCCCACCTCAGCCAGGCCGGCCCGGACTCGTCGCCCTCCGCCCCGGCCGCGAGGCCCAGCAGCGCGAGCCCGGCGCACACCACCCCCACCGCCCCCCACTCCATACGGCTCAGCCGCACCTTGAGCAGCCGCGCCGCGACCACGGCCGTCACCGCGAGGCTCGCGGCCAGCGCCGCCCCCACCGCGTAGATCGGCACCGACCGCAGCGCCACGATCTGCAGCAGGAAACCGAGCCCGTCCAGCGCGAGCCCCACCAGATACCGCCACTGCCGCAGCGCCCGCCACAGCAACGCCACGTCCCCGCCCGGGCCGGTCGCCGCAGCAGTCCGCGCGGCCATCGCCTGCAACACCGTCGCCGTACCGAAGCAGACGGCCGCACCAAGGGCGCACACCATTCCAAAGATCACAAAACGACAGTAGGGGAGGGGGCGCGGGCAGGGGGGCATGCGCGCCCGCTCTCACCCCTCTCTAGGCTGACCGCTCGGCGGTACACGGCGCGATACCCGAAGCGGTACCCGACGCCGTGCACGACACGAAGAACACGGGGGAGAGACGAGCATGGCCGAAACACGACGGCGTCTGCGCTCCAGCACGGTGGTGCTGGGCGGCATGGGTGTCCTCGCGGCGACCCTGTCCGCCTGCGGCTCCGACCCGGACCGCCGCTGCGTGGACCGGGACAGCTACGACTACATCAACGGCTACAAGATCGTCGCCGACAAGAACTGCAACGCGTCCTCCTCGTCCGGCTCCTCCTACGGCAAGGGCAAGGGCGGTAAGAAGACCGGCAAGACCACGACCTCGGACGCCGACTGGTACTACGACGCCGACGTCAGCGGCGGCTACGCCGACCACGGCACCTTCAGCCGCAGCGAGGCCGTCGACCGGGGCGGCTTCGGCTGCTCGGGCTCCGGCAGCGGCGGCGGCTGAACGGGCCCGGGCAGATGGAACGCCGCACCATGGAGCCCCGCCCGGGCTGGCAGCAGACCGTCGAGGAACAGGGCCTGATCTACCCCCTCACCCGCTACCCCGACGACTCCCTGCGCCCCTACTGGGACGAGAGCGCGTACTACGTCTTCACCCTGCCGGAGATCGAGGCCCTGGAGGAGGTCGTCGAGGAACTCCACCGCATGTGCCTGGAGGCGGCCCGCCACATCGTCGCCGAGGACCGTTTCGCCGACCTCGGCATCACCGACCCCCGCGTCGCCCACGCGGTCGCCGAGTCCTGGCACCGCCGCGCCGAACTCCCCTCCATCTACGGCCGTTTCGACCTCCGCTACGACGGAACCGGCCCGGCCAAGCTCCTGGAGTACAACGCCGACACCCCCACCTCACTGGTGGAGGCCGCGTCACCCCAGTGGTTCTGGATGGAGGAGCGCTTCCCCGGCGCCGACCAGTGGAACTCCCTCCACGAACGCCTGATCGACGCCTGGAAGAAGCAGGCCGCCCTCCTCCCGCCGGGCAGCCCCCTGTACTTCGCGTACTCCTCCGCCGACGAACTCGGCGAGGACATGATGACCGTCGCCTACCTCAAGGAGACGGCCGAGCAGGCGGGCCTGGAGACCGACTGGATCTCCATGGAGGAGATCGGCTGGGACCGCCTCTCCGGCCGCTTCGTCGACCAGCGCCTCCGCTTCATCCGCAGCGCCTTCAAGCTCTACCCCTGGGAGTGGCTCACCACCGACCGCTTCGCCGGCCACGTCCTGGACACCCTCGACAACGGCGGCGGCACCGGCTCCACCCTGTGGATCGAACCGGCCTGGAAGATGCTCCTCAGCAACAAGGCCCTGCTCGCCATCCTCTGGGAGCTCTACCCCGGCCACCCCAACCTCCTCCCGGCCCACCTGGACGGCCCCCGCGACCTGCCCGCCCAGGGCTGGGTCGCCAAGCCCCTCCTCGGCCGAGAGGGCGCCGGCGTCACGATCCACGACCCGGGCACCGCCCCCGTCGTCCGGGACGAACCCTGCGTCTACCAGCAGCTCGCCCCCCTGCCCGACTTCGACGGCAACCGGGTGGTCCTCGGCGCCTGGGTGGTCGAGAACGAGTCGGCGGGCCTGGGCATCAGAGAGTCGTCCGGCTTGATCACGGACGAGTACGCAAGGTTCCTGCCCCACGTGATCCTTTAGGACCTGCTTTTCAGGGGCGCGGGGAACTGCGCGACCAGCCACAACGAAACCCGCACAGGTGGTCCGGTAGGCTGATCGCCGGGCCGTGACTGGCGCGCTGGGATGGGACTGACCATCGGGAAGCGGCCCCCGGACCTGGTTGAACCCAGGGGACCGGAACTGTGCCGTGCGCCTGGGCCGTACCGTGAACGCCGAACGCAACGTCCGGAGGTCCCCCATGCCCGAGCAACTCTCCCCCGCTTCCACCGCCTACCGCGCCGCGCTGGACGTCATCCGCACCGTGGAACCCCGCGTAGCGGACGCCATCGGCCAGGAGGTCGCCGACCAGCGCGAGATGCTCAAGCTGATCGCCTCCGAGAACTACGCCTCCCCGGCCACGCTCCTGACCATGGGCAACTGGTTCAGCGACAAGTACGCCGAGGGCACCATCGGCCGCCGTTTCTACGCCGGCTGCCGCAACGTCGACACCGTCGAGTCGCTGGCCGCCGAGCACGCCAGGGAGCTCTTCGGCGCCCGCCACGCCTACGTCCAGCCGCACTCCGGCATCGACGCCAACCTCGTCGCCTTCTGGGCCGTCCTCGGCGCCCGCGTGGAGGTGCCGTTCCTGGAGAAGACCGGCGTCCGCCAGATCAACGACCTCACGGACGCCGACTGGGCCGAGCTGCGCCAGGCCTTCGGCAACCAGCGCATGCTGGGCATGTCCCTGGACGCCGGCGGCCACCTCACCCACGGCTTCCGCCCGAACATCTCCGGCAAGATGTTCGACCAGCGCTCCTACGGCACCGACCCGGCCACCGGCCTGATCGACTACGAGGCCCTGCGCGCCCAGGCCCGCGAGTTCAAGCCGCTGATCATCGTCGCGGGCTACTCGGCCTACCCCCGCCTGGTGAACTTCCGGATCATGCGCGAGATCGCCGACGAGGTCGGCGCCACGCTGATGGTCGACATGGCGCACTTCGCCGGCCTGGTCGCGGGCAAGGTCCTGACCGGCGACTTCGACCCGGTCCCGCACGCCCAGATCGTGACGACGACCACCCACAAGTCGCTGCGCGGCCCCCGCGGCGGCATGGTCCTGTGCGACGACTCCCTGAAGGACCAGGTCGACCGCGGCTGCCCGATGGTCCTCGGCGGCCCGCTCCCGCACGTCATGGCCGCCAAGGCCGTCGCCCTCGCCGAGGCCCGCCAGGAGTCCTTCCGCGACTACGCCCAGCGCATCGTCGACAACTCCCGCGCCCTCGCCGAGGGCCTGATGCGCCGCGGCGCCACGCTGGTCACGGGCGGCACGGACAACCACCTCAACCTGATCGACGTCGCCTCCTCCTACGGCCTCACCGGCCGCCAGGCCGAGGCCGCCCTGCTCGACTCGGGCATCGTCACCAACCGCAACGCGATCCCCGCCGACCCGAACGGCGCCTGGTACACCTCCGGCATCCGCATCGGCACCCCGGCCCTGACCACCCGCGGCCTGGGCACGGCGGAGATGGACGAGGTCGCCGGCCTGATCGACCGCGTCCTCACCAGCACGGAAGCGGGCACGACCAAGTCGGGCGCCCCCTCCAAGGCCCAGCACATCCTCGACGCGAAGGTGGCGGACGAGATCTCCCAGAGGGCGACGGACCTGGTCGCGGGCTTCCCGCTCTACCCGGAGATCGACCTCGGCTGAAGGTCTTAAGGGGCGCGGGGCCGCATCCATATGCGGCTCCGCCGCGGGGCGCGACCAGCCACAACCGGTCCGCGGTTCCCCACCCGCCGAAACCACCCACACCCCTCTGAGACAATAAGAAACATGGCCTCTGACCGACCCCGCGTGCTCTCCGGCATCCAGCCCACCGCCGGCTCGTTCCACCTCGGCAACTACCTCGGCGCCGTCCGCCAGTGGGTGGCCCTCCAGGAGACCCACGACGCGTTCTACATGGTCGTCGACCTGCACGCGATCACCATCCCGCAGGACCCGAAGGACCTGCGCGCGAACACGCGCCTGGCCGCCGCCCAGCTCCTCGCCGCCGGTCTCGACCCCGACCGCTGCACGCTCTTCGTCCAGAGCCACGTCCCCGAGCACGCCCAGCTCGCCTGGATCATGAACTGCCTCACCGGCTTCGGCGAGGCCGGCCGGATGACCCAGTTCAAGGACAAGTCCGCCAAGCAGGGCGCCGAGCGCGCCTCCGTCGGCCTGTTCACGTACCCGATCCTCCAGGTCGCGGACATCCTGCTCTACCAGGCGAACGAGGTCCCGGTCGGCGAGGACCAGCGCCAGCACATCGAGCTCACCCGCGACCTCGCCACGCGCTTCAACGGCCGCTTCGGCGAGACCTTCACGCTCCCCAAGCCGTACATCCTCAAGGAGACGGCGAAGATCTACGACCTCCAGGACCCGTCGATCAAGATGAGCAAGTCGGCGTCCACGCCGAAGGGCCTCATCAACCTCCTCGACGAGCCGAAGGCCACCGCGAAGAAGGTCAAGAGCGCGGTCACGGACACCGACACCGTCATCCGCTTCGACGCGGCGGAGAAGCCCGGCATCAGCAACCTCCTCGGCATCTACTCGACCCTCACCGGCGAGACCGTCGCCGAGCTGGAGGCGAAGTACGAGGGCAAGGGCTACGGCGCGCTCAAGACGGACCTCGCGGAGGTCATGGTCGATTTCGTGACGCCGTTCCGGGAGCGCACCCAGCAGTACCTGGACGACCCCGAGACGCTCGACTCGATCCTCGCCAAGGGCGCCGAGAAGGCACGCGCGGTCGCCGCGGAGACCCTTTCCCAGGCGTACGACAGGGTCGGTTTCCTGCCCGCCAAGCACTGAACCCGCCCCCGCGCACAGCCGTACCACCCGACAGCGCTGTACATCACTCCGGTTGCGCCTGCCCGTAACCCGGTCGTGGCCGTACAGTCGATAACCGGGTGGTCGTATCAGCGACCCGCCAACTGAACGACAGGAGACGACGTGGGGACCGTAACGATCGGTGTCTCGATCGCGGTCCCGGAGCCTCACGGCAGCGAGCTCCAGCAGCTGCGCGCGGGCTTCGGCGACGCCTCGGCTCACGGCATCCCCACCCACGTCACCCTGCTGCCGCCGACGGAGATCGACGAGGACGCCCTGCCGACCGTCGAGGCGCATCTGACGGAGGTCGCCGCGGCAGGCAGGCCGTTCCCCATGCGGCTGTCCGGCACGGGCACGTTCCGGCCCGTCTCGCCGGTCGTGTTCGTCCAGGTCGCCTCGGGAGCGGAGTCCTGCACGGGGCTCCAGGAACAGGTCCGCGACCCCGTCGGGCCGGTCCCGCGCGAACTGCAGTTCCCGTACCACCCGCACGTCACGGTGGCGCACGGCATCGACGACGCGGCGATGGACCGCGCCTTCGAGGACCTCGCCGGCTACGAGGCCGAGTGGCCCTGCACCGGCTTCGCCCTCTACGAACAGGGCTCCGACGGCGTCTGGCGCAAGCTCCGCGACTTCCCCTTCGGCGGCGCGGTCGTACCGACCCAGGCGGGCCCCGCGGAACGCGGCTCGGTCCCCACGCGCTGAAACGGAATCAGATCGGCGGCCGCGTCAGATCGGCAGCCGCCGGAACACCCCGCGCGGCAGGTGGCGCAGTGCCGCCATCACCACGCGCAGGGCGCCCGGTACCCACACCGTCTCCGAGCGGCGGCGCAGACCCAGTTCCACGGCTGTGGCGACGGCCTCGGGCGTGGTCGCCAGGGGCGTCTCGGACAGACCTGCGGTCATCCGCGTACGGACGAAGCCGGGGCGTACGACCATGACGTGCACGCCCGTGCCGTGCAGCGCGTCGCCCAGGCCCTGCGCGAAGGCGTCGAGGCCGGCCTTGCTGGAGCCGTAGATGAAGTTCGCGCGGCGGGCCCGCTCGCCCGCGACGGAGGACATGACGACCAGGGAGCCGTGCCCCTGGGCCTGGAGCGCGCGGGCGCACACCAGGCTCGCCGAGACCGCGCCGGTGTAGTTGGTCTGCGCGACCCGCACCGCCGCCTCCGGCTCCCGCTCGTCACGCGCCTGGTCGCCTAGGAGGCCGAAGGCGAGCAGCACCATGTCGATGTCGCCCTCGGCGAAGACCTTGCCGAGCACGGCCTCGTGGGAGCCGGGGTCGAGCGCGTCGAAGGCGATGGTGTGCACATCGGCCCCGAGCCCGCGCAGCCGCCCGGCGGCCTCCTCCAGGGCGGCCGAGGGGCGGCCCGCGAGCCAGACCGTGCGGGTGCGGCGGGCGATCAGCCGGCGGGCGGTCGCCAGCGCGATCTCCGACGTACCGCCGAGGACGAGCAGGGACTGGGGGAGACCGAAGGCGTCCTTCATGACAGCTCCTTGAGGTTGCCTAGAGGTGGAGGCGGCGGGCCAGGTCGGACACGAACACCCCGTGCGGGTCCAGTTCGGCGCGCAGCGCGCGGAAGTCGTCCAGGCGTGGGTACATGGCCGCGAGCAGCTCCGGACGCAGCCGGGCGTCCTTGGCGAGGTAGACGCGCCCGCCCGCGTCGGCGACCTCCTCGTCGAGTTCGTCGAGGAACGCCCCGAGGCCGGGCAGCCCCGCCGGGATGTCCAGCGCCAGCGTCCAGCCCGGCACGGGGAACGACAGCCAGCCCGGGTCGGACTCCCCGAACCGCTTGAGGACGGCCAGGAAGGACGGGCAGCGGCGCTCCGAGATACGGCGGACGACGCGGCGCAGCGCGTCCTCCCGGCCGTGGCCGACGACGAACTGGTACTGCACGAAGCCGCCCCGGCCGTAGACCCGGTTCCAGTGCGGCACACCGTCCAGGGGGTGGAAGAAGGCGGAGATCCGCTGGAGCCGGCCGACCCGCGCGCGAGGGGCCTTGCGGTACCAGAACTCGTTGAAGAGGCCCACGGTCGTCCGGCTGAGCAGGCCCTCGGGGACGACGGCCGGGGCGGCCGGGAGGCGGGCGGTGCGGAAGGCCAGCGGGTCCGTGCGCAGCCGGGCGGGCAGCGCGTCCAGGGGCGCGTGGTCGCCGCGGGTGAGGACCGCCCGGCCGGTGGCGGCGCCCCGGGCCAGCAGGTCGATCCAGGCGACCGAGTAGCGGTAGCGGTGGTCGGTGGCCGTCAGCCGGGCCATCAGGTCGTCGAGGTCGGCGGCCCGTTCGGTGTCGACCGACATCAGCGAGGTCTCGACCGGCTGGAGGCGGATCGTCGCGGTGAGGATCACGCCGGTCAGCCCCATGCCGCCCGCGGTGGCGTCGAACAGGGGCGTGCCCGGGACCACCGTACGGATCTGGCCGTCGGCGGTGAGCAGTTCGAAGGACAGCACGTGCCGCGCGAACGAGCCCGAGACATGGTGGTTCTTGCCGTGGATGTCGGCGCCGATCGCCCCGCCGACGGTGACGTAGCGCGTGCCGGGGGTGACCGGCACGAACCAGCCGAGCGGCAGCAGCACCCGCATCAGCCGGTGCAGGGAGACGCCCGCGTCGCACAGCACCGTGCCGCCGGCGGCGTCGATCGCGTGGACGCGGTCCAGGCCCGTCATGTCGAGCACGGCACCGCCCGCGTTCTGCGCCGCGTCCCCGTACGCCCGCCCCAGGCCCCGGGGGATCCCGCCGCGCGCCCCGCACTCCCGGACGGCCGTCGCGGCCTCCTCGTACGTCCTCGGGCGGATCAGCCAGCCCGCGGTGGGAGCGGTGCGGCCCCAGCCGGTGACGGTGGTGTGGTCCGGGCCCATGACGTCCGGGTCGGAATCGGTGTCGGCAGACATGTCCGTGACCGTATCGCCCTCTTGTGAGCGATTAGTTAGCGAACATGGCATCCCTCCCCGAAATGGGTGATTAATGGGATGTCGCTCAATATTGCCGGAGTTCGGGCCGCGCGGGCGTGAACAGTGAATCCACATGGACGACCTCGACGACCCGCACGACATGGACCACCGGATCGTTTCGGCGCTCAGGGCGTGCGGCACCGACCCACGCGTGGCAGCCGCCGCGCGTGCCCTGTCCTGGGCCGGGGAGCACGCGGCGCTGTGGCTGGCGGCGGGGCTCGCCGGAGCCGCCGTGGACGGCGGGCGGCGCGGTGCCTGGCTGCGCGGCACGGCGCTGACCGCCGGGGCGCATCTCGTCAGCATGGGCGTGAAACAAGTCGTGCGCCGACCCCGCCCCGCGCATGTCGAGCCCCTGGTACGCACCGCCGGCCGGCACTCCTTCCCCAGCTCGCACGCTGCCTCCGCCACGGCCGCCGCCGTCGCCTTCGGCGCCCTGGGAGCGCGCGCGGTCCCGCCGCTGGCCGCCGCCGTGTGCGTCTCACGGCTGGTGGCCGGCGTCCACTACCCCTCGGACGTCGCGGCCGGCGCCGCCCTCGGCGCGCTCACCGCCCGGCTGGGCGCCCGCTGGGTGAAGGGAGGCGCCCGACATGACTGAGGCGCCCGCCATGACCGAGACGGCCGTACTGCGGCAGCGCGCCGGCGAGGAGCGGCCCGCGCCACCCCGCAGGGGCGGTCTCCTGGCCGGTCTCCTCAGGACCGCGCGCCCCCGGCAGTGGATCAAGAACATCCTCGTGGTCGCCGCCCCGGCCGCCGCCGGCGAGCTCTTCTCCCGGCACGCGGTCGTGCAACTCGCCCTGGTCTTCGTCCTCTTCACCGCCTGCGCCGCCGCCGTCTACCTCGTCAACGACGCCCGCGACGCCGAGGCCGACCGCGCCCACCCCACCAAGCGGCACCGCCCGGTCGCCGCCGGGCAGGTCCCGGTGCCGGTCGCCTACGCCGTCGGCGGCGTCCTCGCCGTCCTCGCGCCCGCCGCCGCGGCCCGGCTCTGCTCCCCGGCCGTCGCCGCCCTGCTGGCCGCCTACCTCGGCATGCAACTGGCCTACTGCATCAGCCTCAAGCACGTCCTCGTCGTCGACCTCGCCGTCGTCACGACCGGCTTCCTGATGCGGGCGATGATCGGCGGACTCGCCCTCGGCATCCCGCTGTCACGCTGGTTCCTGATCACCACCGGCTTCGGCGCGCTGTTCATGGTGTCGGCCAAGCGCTACTCCGAAGCCGTGCAGATGGCCGGAAGAGCGGGCGCCACGCGCGCGTTGCTCACCGAGTACACCAGCGACTACCTCCGCTTCGTCTGGCAGCTCGCGGCCGGGGCCGCCGTCCTCGGCTACTGCCTGTGGGCCATGGAGGAGGGCGGCGTCCCGCACACCAGCGTGCTGCCCTGGCGGCAGCTGTCCATGGTCGCCTTCATCCTCGCCGTCCTCAGATACGCCGTCTTCGCCGACCGCGGCACGGCCGGCGAACCCGAGGACGTCGTCCTGCGCGACCGGGCGCTCGCCCTCATCGGCCTGGTGTGGATGGCGATGTACGGCCTGGCGGTGGCCAATTGGTGACCACGCGCGCGTGGCGAAGCCGGCCGGCCCTCCCCTCACGCCGGGAACTGACCGGCTTCGCCACCGCCGGTCTCCTCGCCTACGCCGTCGACCTGGCCCTGTTCACCTGCCTGCGCGGCCCCGCCGGACTCGACCCGCTCACCGCCAAGGCCCTGTCCTTCGTGGCGGCCTGCTCGGTGGCCTACGCGGGCAACGCCCTCGGCACCTACGGATCCGAGCGGGTCCGGGGCTGGCGGCCGTACGCCGTCTTCTGCGCGGTGAACCTCGCCGGGGCCGCCGTCCAACTGCTCTGCCTCACCGTCAGCCACTACGGCCTCGGGCTCACCTCCCAGCGTGCGGACACGGTCTCCGGCGCTGTCGTCGGCATGGCCCTGGCCACGATTCTGCGGTTCTGGGGTACCCGTACATGGGTGTTCCGGGCGGAGGGCAGAAGCGGATCATGGACTGGCTGAAAAAGCTCCCGATGGTCGGGCCGTGGGTGGAGCGGCTGATGATCACCCACGCGTGGCGGTCGTACGAGCGGCTGGACCGCGTGGCGTGGACGCGGCTGGCCGCCGCGATGACCTTCACCAGCTTCGTCGCGCTGTTCCCGCTGCTGACGGTCTCCGCGGCGATCGCCGCCGCCACGCTCGGCAAGGACCAGCAGGACAAGCTGCAGGACAAGATCGCCGAGCAGGTGCCCGGCATCTCCGACCAGCTGGACATCTCGGGCCTGGTCGACAACGCCGGCGCCATCGGCCTCATCGCGGGCGCGCTGCTGCTCTTCACCGGCATCAGCTGGGCCGGCTCCATGCGCGAGTGTCTGCGCGCGGTGTGGGAGCTGCCCGAGGAGGAGGAGAACCCGGTCCTGCGCTACGCCAAGGACGCGGGTGTCCTGATCGGCCTCGGCGGCGCGATCCTCGTCACCCTCGCCGCCTCCGCCGTCGCCTCCGCGATGGTCGGCTGGATCATCCGGCAGCTGGGCATCGACGAGGGCGGCTGGGGCGGGGTCCTGCTCCGGATCGCCGCGTTCCTCGTCGCCGTCCTCGCGGACTTCCTGCTCCTCCTCTACGTCCTGACACTCCTGCCCGGAGTGGAGCCCACGCGCCACCGCCTGGTCGTCGCCGCGCTGACCGGCGCGGTCGGCTTCGAACTCCTGAAACTGCTCCTCAGCGGCTACCTCCAGGGCGTCGCCGCGAAGAGCATGTACGGCGCGTTCGGCGTCCCCGTGGCCCTGCTGCTGTGGATCAACTTCACCTCGAAGCTCGTCCTGTTCTGCGCGGCCTGGACGGCGACGCAGAGCAAGGAGGACGAACTCCCGGACACCGGCCACCGCGCCCCGGACGGGTCGGGCGGCACGTCGGATCCGGCGGTGGCGAGCGGCGGGTGACCTGGAGGGCGCCGGGGGTGCCGCGGTGGTGCTGGTCCCTGGGTGCCAGCCGGCGCCCTCCGGCGGTGGCTGGGCAGGGGCTGGCTGCCGGGTGTGAGTTGTCGTCGTTGGGGCGGGTCGGGTGGCGTGTTGGGCCCGGCCGTTGGCGGTTGACCGGATGGTGCCGCCTGCGAGCGGTGCCGGCGCCCCCCGGCGATGGCTGAGCAGGGGGGGGCTGGCCCCCGGGCGTGAGTTGTCGTTGTTCGGGCGGGTCGGGTGGCGAGTCGGTCCGGCGGTGGTGGGTGGCGGTTGACCGGATGGTGCCGCCCGCGAGTGGTGCCGGCGCCCCCTGGCGATGACCGGGCAGGGGCTGGCTGCCGGGTGTCAGCTGTCGTCGCCCGAACGGGCCCGGCGGCGTACCAGGTCCGGCAGGGGCCAGCGGCGGTTGATCAGGAAGGCGCCGGCCGCGAGGAGCACCAGCACGCCGGCGGTGATGCCGAGCGCGGTCCCGATGCCGCTGGAGCCGTCCGCGGCGGAGGCGCCGGCCACCGGCTCCGAGCCGGTTCCGGCCTTGCCGCCGTCGCCCGAGCCACCGGCCTCGCCGGAGGGGTTCGCGCCGGGCCGGTCATTGCCCTGCGCGGCGCTCTTCGGCGGCACCAGCTCACCGACCGGCTGCACCTTCCCGGCCGCCTTGAACCCCCAGTCGAACAGCCGGGCGGTCTCCTTGTAGACCTCGTTGTGCTCGGGCTTCTCCGGGTTCATCACCGTCACCAGCAGCACCTTGCCGTTCCGCTCGGCGACCCCGGTGAAGGTGGCACCCGCGTTGGTGGTGTTGCCGTTCTTCACGCCCGCGATGCCCTGGTAGACGGGCACGTCCGAGTCACCGCTCAGCAGCCGGTTGGTGTTGCGGATCTCGAAGGACTTGCGGACGGACTTCCCCTTCTTGTCCTTCTTCGTCTCGCCGGGGAACTTCGCGCTGACCGTCGAGCTGTACTCCCGGAAGTCCTTCTTCTGCAGCCCCGAACGCGCGATCAGCGTCAGGTCGTACGCCGACGAGACCTGCCCCTCGGCGTCGTAGCCGTCCGGGCTGACGACATGCGTGTCGAGGGCCTGGAGCTCCTCGGCGTGCGCGTTCATCTCCTTGACGGTGTTCTCGACGCCCTTGTTCATCGCGGACAGCACATGCACCGCGTCGTTGCCGGACTGCAGGAAGACACCGAGCCACAGATCGTGGACGGTGTACGTCTCCTCCTCCTTTATCCCGACCATGCTGGACCCCGCCCCGATACCCGCCAGGTCGGAGGGCACGACCTTGTGCTCGGTCGTACTGGGGAACTTCGGCAGCAGTGTGTCCGCGAACAGCATCTTCAGCGTGCTCGCCGGGGCCAGCCGCCAGTGCGCGTTGTGCGCGGCGAGCACATCACCGGTCTCGGCGTCCGAGACGATCCAGGAGCGGGCGCTCAGGTCCTTCGGCAGCACCGGCACCCCGCTCGCCAGGTTCACCTGCGTCCCCGGCCGCCCGAGCCGGGCACCGCCCACGCCCGACATCTTCGCCGGGGGAGTGACCGACGGACTCGCCGACGGGCTGCCCGAGGGCTTCGGGGCCGCGACGGCGACGGGCGCGGCCAGGGCGAGGGACGACAGGACGGCGGCGGTGACCAGCAGGGATCCCCTGGTGGTCTTCTTCGGTGCGGGCACGGTCGGAAACGTACATGCCGTACGCAGGGAAGTCCCGCTTCCACCCCCACCCCGGGAACGGAACAGGACACGCTCTGGCGATACTGGACTCATGAAGCTCAGCCGCCCCGTCTCCTGGTTCCTGCTCGCCTTCGGGGTGTGGAGCTGGGTCATCTGGATCACTTTCGTCAAAAACCTTGTCAAGGACGGCAGCGGGCTCGCCTTCGACGACGGTCATCCCACGGCGTACTTCTGGGTGCACCTGGTGCTCGCCGTCGTGTCCTTCGTATTGGGGACGGTCGTCGGGGCCATCGGGTTGCGTGGTCTGCGCGCACTGCGCCGGACGTCATAACGGCAATCGGGAGACACAACACCGTGGCCATCGTCTTCGTACTCGTCGCACTGCTGGTCCTGGCCGTCATCGTGACGGCCAACTGGTACGTGTGGCGCCGCCTGTTCCGCGACACGACCCGCGGCCCGGGCCTCACCCGCCGCGCGGGCGCGGTCCTGATCGCCGGCGGCTGGATCCTGGCGATCGCGGCCCTGGTCGCCGAACGCTCCGGCGCCCCCTTCTGGCTCCAGCAGACCCTCGCCTGGCCGGGCTTCCTGTGGCTGGCCCTGTCGATATACCTGCTGCTGGCGGTCGTGGCGGGCGAGGTCGTACGCCCCCTGCTGCGGCGGTACCTGGAACGCCGGGACAGGGCGAGGGCCGAGGCCGGGACGGGGCCGACGGCGTCGACCGCGGACCAGTCACACACCACGACGCCCCAGGACACCGACGAGGGCCCGCACACCCCGGCCGCACCGGGCGGAGCGACTGATGCCGGGACGGCGCCCGCCCCGAAGGCGGGCGTCGGCGCCGCGGCGCCGGGTGTGGCGGCGGCAGCCGCAGCACAGGCCGGCCTCCGCGGCGGAGCGACCGCCTCCGCGCCGGCTGCCGGCCCGCGGGCGGGCGCGGGTGCCGGAGTGCCGAGCGGACTGGCTGATGCCGGAACGGCGGCCGATGCGCAGACCGACGTCGGCGCCGGACCCGGTGCGGCACCGGCTGCCGCAGCACCGGCCGGCCTCCGCGGCGGAGCGGCTGACGCCGGGACGGCGGTCGACCCGCAGGCCGGCGTCGCCGCCGCGCCCGGTGCGGCACCGGCTTCCCCGGCGGCACCCGCCGCACAGGCCCACCCCCGCGCCGGAGGGACCGCCTCCGCCACCCAGCCCCACCCCGCGACGGCCCCCACCCCCGACGACGCCCCAGAACCCACCCCGCAGCTACTGGGCCCCACCCCCACCACCGACCACCCCGCCCCCACCGGCCCCTCCCGCCGCCTCTTCGTCTCGCGGGTCGTCGCCGGGGCCGCCGCGGCCGCCGCCGTCGGGACGGTCGGGTACGGCACGTACGGCGTGCTGCGGGGGCCGAAGGTCAGACGGGTCACCGTCCCCCTGGCCAAGCTGCCGCGCGCGGCGCACGGCTTCCGGATCGCGGTGGTCAGCGACGTCCACCTCGGCCCGGTCCTGGGCCGCGGCTTCGCGCAGACGGTCGTCGACACGATCAACGCGACCCAGCCCGACCTGATCGCGGTCGTCGGCGACCTGGTCGACGGCAGCGTCAAGGACCTCGGCCCCGCCGCGGCCCCCCTGGCCCGGCTGAGGGCCCGTCACGGTTCCTACTTCGTCACGGGCAACCACGAGTACTTCTCCGGCGCCGAACAGTGGGTCGAGGAGGTCCGGAGCCTCGGCATCAACCCCCTGGAGAACGCCCGCCGGGAACTCCCGTACTTCGACCTGGCCGGAGTCAACGACATCGCCGGCGAGGAGGAGGGCCAGGGCCCCGACTTCGCCCGGGCACTCGGCGACCGGGACACCGCACGCGCGTGCGTGCTGCTCGCCCACCAGCCCGTCCAGATCCACGACGCCGTCGAACACGGCGTCGACCTCCAGCTCTCCGGCCACACCCACGGCGGCCAGCTCTGGCCCGGCAACCTCATCGCCTCCGCCGCGAACCCGACCCTCGCGGGCCTGGAGCGCTACGGCGACACCCAGCTCTACGTCTCGCGCGGCGCGGGCGCCTGGGGCCCGCCCACCAGGGTCGGCGCACCCTCGGACATCACGCTGATCGAGCTGGCGTCGAAGCAGGCCTGATCCGGACCGATCCGCCCATCGGTAAGTTCTTTCCCAAGTCGGCGGATCTCCCTTCCCGGGGGTCAAAAGCCTGTGATTGTGTGAGGCCGCCACGAAGGGGTGTGGCATACGCACAAGGGCCTCAACGGGCCCAAAGGGCCTGGGGAGGACAAGGCCGATGCGATCGATTCGCATGCGGATACTCGCGGGGCTGCTCGTACTGGCCGCCGTGGGCGTGGGCGCCTGGCAGTTCCTGCCGTCGAGGAGCGACGGCAGGACCATCACGGTGGGCACGACGGACGCCGTCACCTCGCTCGACCCGGCCGGTGCCTACGACGCCGGCTCCTGGGCGCTGTTCAGCAACGTCTTCCAGTCGCTGCTCACCTTCACGCCGGGCGGCACCGCCCCCGTACCGGACGCGGCGAAGAGCTGCGCGTTCACCGGCGGCGACCTGACGACGTACCGCTGCGACCTGCGCTCCGGCCTGACTTTCCCGAGCGGCCGGACGATGACCGCCGAGGACGTGAAGTACTCCTTCGACCGGATCCTGCGGATCAAGTCGCCCGTCGGCCCGGCGCCCCTGCTCGACACCCTGCGCTCCGTGGACGCCGACCGGCTGACCGTCACCTTCCACCTGTCCTCGCCCGACGCGACGTTCCCGTTCAAGGTGGCCACCGGCGCCGGCTCCATCGTCGACCACACCGCGTACCCGGCCGCCGGACTGCGCACCGACAACGGTGTCGACGGCACCGGCCCGTACACCCTCACCTCCTACACGAAGAACGCCGAGGCGGTCCTCACGCCCGACACCGGCTACCAGGGCGCCGTCAAGGGCGGCGCGGACCGCTCCGTCGAACTGCGCTATTACGACACCCCCGACGCCCTCGACACCGCGTGGAAGGACCGTCAGGTCGAGGTCGCGACCCGCCAGTTGCCGCCCCAGGTCCTCGCAAGCCTCAACCCGAGCGACCCCGCGCAGCGCGTCTTCGAGGCGGACGGTTCCGAGACCCGCAACCTGTACTTCAACACCCGCGCGGGCAAGCCCCTGCACAAAGCCGAGGTGCGCCGGGCCATGGCGTGGCTGATCGACCGCGAACGGCTGGCCGCCACCGTCTACGACGGCACCGTGGACCCCCTGTACTCCCTCATCCCGGCGGGCATCACCGGCCACACCGCCTCGTTCTTCGACGACTATCCCGAGCAGGACGCGAAGAAGGCCCGGCAGTTGCTCACCAAAGCCGGCGTCACCCTGCCCGTCCGCATCACCTACGGCTACGCCAAGGGCCGCGGCGCCGGTGCCCAGGAGGGCGCCGAGATCAAGAAGGAGCTGGAGGCGAGCGGCCTGTTCAAGGTCACCCTCCAGGGCTACGAGTGGACCGCCTTCCAGAAGCGGTGGGCGGACGGCAAGCTCGACGCGTACGCCGTCGGCTGGGTCGCCGACTTCCCCGACCCGGACACCTTCGGCGCCGCGCTCGTCGGCACCGGCAGCGCCATGAACACCGGCTACAGCAGCAAGACCGTGGACCGCCTCATCAAGGACAGCCAGCGCTACGCCGACCGCGGCGAGGCCGACCGGGACTTCCGCGAGGTGCAGCAGACTGTCGCGCAGGACGTGCCGGTGCTGCCGCTGTGGCAGGCGAAGGAGTACGTCGTCACCACCGAGGACATCGGCGGCGGCCAGTACCTCACCGACGGCACGGGCGTCTTCCGCCTCTGGAGCCTCACCAGGCTCTGAGATGCCCTGCGCGGCCTAGGACTCGGTGCGCCGCGCCGCCGGGTCCGGGATCGCCCGGGTCATCCCCGGCAGGAAGTCCGTGAACAGCTCGTGCACCTCCCGCACCAGGGGCCGCAGCACACGGAAGCGGGCCAGGGCGACACCCCGCGAGGTGAGCCGGGCCCCGCGCTCGGCGAGCCGGTAGCTGCGCTCCCGCCCCTCCGTACGGTCGAAGATCCAGTACAGGACGAGCCCCATCTGGGACAGCCACATCAACTCGGGCAGGATGTCCCGCAGTTCCTCGGGCACCTTCGTCTTGGTCGCCCCGGCCAGCACCTCCCGGTGGACGCTGATGGCCTCCACGCGCGCGTGCTCCGACTCGGGGGAGAAGGGGCTGAGCGGGCTGTCCGGGTCGGCGGCGTTCTTGAAGAACTGCACCGCGAACTCGTGGTAGGGCGCGGCGATGTCCAGCCAGGTCCGCAGGACACCCGCGAGCCGGGTCTCCAGGTCGGTCTCCCGGTCCAGGATCTCCCGGACCGCCACCTGGTGCTCGGCGGCGATCCGGTCGTAGAAGCCCTGGATCAGGTGCTCCTTGCCCGCGAAGTAGTAGTACGCGTTGCCGACGGAGACCCCGGCCTCCTGGGCGATGGCCCGCATCGTCGTCTTGTCGTAGCCGCGCTCCTGGAACAGCCGCATGGCCGTCTCCAGGATCAGGGCGCGGGTCTGTTCGGACTTCGTGGGGGTGGCGCCGTCGTCGGGGCCGTCGTTCTTCGCGGACACGGGAAGAGAGCCTAACGTCAGCACCGGTGCGGCTACCGAGGGGCGCAGGTGCCGTCGGCGCAGCCCGGCGCGGTGTAGGTCCAGCCGGTGTCCGGCGCGTACGCCCACCCGTCCGCGCCCCGGTACACCCGGCCGCCCCACCCCGTCCCGCCCCACTGCGACCCGCGCCACTTCGCGGCGGCCAGCACCGCGCCCTTGGCCAGCAGGGCGCCGGACGGGGTGCTCAGCCGGTGGGCGAGCGGCCGGTGCTCGCGCAGCGCCCACAGGGTGACGACCCAGGCGGCGGGCCCCCGGTAGATCTGCCCGGCGTCGCCGACGACGGTGATCTCGTCGAGGGTGGCGCCGTGATCGAGTCCGGGAAACCGCCGCCGGGCCTCCTCGGAAGCGGCCGGGACCAGCTCCAGCGGCACCAGCTGCCGCTGCCGCAGGAGCCAGTCGCGCAGGAACGCGCACAGGGAGCACTCGGCGTCGTACAGAACGGTGAGCCGGCGGACCGGTGCGGTGGCGTTCATACCGGTCTCCGCTCAGGCCCGGGCCGACGGCGCCGCCCAGCCCTGCGGTGGCACGGGCGGCACCTGCTCCCGCTCCATCACACCCCGCCGCCGGATCCGGTTCAGCACATAGACGTTGGCCAGGTGCATCACGCCGAGCACCAGCAGCACCACACCGAGCTTGGTCGAAAGGGCCTCGAAGACACCGCGCGTGTCCGTGATGGTCTCGTCCCCGCTCAGATACAGCGCCACGAACCCGAGGTTGACCAGATAGAAGCCGACCACCAGCAGGTGGTTGACGGCATCGGCGAGCTTCTCGTTGCCGTGCAGCACATCGGCCAGGAACACCTTCCCGTTCCGGCTGAGCGTGCGAGCCACCCAGATGGTCAACGCGACGCTGACCAGCAGGTAGATGACGTAGGCGATGACCGTGCGGTCCATTGCCCCACCCTTCTTGAACACGTTCAAAACGCTGTCGAGGATGACTGTAGACCCTTTTTTGAACGTGTTCAACACGCGGTCGCGGTGATTGTCAGTGGTGCCTCGTACTGTCTGCGGCATGGCAATCGTGACGTTCGTCGACGAGACGACAGCGGGGGAGCGGCGGACGGCCTGGGGGCTGGAGATCGCCGAGGAGCGGCTGACCGCGCGGGAGTTGATCCGGCGCCGGGTGTTCCAGGAGGTCGCCGAGTACAACGCCCGCACGCCCGAGGTGTTCCAGGGGCTCGTCCAGCCCGAGGACACCGAGCGCGTACTGAACGGCTACGCGGTGCGCACACCCCGCCGCATCGACCCCGAGGCGCAGACGGCCCTGGCCCTGCGCGCCTTCGCCGGGAACGGCTTCCTGGTGCTGGTGGGGGACCGTCAGATCACGAACCCGGACGAGGAGATCGAGCTGCCGCTCGGCACCGAGGTCACGTTCCTGAAGCTCGTCCCCCTGGTCGGTGGCTGATGAGCGCCTTCCGCACACCCCGGTCGCACACGGACCGGCTGCGCAACAGGATCGCCGACGGCGACATCGGCCGGGTCGCCGACGAGGCACTGCGCATCATGGACTCCAGCCGTGGCGCCTGGGGCGGAGGCTGGGAGCAGGTGCTGGACCAGCTCCGGGACCTGCCGGCCGAGCGCCGCCGCGAGCTGCTGCACGCCCTGGCCGACCGCTTCCACCAGGCCGGTGACGACACGGAGGCCCGCTGCCGCCATCTCGCCCTGTGCGGCCTGGTCTCCGAAGGCCTCACCGACGACCCGCTGGCCGTCGAGCGGCACCGGGCCCTGGCCGACCTGGCCCGGCACCAGTCCTTCTGGTACGCGGTCCGCTTCGACGTGCTGGCCCGGGCCGAACTGGCCGTGGGCCGCCTGCTCCCCGCGCCCGTCGTGGCCGTGGTCCGCCGCGCGGCCCTGGACGCCTACCGCGCGGACGACCTCACGGAGCTGGCCGGGCAGCTCACCGACCCCGTCCTCAACGTCGGCGAGGAATGGGCCGACCAGGCCATGCGCGACGCCACGGCCCCCGAATGGCAGGCCCTCCTCGCCCACGCCCTCACGGCCACCGCCTCCAAGCCCACGGCCAGGTGGGACAAGGGCGCCCGCGCCCTGCTCGACACCCTCGGCACCGACCACGTCCGCGCACGGCTTCACTCCTGGCTCGCCCTCGTCGGACGCCCCCGCACCCTCCCGCTGGAGCGCCGCGCGTGGGAGCCGGACATCAACAACGCCTACGACCCGTACAACGCGACCGCCCTGCGCGGCCTGGCCTGGCTTCTCTCCCTCCTGCCGCCCCACCCCGACACGGCCCGGGCCCTCGGTGCCCTCGTCGAGACCTCACTGCGGAAGGCCGCGGGCATCGGACCCCGCAATCCCAAGGTCGCCAACGCGGGAGTCGTCGCGCTCGCCCGCATCGACAGCGAGGCCGCCCTCGCCGAACTCGCCCGGCTGGCCACCCGCGTGACGTACAAGAACACCGCCAAGCTCCTCGACACGGCCCTCGAGGCGCGGGCCGGCGCGCTCGGCCTCAGCCGCGAGGAGATCGAGGAACTGGCGGTCCCCGCCTACGACCTCACCGAGGTCGGCCGGGCGGAACACCGCTTCGGCGCGGCGACCGCGCTGCTGGAGATCCAGGGCACCCGGGCCGTGCTCGGCTGGCGCAACGCCGAGGGCAAGCCCGTCAAGAGCGTGCCCGCCGCCGTGAAGCGCGACCACGCCGACGACCTCAAGGAGCTGAAGACCGGGCTCAAGGACATCGACAAGATGCTCTCCGCGCAGAGCGAGCGCCTGGACCGTCAGTTCCTGGCCCGCCGCACCTGGTCGTACACCGCCTGGCGCGAGCGCTACCTCGACCACCCCCTGGTCGGCACCCTGGCCCGCCGCCTGCTGTGGACCGTCGACGGCACGACGGCCGGATTCGCGGACGGCGAGCTGCGCACCTTGGCCGACGAACCGCTCACGGAAGGCACACGGGTCGAACTCTGGCACCCGGCCGGCCATGAACCCGCCGAGATCGTCGCCTGGCGCGACTGGCTGGAACGGCACGGCATCACCCAGCCGTTCAAACAGGCCCACCGCGAGATCTACCTGCTCACGGACGCCGAGCGCGCCACCGGCACCTACTCCAACCGCTTCGCCGCCCACATCCTGCGCCAGCACCAGTTCCACTCCCTGGCCGCCGTCCGAGGCTGGCGCAACAAGCTCCGCCTCTGCGTCGACGACTCGGCCCCGCCGGCCACCCGCGAGCTGCCCCAGTGGGGCCTGCGTGCCGAGTACTGGATCGAGGGCGACGGCGAGGACTACGGCGTCGACACCACCGACTCCGGCAGCTATCTGCGCCTGCGCACCGACCAGGTCCGCTTCTATCCGATCGACGCCCCGCAGAATTCGGCACACTGCTCCGGCGGCGAGTACGGCATGTGGCTCCGCGACGGCCAGGACCCCGTCGACCCGCTCCCTCTGACGGACATCCCGCCCCTGGTCCTCTCCGAAGTCCTGCGCGACGTCGACCTGTTCGTCGGCGTGGCCAGCATCGGCAACGACCCGACCTGGCAGGACGGCGGCCCCGGCGGCCGCTTCCGGGAGTACTGGACGTCGTACGGCTTCGGCGAACTGAACCAGAGCGCCGAAACGCGGCGCGCGCTGCTGCGACGTCTGATACCCCGCCTGGCCATCGCCGACCGCTGCACCCTGGAGGCCCGCTTCCTGCACGTGAAGGGCGAACGCCACACCTACAAGATCCACCTCGGCTCGGGCAACATCCTCATGACCCCGAACGACCAGTACCTCTGCATCGTCCCGAAGTCCGACCCGGCCGCCCCGGGGACGGGCTACCTCCCCTTCGAGGGCGACCGCGTGCTGGCGGTCATCCTGAGCAAGGCGATGCTCCTGGCGGCGGACACGAAGATCACGGACCCCACGATCCTGAGCCAGTTGTGACTCAGTCGCTCGTCTTCGGCCGGCCGGCCTTGAGGATCTCCGCCACTTCGAGGGTCACCTTGGCGCCGATGGAGTCCGGGAGAGTGACGAGCTCGCCGGGGGCATGGGGGCGGTGGTTCTCGTAGGTGCTTCCGGCCGGGTCGGTCAGGACGTGGAGGCGCTGGTGCTTGCGGTCGACGACGACGTAGACGGGCACCTTGGCCTCGGCGTATGCGGCGACCTTGGTCTTGAGGTCGTCCTTCCAGTTGCCGGAGGTGACCTCCAGGACGAGGCGGAAGCAGGCCGGATCGTACGCGTTGTTCTCGACGAAGTGCTCGTCGATGTCGGCGTCCACCACCACGAGATCGGGGATGGCGTAGTCCTCGGTGCCTGTGGGAAGCCAGAGTCCAACGTTCTGGAGGACCTCGGTTTCGCCGTCGTCCAGACCTGCTGCGATGAACGGGCGCATGAGTTTGGTCAAGGCGCGGGCATGAGGAGCATCCGGGGACGGGGTCACGAGGAGATGGCCTCCGATGATCTCGACGCGGTAGCCCGGATGGCGCTCCATGATCTCGTCGGCGATGGTCGTGAGAGTGACCGGCTCTTCGTGGTCGAAGGGCTGCTCGACGGAAGCTGCGGACATCAGGTGCCTCCTGGGAACTGGTGTCGAGAGCATCATCGTAGGTCGGACCCGGCCCACACGTCCGTCCCGGAGGTCTTCACCCGAAGGTATGGCATATGCCCGAGGGCCCCGTTCCCAGCGGAAACGGGGCCCTCGAAAGCTGCGGAGGAAGACCTCAGAAGCGGCGCGTGATCAGCGCCCGCTTCACCTCCGCGATCGCCTTCGTGACCTCGATGCCGCGCGGGCACGCGTCCGTGCAGTTGAAGGTCGTGCGGCAGCGCCAGACGCCGTCGCGGTCGTTGAGGACCTCCAGGCGCTGCTCTCCGGCCTCGTCGCGCGAGTCGAAGATGAAGCGGTGCGCGTTGACGATGGCCGCCGGGCCGAAGTACTGGCCGTCGTTCCAGAAGACCGGGCACGACGAGGTGCAGGCCGCGCAGAGGATGCACTTCGTGGTGTCGTCGAAGCGCTCGCGGTCCTCGGCCGACTGGAGGCGCTCACGCGTCGGCTCGTTCGTGTCCTTCGTGATGAGGAAGGGCATGACGTCGCGGTACGCCTGGAAGAACGGCTCCATGTCGACCACGAGGTCCTTCAGGACCGTGAGGCCCTTGATGGGCTCGACCGTGATCGGCTTCTCGGGGTTGATGTCCTTGATCAGCGTCTTGCACGCGAGGCGGTTCTTGCCGTTGATCCGCATGGCGTCGGAGCCGCAGATGCCGTGCGCGCAGGAGCGGCGGAAGGTCAGCGTGCCGTCGACGTCCCACTTGATCTTGTGGAGGCCGTCGAGGACGCGCTCCTTGGGGTCGATCTCCAGCTGGAAGTCTTCCCAGGACGCCTCGGCCGAGACCTCCGGGTTGAAGCGGCGGACCCGGAAGGTGACGGTGATGTAGGGGGAGTCGGCGAAGCCGGGCTCGGGCTGGCCGGCCGCTTCCGCCTTGTCCACAACAGGGGTAGCCATCAGTACTTACGCTCCATCGGCTGGTAGCGGGTCTGGACGACCGGCTTGTAGTCGAGACGGACGGTTTCGGAACCGTCGGCGCCGACCTCGCGGTACGCCATGGTGTGCCGCATGAAGTTGACGTCGTCGCGGTTCGGGTAGTCCTCGCGGTAGTGACCGCCGCGGGACTCCTTGCGGGCGAGCGCGGAGACCGCCATGACCTCGGCGAGGTCGAGCAGGTTGCCCAGCTCGATGGCCTCCAGCAGGTCCGTGTTGAACCGCTTGCCCTTGTCCTGGATCGACACGTTCTTGAACCGCTCGCGCAGCTCCGCGATCTTCTCGACCGCGGTCTTGATCGTCTGCTCGGTGCGGAACACCATGACGTTGGCGTCCATGGTGTCCTGCAGTTCGCGGCGGATCGCCGTCACGCGCTCGGTGCCGGTGGAGTCGCGCAGGCGCTCCACCTGCTCGACCACGAGCTCCGCCGGGTTCTCCGGCAGCTCGACGAACTCCGCCGTCTGCGCGTACTCCGCGGCGGCGATGCCCGCGCGCTTGCCGAACACGTTGATGTCCAGCAGCGAGTTGGTGCCGAGGCGGTTGGCGCCGTGGACCGAGACGCAGGCGACCTCGCCCGCGGCGTACAGACCGGGAACGACGGTGGTGTTGTCCGCCAGGACCTCACCCTCGACGTTCGTCGGGATGCCGCCCATGACGTAGTGCGCCGTGGGCTGGATCGGGATCGGGTCCGTGTACGGCTCGATGCCGAGGTAGGTGCGGGCGAACTCCGTGATGTCCGGGAGCTTCGCGTCCAGCTGCTCCGGCGGGAGGTGCGTCAGGTCCAGGAAGACGTGGTCGCCCTCGGGGCCGCAGCCGCGGCCCTCGCGGATCTCCGTGTAGATGGAGCGGGAGACGACGTCACGGGACGCGAGGTCCTTCATGACCGGCGCGTACTTCTCCATGAAGCGCTCGCCGTCCTTGTTGCGGAGGATGCCGCCCTCACCACGGGCGCCCTCCGTCAGCAGGATGCCCATGCGCCAGATGCCGGTCGGGTGGAACTGGAAGAACTCCATGTCCTCCAGCGGCAGACCCCGGCGGTAGACCGCGGCCTGGCCGTCGCCCGTCAGCGTGTGCGCGTTGGACGTCACCTTGAAGAACTTGCCGCAGCCGCCGGACGCGTAGACCACGGACTTCGCCTGGAAGACGTGGATCTCGCCGGTGGCGAGCTCGTACGCCACCACACCGGCCGACTTCCGGACGCCGTCGACCTCGGTGATCAGCTGGTCCAGGACGTAGAACTCGTTGTAGAACTCCACGCCCTCCTTGACGCAGTTCTGGTACAGCGTCTGGAGGATCATGTGGCCGGTGCGGTCGGCCGCGTAGCAGGAGCGGCGGACCGGGGCCTCGCCGTGGTTACGGCTGTGGCCGCCGAAGCGGCGCTGGTCGATGGTGCCGTTCGGCGTGCGGTTGAACGGCAGGCCCATCTTCTCCAGGTCGAGGACGGAGTCGATGGCCTCCTTCGCCAGGATCTCGGCGGCGTCCTGGTCGACCAGGTAGTCACCGCCCTTGACCGTGTCGAAGGTGTGCCACTCCCAGTTGTCCTCCTCCACGTTGGCCAGCGCGGCGGCCATGCCGCCCTGCGCGGCGCCCGTGTGGGAGCGGGTGGGGTACAGCTTGGTCAGGACCGCGGTGCGGCTGCGCTTCGTCGACTCGATGGCGGCGCGCATGCCCGCGCCACCGGCGCCGACGATGACGGTGTCGTACTTGTGGATCTTCATGATTCTCGCAGCCCCGTGCCTAGCGGATGTTCGGGTCGAAGGTGAAGATCACCAGCGTGCCCAGCAGGATGGTGAACACCGTGGCGGTGTAGAGCAGGCCCTTGAGCCACAGCCGGGTGTTCGCGCGCTCCGCGTAGTCGTTGATGACCGTGCGCAGGCCGTTGGCGCCGTGCAGCATCGCGAGCCACAGCATCAGCAGGTCCCAGACCTGCCAGAAGGGGCTCGCCCAGCGGCCCGCCACGAAGGCGAAGCCGATCTTCGACACGCCGCCGTCCAGCACGAGCTGGATCAGCAGGTGGCCGAGGACCAGCACGACCAGCACCACGCCGGACAGGCGCATGAACAGCCAGGCGGCCATCTCGAAGTTGCCCCGGGTCGACTTCGGGGACTTCTTGGTGCGCTTGCGCGGGGCCTCGATGAAGGGGGCCGGGTTGTCGACGGTGTAGACGGCGTCGCCCTCGACGGGGCCGACGCCGGCGGCGGTCTTCTCAGACGTGGACATTGGCGTCAGCTCCCGAACAGTTCACGAGCGGCGTGGCCGAGGACGGGGTAGATGGCCCCGAGCATCAGCACGGCCCACAGGGCGACGACGGTCCAGAGCATCTGCTTCTGGTAGCGGGCGCCCTTGGTCCAGAAGTCGACGGCGATGACGCGCAGGCCGTTGAGCGCGTGGAAGAGGATGGCGGCGACGAGGCCGTACTCCAGCAGCGCGACGATCGGCGTCTTGTACGTGGCCACGACGGTGTCGTAGGCCTCAGGGGACACGCGGACGAGAGCGGTGTCCAGCACGTGAACGAACAGGAAGAAGAAGATGAGGACGCCGGTGACTCGATGAGCCACCCAGGACCACATTCCTTCCCGGCCGCGGTACAGCGTTCCAGCCGGCACGGAAGTTTCCTCCGGGAGCGGGGATTGGGGCCGCGCCGGCTTGGTGTGTCGGTCGGGCCCGGCCGGGTACGGTCCACCGGCCCCC
Source organism: Streptomyces sp. NPDC041940 (assembly GCF_055589465.1). Classification (NCBI taxonomy): domain Bacteria; kingdom Bacillati; phylum Actinomycetota; class Actinomycetes; order Kitasatosporales; family Streptomycetaceae; genus Streptomyces; species Streptomyces sp. NPDC041940. The sequence goes on from NZ_JBVJBP010000014.1 coordinate 178,376, forward strand.
AGCATCGTAGCGATGTGCTGCCGCTGGGCTGCGCCGGGGTCCCTGGGTGTGATCAAACTGGCATGCAAAGAGGTACAGGTGGGCTAGTGCGGCCAGGGGGTGGGGTGTCCTGTCATCGGCCGGGTGCGGGTTCGCTGTGGTTGATCGCGCAGTTCCCCGCGCCCCTGAGGAGGGTGTCGATCAGCCGTTCTCTCGCCAGGCGCCGTAGCTCATCGGCCACCACCGCTCGCTCTTCCTCGGGATCGTTGGTCAATCGTGATCGGACGGCTTCCAGGAGACGATCGAGGGTCCCTCCCGGGGACACCCCGTCCAGGCAGATGACGAACACATGGCCGAAGCGGGCCTCGTAGGCGGCGTAGGCGGCGCTGAGGGCCGTGTGGGCCGCGGCGTAAGTGTCCGGCGGGAGCGCGGGCAGGGGCTCGGCCGCCAGGGCTTCCGTGAGATCGCCCCATGCCAGGTCGTACGCCGCCTCGTCGGCGGCGGCGAGCAGGGAGGCCAGGTCCGGATAGGGGCGGTGTTCCGCGACACGCCGGGACCAGCGGTGGCTGCGCAAGCAGGTGAGGAGCGTCTGCTCCAGCTCCTGCGCGGAGGCTGCGTTGACGTGCTCCACCGGTATGGCGGCTCGGCCGGGGAGGTCTGGGAGATGGTGCGCGGGCAGCGTGGATCCTCGTGGGCGTCACGTGTGTCGGCAGGGCAAGGTGTGAGAGATGTGACGTCACGCTATCGAGTGCGACCGAGACGTGTCCGACGGATGCCCGAATTTCACCCGGGGGAGAGAGTTTCGGAACGTGTGGTGGACGCGCGCCGGGCGGCCATGGGTTTTAGGTTGGCCGTGTGAGTCAGCACAGGCGCCGGGAAACGGCGAAGCAGGTGAAACAGCGGCCAGTGCTGGTCGTGGCCATGGCCGTCGCACTGGTCATGGTCGCGGCCGGGGTGAGTCTCGGGCTCTGGGCGGCCTCGGACGGTGACGGCGGGTCCACGGGGACGGAGGCCAGACCCTCCCAGGGCCGGACCGCTGCCGCCCCGCAGGGCACCTCGCCGGAGAGCAGCCCGAGTCCCAGCCGCTCGTACGCCCTGTCCAAGGCGCCGCGGACGATCCCCGCCGTGCGCGACCACGAGCCGGCGCGCGGCCCGGGCTGGCAGCCCGGGAGCGGCGACCGCGTGGTCGTGGACGACGCCTCGCTGGCCGACGAGGGACGGCTGGTCGCCGGTGAGCTGGGGCTGACCTACGCGGGCGAGAAGGACGACCGGCGCGCCGGGGACCTGCGGCTGGCGCTGGGCGGCGACAAGAAGGCGAACCCGGAGTCGTACGTCATGACCGTGCGCGACGGGCGCGCGGAGATCACCGGGCCCACCGACGCGGGCGTCTTCTACGGCACTCGCACGCTCAAGCAGGAGACCCACGACGGCGGCACGGCGCCCGAGGGCGTGGTGCGGGACGAGCCGGCCAAGCCGCAGCGCGGCTTCATGCTGGACATCGCGCGCAAGAACTTCACGGCCGGCTGGATCGAGGACCGGGTCCGGGAGCTGGGCGATCTGAAGTTCAACCAGCTCGGCCTGCACTTCTCCGACGACCAGGGGTTCCGGATCCAGTCCGACACGCAGCCGGAGATCGTGTCCCAGCCGCACCTGACCAAGGCGCAGGTGCGGAAGATCATCGACCTCGCGGAGAGCCGGCACATCACCGTCGTGCCCGAGATCGACTCGCCCGGGCACCTGGGCGCGGTCCTGCGCGCCCACCCGGACCTCCAGCTGCGCACCGCGCAGGGGTCGGCGGTGCAGGGCGCCATCGACATCTCCAAGCCCGAGAGCGCCGAGATCGTCGACGAGCTGCTGAACGAGTACGCGGAGCTCTTCCCCGGCAAGCCCTGGCACCTCGGGGCCGACGAGTACCAGGCGCTGGTCCGCTCCGACCCGGAGGCGGCGTTCCCGCAGCTGGCCGCCGCGGCGCAGAAGAAGTACGGCTCCGGCGCCACGGTCGCCGACCTCACCACGGGCTGGCTCAACGACCGGGCCGCCACCGTCCGCGAGCACGACCGCACCCCGCGCGCGTGGAACGACGGCTTCTTCCGCGGCACGTCCGTCGAGCCCGACAAGGACATCCAGGTCGCCTACTGGACCGGCAAGGAGATCGGCGCCCGGGAGCCCCTGGAGTACCTGGAGGCGGGCCGGAAGGTGATCAACTACAACGACGAGTACCTGTACTACGTGCTCGGCGAGCCGCAGACCTTCGTCTATCCGACGGGGCAGCGGATCTACGAGCAGTGGACGCCACGGGTGCTGCGCGGCAGCACGGCGGTGCCGGAGCGCTACGACGGGCAGATCCTCGGCGGGAACTTCGCCGTCTGGTGCGACCTGGCCGACTCGCAGACGCAGGACCAGGTGGCGGCCGGGATCCGGATGCCGCTGCGGGCGACGGTCCAGAAGCTGTGGGACCCGGACCGGCCCGAGCTGTCCTGGGCGGAGTTCCGGGCGCTGGCGGACAGGCTCGGCTGACTCCCCACGAATTGGCCCATACGGCTGCGAACTCCCGTACGACTGTGGTGGTCTTCTGACGGGAGTCGGATCGAATATGCCGGGGGGAACCGGAACATGGGCTACTGGGGTTACTTCGTCGTGGGCAGAGCGGAGCAGCCACTGGCGGAGCTGGCCGCGCTGCCGGGGGCCGAGGGCGGTATGACACCGCACAGCTCGGCGTCCGGCGGCTGGCAGCTGTGGGAGTACCCGAGCGGCGAGGGCGACATCGGGAACATGAACGACCTCGCCCGGGAGACCGGGGCGCCCGCGCTCTTCGGGTACGTCATGAACAGCGAGTGCGTGGTGCTGGAGGCCGCGGCGCCTCAGAGCGGGGCGTGGACGACCTGTCTCGCGCGGACCGCGATGGCCGGCTACTTGGGAGCGGACCGGGAGGGCCTCACGCTGGAGGACTACTTCCTCGAACCCGGCGACGCCGCCGAGCGCGCGGTGCGCTGGGCCGCCGAGGCCGGACACGAGGTGAACGCCGACGCCCTGGTGGACGTACTGACTTCAGACCCTGATCCTCTGGCCGAAAACCTCTTTTTCCGTTTCCTCGACAGACTCGGCGTGGTGCCCCTGTGACACTCCGGGGCTGTTGCGCGCAGTAAGGGGAAGTGCGGGTTCCGTGAGGGGCGAGGGCTGGTAGCGGCCTGGTTGGGCCCTGGAGATGGCCCGCGGAGGGAGGCGTGGATGAGCCTGGTGGAGTTGATCGCACAGGCCGACGAGCGAGGGCTGGCCGCGAGCGGGCTGGCTTGTTTGGATCGGTGCGTGCCCCTGCTGGGCGGCGACGACGAGATCCTGCGGCCGCTGTGGGCGAGCCTCACCGACGACGCCGGTCCCGGCGACTGGGGTGACGGTCTTGAGCAGGCGCGCGGGAAGCTGGACGCCGCCGGCGACGGGGACGAGGCGGTCGCGCTCGCCCACCGGATGCTCGAGGCCGCCCCCGCGGAGCGGTCCGCCGCCGCGGTGCGGGTGTGGGCCGACGCCTGCTCAGTCGCCTCCCTCCAGATCCACCGCCTCCTCGACACCGCCCCGGACGAGGCCTCCTCGGTCGACACCCGTCGCCAGGGCCGTACGGAGGGCATGTCGCCGCTCGTCGCCGCCGAACTGCGCCGCCAGGTCGTCGTCCTGGAGGTCCTGGCCGGACACGGTCCGGCCGGGCTGCGGCGGGCGCTGGAGGTGTCGACGGAGGGACGCCGGGTGCTGCGCGCCGTGGTCTCCCGCCGGACCCGGCAGCGGGGCTAAACCTCGTTCCTGAAAGAGTCCTGTGATTGTCGTAGGACCGAGGTGGGGCGGTCCTGCACCACTTCCGGAAAGTCGCCGATTCCGCGTGACGAAACGCCGCCCCGCAGCGCATTGAAGAGGTGTGACGACTCAGCAGGAGACCAGGCCATCGGCGGCTGCGAAGCCGCTGCGGTGGGCGGCGGACACGGTGGCGACGATGCGCGAGGGAGCACGACTGCGCCTCGACTACTCGGCACAGAGTCTGTGGAGCATCGACCGCATGATCGACGGGATACGGCGGGAAGGAGCGCCGTACGCGGCCGTGGAGGAGGTGCTGCGCGGGTTCGGGGCCTATGCCGGTGAGGTGATGGCGCGGCAGACCGGGGCCGAGTGGTGGGCCACCGGCGGCGACCACTGGATACGCACCCCCGACGGGCGCCTCTGGGACCCGATCGACGAGGCCCGCCGCTGCTACGGCGGTCATGGATCGCTGCGGCTGCTGTGCCGGGACGCGGTGGGCACGGCGCCCCGGCCGTAGCGTCAGCGGGCGAGCATGCCCTCGATTCCCAGCTCGGCGAGTTCCTGCTCCCAGTCCGGCCCTGGTTCCGGCCGCGGTTGCGTCTGTGGTTCCGGAGTCGGTTGCGGCGCGACGAGCGTGCCGGCCTTCGAGGCGAGGGAGCGGATCTCGGGCAGGTCGTCGTAGAGGTTCTGTCCGGGGCACTCCGTCGGGGAGCCGTCGCGGTGCCCGGAGATGCGGTTCAGCGTGACCCTCTGGCCCGTCTGGTACTTGCCGTTGTCGGCACCGGAGGTCAGCACCACGGTCCCGGCCGGGTCGAGGCCGTACAGGCCGAGCTTCCAGGCCGCCACCTTGGCGACCGACGCGCGCACCGCGGCGTTGGTGGTCGCCGTGGAGTAGTCGCCGAGCACCGACACGCTGCTGGTGGCGGTGTTGAAACCGTAGGTGTGCGCGCCCAGGACGGGCTTGTCGATGCCGCCCGCACGGCCCTCGAAGACGGTTCCGCACTTGTCGACGAGGAAGTGGTAGCCGATGTCGTTCCAGCCGTTGCTCTGCACGTGGTAGAGGAACACACCGCGCACGACCGACGCCGACTGGGCGCAGGTGTAGTCGTTGGTGCCCGCCGTGTGGTGGACGAACATCGCCTGGGTGCCGGAGGTGTAGGTGGGCGGGTCCTTCACCAGGGACTCGTCGGCGCCCCAGGCGGAGCGCGACGTCACGGTGGGGCGGCCGGCCGGCGGCAGCGCTCCGGGGGCCGGTTCGACGACCGAGGTCTGCACGGCGTCCGACCCGCCGTCGGGGTCGACCAGTTCGACGCGCAGCCCCCGCGGCAGCCGCCCGCCGGAGACGCGCACCTGGACGCCGTCCGAGGGCCCGGTCCACAGCGGCTGGGTGCCGCCGCGCACCCCGGAGTGGTCGTGGTCGGGGCCGCTCTCGGGCGTGCGTACATCGGTGTCCAGCGCCCGCCACGCGCTCCACTCGCCGCTCTCGCGGGAGCGGGTGCGCACATACGCGGTGCCGTCCAGGGCGGCGTCCGGGTCCGCCCAGGTGACTCCGACCATGCTGAACGGCTCGGTGGTGCGCGGGGCGAGGGACCGCTTGTGCGGGTCACCGTCCGGCACCCGGACGGTGTACACGCCGTCCGAGGACGACGCCCGGGCGGGCTGGGCCAGACCGAGGGCACCGAGGGCCAGAGCGGTGGCGACGGCGGTGCGCAGGAGGGGAGATGGCATACGGCGCTCGCCTTTCGTGGGGCGGTTGCATCCCGTGCAGAGCTCCCCGGTACGTCACTTGGCCCAAACCTCCGCGGGCCGGCGCTCCCGAGGACGGCGGGTCGGGTTGACCCGAACGGTGGTCGGCCTCCGGGCGCCTGACGCGCTGTGACACTTCCGCCCGCACCGGCGCTGATCACCCTGAGGGCGTGGAACGGGAGGGCGCGCACTCGGTACGGACGGGGACGGTACGTGGGTCAGGGAGCGGCACCCCGGCGCATGCGGGCGTACGACGGGGAACTGGGCGCGGCCGTCGCGCGGGCCCAGCAGGGCGACGAGGCGGCCTTCGCGGTCGCCTACCGGCTCGTGCAGCCCGGCCTGCTCGGCTATCTGCGCGGCCTGGTCGGGGACGACGCGGAGGACGTGGCGTCCGACGCCTGGCTGGAGATCGCCCGGGACCTGGGGAGGTTCCAGGGCGACGGGGCCGGTTTCCGCGGCTGGACGGCGACCATCGCCCGGCACCGGGCGCTGGACCATCTGCGCCGGCAGCGGGTACGGCCCCGGCCGGCCGTGCTGGAACAGGACGTCCTGGACCTGCCCGGGCCGCACAGCACGCACGACCAGGCGCTGGAGGCCCTGTCCACCGAGCACGCCCTGGAGCTGGTCCGCGGGCTGCCCCGCGACCAGGCCGAGGCCGTGCTGCTGCGTGTCGTGGTCGGCCTCGACGGCCCGGCCGCCGCGCGCGTCCTGGGCAAGCGGCCGGGCGCGGTACGCACGGCCGCGTACCGGGGGCTGAGGCGCCTCGCCCGGCAGTTGGGCGCGGAGGGTGTGACGGATGAGGCTCCCCGGACGCTGGGGGAGTCGACGTGAACAACGCTCAGCTTCTCCGGCGGGGCCGGAGGGACAGCGCGGTCGCTCCGTCCTGAACAGGCCGGACGCGCGGGACGTACTGGTGGCCCGGCGGCCGTGCGGCCGTGCGGATCGAGCACGAACCGAGCACGAACCGAGCAGGAACCGAGCAGGAACCGAGCAGAATTCGAGCAGGAACGGAATCGGACATGGGTGAACGGCAGAGCGGCGGCGGGCTTCCCGGCCGTCGTTCCCGCCCCGCCCTTCCCGACGCCGAAGTCGAGGCGCTGATCGTCGCCTCCCTTGTCCGGGACGGTGTCGACGCCGAGGCCGAGCAGCGGGCCGTGGCCGCCTTCCGGGCGGCCCGGGACGCCGGGGCCCACCGCGGCCGTGCCCGCCGCCGGGACGACCGGGGGCCCGGGGGGCGATGCCACCCGGGGCCGTCCCTGCGGACGACGCTCTCCGTGCTGTTCGCCGGTCTGATGCTGGTCGGTGTCGCCATGGGGCTGCTCGGCGCGGCGGGCTTCCCGGCGGACGACGGCCCCGAACGCCCGGCCCCCGCCCCGGCCACCGAGGACGACTGCCGCGACTACCGGGAGGTCGGGGGAGACGGCCAGGGCGTGAACGAGACGGTCTGGCAGCGTCTCGTGGCCGCGGCGGGCGGTGAGCGGAACGTCACGGCGTACTGCACGGCACAACTGGCCGAGCCGCCGTAGAAGTGTCCTGAGGATCCTTCCGGTCCTCCTTCAGTCGCACAGGCTCGCCACCACGAGGCTGTCGAAGGCGAGTCGGCCGGACTGCCACGCGGTGACCCGGAGCGCGGCGTCCTCGCTCGCGTCCTGCGCGGGGAGCCGGGTCGCGGAGATGCGGCAGGGGAGGTCGAGGGTCAGGGGGGCGTGGAAGGCGCTGCGCAGTTCCACGGGGAGCACGCGGTACGGGGCGCAGGCCGCCTGTGCGGCCTGGCGGGCGGCCTCCAGGAGCACCATGCCGGGGATCTGGTGGGTGGGGTGGTCGAAGAGCACCGGGTGGCCGGGGTCGATCCGCAGGTCCCAGTTCAGGCCCCGGCGGGCGGCGGCGGAGCGGGGGACGCCGAGGACGACGTCGCGTTCGTCGAGGCGGCCCACGATCGCGGGCGGCACGGGGTCGGGCAGGGGCGGGTACCCGCCGCCCTCCCCTGCGGCGGGGTCCCGGGGGGCGGACGCGCGCAGGGTCAGCCGTCCCGCGCCGGCGAAGTCGTCGCCGCGCAGCAGGTCGGCCTCCAGGGTGAGCGCGGTCGGGGGGCCGTGGCGGTGTGTGGCGCCCCGGACGGCCGTGGCCGCGGCCTCCAGGCGCATCTCGGCGGGGCGGGTGCCGAGCAGGATGACACCCGGCACGACCTCGAACTCCAGTTCGGTGATGGTGAAGTGATGGTCCGCCGGGACGCCGTAGTACGTCTGGCCGACCAGGACGGAGGCCTGCCGTAGCGACTCCGCTGTGAGCAGGGGGTCGTACCAGGCACCCGCGATGGGGGCGTAGAAGTGATGCCCGCGCGGCCACTGCGCGCCCAGCCGGAACGTGTCGGGGCCCAGCCGCCTCCAGTCGGTGATCAGTACCTCGGCCACGGCGCTGCGGTCGACGAGGTGACGCGGGGCGGTCCGGACGAAGCGGAGGTCGGCCTCCGGCCCGGCATCCGGCGGCAGGGGGAGGGTGAGCGCCTCGGGTATCGGATCGGTGTGGGACACGCGGTTGCCTTTCTCATGGGCGTCGACGCGACGAACGCGTCCCGGGGCGGGTCCGGGGCGGGGCCAGTTCGGGGGCAGGGGGAGCACGGAGCCGGGCCCAGGGCCGGGGCGGGCGGATCTCGGAGTCGGGTCCCGGGGCGGAGTGGGTCGGGTCCCCGGCTGGGCGAACCGTCCAGCCGGGCTGTGCCCCGCGCCGGGCCGAGGACGCCGGTGGCCTCGGATCGGCGGGTGGCGGGCGGGGAGGGTAGGTGCGGGTGCGGGTGGGTGCTGATGTGGGTGCCGGTGTGGCGGGTGGTGAGCGACGGCTCCGGTCGGCCCACCCTTCCGGGTCCGGCAACCTCGGCCACCCCGGTGCGGGGTGCCGCGTCGTGCCTGGCGGCCCGGCCCTTACAGCGCCCGGTCCCGGTGCGGGAACGGGACCGTAGCCACGATGAAGGCCGTGCCTGCGACTGGGACTCGGTGCCTGAGCTGGATCAGTGCTGGAACAGGGCCCGTAGCCATGGCCGAGGCCCTGCCCGCGGCGGGATCCGGTGTCTGTGCGGAACCCGGTGCCCGCGCTGGACCCGGTGTCCCCGGCTGGGACTGCGTGCCCCCGGCTGGACCCGGTCCCCCCCCCGGCCGGGACCCCGTGCCCCACCCGTTCCGCCGCCGGAGGCAGTGGCGTCGGGCCGTGTCCGGAGGGTGGCGGGTCAGGCCGCTGCCAGGGCCGTGAAGCGGCCGGCGTGGAAGACCAGGGGGCCCGCCTGGGCCGTCAGGGCGCCTTCCAGGGCCTCGGCGATGACCAGTTCGTGGTCGCCCGCCGGATGGACCGTGGTGATACGGCAGTCCAGCCAGCCGAGACCGTCGGCGGGGATGGGATGCCCGGCACGGGTCGTGGACCAGGCGCCTGTGGCGAAGCGGTCGGCGCCCTTGGTGCTGAACAGGCGGCACAGCTCCGCGTGCCGGTCGCCGAGGATCGTGACCGCGAAGGAGCCGGCCTCGCGGATCGCCGGCCAGGTCGAGGAGGTGTCCGCGGCACACAGGGCGACCAGCGGCGGGTCGAGGGAGACGGAGGTGAAGGAGTTGACCGCCATGCCCTTGGGGCCTTCGGCCGTGTCGGCGGTGACCAGTACCACTCCCGTGGTGAACCGGCCGAGTATGTCGCGGAACGAGCGTTGCTCCAGCATGAGTTCTTTCCGATCGGGTGGGACGCACGGCCGGGCCGACGCAGCGGCCCGGCCTCGCGTGACATGACGTGGCATACGGCGGGCTCGGCGAGGACGCTTCCTCGCACCAGGTGCTACAGCGCGCTACTTCTTCCGGCTGGCGATCGCGAAGTCCACCGCCTCCTGCGGCCGGGCCGCCGAGCCGTTGATGCGGGGGGCGACATGACGGGCCAGCAGCTCCATGCTGCGGTTGGTCTTCTCCCAGGACGTCCAGTCGGCGACGTAGACGAGCAGCGTGCCGAAGCCGCCGGTGATCTCGTGCAGCCGCTCGATGCCGGCGACCACGTCGTCCACCGAGCCGACGAGCGCGCCGCCCGCCTCGACCCGGGCCTCCAGCGCCTTCTCGCGCGGCACGTCGGGGCTGAGGACCTCACGGCCGGCCGCCTTGCCGAAGTACTCGAACAGCCAGCGGTCGTAGCCCTCGCGGACGTCCGCGAACGCCTCCTCGCGGGTCTCGGCCACGTGCACCGGCAGCGCGATACGCCACTTGTCGCGGTCCAGGGTCTGCCCGTGCTCGGCGGCGGCCTCCTCCGCGTACTTCCACTGGTGGGCCAGGTTGATGTGCGCGGGGGCGCCCGGCGTGAGGAGGGCGAAGGGCAGCGCGAACGAGGTCATGCTCAGCCCGTACTGGCCGATCAGGCGCGGGCTGGACTGCGAGGTGCCGGAGGTCGCCACCGCGACCTCGATGCCCTGCGGGCTGAAGCGCGGCAGCTGGAGCTTGGCGTCGCGCAGGTCGAACCAGTCCGTCTGCTGGGTGATCCGCTCGTCGCCGTTGACCAGCTCCAGGACCGTCGGCAGGGCCTCCTCCAGGCGGCGGCGCTGCACCGGCTGCTCCAGGCCGAACATCTTCGCGTCGAAGGGCACGCCCGGGCCGACGCCCAGGATGTACCGGCCGCGGGTGAGGTGGTCGAGGTGGACCGCCCGGCTCGCCACGTGGAAGGGGTGGTGGCCGGAGAGCGGTACGACGCCGTGGGCCAGCTTGATCTGGGTGGTGCGCTGGGAGGCGGCGGCTATCAGCGTCTCGGGCGCACCGACCAGGCCCCAGCCCAGCGTGTGGTGCTCGCCGAACCACGCCTCGTCGAAGTTGAGGTCGTCGACGTACTCGACGAGGTCCAGGTTGCGGCGGATCGCGAGGTGCGGGTCCTGGCCGGTCTCGTGGACGGGGGACAGGAAGAGACCGATACGGCTGTGCATGACAGACCTCCGGGAAGCAAGTCGTGGAAGAGGGAAGAGAACAAAGACAGGAGCGGGGAGCGAGCGGGGGTCAGGCGACCCGGTACACGGCGTCCTTGAGCGCGCGGACCTTCTCGTAGCCGGCCGTCAGGGCCGTCTCGTCCGGCGCCGTGAGGAACACCCGCATCGAGCTGGTCAGCAGGTCGACCGTGGGCCTGATCCGGGCGCCGGGCGCGTACTTGACCGCCGCGAGGAAGACGCTCTCCAGGCCGCGGATCTCCGCCACGGCCGCCTCGTCGACGCTGTCGACGACACCGTCGAGTTCGGTGGGGGCGTTGTAGACGACGGCGGGCTGAAGCCTCGTGTACGTCCGGCCGGCGTACTCGGCGCGGAACTCGTCGGGCCGGGTGTACGCCCGCGCGGTGAGCGCCGCCTGGTTGTGGCCGAGGCACACGTCGTGGAAGGGGGCGTTGATGTTGCCGTTGAGGCGGGTGCCGATCTCGACCAGGACGGGGCCCTCGTCGGTGACGATGACCTCGGCGTGGGCCGGCCCCCAGGCGACCCCGAGGGCGGCGAGGACCTCGTCGACGTACGCGGTGAGCTCGGCGACCACCGGGTTCTCGTACGGGTCGGCGAGGAGGTCGCGGTTGTAGATGTTCTTGCCGGACGGCAGCAGCGTCTTCTCGTACTCCCAGACCCCGCAGACGTACCGCTCGCCGCCGCAGCTGACGGTGTCGACGATGTACTCGGTGCCCTTGAGATAGGACTGCACGAGGATCTCGGTGTTGGCGAGGCCGAACATGTTCGGGGCGTCGAGGACGGTCCGGGCGGCCGCGCGGACCGCGTCGGGGCCGTCGCAGACGAAGACGCCGTCGGAGGCCGCCGAGCTCAGCGGTTTGACGACCACCGGGTAACTGCCGTGCTCCTCGGCCCAGTCGACCGCCGCGTCCGGGTCGTCGGTCTTGAGCTGCCGCGCGCAGCGCACCCCGGCGCGGCGCAGCGTCTCGATCATCTCGTACTTGTCGCGGCGGGCCGGTGACAGCGCCGAGCCGTTGGAGGGGACGCCGACCGCCTCGCTCAGCCGGTCGGCGAGCGGCACGGACGACTCCTGGCCGGCGATCACGCACACGGGGCCGAGGGCGCGCAGCCACTCGACGAGGGCGCTCTCGTCGCCGTGTCCGGCGATGTTCTCCCGGTAGGCGGTGAGGTCCGGCGGTGCCATCGCCGGGATCAGCTCCGGGGTGGACTGGACGTGGACGACGTCCGTGCCGTACGCGGCGAAGGCGGCGGGGTAGAAGTTGCCGGCGGAGTAGCCGTCGACGATCACCGCCACGGGGCGCGTGGGGCTGTTGCTCATGAGGTGGCCTCCGGTTCGGACGTGGACTCGGCCTCGATGAAGCGGGCCAGGCGGGCGATGCCCTCGCGGATCGCGGCGGGCGTGAGGTTGCTGAAGCCGAGGCGCAGGGCGCGTTCGCCGCTGCCGTCGAGGTGGAACATGCTCATCGGCGCCCAGCTGACCGCGTAGTCGCGGGCCGACCGTTCCATGGCGACGAGGTCGGCCTCGAAGGGCACCTCGACGACCAGGAAGAAGCCGCCGCGCGGCCGGTTCCAGCGCACGCCGTGCTCGGCGTACCGCTCGGGTGGGAAGTGCTCGGCGAGGGCGTCGAGGGTGGCGGCGAGCCGCTCCTGGTAGACGGCGGCCAGGTCGCGGGTGGCGGAGCGCAGGTCGTAGCCGGCGTCGACGAGGATGCCGCCGATCGCGGCCTGGGAGAGCGAGGACGAGCCGACCGTGAACATCGCCTTGGCCTTGGAGAGTTCCTGGGCGAGGGTGCGCCGGGTGCCGTCCTCGCCGACGACCTCCCGGTCACCGACCAGATAGCCGAGGCGGGCGCCCGGGAACGCGGACTTGGCGAAGGAGCCGAGGTAGACGACGTCACCGCGGGTGTCCAGCGCCTTCAGCGTCGGCAGCCGCTCCTCGTCGTCCGCGAAGAGCCCGTACGGGTTGTCCTCCAGGATGGTGAACCCCTCCTCGGCGGCCAGCGCTAGCAGCCGCCGCCGGGCCTCCAGGGGTACGACCGTGCCGGACGGGTTGGAGAAGTCGGGGACCAGGTAGAGCGCGGCGGGCCGCTTGCCCTCGGCGCGCACGGCACGCACGGCGGCGGCCACGGCCTCCGGTTCGAGGCCGTTGGGCCCCTCGGTGATGCCCTTGACCGGAATGTCCAGCATGCGGGCGGCGCCGCGAATACCGACGTACGCCGGGGACACGGACAGCAGTACGTCGTCGGGCGAGCGGAACAGCCCCCGCAGGGCGACGAGTGCCGCCTCCTGGAAGCCGTGCGTGATCATGATGGCATCGGGCGCGACATCGATGTCCTCGTCCTTGGCGAGCATCCGGGCGACCTCTTCCCGGATGAACCCGTTGACGGGTCCGTACTGGAAGTGCAGCCGGGTGACGCGCTGCTCGGGCACCCCCTGCTCCCGCAGGTGCGCGATGTACCGGTCGACGTAGTACGAGAGCTTCGTGAGGTCGTGCGTACCGTCGTGGGGCGCACCCGACGAGAACGACAGCGCCTCGGGGAACCTCATCGCCGTCTCGCTGAGCAGCCGCATCGAGTCCATGCCCGGATCGACGATCCCGGCGTGCAGGGCTTCCCGGCGCAGAGGGGTGGGGGTTTGCTGAACTGGCGTCACGAGCACGTCAGTCGGTCCTTTCGGGGGAGGCTTGCTTCATTACGGGGAGGGCGGGGAGCCGAAGCCCCGGGCTCAGGCGGCGGTCTTCTCCGACGCCGCGGCGGCCCACGCGCCCTTGCCCGGTGCCCACTGCCGGATACGGACCCGGCAGACGATGCCGCCCTTGACGTAGGGCTCGGCGTCCAGGACCTCCTGGAGGCGGTCGCGGTCCTCGGCCTCGTAGACCAGCAGGCCGCCGTTGGTGTCCTGGAGCGGCCCGGCGAGCAGCAGGACGCCGCTGTCGGTGAGGGCCCGCAGATAGTCGGTGTGGGCGCGGTGCAGATGCTCCCGGCCCGCACGGTCGACGTTGTACTCGAACTCGACGACGAACTTCGCCATGGATACCTCCGGTGTCACTGGGCGTGGGACGGTGTGCGGGCGGGACTCACATGTAGATGCCGCCGTTGATGTCGATGACGGACCCGGTCGAGTAGCCGGCGCTCTCGGAGCAGAGGTGCAGCACACTGCCGACGGCCTCGGCGACGGTGCCGTAGCGGCCCATCGGCAGCTTGGCCAGGACGGCCTGCCGCTGCTCCGGGTCGCGCCGCTCGAACGCCCCGGCTACCCGCTCGGTGGCGATGGGCCCGTGGGCGACGACGTTGACGACGACCCCGGTCGGGGCCAGCTCGAACGCCAGCTGCTTGGTCATGCCGATGACGGCGGCCTTGGCGGCGACGTACGCGGCGTTGTTGAAGCGGCTGTAGGTACGGCCGCCCGCCGAGGCGAAGTTGACGATGCGGCCGTAGCCGTCGGCGGCCATGCGCGGGGCGCACACCTTGACCGCGATCCAGCTGCTGACGACGTTCTCCAGGAAGGACTCGTCGAAGTGGCCGGTGGTGAGGTCGGCGTAGCCGATCACGCGGGTGTCGCCGCCGACGCCGTTGACGAGGATGGACGGGGCGAACCGGTCGACGATGTCGGTCAGCTGGCGTTCCGCCGCCGGGATGTCGGTGATGTCACCGACGACGGCCTCGACCTTGGTGATCCGTCCCAGCTCCTCGGCGAGCTTGCCGAGGGCCTCGGCGTCCCGGTCGAACAGGACCAGCGTGTGGCCCTCCTCGGCGAGCTCGCGGGAGACCTCCTTGAGGATGCCGCCGGCGGCGCCGACGAGGAGTGCGGTGCGGGGGGTGGGTGCGGGCATGGTGGGTCACCTTGTCTCTCGGGTCGGGGATTACGGGGTGGTCGCTCGGGCGGTGGTGACGGACCCGGTGTCGGGGTCGGAGGTGGAGCCGGGGTCGGTGTCGGGCTTGGTCACGAACCCGGCCAGTCGGGGCAGCAGGGCGAAGCCGGCCGTCACCGCGAGCCCCAGGCCGAGGACGGACATCCACAGCGCCTCGTAGCCGTGGGAGTGGGCGAGGGCGAGTCCGGCGGGGCTGCCGACGACGAACGCCGCGTTCCAGGCGAAGAAGTACGAGCCCTGGTAGGTGCCGCTGCGTCCCGCCGGGGCCCGGTCGGCGATGAAGGTGGCGGACATCGGGGCCCACAGCACCTCGCCGAGCGTCCATACGACGGTGGCGATCGTGAAGGAGACCATGCCGCCGGCGAGGGCGTTGCCGCCGAAGCCGAGGGCCATGAACACGGCCGCCAGGATCAGCGGGACGTGGGCGCGCAGCCCGCCGACCAGACGGGGCACGAGCGGGAGCAGCAGCACGGACAGCACGGCGTTGACGGCGAGGACGAAGCCGATGTCCCCGGTGCTCAGGCCGCTGGCCCGCATGTCGAGCGGCAACGCGGAGTTGACTTGGAGGTAGATGCAGGCCAGCAGGAAGGTCAGGAGGAGGAAGGCGACCAGGACGGGGGTCCGGAAGGGTTCGGCGATCCCGCGGGCGGCCGACTTGAGGGCCGCCGCGGCCCCGGCGGGCCGGTCGGAGTCCTGCGCGGGCGGCGGATCGGCGGGCACCGCGAAGACGAGGGCCGCGTAGACGAGGCTGGAGGCCGCCCAGACGACGAAGAGGGCACCGGGGCTGACTTCGAGCAGGAAACCGGAGAAGACGGGGCTCAGCGACATGCCGATGTTGAAGCCGACGAGGAAGAGGCTGTACGCCTTCGCGAACTGTTCCTGCGGAACGATCGCGGAGATCAGCCCGGCCCCGGCCGGCCGGTCGACGGACGACAGGAACCCGGTGATCAGCGACAGCGCGCACAGGGCGACGACGTTCTCCGCGACGCCGAAGAGCAGAGCCATCGCGGCGGTGACCGGCTGGGCGGCGACGATGGTGCGACGCGGCCCGATCAGATCGGCGACCGCCCCTCCCACCAACCCGGACAACACGACACCGGCGCCGAAGAGACCGACGACTAGCGGGGTCGTACCCGGGGCGACGAGCCCGTCCTGCTCCATGTAGAGCACGAGAAAGGCAGGGGCGAGCGTCCCGAGCCGGCTGACGGTCTGCCCGAACCACAACAACCAGAACGCTTTGGGGAGGGCCATCAGGAGTCCGTTCGTATCGGGGTGGGGAGCGGGTGCGATGGGTGTGTGGGGGGTTGGGGTGGGATGGCGAGGGCGCGTGTCGGGGGCCCGGGGAGCCGGGCGTGTGGCGCGAGGGCCACCGGAGTCCACGTCGAAGCCGCATCAGCTCGTCCGAGAGGCACCGGAGTCCGCACCAGAGCCCCGGCAGCGCGCGTCGGAGCCGCCGGAACCCCCGAGCCCCGCTCAGGAGCCCCGCTGGCCCGCGCCGGTGTCTCAGCCGTCCGCGCCGGAGCCGCTGGGGTTCGCCCGGGTGTCGTGACCGCCCGGGCCGGGGCCCCGGCGGCGCGTCCCGGGGCCGTGCCGGCCCGCCCACCTGTGGTCGAAGTCCGTGCCCGTCGCGGTGGACGGGCGGTGCGTGGCCGGGGTATCGCGTGGGCCGGGTCGGCGTGCCGCGTCGGGGCGGCGGAGCCGAGCGCGCTGTAGGCGAAGGCGGCGGAGACCAGGGTCTTGTGGTGGTGCCAGCCGGCGTACGACCGCCCCTCGAAGGCGCGCAGACCGAAGTCGTCGGCCAGCCGCTCCACCGTGTCGACGGCACCCGTGTGCAGTCTGGCCAGCGCCGACACCTCGCGCGGCGATCTGTCCACGAGATCCGTGAGCCAGATCCGCCCGCCTTCGGACTCGCCGACCAACCGGAGGGCGACGGGGATGCCGGGGAGGCGGACCACCCCCGTCGCCAGTCGCGCCGGCTGGGCTCTGAGAAGGCTCCGCGCGGACACACCACCGACGCCGGCACCGGCACGAGAGCCGGGCCCACCGGGAGCCGCACGGTCCGGGTGCACCACAAGGTCATCGGGTACGGCCACGACGAACCGCCGCCCCCGGCCGACGAGCCCGCCCACCAGCGCGGCGCTGTCCGCGAACCCGACCAGGTCGGCGACCACCGGCACCCCGCCCGGGCCGGTCACATCCCGGGTCCCCACCCCGTCGACCAGGTCCAGTGCCAGGGCATCGGCCGAACCCGCGGCCGGACCCGAACCCGCGTCCTCGGCCCACCGTCCGGGCAGCAGCAACCGCCAGTCGACCGGAGCCGTCCCCTGCTCCACCGCGAGGAACGCCCCGATACCGACCTGGCAGTTGACGGTACGTCCGTCCTGCGGGACGAAGCGGCGGTGCACTCCGCAGGAGCGGTCGCCCCGCTTGGGCAGCACCGCCGTGGCGATGACCAGGGCACGCGGCCGGGACCGCCGGACGACCCAGTCGGCCAGGCGGGCGCGGACCGGTTCCCAGTCCCAGGGGCTGGCGTTGACGAACTGGTGCAGGGCCTGGGCCGCGGTGGCGGAGTCCGAGGCGGAGGCCGCGAGCCGGCGTACCGTCTTGCGACCCGGCGTCACCAGCAGGCCCCGCGTGTAGACATGGGCCCAGCCGCGCTGGTCGGCCCGGGGCAGCCGTTCGAAGATCTCCGCGATGAAGGCATCGAAGGTGCCTGAGGAGGAGCGGCGTGCGGAGGATCCGCCCCGCCCGTGAGCCACGCTGGAAAACGCCCTCACCATGACGCGTTCCCTTCCTCTGGACTGGTCGCACTGGGCGGGCCCCGCCGGTTCGAACGAAGCCTGCCCCTAAAAAATAGAGAACGAACTCTTTGTTTTCAATCGAAGGGGCCACCTTCACCTACGACTTTGAGGAGTCCGCACTCCCGCAGGGCTCTCACCTGCGGTTGTGCAAAAGCATCGCGTCACTCAACTCCCGCTCCGCCACCGGCGCCCAAGGCCCGCCGACGGCCAGCCCCACCGTCAACGCCCCCTTGAACGACGACAGATGCAGCGCGCCGTGGAGTGCCCCGTCACCCCGGGCCGCCACGGTCCGGAACCCCGTGACCCTCCCCGCGTGCGGCCCGAGCGCGGTGTCCACCGAACCGGCGTCGGTCACCCGCAGCTCCGGACCGCCGCCGCCCTCCGTCTCCCGTTCCACGGCCCGGCGGATCGCGGTGTGCGCCCGCCGCTCCGGACGCCACTCCCGCCCCGCCGAGCACAGCACCTCCGCATGGCCCAGGGCCCGGCCCACGAGGTCGCCCCCCGCGGCCACGGCGTCGCGACCGGCGCCGCCCGCCCGCAGCCGCGCCCGCACCAGACCCAGCACACACCCGGGCTCGCTGATCAGCGCCCGCTCGGCGTACCGCCGGCGCAGGGACACCGCCCTGGCGACCGTGACCTCCCGGCGGCCGCTCTCCCGGGCGAACGCGTCGGCCAGCACGGTCGCGAGGAACCCGCTGACCGTCAGCCGCCGCGCACCGCACCAGTCACGCAGCCGCCGGGTCTCGTACGGACCGATGGCGAGGGTCACACCCCCGTCACTCTCACGCACCACCCCGGTCGACCGCCCGCGCCCCGGCCCCGGCCCTGCTTCCGTGCCGTACGACGTCACAGGCCGCCGCGCCGGCCCCGGCACGCACACCCCGCACACCCCACCGCTCTCGTACGTCAGCTCGTCGGTGTCCGGCGGCAGTTCCTCCGGCCCGGCACAGGCGCCCGGAACGCCGAACAGGGCGTCCAGCAGCGGCCGTACGAGACGCCCGACGGAGTGGCCGTCGCAGATCGCGGGGTGAAAGCTGAGGGAGAAACGTGTCGCCCCCTGCGACGTCCGCCCGACCCGCAGCCCCCACAGCCGCTCACCCGCCGCCGGCGCGGGCGTCCCCTGCCGGAACCACAGCCCCCCGCCCCCGGTGTCCTCGATCCGCAGCGACAGCAGCGGCAGCCTCCTCAGCCACAGCTCCACGGCCGCCTCCACCCGCTCCGGCGGGAACGCGCCGTTCACCGTGAAGGAGGTGGTGAGCCCGCCCCTGCCGCGCAGCAGCGCATGGGAGTACGCGAACGTCGCCTCCGTGTCACTGAGCCTGCGCACCCCGTCGACCGGCATACGCTCCCGCTCGCCGCCGCTCACGGTCCCTCGTGCGCGGCGGCCGCGAGAGTCGGTGACGCACATCGCACGGTGTTCGACAGGGTGACCCCATGGCTCGCGAAGTCCAGGGTGACGCGGTCGCGGTCGGCCATGCGGAAGCCGTCGTGGAAACTGCTGCGGTCGGCGCCGATGTAGGCGTAGTGCACACGGCCGGGGGCCAGCAGGGCGTCGTAGGAGAACAGTTCGGACATGATGGCGTCGAGCCCGTAGTGCAGGGCCTTGGTGCCGGTGGTGAACTCGCCCCGCCAGCACGGCTCGCCGTCCCGCTCGATGGTGACGTGCCCGGTGACGTGGCGCGGCGGTTCGTCCAGGAAGAGCCAGGGCGCCACGGCCGCGTCGCACAGCTTGGCGTACGAGAGGTGACCCCGGTGGCGGCGGAAGCGGCCGATGTCGGTGAGGTCGTTGCCGAAGGTGTAGCCGACGTACCGGGGGATGCCCTCCGCGTCGGTGACATAGACCAGGACGACCTCCGCCTCCTCGGTCAGCGCGACGGACCCGGCCGGTGCGCGCAATGCCTCCCCCGAGGTCCTCAGCACATCGCCGAGGCCCTTGAGGAACCAGTTCGGCTGGGACGGGGTGTCCGCGTCCACCTTGACGTTGTGGGTCTGCATGAAGCCGCCGACGAGCGCGTCACCGAGGTGGTCGGGCAGCAGCGGCGGGCGGAAGGACACGGTGTCGCGTTCGCTCACGGGAACGGTCACCGTCTCGGAGGAGGCGAGCAGCACGGCGACGTCACCGCCCTCGGCGAGCAGCTTCCCCAGGCTCAGGTTCCTGAGCGGCGTGAGGCTCAACGGCTGGTCGGACTGGGGCAGTCCGAAGCCGAAGTAACGGCCGCCCCGGTAGGTGCATTCGAACAGTACGGTCATGACGTTCCCGCCTTTCAGGCATGGGTGTGGTGGGTGAGGTGCTTCGGTGGTGTGCGTCAGTGATGTGCGCGTGGGAAGGCCGGGTCAGTAGTCCCGTACGGCCCAGCGCTCCGCGCTCGCGGCGAGGTCCATGCCCCAGCCGGTGCCGTCCGCCGGCGCCAGCGTGTTCGTGTGGCGGTCGACGGCCGGGGGCGGGGCGACGATCATCTCCGGGAAGAAGCGGTCGGACTGCCCGGCCTCGACGGTGAGCGCGTCCGGGTGGCCGAAGGCCAGGGCCCGGCCGGAGTTGATGAGCGGTCCCACCTCGGCGACCTGGACCCCGAACTGGTAGCGGACGCCGTTCTCCCGGGCGTAGGCGACGAGCCCGGCGGCCGGCAGCGGCCCCCCGTTCTTCGACACCCGGATGTTGAACGCGTCGCAGGCCCCGGACTCGACCGCCGTACGGGCGTCCCGGGCCGTGCACACCGACTCGTCGAGCATGATCCGCAGCCCGCCGTCGCGGCGCAGCGCGCGCAGCGCCTCCCACGAGCCCTTGGGCAGCGGTTCCTCCACATAGTCGACGCCGGCCTCGCGCAGCCGGTGGGCGTGGCCGACCGAGTTCTCGGGTGTCCAGCACATGTTGGCGTCGACCATGACCGGCACGTCGTCGCCGACCTTGTCGCGGATCGTCCGGACGGTACGGGTGTCGTGCTCGATGTCGTCCGACGCCTTGATCTTCACGAAGTGGAAGGGGCCCCGGGTGGCGAGGAACTCCTCGGCGTCCAGGCTGAGGTCGAGCACCTGCGAGACGGGCAGCGAACGGCGCCCCTCGCCGGCCTCGCCCGGCAGCAGCTCCCGTCCGCCCACCCCGGTCCGGTGCCCCAGCCAGTCGAGGACCGCCGTCTCCAGCAGGCAGAGCAGGTTGTTGCCGCCGTCGATCCCGAAGGTCCGCGCGAAGCCGTCCCGGTGGAGCAGTCCCAGCAGTTCCCCCGGGTCGCGGCCGGTCAGCAGCGCGAACAACGCGTCGAAGTCGACCTGTTCGAGCGCCGTGCGCACACTCGCGGTGGTCTCCCCGGTGACGTACGAGCGGGGCGCGCACTCGCCGAGGCCGTCCACGCCGTCGGCCGAGAGCCTCAGGACCAGGCTGTCGGAGGTACGCCGCCGGGCGGCCGGATGGTCGAACGGCGTCCGCATGGGCAGCTCGACGTGGTACAGCCGGGCCCGTCCGGACCTGCCGGCCTCAGGCGCCACGGTTCACCCCCTGGAGCAGGGTGTACGTCGACGTCCAGTCGACGAGGTCGGCGCTGACGTCGGTGTAGAAGAGGTAGTGCTTGTCGGTGGGGAACTTCATGATCGAGCCGCGCCCGGAGACCAGGTCCTGGAAGACGGAGTGCGCGGCGTCGAGGTCCACGATCGGGTCGGTCATCCCGGAGACGAACGTCGCGGCGGGGACCGCCGGGCTCAGGCGTCCGCGCGTCAGATAGAGCCGCTCCAGTTCCAGCAGCACCGCCCGCGACCGCCGCGTCAGCTGCCGTACCGCCAGGTCGTCGTGGTCGATGAAGTGCTGGTACTTGACCTCGTCGGTGAAGTCGCCGGCCCGCAGCCCCGCGTCCCACAACTCCTCGCTCCCGCTCGCCGCGACGGCCTCGCGTGCCTCCGGGTCGAGGGTCGCGTGCATCCGGCCCAGCCAGGACGAGCAGAACACGGCCGCGTCGTACGAGGTGGTGAAGCCCTCGTACGCCATCAGGGCCGCCAGGAAGGAGCCGCCGAGGCAGTGCCCGAACAGGGACAGCGGTACGGTCTCGCCGATCATCTCCCGGACGAAGGCGACGCCCTTCGCGTAGTCGCCGAGGACGGTGTCGACGTCCGGTATCTCGTGCCGCGGCCCGGGGCTGATGCCGCTGCCGCGCCGGTCGAGGACGAAGAACGCGATGTCGTTGTCGGCGAACTGCGGGCCCACTTCCCACAGCCATCCGGCGTGGCTCTGCAGCCCGTGGAAGTAGAAGACGGCTCCCTTGATCTGCTCCGGCCGCCACACGTGCAGGGCGAGCCGGGTGTCGCCGCACGGCAGGTCGATGATCTCGCGGCGGGTGTTCTGCGGGGGCCTGAGGGTCTCCAGCATGGTCAACTCTCCTTGATCGGCACTGATGGGTGGGTGAGGGGCGGTTCAGTCGGCGAGGATCGCGTCGACGAAGTCGATGTCCTTCTGGAACGGCTTGTACTTGTACTGAGTGGCGTTGCCCCGCTGCCGCCGGGACTCGACGTACGCGGCGATCGCGCCCTGCGCCACGGTCCGCACCTGGAGCGCGGAGAGCCGTCCGCTGTCCCGCTTCGAGGCGTACTCGATGTTGATGACGGACAGTTCGCGGTCGATCGCGGCGGACAGCACCTCGTCGAGGTCCGCTCCGGGTTCCGGTACCTCGACGACGACGGTGTAGGACGGCGGCTCGTCCCAGCGCGGGCCGCACATGTACAGCCCGGTGTCGAGCCCGCTGCCTTCGAGTCCCTGCCGGATGGCCTGGGTGACCTGGCCCTCGGTGATCTTCTCGCCGGTGAAGGAGTGGAAGACGCCGTCGCGGTGGGTGAAGTGGACCCAGGGGGTGCCGTCCGCGATCCGGTCCACCCGGTAGATGTCACCGGTCCACAGCCGGTAGAGGCCGTTCCCCTGGGACATGATCAGGTGGTAGTCGCGGCCCGCCTCGACCTCGTCGTACAGCAGCGTCTCGACCTTCTCGCCGGCGTCGAGGAGGGCGCCGAGCGGTACGTCGGCGGGGACGAACTCGAAGTACGCCTGGCTGACGGCGAGCGGCTGGCTCTCCAGTGTGTCGTCCACGGGGATGGTGGTGACGCCCTCGGTCCCGCAGCTCATGAACGGCAGCTTGGCGACACCGGGCAGCACGGCCTCCAGGCGCGGCCGGTACAGCTCGGCGGAGGCCGACAGCCAGCAGCTGTACAGCGTCAGCGAGGGCCAGAGGTCCACCAGGCTGAACTCGCCCTTGTCCAGGACCTGTTCGAGGTGCAGCGCGGCCTTCTCGTCGGGCTCGGTCCACGGCTTGCCCTGGAGGGTGCCCTCTCTCAGGTCGCGCACCAGCTCGGCGCCGTGCTCGGCGATCAGGTCGCGCAGCGAGACGAGGGTGCTGGGGTTGATCGCCGAGATGTAGTGCAGGTCCTTGCCGACGAGGTGCCGTACGCGGTGGTACATCCGCCCGGCGTGGCTGGTGGGTGTGTCGGGGCCGAACCACGGCGACTCGTACCACGGCGGGTTCCAGTCCCGGCTGTTGATCTGCGGATGCCGGTTGCTGATCGCCTGGTGCTCGACGCCGTGCACGAAGTCGTACACGTCCTCGCGGACGGTCTGGGTGTCGAGGGTGGCGAAGGGGTGGGCGAGGATCTCGGGGTGGTGTTCGAGGTAGGTGCCCCACATCGCCTTCATCGCGGGGATGCGGTACTTGAGCAGCCAGTGCAGGGTGTACGGGACGCGCTTGGGGGTGCCCGTCGTCCCGCTGGTCTTGAGCCAGCGCAGTACGGGGCTGCACGACAGGATCCCGCCCTTGGTGTGGGTCTCCCGGTCGATCTGCTCGACGAAGTCGTTGTAGCGCATGATCGGCAGCACCGCCCGGAAGGTGTCCGGGGCGGCGGCGACGACGTCGTACCCCTGCTCCTTCCAGTGCAGCGAGGCGGTGCCGATGTCGATGAGGTCGTCGAGGACACGGGCCTGGGCGGCGCCGGGGTCCTTCAGGTCGGCGAGCAGGCTCTCACGGGCCCGGAAGCACTCCTCGACGAAGGGGTCGCGCCGGTCCTGCCAGTGCTGCTGCCACTGCGATGTGCCGTGCGTCTCCATGGCTGTCTCTCCTCAAGAGCTGTGCCGGCGGCCTGTTTTCGGGCATGCCGAAGGGCCGCGCGGCGGTGGCCGAACGGTGGGGTGGGTGCTGTCGGAGGGGGGAGGTCTTCGGTGCGGGGCGGGTCTCTACGGGGTGGAGGGCTACGCGCCGTTCTCCCCGGCCGCGAGCGCGGCCAGCTCGTTCAGGTCGTACAGGGCCTGGCGTTTGGTCCCGTACCGGGTGATCTTGCCGCGGTTGGCCCACTGGCGGATCGTGCCCTCGCGGACGCCGAGGGCGAGGGCGGCGAGCGAGGTGGGGACGCGTTTGCCGCGCGGGGCGCGCAGGTCGTCGTTCATCCCGACTCCTTGGTCTCGAGGGTCGATTGACGATGGTTCATCAGCAGCCACTGGCGTGGCGTGAGCACATGCCCCGCGGCGCACATCGGTCCGCGCAGCACCAGCTCGTCGCCGCCGCGCCCGGGGAGCGACACCTCGGCGTCGCAGTCCGGCTCCACGCACCGGCCGAGCGGTACGAGGTCGGGCTTGGGCGGCGCGACCACGAGCCGCAGGGCGGTGGCGGTGCGGGCGATCTCGTCGGCCGCCGGGCCCGCGGCGGGGTGGGCGGCCAGGAAGTCGATGTGCCGGCCGAGGAAGACGGCCAGCTCGGGCACGGACCGCTCCGGCGCGGCTCCGGCGTCCGGGTCCTCGTCCAGGACGAGCCGGGTCCAGGACGCCAGTCGTACGACGGCGTCGTGCCGGGCGTCCAGCGCCGCGTCGCTCACGGGCGGCGTGTCCGGGCGGTGGCCGGTGACCCGGGCGAGGCCGCCCTGCCGGGCGGGGAGTACGAGCCGCTGCTCGCTCTCGTGGTGGAGCGCGGGCAGGGCGGTCAGATCGGCCGCGAGGGCGCGTTTGCAGGGGCCGCAGAGCCGGGCACCGGGCGCGGCGGGTCTGCGTCGCAGACTGTCGGAGCGGGCCGCACGGCGGCAGCGGCTCGACGCGCACTGTTCCGGGCGGGGACGCGAGGGGATCGGGTCGGCCATGGTCACTGGTCGCCTCACCTTCAGGAGACAAGGAGATGCGGGGAAACGGGGAGCCCCGGAAAACAAAAAAGCGCCGCTCGACGGCGACGCGATGGCACTGCGAAGGCTCCTGGAAGTGGGCAGACTGCCTCGCGAAAGAGTGTTACACGTCTGCCTTGTGGGCCGCAAGAGGCCACCGGAAAAAATCCAACCCGCTTGTGCCGCCCGGTACTTGGCCGCCCACAGACGACAGGTGCCGTCCGCCCCGGCACTCGCGGGGCGGACGGCACCTGTCGCCGACGGCCGGTCAGCGGGGCGTCGGCACACCGAGAACACGGTCGCGAAGGGCGGGGAACTCGGCACGGGTCTTGGCGACGAGCGCCGGGTCGAGGTCGACGACGAGCGTCTCCTCGCCCGCCCCGGCCTCGGCGAGGACCTCGCCCCATGGATCGACCACCACGCTGTGGCCCGCCAGTTCCACCCCGGCGTGCGTACCGGCCGTACCGCAGGCGAGGACGTACGCCTGGGACTCGACGGCCCGGGCGCGGGCCAGCAGCGACCAGTGGGCGCGTCGGGCGGCGGGCCAGCCGGCCGGGACGAGGAACAGCTCCGCGCCGGCGTCCACCAGCAGCCGGAACTGCTCGGGGAAGCGCAGGTCGTAGCAGGTGGCGAGCCCCGCCGTCAGCTCCGCCGGGCCGCCGTCGTCCAGCGTGACGGTGACGGTCTCCTCGCCCCGGCCCAGCAGGGCGGCCTCGCCCCGGTCGAAGCCGAAGCGGTGGATCTTCCGGTACGTCCGGTTCAGCCGGCCGTCGGGCGCGAAGACGAGGGAGGTGTTGAACAGCGTGCCGTCCGGGCCTTGTTCGATGATCGAGCCCGCGTGCAGCCAGACCCGGGCCGCGGCCGCGGCCGCGCCCATCGCCTGTGCCGTGGGCCCGTCCAGCGGCTCGGCGTGGGCGCGGAACTCGTCGAAGGCGAACGCGCCGACCGTCCAGAGTTCCGGCAGGACCACCAGGTCGGCGGTGTGCTGTTCATGAACGAGACCGGCCACGCGGGCACGCCGCTCGGCGACGGTCTCGTCCGGTCGTACGGCGATCTGCGACAGCGCGACGCGCACGGGGTCTCCCTGAGGTGTCGGACGGCCCGGGAGGGCCGGGGGTGGGTTCAGCGCAGGTGCGAGGCGCCGTTGACGTCGATCACGGCACCGCTGCACCACTCGGCCCGCTCACCGCTGAGCCAGGCCACGGCGGCGGCGACGTCCGAGGGCGCGGCGATCCTGCCGAACGGGCTCTGGCGGCGGACCTGCTCCTCGGCGTCCCCGACGAGCATGCTCTCCGCCAGTTCCGTACGGACGAAGCCCGGGGCCACGGCGGTCACCGCGACGCCGAGCGGGCCCAGGGACTGGGCGAGCGACTGGGTCAGCGCATGCAGGGCGGCCTTGGTCGCGCCGTAGGCGGGGGCGTCGGGTTCGCCCCGGTAGGCGCCGCGCGAGCCGACGTTGACGATCCGGGCGCCCCGCGGGCCCTGCGGCCGCTGCCGGAGATGGTCGACGAGGTGCCAGATCAGGTCGGCGGGTCCGAGCAGGTTGACGTCGACGACGCGCCGCCAGTCGGCCTGCCAGTCCTCGTACGAGGTGGTGGCGACGGGCTGCTCGGCGTAGATGCCGGCGTTGTTGACGAGGACGTCCACGGTGCCCAGTCGCGCGACGGCGGACTCGATGATCCCGCGGGCCGCTCCCGGTGTGCCGACATCGCCGGTGACCAGGACGTGGCCGGTGCCGGGCAGGGCGTCCAGGACTGCCTGCGCGGCGGCGGAGTCGGCACGGCAGTGCACGGCCACGCGGTGTCCGTCGGCGGCGAGTTCGGTCGCGATGGCGGCCCCGATGCCCCGGGAACCACCGGTGACGAGCGCGCAGCGTCGAGTCATGGGATGAGCCTTTTCGTCGGAACGGTCAGAAGGAAAAAGGGGATCAGCGCGGCCCGACCGGACACTCCTTCGAGGAGTGCACCAGGGCCCACAGACACTTCAGCTGGGTCTGTACCTCCGTGCCGGTGCTCCCCGCCCGCAGGGCGGCCTCGGCGCCCGCCGTCAGATAGACCGCCAGCAGTTCCAGTTCGTCGGGTGCGGGAGGGTCACCGGCCGGTTCCCGGGCCGCTGCCACCAGGTCCCGCAGGGCGGCCCGCCAGAGGGTGTACCAGTGGGACGGGACGGCCCGTTCCCGGGTGAGCCGGGCCGCCGCGCGGACGGTGACCTCCCGCTCCAGCAGCCGGGCCACTTCGAGGGTGAACTCGGCGGCCGGCGGGAGAGGTCCGGCCGGTACGAGCCGGGCGAGCGCCTCGCCGGTGAGGGCCTCGGCCTCACGGCAGACCGCGGTGGCGAGGTCCGCCTTGGCGGGGAAGTGGAAGGTGAGTGCTCCCATCGTCGCCCCGCAGGCCCGGTGCACGGCGGACAGCGAGGTCCCGGCGTACCCCTGCCGGTCGAACTCGACCGCCGCCGCCGCGATCAGCGCCTGACGGGTACGCTCCGCTCTCACCTGCTTCACCATGGGCTTGACCTCTGCATCCATCACGGGAAATGACTCCCACGGGCCCGCCGCGGACGAGGGCGGGCGGGCGTAGGGGGAGGACGGAAGGCCATGCCCCCAGTCCTGTGAACGTACCGCCGCTTTCCCTCGCGGACGCCTCCCGTGCCCAACCCCGCAACCACTTGGCCAAGTCGGGCGCGCCCGCCTTGACTTCACCCGGCGCGCAGATGCTCCCGGTACCAGGCCGCCGCCCCGGCCAGCCGCTCCAGCGGTCCCGCCCCGGGGGCGCAGCCCGTGAGCCGCCAGATCCGCTCGCTCTCGTACCAGTGGTCACGCGCCAGCAGGGCGAACTGCCGCTCGCTGATCCGCCCCGGCGTCTCCCGCAGCCGCGCGAGGCACGTCTCCCAGGGCCAGTCGTCGGCGCCGGCCGACGGCAGCACGTCCAGCTCGGCGAGTCTCGCCATGAGGTCGCCGCCCCGCACCGGCACCGGATGACTGGCGTGGTGGACACCGCAGGCCACGGCGTCGCCGGCCGGTGCCGTGACCAGGGCGGCGACGAGGCGGGCCAGGTCGTCGACGTCCACGGCGGAGACCTGTCCGTGCCCGCCGTCCCAGCGGCCCGGCACCCGTCGGAGCAGTTCGCCGAGCGCGGGCACGACCCAACGGTCCCCGGGGCCCAGGACCAGCCCGGGGCGCAGGACGACGGCCCCCGCGTCGAGCGCGATCCGCTCGGCCGCCAACCGCGTACGGCTCGCCGCCGACACGGGCGCGGGCACGACCCCGTCGACGGGGATGCCCCGGTGCGGACCGGGCCCGTACACCGCCGCCGTGGACAGGTGGACGATCCGCCCCACCCCCGCGCGCCGTGCCTCGTCGATGATCGCCCGGGTGCCGCCGACGTTCGTCCGCTCGCACTCCTCGGCCCCGCCGGAGACCCGGCAGGCGAGGTGGACGAGGACGTCCGTACCGCTCGCCGCCCCCTGGAGGGACGCGGGGTCCGACAGGTCCGCGCGCACCCACTCCACGCCTGCCCGTCCTCCCGCGTCGGCGGGAACGGTGCGGGCGACGGCCCGCACCTCGACCCCACGTCCGTCGGCCCCGCGTGCGCGCGGCAGCCGACTCAGGACCGCCCGTCCGACGAACCCGGTCGAGCCGGTCAGCAACACCCGGACAGGTCTCATGAAGGCGCACCCTCCCCATGCTCCGCCGCCACCACCGATTCCCCCGCGGTCTCCCCGTTCCCCGGGAACTCCAGCGAGGCGACGATCTCCGCCGGCGCGATGGCCGGCAGCAGACATCGCAGCATGTTCTCTATGCGTGCGGGCAGGTCGGACCGGTTGGTGGAGAGCCGGGACATGATCTGCGTACCGGTGTACGAGGCGACGATCACCTGGGAGAACGCGGCCTCGTCCACCGCCGGGTTCAGCTGGCCGAGTTCACGTGCCTCGGCCAGATGGGTGCGGAACTGCTCGGACCACCAGTCGTAGATCGAGTAGTCCAGCAGGTTCACCTCGCTCTGCTCGACGGCGAGCCGGACGCCGGCCCGGAACAGCACGTTGGAGCGCATCTCGACGGCCAGGTACTGGCACACGTCGATCAGCTGCTGCAAGCCCTTCTGGCCCTGGGGCCACTGCAGTTCGGCGGCCTGGTCGACGATGACCGCGCGGGCCAGCTCTTCCTTCGACTTGAAGTGGAAGTACATGGCTCCGGTCGTGATGCCGGCTCTCTGCAGGATCGCGTTCAGACCCGCGCCGTGGTATCCGGCCTGGTCAAACGCCTCCGCGGCAGCGTGGATGAGCGCGGCCCGAGTCCGTTCCGCGCGTTCCTGCCGTTGTCGTGCCATCGGCAGACTCCCTCAACCCGTAGACAAACAAAAAGAACGACCTCTATTTTATTCACGTCGGCGCCGTCCTGTCACCGCAAGCGCCTTCGCTTCATCTGCGCGTGCCCATAAGCGAGTCACCGCATCAGGGGGGAACACCATGTCCATCAGCCTTGCCCAGAACGGCGTCGAAAACCGTTTTGAGACGGTTTCTTCCGTCTTCACGCACAAGACGAACCAGGACGAAGTGCTGCTGCGCAACTGGCGGCGGACCGCGCCCGACGCCTTCACGGTCACGGCCGCCTGGCCCGCCACCCACCCGTTCTACGTCAACCGCCTGGGTCTGCACGACCCGCTGATGCTCAGCGAGACCGTTCGCCAGACGCTGCCGCTGCTGTCCCACGGCGCCTACAGCGTGCCGTTCGGCCACCAACTGCTGTGGAAGGACTTCAGCTGGACGCTCGACCCGGCGGCCTCGTACGCCGACGGCGGCCCGGCCGAGCTGGAACTGCACATCACCTGCGACGAGGTGACCTACCGTCGTGAGCGGGCGTCCGCGATATCCCTCAGAGTCGACGTCGAGCGCGCAGGCCGCCCGCTGGCCTCGGTACGCTCGCGCTTCACCATCCAGGACCGCACCGTCTACAACCGGCTGCGCGGCCCGTACGCCGACGCGGCCGCCGCCACCGCGCGCGCCGTGCCGCTGCCGCCTCCGGCGGGTCTCACCCCGTTCGGCCGCGACCGCTTCGAGGACGTGGTGCTCGCCGCGACCGACCGGCCCGACCGCTGGCAGCTGCGGGTGGACACCACCCACCCCATCCTCTTCGACCACCTCGTGGACCACGCCCCGGGCATGCTGCTGCTGGAGGCCGCCCGCCAGGCGGCGCTGGCCACGGCCCACCCCGACACGGTGACGGTCACCGGCATGGACAACGACTTCGTCCGGTACGCCGAGATGGACATCCCCTGCTGGCTGGAGGCGGAGCAGCTCGCGGACCCGGACCAGGTCAGGATCAGCGCCCGGCAGCACGGCAAGGAGATCTTCGCCAGCGTGGTGACCCTGGCCGCCGCGCCCGCCGACCCCGCCGCCCACCGCGTCTGACATGTGCCTCTCCCACCCTCGCCGCCGACCCGCGCCCCATGGGCAGTGGTCAGTCCGCCCCGGGTCCACCGGGCGGGTCGGCGGTGGCGGCCGCGTCCCGCAGTGCGTCCAGCAGGCCGCGCAGGGCGGGCTGTTCGAGGGCGGTCTCCCGCGCGGCCGCCGAGATGACCCGGACCGGCTCCGGGTTGCGGACCGGGCGTACGACGACGCCGGGATGCCGGTTGCGCAGCCCAAGCCCCGGCATCAGGCCGACGCCGAGACCGGCCGCGACGAAGCCCTGCGCGGTGGCGTAGTCCTCGCTCTGGATGACGAAGTCGGGGCTGAAGCCGGCCGCCGCGCAGGAGTCGATGACGGGTTCGAGGCAGGGGCCGGGGGGCTCGCTGCCGACCCACTGCTCACCGGACAGCTCGTGGAGGTCGACGGTCTCCTTGCCGGCGAGCGGATGACCGAGGGGCAGTACGGCGGCGTACGGGTCGTCGAGGAGATGGACGAACCGGAAGCCGGCGCTCGCGCGGTCACGGGTCTGGACGACCACGGCCAGGTCGGCCCGGCCCCGCACCACTTCCTGGAGCGGGTCCTCGGGGTCGGTCAGTTCGAGGTCGACGCGGACGCCGGGGTGCTCGGTGCGCAGCCGGGCCAGGGCGGGCGCCACCAAGGTGGAGCCGGCCGTGGCGAAGTAGCGGACCGACAGCCGGCCGGTACGCCCGGCGCGGAGGTCGGCGAGGGCGGACTCCGCCTGCGCGACCGCCGAGCTGATCAGGGCCGCGTGCTCGGTGAGCAGCAGACCCGCGGCCGTGGGGCGCACCCCTCGGCCGAACCGCTCCAGCAGCGCCGTACCGGCCTGCTTCTCCAGAGCCGCCACCTGCTGGCTGACGGCGGATGGTGTGTAGCCGAGGTGAGCCGCGGCGGCGGTGACCGTGCCGCTGGTGACCACCGCGCGCAGGACCTGGAGCCGTCTCACATCGAGCATGTAGCTGAGCTTAACAGAATAGGTAGAACCATTTGCTTGTCCTCAAAGCTTGATTGAGGCACCTTCGTAGGACCGGGACGAGAACGCACCGGGTGTCATGGGACGGAGGAAACATCGTGAACAGCGGTACGCGGAGTCTGTGGGGCGGATTACGGGTGGCCGTGCTCGCCCTGCTGTGGGGATCGACCTTCCTCTGGATCGAGCTGGCGCTGCGCGGGCTCTCCCCGCTCCAGGTCACGTTCGTCCGCTGTGCCCTCGGCGCGCTGGTCCTCGTCGTCGCCTGTTACGCGACCGGGCATCGGATGCCCCGGGGCGTGACCGTCTGGCGGCACATCGCCGTCGCGGCCTTCTTCTGCAACGCGCTGCCGTTCGCGCTGTTCAGCCTGGGGCAGCAGACGGTCGAATCGGGTCTCGCCGGTGTCCTGAACGCCACGACCCCGCTCTGGTCGATCGCCCTCGGCCTGGCCCTCGGCTCGGAACGCGGACTGCGTCCCGTGCGGCTGGCCGGCCTGCTGCTGGGCTTCACCGGGACGATCGTGATCTTCGCCCCCTGGCAGACGACCGGGGCGACCGGCTGGGGCGCCCTCGCGATCCTCGGCGCGGCGGCCAGCTACGCCGTCGCGTTCACGTACATGGGCCGCACGCTGGTCCGCAAGGGCACCCCCACCATCTCGCTCTCCGCCGCCCAGCTCGTGGCGGCGAGCGGGCTGACGGCGGTCGCGATGCCGGTGGGCGGCCTGGAGTCGATCGACGTCGGCCCGGCCGTCGTGACCGCGGCCGTCGTCCTGAGCGTCTTCTGCACGGCGATCACCTTCCACCTCACCTACCGCATCATCAACGACGAGGGCGCCACCAACGCCGCCGTGGTCGGCTATCTCCTCCCGGTCGTCTCCGTCCTGCTGGGCGCGGTCGTCCTGGGCGAGAACCTCAGCGTGCGGGTGGTGCTGGGCATGGCCGTGGTCCTCGTGGGGGTCGGGCTGACGCGGCGGAAGACGGCGGTGGCGTCGGTTTCGGCCACGGCTCCGGGGGACGGGGGCGTGGGCTCCGAGCCGCAGCCCGACGAGACGGGGGCCTCGGGGGAGCGGGGCGCCAGGGGGCTTGCGACGGAGAGGCCGGCCTCCGGGCTGTCGGCTTCCGGGGTGTCGGCTTTCGGTGCGCGGGTCTCCGGGCAGCCGGGCCTGTCGGCCTCCGAAGAGCCCGGCACCGTACAGCCGGCCTCCGGGGTGTCGGCTTCCGGTGCGCGGGTCTCCGGGCAGCCGGCTTCCGAAGAGCCCGGCACCGTACAGCCGGGCCTCGAAGCGGCCGGTACCGAACAGCCGGCCTCCGACGCGCCCGCCGCAGCGAAGGCGGACTCCGCAGAGCCGAGCCGCGGTGACACTCCCCGGCGCACTCCCGGGCGCACCCTCCTGGAGAACGCCCGGTGACTCACGGCGCATCCGAGCCCAGGCTGTGGTCGGCGTATCGCGCGCTGACCGAGAAGGCGGTCTTCACTGACCTCACCCACGCCTTCCGGCCTGGGCAGCCGCATTTCCCGGGCTTCGGGAACGAGCGGCGCGAGACGCTCTTCGACCTGGAGCGCGGCGACGGTTTCACCGTCCACCGCTACACGCTGGTCGGCCAGTGGGGCACGCACGTCGACCCGCCCTCCCACTTCGTGGCCGGAGCCCGCGCGCTGGACCGTATCCCGGTCGAGGAGATGATCCTGCCGCTGGTGGTGCTCGACATCGCCGCCCGGGTCGAGACCGACCCCGACGCCACGCCCACCCTGGACGACGTGAGGTCATGGGAGGAGCGCAACGGCCGTATCCCGTCCGGCTCGTTCGTCGCCCTGCGCACCGGGTGGAGCCGGCGCTGGCCGGACCCGGTGGCGCTGGCCAACCGGGACGAGGCGGGCGTCAGCCACACGCCGGGCTGGTCGGCCGAGGTCCTGCGGTACCTGTTCGAGGACGCCGGGGTCACCGCCATCGGCCACGAACAGTCCGACACCGACCCGGGCCTCGCCGCCTCCGCGGGCGACTACAGCCTGGAGGAGTACGTCCTGCGACGTGACCGCTGGCAGATCGAACTGCTGGCCCATCTCGACCAGGTCCCCGAGGCAGGGGCTTTGATCATCGCCACGTGGCCCAAGCCACAGGGCGGTTCGGGATTCCCGGCACGGGTGTTCGCCGTACACCCGACGGAGTGAGCCAGCGCTTGCAAGGCTTGGAGCGGCATTCGCTCCTCGTTTGGTCCGGGCTCGTCGCCGTGTGAGCCACTGCCCTGTGACAGGTGTCTCTGTCGGGACGCTGGGCGGATATGAGGCTGGTCACGTCGATCACGGACGTTATGTATCGCCGCAGTTCAGAGCGGTGAACCGCGGAGACGGCCAGGGCCGCCACCCCCCACAGGAGAGGCCCCGGCCGTCGCGCGGCACGGGCCGCGCGGCGGCCCGTACTTCCTACAGCGCCATGTCTGCGTTTTCTGTCACACCCTGGCGGGTCACGGCTTAGTTGCATCCTGGACGGACATGGACGGGGCATGGTTTCAGGTCGTAACGTGCCTTTCGCGCCAACGCGGAGGCGGCAAGACCACCGCAACCACCTGCGGTGTTGACACCGCAGCCATTGATCGAGGAACCACGACGGCGAGAACCCGGTCCGCGAGAGCGGCGCCGGCTTAGGCGCAGAAGGGCGCGCGGTGCTGGGGGACGACGCGGAGCTGACCGCCGCGGTGCGTGCGGCACAGGACGGGGATGAGACCGCGTTCCGGACTGTGTACCGCGCCGTGCACCCGCGGCTGCTCGGGTACGTACGGACGCTGGTCGGCGATCCCGACGCCGAGGACGTGACGTCCGAGGCCTGGTTGCAGATAGCCCGTGACCTGGAGCGGTTCACCGGCGACGCGGACCGTTTCCGCGGCTGGGCCGCCCGTATCGCCCGTAATCGCGCGCTGGACCACATACGCATGCGCGGGCGCCGGCCCGCGATCGGCGGTGACGAGACCGAGCTGACGGGCCGGGCCGCCGAGTCCGACACCGCGGGTGAGGCCATGGAGGCGCTCGCCACCGACGGCACGTTCTCCCTGATCGCCCGGCTGCCGCAGGACCAGGCCGAGGCGGTCGTGCTGCGGGTGGTCGTGGGGCTCGACGCGAAGTCCGCCGCGCAGACGCTCGGCAAGCGCCCGGGCGCCGTCCGGACGGCGGCGCACCGGGGTCTCAAGCGGCTCGCCGAGCTGCTCGGCGACGACCCGGAGGCCGATCCGGAATCGGCCGGGGTGCTCGACGCCCTGCCGCCCCAGCGAGAACCGCGTGGCGGTGCGGTGACGTCCGCAGGTGTGACGCGTAGCGTCCCGCGGACGCAGAAGGATGTGTGATGGCCGACGAGCAGTACAGGTGGCTGGACCGCGAAACGGCGGAGCATTTGCTGAGCGGAGAGCCACTCGAAGCTGTCGACGGCGCCGACCGGGACCAGGCCGAACGACTCGCCAGGACGCTCGGGGCGCTGTCCGCGTCACCCCCGCTGACCAGCGAGGAACTCCCCGGTGAGGCCGCGGCGATGGCCGCTTTCCGCAAGGTGCGCGAGCAACGCGCCGACGCCGCCGCTGCCCTCGCGGACCCAGGAGCCACGGGCCCACGGGCCGCCGCCGAGGTCGTGGACGCCGGACTGGTCCGGATCGGAACCTCGCGCGGCGGCGGCTCCGGCGCTGTCCGGCGGCCCCGCTGGGCGCGTCCCGCACGCCTCGCCCTGGCCGCCGTGCTGGCCGTCGGCATGGTCGGCGGGATCGCGGTCGCGGCCGGAACCGGAGTCCTGACACCGTTCGGCGGCGACGAGCCGGACCCCGGTGCCTCGGTGTCCGCCGCCGTCTCTCCTCCCGGGAGCCCGCTGACGTCGCCCTCGCCGAGCGACGCCGTACAGGGTGGGTCCACCCCGGAGAACAGCCCGGACGACGGCCCGGACGACGCCCCGAGCGGCCCCGCGGCGGGCGGCGCCGGTGACTCCGGACGGGGCGAGGCACGCGACGACGCGGCCCGGAAGCCAGGCACCGGCGAGCGGGGCGACCGCCCCGGCGACAGCCGCAGGAAGATCACCTCCGCCTGCCGCGACCTCCGCGACGGCAAGCGCCTGAACGCCGACCGCAGGCGCGCCCTGCGGGACGCGGCGGGCGGCACCCAGGTGCGGAAGTACTGCAAGGGCGTCCTGTCCACGACCGGCTCCCGCTCCACGACCGATACCCGCTCCACGGACGGCGACGACGAGGCCGGCGACAAGGGCAGGCACCGGAACAAGAACAAGAACAAGGGCGAGGACCGGGACCGAAACGGGGACCGCGAGCAGGACCGCGAGCAGGACCGCAACCGGCACCACCGCAACGACGACGATGACCACGCGCACCGCAGCCACTCCCGGCAGTCCCTCGCACCCCTGCGACCTGCGGTTTCGTACCCCGTGAAAATCTCCTGGCCGAGGGTGTGACGTTTTCGGCCGCCCTGGCGCAGTAATGAGTGAGCCGACTGGTCATCGGCCGTCGCACAGAGCCGGGGTTCCCCCCGTACCTACGGCTCGTGCACCTGAGCGGGGGGGGGGGGGGGGGCCCCCCCCCCCCCCCCCCCCCCCCCCCCCCCCCCCCCCTCCCCCCCCCCCCCCCCCGCCCCACCCCC
>NZ_JBVJBP010000014.1:213632-232036 GCF_055589465.1 Streptomyces sp. NPDC041940
GGGGGGGGGGGGGGGTGGGGGGGGGGGAAAGGGGCGAAGGGGGGGGTTTCCCCCGGGAGCGGGGGGGGGGGGGGGGGGGGGGGGGAGCCCCCCTTCCCCCCCCCCCCCCCCCCCGCCCCAACTTCCCGCACCTCCGTCCCGCGTCCTCACCAGGACACGACGACCTTGTCGCCGTCGCGGACCTGCGCGTACAGCTCCGCGATCGCCGCCTCGTCCCGTACGTTGACGCAGCCGTGCGAGGCCCCCGCGTAGCCCCGGGCGGCGAAGTCCGTCGAGTAGTGCACGGCCTGGCCACCGCTGAAGAACATCGCGTAGGGCATGGGTGAGTCGTAGAGCGTCGACACATGGTCGCGGGACTTCCAGTAGACGGAGAAGACACCTTCCCGGGTCGGCGTGCCGCTCGAGCCGAAGCGGACCGCCATCGTCGACACGGTCCGCCCGTCGATCATCCAGCGCAGTGTCCTGCTGGTCTTGTCGATGCACA
Organism: Streptomyces sp. NPDC041940; assembly: GCF_055589465.1. Taxonomy (NCBI): domain Bacteria; kingdom Bacillati; phylum Actinomycetota; class Actinomycetes; order Kitasatosporales; family Streptomycetaceae; genus Streptomyces; species Streptomyces sp. NPDC041940. The sequence continues at coordinate 214,117 of NZ_JBVJBP010000014.1, forward strand.
GCACCCGGCCGGCCCGGCAGCGCGGGTCCGGCGGGTCGGCCGGCTGGCCGCCCATCAGATACAGGTCCCATCGGCCCGGCTCGCGGGTCATCCCCAGCAGCCGCTGCCAGGTGACGGTGTCGGTCCGCCCGGTGCGCGGCAGGCCGCGCTTGCCCTGGAAGCCGCTGACCGCCCGCTCCGTCTGCTCGCCGTACGTCCCGGTCGGCCCCTCGAAGAGCCAGGCGACCTGCCGCAGCCGCGCCTGGAGCTCGCGGACGTCCCGGCCGGTGGCACCGCGCGACCACAGCACGCGGGGCGGGGCGGGTGCCGCGCTGGGCTTGTCGTCGTCGGGCGGGACGGGAGCGGTGCTAGGGCTGCCCCCGCGGGTCGGAGTACCGCCGCCGGTCGGAGTGCCGCCGCCTGTCGGGGTGCGCGCCGGGGACGGGGTGCTGTCGGGTAACTCGATGTGCACCGGCGAGCGGCGCTTTCCGTCGCCGTCGGGCGGCTGCACCGTGCAGCCGGGCAGCGCGGCCACCGCGGCCAGCGCGGCGAGTGCCGCTGCGATCGCTCTCCCCATGCCCGTGGTACGCACGCGGCCCCCTGTCGTCTCACCGGTGTGCCCGGATGTCACCTCAGATGTTCCCCCGGCGGGCCCCGTCGCGAACCAGGGGGCATGGTGGGGAGCGAGGTCCCGACCACCCACTGCTCGGCGGGAGGCATCGCACCATGGCGCGTGAGTCGGAGTCCGGGCTGCCCATCGAGCCGGTCTACGGACCGGAGGCTCTGGAGGGCTGGGATCCGGCGGAGAAGCTGGGGGAGCCGGGGGCGTATCCCTTCACGCGAGGCGTGTACCCGTCGATGTACACGGGCCGGCCCTGGACGATGCGCCAGTACGCGGGCTTCGGTACGGCGACGGAGTCCAACGCCCGCTACCGGCAGCTGATCGCCCACGGCACGACGGGCCTGTCGGTCGCCTTCGACCTGCCCACCCAGATGGGCCACGACTCCGACGCCCCCCTCGCGCACGGCGAGGTCGGCAAGGTCGGCGTCGCCGTCGACTCCCTCGACGACATGCGGGTGCTGTTCGGCGGCATCCCGCTGGACCAGGTCTCGACCTCGATGACCATCAACGCCCCCGCGGCCCTGCTGCTCCTGCTCTACCAACTGGTCGCCGAGGAACAGGGCGTCGGCGCGGACAAGCTGACCGGCACGATCCAGAACGACGTGCTGAAGGAGTACATCGCGCGCGGGACGTACATCTTCCCGCCGAAGCCCTCGCTGCGCCTGACCGCCGACATCTTCAAGTACTGCAAGGCCGAGATCCCGAGGTGGAACACGATCTCCATCTCCGGCTACCACATGGCCGAGGCGGGCGCCTCGCCCGCGCAGGAGATCGCCTTCACCCTCGCCGACGGCGTGGAGTACGTCCGTACGGCGGTCGCGGCCGGGATGGACGTCGACGACTTCGGGCCGCGCCTGTCGTTCTTCTTCGTCGCCCGTACGACGTTCCTGGAGGAGGTCGCCAAGTTCCGTGCCGCGCGCCGGATCTGGGCGCGGGTGATGAAGGAGGAGTTCGGCGCCGGGAACCCCAAGTCGCTGATGCTGCGCTTCCACACGCAGACGGCCGGGGTGCAGCTGACCGCCCAGCAGCCCGAGGTGAACCTGGTCCGGGTCGCCGTGCAGGGCCTGGGAGCGGTCCTCGGCGGCACCCAGTCCCTCCACACCAACTCCTTCGACGAGGCGATCGCCCTCCCGACCGACAAGAGCGCCCGCCTGGCCCTGCGCACCCAGCAGGTCCTCGCCTACGAAACAGACGTGACGGCGACCGTCGACCCCCTCGCGGGCTCCTACGTCGTCGAGAGGATGACGGACGACGTCGAGGCCGCGGCCGTGGAGCTCATGGCCAGGATCGAGGAGCTGGGCGGTGCCGTGGCCGCCATCGAACGCGGCTTCCAGAAGGGCGAGATCGAGCGCAACGCCTACCGCATCGCGCAGGAGACCGACTCCGGTCAGCGGGTGGTGGTCGGCCTCAACCGCTTCCGGTCCGACGAGGAGGAACCGTACGAGCCACTGCGCGTGGACCCGGCCATCGAGTCCCGGCAGGCCGAACGCCTCGCCAGGCTGCGCGCGGAGCGCGACCAGCGGGCCGTGGACACCGCACTGACGGCCCTGAAGAAGGCCGCGGAGGGTTCGGACAACGTCCTGTACCCGATGCGGGAGGCCCTGCGGGCACGGGCGACCGTGGGCGAGGTGTGCGACGCGCTGCGGGAGGTGTGGGGGGCGTATCAGCCCTCGGACGTCTTCTGACCGGGGGAGGGGGAGTGTCAGACCCGCGTGCGACACTCCTTTGCATGTTCGGTGTCATCGATCTGCCCACCTACCTTGTGGGCCTCGTCCTGATCGTCCTGCTGCCCGGTCCCAACTCGCTGTACGTGATCTCCGTCGCCGCGCGGCGCGGGTCGCGCACCGCGTATCGGGCCGCGGCCGGGGTGTGGTGCGGGGACGCGGTGCTGATGACGCTGTCGGCGGCCGGGGTCGCCTCGCTGCTCCAGGCGAACGCCGTGCTGTTCGGGATCGTGAAGTACGCCGGAGCCGGGTATCTGGCCTGGCTGGCGGTCGGGATGCTGCGCGCCGCCCGGGGGCTGTGGCGGACCCGCCATGAGCGGGCCGCGGACGCGGGCGCGCCCGGGGCCCCGGCCGATGAACGGCCCTTCCGCAGGGCGCTGGTCATCAGTCTTCTCAACCCCAAGGCGATCCTGTTCTTCGTCGCCTTCTTCGTGCAGTTCGTCGACCCGGGCTACGCCTATCCGGCCGTCTCCTTCGTCGTCCTCGGCGCCTTCGCCACGCTGGCCAGCGTCCTCTACCTCAGCGCGCTGATATTCGGCGGCACCCGGCTGGCCGCCGCCTTCCGCCGCCGCAAGCGTCTCGCCGCGGGCGCGACGTCGGCGGCGGGAGCCCTGTTCCTGGGCTTCGCGGTGAAGCTGTCCCTGGCGTCGAGCGTGTAGCGCCTCACGCCGCCTCAGGCGTGGCCGAACCGGGCGAGATACTCCGCCAGCCCGGTCTCCGAGTCCCCGGCCCAGCCGACATATCCGTCGGGCCGTACGAGGAACAGCCCTGCCCCGTAGGCCCCGTGCGCCGGTCCGTGGATGGTCCGCACCCGCTCGACCTGCTGGCCGAGGGCGGGAGGCCGCGCCCCGCCCAGGGACAGCAGCGTCCAGTGCGGTCCGCGGAACGCGTCGAAGAGGCGGGTCCCGTCCACCGTCCCGTCGGGCGCGCGGTCCCCGGCCCGTACCGGTCCGGGGTCGGTGCGGGTCTCCCGCGTGAGTGACGACGCGCGGTAGCCGAGGCCCAGCTGACGGGTCGCCGCGCCGCGCCGGGTCTCGCCGCGGTGGACGCTGGTGGACAGTCCGAGCATGTCGGCGGCGACGGGACGCCGCTCCTCCTCGTAGGAGTCGAGCAGGGCCGCCTCCGTGCCGTCGCGCAGTACCGCGCCCAGCTTCCAGCCCAGGTTGTAGGCGTCCTGGACGCTGGTGTTGAGGCCCTGGCCGCCGGCGGGGGAGTGTACGTGGGCCGCGTCGCCGGCGAGGAAGACCCGCCCGGCGCGGAAGCGGTCCGCCAGGGCCGCCCGGGGGCGGAAGTCCGAGGCCCAGCGCAGTTCCGTCACGCTCTCGGGGGCGAGGTGCGAGCGGGCGGCGACGACCTTCCGTATGCCCTCCAGCGAGAGGTCCGGGGACGTCCCGTCCGGGAACTGCGCCACCAGCTGGAAGTCCTCCGTGCCGGCCAACGGGCAGAGCGCGAGGTAGCCGTCGCCGTCCCCGGCCGGCGGGAAGATGTGCCAGTTGTCCCGGTCCAGGCCGCTGATCCGGACGTCGCCCACCAGCGTCGGGTTCGGGTCGAGGGTCTCGCCCGCCATGCCGATGCCGAGCAGTCCGCGCACCGTCGAGCGGCCGCCGTCCGCCGCGACGGCGTACCGGGCGGTGACGGGCTCGCCCGAGGCGAATTCCGCGCGCACCCCGTCCGAGAGGTCGTCCTGCGTCAGGCCGACGAGCTCCCGGCCGAAGGCCACCTCGCCCCCCAGCCCGGTCAGCCGCGCGTGCAGGATCTCCTGCGTGCGCCACTGCGGCACCATCCACGGCTCCGTGTATGGCGCGTCCTCGCCGGCCTCGGCCGGGTCGAACATCCGGTGCTCGCCCGCCCGCCTGCCGTCCTGCCAGATCATCCCCACCGGGTAGGGGCCGCCCGCCGCGCGGATCGCGTCCAGCACGCCCAGATCGTCGAAGACCTCCATCGTGCGCGGCTGGATGCCCTTGCCCCGGGAGCCGGGGAACAGCGCCTCCGCCCGCTCGACGACCAGCGCGTTCACACCGCGCCGGGCGAGGTCGATGCCGAGTGCCAGGCCCGTCGGGCCCGCGCCCACCACCAGTACGTCCGTGTCCATGATCCACCCTCTCCTTAACGCTGTTAAGTGCCCTCGTTCCCGAGGATTGCCTTAACGGTGTTAAGTTGTCAAGTGTGAGTACGGAACGACGTGAGCCCCTGGACCGCCGGCGGGTCGCGGACACCGCCCTGCGGCTGCTGAACGAGGCGGGCCTGGACGGCCTGACCCTGCGGGCCATCGCCCGGGAGCTGGACGTGAAGGCGCCCGCCCTCTACTGGCACTTCAAGGACAAGCAGGCGCTGCTAGACGAGATGGCGACGGAGATGTACCGCCGGATGGTCGCCGGGGCCTCGCTCGACCCCGCCGACACCTGGCGGGAACGGCTGCTGAAGGCCAACCGGGGGCTGCGCGCGGCCCTGCTCGGCTACCGGGACGGCGCGAAGGTGTTCAGCGGCTCACGCTTCACCGGCATCGAGCACGCCGGGCAGCTGGAGGAGAACCTGCGCCTGTTCACGGCCGCCGGTTTCACCCTCGCCCAGGCGGTCCGGGCGCTCACCACGGCGTACATGTACACGCTCGGCTTCGTCACCGAGGAGCAGGGTGTGCGGCCCCTGCCGGACGAGCGCCGCGAGGGCTACGACGTGAACGAACGCGCCCGCCTGATGGCCGACTTTCCCTTGTCGGCCCAGGCGGGCGCGGAGATCTTCGAGGACTACGAACAGCACTTCGAGGAGGGACTCGCCCTCGTGATCGACGGGATCGGGGCGCGCTACGGGGTCTCATGAAACCCCGCGTCAGGAACGCTTCGCGCGTGCCCGCCGTACGGCCCGGGTGACCAGGGGCGGCAGCAGGTCCTTGGCGAGCCGGCGCGCGCGGGACGGGGCCGGCCGGGCCGGTCGCGCCGCACGGGACTCGGTCACCTCGGCGGCCGGGGCCTTCGGTGCCGCGGGCGCCACATAGTGCCGGGAGGCCGGGAACGGCGGCGGCTTCATGCCCCGGGACCGGGCGCGGACCAGCCGGTGCCCGGCCGCCGACTGCACGCTCAGCCCGACGTCCGAGCGCCGGCGCAGCATGTCGAGCAGTTCCTCCTGGAGCGGCTCGGGATCGCCCCAGGTGCCGTACAGCTTCTGCGTGCTGAGGCAGATCGGGCGCAGACCGCGGTTGAGGACGGCCTCCCAGGCGGCGACCGAGACACCCGGGGTGTGCTCGGAGCGGAAGTCGTCGAGGACCACGATGCCCTCGGGCACCAGGATGTCGTGGGCCGCGCCGATGTCGCCGTGCACGTGCTCGTACAGGTGCGAGGCGTCGACGTGGACGAAGCGGCAGGTGGCCGGGGCCACCTTCTCGGACACCACGGAACTGGGGGCCGCGATCACGGTGGGCAGGTCGTCGTGGAAGGAGAGGTAGTTCCGCTCGAAGGTCTGCTGGGTCAGCGAGGCGTACGACTTCGCCGACTCCGCCTGGTTGGCGCCGTCCGGGGCGTCGCCCTCGAACAGGTCGCAGACCGTGAACTTCTCGCCGTCCTGGAGATGATGGCCGAGCAGGATCGCGCTCTTGCCCATGTAGACGCCGAGTTCCAGCAGGTCACCGCTTATGTCCTGCTTCCGCTGCCGCTCCAGGAACCAGGTGAACAGCATCTGGTCCAGCGGCGGGAACCAGCCCGGAACATCCGTGAGTTCGCCGGGGTGCTTGTCGGTCGCTTGTGCGTTGGTCATGAGACGAGCCTTCTCTCTGAGCGTTGCCCCAACCGACGGACGGTTGAACGTCCCGTGAACAGCTCAGCGATCCTTCGCCAGCACTGCCCGCAACCGTGGCGTCAGGGGCTTCTCCACATACTGGTTCAGCAGCCACGCGAGCAGCAGCATTGAGGCCGCGGTCAGGGCGAATGTCGCCCCGGATGGCAGGCCCAGGCCGCGGTGCAGGGCGTGGATCACCACCCATCCGAGGTGTTCGTGGACGAGGTAGAACGGATAGGTCAGCGCCCCCGCCACCGTCAGCCAGCCCCAGTTGGCCCAGCGCAGCCAGCCCAGGGCGATCGCCGCGACCGCCAGGAAGCCGAAGGTCACGACGAGGACGATGCCGGTCGAGGAGCGGTAGGAGAAGCCGTCCGCGCCGGCCGCGTGCCACAGGCTCTGCACCGCGTAGTGCTGCCCGATCAGCCAGCTGACGGCGACGATGCCCCACGCGTAGGCGTCCCGCCGGTCGAGGTGGACGAGGTAGAGGCCGACACCGCCGATGAAGTACGGGGCGTACTCGGGCATCAGGACGATGTCGAGCAGCGGCATGTTCGCGTTGTCCGCGATCACCGCCGCCAGCATCCAGCCCGCGCAGAACATGATCACCCGGCGGCGGCTCGCCCCCGGGAGCACCACGCACAGCGCGAACAGGGCGTAGAAGCGGACCTCCGCCCACAGCGTCCAGCACACCCCGAGCACCCGGTCCACGCCGAGCGGCATCTGCATCATGGTCAGGTTGACCAGGGCGTCGCTCGGTGACACCGCCTTGTAGGCCACCACCGGCAGCGCGAACACCACCGTGACTATCGCGACCGCCACCCAGTAGGCGGGCAGCAGCCGGGAGGCGCGGGAGGCGAAGAACGACTTCAGGGGACGTCCCCAGCCGCTCATGCAGATCACGAACCCGCTGATCACGAAGAAGACCTGGACGCCGAGGCAGCCGTAGGCGAAGAACTCGTGCAGGGTGGGGAACTGGACCTTGGGCGAACTGCCCCAGGCCTCGGAGACCTCACCGTCGCGACCGCCGTAGTGGTACGCCGCCACCATCAGCGCGGCCACCAGCCGCAGTCCGTCCAGGGCACGCAGCCGGCCGCCGGAGCCTCTCTTGCGCCGCGGGGCGGTCGGGGCTCCCGGTGGTTCGACCAGCACGCTGACTTCGGGCCGGGGCTTGCGGGTGCTGACGACCGTCTCGGTCACGCTGGAAACCTCTGTAGCTCGTATGTCCTTCACCTGAGCCGCCTGTGGGCGGGCAGGGCGCCGCCTGTCACCCTAGGACGGGAATTGACGCTTAAACGTTCGACGGAAACAGGCTTCGCCTTCCTGTTTCCATGGATTCATCTGGATGTCGGACGCGGGTGGCCGAAACGTCGGCCGCGCGGAGCGAATCGTCGGCCGTGCGCAGCCGAAAACGCGGAGGCGCCGGTCCGCCTCCACGGGGGACCGACGCCTTTGCGGTGCTCGGCATACGTTTTCAGCGGCGTACCGCCTTGCGCAGCGCCCTGGCCCGCCGGACCACCCGGCGTGCCGTGGAATTGCGCGGCAGGAATGCCAGCCGCTGCGGAATACCGCCGGGCAGGCCGAGCGAGGTGAGACGGCGCTTCTTGAAGTAGCGCCGGGTGCGCGGACCGAGATACCGGGAGAGGAACCGCTCCGCCTGCGGGCGCAGCTCCGGGTAGATCTGCGGCTGCATGGTGAACCCGACGGCGGTGACCAGGCCGGACAGCCGCTCAGCCGGGAGGACGTCGCCGTCCTGCCCGCCGTCCAGGTCGGGCAGCAGCGCGTCCGCCAGGGTGGTGGGGATCCGGTTGCTGTTCTGGTACGGCGTCAGCCGCTCCAGCAGCAACTCGGTGCCGATGCGCGCGACCGGCAGGTCGTAGAGCGCCGAGGCCGTGAACAGCGCGGTCGAGAAGCAGCCGACGACCAGCGCGGGCCGGGCCCGGTCGAACAGCACCTCGGCGAGGACGGGCGTGTCCAGCACGGTGAGGTCCACGCCGAGCTTCTCGGCCTCGGTCTCCAGGGCGCGGCTGTAACGGGCCGGCGCGGTCGGGTGCGGCTTGAAGACGACCGTGCGGTGCCCCTGGGCGACAGCGCCGCGCATCATCCGCACATGCAGGTCCTCTTCCTCCTCGGGGGAGAGGATGTTCAGCGCCGACAGGTACTGGCCGAGCAGCAGTGCCGCGTCAGCGGGCACGTCGGGCAGCTCGGGGACGGTCTCGGTGACCTCGCCCAGCACCTTCAGGAACGCGGGCGTCGGCACCAGGTGCGCCGGCACCTCGAACTCGGTCAGCAGCATCGGCGTGAGCCCCGGCACCAGGTCGAGGTGCAGCAGCCGCCGCACCCGCGTGCCGACCAGCGGGTCGAGCTTGTTGCGCGTGGGGCCGTAGCTCATCAGCCCGTCGGCGTAGACGTCGATGGGGGCGTCGGTGAACAGCTGGGCCACGGTGAGGGCGGGCGCGACCTGGATGGACTCCAGCACGAGGCTCACGCGGTTGTCGCCGAGGCCCCACAGCATCCGCAGATAGCGCTCGAACAGCGGGATGTCGTCGGAGCGCGGCGTCCAGGCCCCGGGGTGGAAGGGGCGGATGGCCTCGTTCCAGGACAGCACCTCGTCGAAGTGCTCGCGCAGCGGCGCGAAGCCCGGCATCTCGTCGAGGGCCGGGGTGGTCTCCGGGGTCGCGGAGTTGTTGAACACCAGCAGCACACGACGGTCCGGCTCCTCGAACAGGTCCGAGTCGATCGCGGCGGCCAGGGTGGCGACGCCGTACAGCGTCGAGGCGCAGAAGATCTGAGTGGTCCCGGGCATCAGGCGGCCGCCTCCGTGGTGGTGGCCCTGCGCCGCAGGCGCCGCAGCTTGGACGAGCGGTCCATGTCCATCGCCTCCAGTGCGTCACCGAGCGCGTCCTGCGGCATGCGCTTGATGGCCGCCGCGCTCATCGACCGCAGCTGTCTGGCCACGGCCGGTTCGAACCTGTCTTCGTTGGAGAGGTGGTGGGCGATGATCGCGCAGTAGGTCCGCACCGCCTTGGGGAGCAGCCGGTCGGCCTCCCGGTCCGACGCGGTCTCCTCGATCACCTGGTCGAAGGCCCGGATGAAGTCGAGCTGGCGGACATCGCCGATCTGGGTCAGTGACGAGGCCACCCCGCGCCGGTAGAACACACCCAGCAGGCTCACCACGGCGAACGACTCCGCCTCACGGTGCAGCTTCCAGATCCACGGCCGGTCCTCGGCCGTGCGCAGACCATGGGTGAAGTGGAGCACGCCCTGGTCGAGGAGGCGGCGGTGATAGGCGCCGGCCCAGGCGTAGGCGTAGTCCACCGACGTCGAGCGGTGGGCGGGCAGGATGGCGTCCCGCGGGCTGAACACCTCCCAGCGGCGGCCGACGGGCACCCGGCTCACGGAACGGGCGCGCGCGGTGGCCTGCACATGGTCGGTGCGCACGAAGTCGCATCCCAGTTCATCCATGGCGGACACCAGTTCGGTGAGGTAGCCGGGGGCCAGCCAGTCGTCGCCGTCCAGGAACGTCAGGTACTCGCCCTGGGCCGCGTCCAGGCCGGTGTTCCGGGCGGTGGCGAGCCCGCCGTTCTCCTCATGGCGGATGTAACGCACCTGGGCGACATCGGAGAGGTCCTCGGCCGCTCGTTCGAGAATGGCCGGGGTCTCATCCCTCGAATGGTCGTCGACCAGGATGAACTCGAAATCGCGGTCGGCGTTCAGCCGAAGGCTTCTGAGGGTGTCCGGGGCATATTGCTGCACGTTGTAGAACGGCACGATCACGGAAAGCTTAGGCACCTGCAAAACGTTAGGAGCCCGCCCGGCAGCGCAACTTTCCGATGAACGTACACCGGGTGAACTCAATGTGTCAGAACGGTGCACCCCGTGTACTTCCGGCCTTCCGGCGGGCCAGTTCGGCTCTCGGTGGGGTGTTGTTAACTTTTCGTTGAGTCGCGGTTCCGCCATACCTCGGATTCGCTTCCTAGCGTCGTAGACGTGCCAGCAAGTACACCGAAGCGCCCGCGAATCGCCGTCCTCGCGGACTCAGACACCCGATGGAAATGGGGTGCGCTGACCGCGGACCGCATCGCCCCGGGCCCGTCCATGGAAGCCGGACCGCGCGAGGGCGCGCAAGTCCGCCCCGTCCTCGACGGCTACCTGCTGCGCGGCCGGGCGACGCCCACCCCGCGCCAGCTGGAGGAAGTGGGCGTGCGCGCCGACTCGCTGCGGGAGGTCACCGCCGTCGAGTTCCTGCGCGCCATGGAAGAGGAGTCGTACGACCTCCTGGTCCTGGCCCTCGTCGGCGGCGGTGTACAGGCGATGCTGCACGGCCTGGCGCGCCTCTGGCAGGACCGCGCCGAGCGGCCCGTCGTCGTCACCGGCTACGTCGGTGTCGTCTACGAGAAGCTCGCCGACGGCCTGCTGCTGCGGCACGGCGCGGACCTCGTCCTCGCCAACTCCCGACAGGACGCGGACCGCTTCCGCGCCGTCTACGACGGAGTGGGCGCCGACGCCTCCTCGGTGACCGAAGTGGCCCTGCCCTTCCTCGGCGGCGCGCCGTACGAGGGTGAGCACGACCCCTACACGGTCGTCTTCGCCGCCCAGCCGTCCGTCCCGGACAGCCGCAAGGACCGTACGTACCTGCTGAACCGGCTGGTGCAGCACGCCCGCAGGCACCCCGAGCGCGAGGTGCTGCTGAAGCTGCGCTCCAAGCCGGGCGAACACACCACCCACATCGAGGAACTGCCGTACCAGAAGCTGGTGCAGCGCCTCGATCCGCCGGACAACTTCCGCCTGGTCTACGGAAACATGGGCGAGGTCCTCGACCGCACCGACCTGCTGGTGACCATCAGCTCCACGGCCGCCCTGGAGTCGCTGCACCGCCGGATCCCCACCGTCGTCCTGACCGACCTCGGCATCCGCGAGTCGCTCGGCAACCACCACTTCGTGGGCTCCGGCTGCCTCGCCTCCTGGGACCAGCTCGACGCCGGGCACCGGCCGGCGCCCGACGAGGACTGGGTCGCCCGGCAGGGCGTGGTCGCCGACGGCTCGTACGACTCCGCCTTCGACGCGGCCCGCGAACGCATCGCCAAGCTGCTCGGCCGGCCCGGCGGCCTGCCCCCGCTGGCCCCGTACTACACACCCGTCACCGCGCCCGGCTATCTGCCCGGGATCCTCGCCCGCCACCACCTCGGCCCGGACGGCACCCCGCTGCCCGGCGCGCCCGCCGCCGACAAGGACCCCGGACCGGTCCGGCAGATCGTGCGCCGGGCGGCGCGCGGCGCCTACCGGCACGGCGTGCAGCGCGTGGCGCCCGTCATCCGGCGGATGGGCGAGCTGTGAGCCGCCCTGAATCCCCTGCCCAAGGAGTAGTCCCCATGTCACAACCGGAAGCGGGCCAAGGCGCCTCGGTGCGCCGTGTGCTCGCGGTGATCCCCGCGCGCGGCGGCTCCAAGGGCGTGCCCGCGAAGAACCTCCTCCCCGTCGGCGGCGTCCCGCTGGTGGCGCGTGCGGTGCGCGAGTGCCGCGCCGCCCGGCTCGTGACGGACGTCGTGGTCTCCACCGACGACCAGGCCATCGCGGCCGCCGCCCGCGAGGCGGGCGCCGAGGTCGTCCTGCGGCCCGCCGCCATCGCCGGTGACACCGCCACCTCCGAGGCCGCCGTCCTGCACGCCGTGGACGCCCACGAGGCCCTGCACGGCGCGGTCGTGGACGTGGTGCTGCTGGTGCAGTGCACCAGCCCGTTCATCACCCGCGAGGACATCGACGGGGTCGCGGGCGCGATCGTCGAGAACGGCGCCGACACGGCGGTGACCGTGGCCCCCTTCCACGGGTTCGTCTGGCGGGACGCCGATGCCGCCGAGGACGCTGTCGCCGCCGGCAGCGTCTCCGAGGCAGACGCGGCCACCGGCGGCGGCTACGGCGTCAACCACGACAAGTCCTTCCGCCCCCGCCGCCAGGACCGCCCCCAGGACCTCCTGGAGACCGGCGCCGCCTACGGCATGGAAGCGGTCGGCTTCCGCAAGCACCAGCACCGCTTCTTCGGCCGCACCGAACTGGTGCGCACCGACCCCGCGCGCGTGCTGGAGATCGACGACCCGCACGACCTCGCCCGCGCCCGGGCCCTGGCCCCGCTCTTCGACGCGGACCGGCCCGGCGCGCTCCCGACCGCCGACGACATCGACGCGGTCGTCCTCGACTTCGACGGCACCCAGACCGACGACCGGGTGCTCGTCGACTCCGACGGACGGGAGTTCGTCTCCGTGCACCGCGGAGACGGACTCGGCATCGCGGCCCTCCGCAGGAGCGGCCTGAAGATGCTGATCCTGTCCACGGAACAGAACCCTGTGGTCGCCGCCCGGGCCCGGAAGCTCAAGCTCCCGGTGCTCCACGGCATCGACCGCAAGGACCTCGCGCTGAAGCAGTGGTGCGAGGAGCAGGGCATCGCGCCGGAGCGCGTGCTCTACGTCGGCAACGACGTCAATGACCTCCCGTGCTTCGCCCTCGCGGGCTGGCCCGTGGCGGTCGCGAGCGCCCACGACGTCGTGCGCGGCGCCGCACGCGCGGTCACCACCGTCCCCGGTGGCGACGGCGCGATCCGAGAGATCGCCAGCTGGATCCTCGGCCCCTCTCTCGATTCCCTCACCAAGTAAGGACATCTGCGCCATGAGCACCAACTCCCGCATCCGCAAGTTCGGTACCCGCGAGGCCGGCCCGGGCCGCCCCGTCTACGTCACCGGCGAGATCGGCATCAACCACAACGGCGACATCGAGAACGCGTTCAAGCTGATCGACGCCGCCGCCGAGGCCGGCTGCGACGCGGTCAAGTTCCAGAAGCGCACGCCGGAGATCTGCACCCCGCGCGACCAGTGGGACATCGAGCGCGACACCCCCTGGGGCCGGATGACCTACATCGACTACCGTCACCGCGTCGAGTTCGGCGAGGACGAGTACGGCCAGATCGACGCCTACTGCAAGAAGCGCGGCATCGACTGGTTCGCCTCCCCGTGGGACACCGAGGCCGTCGCCTTCCTGGAGAAGTTCGACGTCCCCGCCCACAAGGTCGCCTCCGCGTCCCTGACCGACGACGAGCTGCTGCGCGCCCTGCGCGCCACCGGCCGTACGGTCATCCTCTCCACGGGCATGTCCACCCCGAAGCAGATCCGCCACGCGGTCGAGGTCCTGGGCAGCGAGAACATCCTGATGTGCCACGCCACGTCGACCTACCCGGCGCAGGCGGAGGAGCTCAACCTCCGTGTCATCAACACCCTGCAGGCCGAGTACCCGAACGTCCCGATCGGCTACTCCGGCCACGAGACCGGCCTGCAGACTACCCTCGCCGCGGTCGCCCTGGGCGCCACCTTCGTCGAGCGTCACATCACCCTCGACCGCGCCATGTGGGGCTCGGACCAGGCCGCCTCCGTGGAGCCGCAGGGCCTCACGCGCCTCGTCCGCGACATCCGCACCATCGAGGCCTCCCTCGGTGACGGCGTGAAGAAGGTCTACGAGTCCGAGCTCGGCCCGATGAAGAAGCTGCGCCGCGTCAGCGGTGTGGTCGCCGAGGCGGAGATCGCCGACGCGGCGGGCGAGCCGGTCGGCGTCTGATCCCACACCCCCCACAACACCCCTTACGACGGGACGGTCGTACGTCGATGAGCCCCCGCGCCGGGAACGCCGGCCCCCACACTCTCGCGTTCGTCGAGAGTCCGGTACAGCTGCTGAACGTGCTGGAGTGGGCGCACGCGCATGCGTCCGGCGTGGGGCTCACCCTCGTGGTGCTGTCGCCCGTCGATCCGATGACACGCGGCCAGCTGCGACGGATGTCCGACCTGGCCCGTGACGAGGGGCACGAGGTCCGCTGGGAAGAGGCGCGCGGCGGTCCGCTCGCGCCCTTCCAGACCATCGGCGGCCTGACGGGCGTACTCCGCAAGGCCCGCCGGATCGTCCTGGGGGACCCCTTCTCCCGCTACGTCCAGCTCCTGCTGACGATCACCCGCGCCCGTGACCTGGTCGTCGTCGACGACGGCACGGCCACGATGGAGTTCGTCGGCCAGCTGGCCCGGGGCGAGCGGCTGGTGCGCTGGCACCGCAAGGGCGGCCGCCCCGGCCCCCGCGACCTGATCTTCGCGCCGGTGTCCTCCTCGGCGCGCCGCCGCCTCACGCCCGGCGGCAGCCGCCAAGTCGAGATCTTCTCCTCCATGCCGATGGAGGAGACCCCCGAGGGCGTCACGATCAGCGCCAACGACTTCGCCTGGACCCGGGCCCGGTTCGGCCCGCCGCGCATCACCAAGGGCGCCGACATGGTGGGCACGTCCCTGGTGGAGACGGGTGTCGTCGACGACGACCGCTATCTGGAGGCCGTCCGCGCCCTGGCCGCGGCCCACGGCGCCACCCGCTACTTCGCCCACCGCCGCGAGAGCCCGACCAAGCTCCGCCGCCTCGCGGTCGAGACGGGTCTGGAGATCGTCCGCCCCGAACTCCCCCTGGAACTGATCGCCCGCCGCGGCCCCATCGGCCGCACGATCCTCAGCTTCCCCTCCACGGTCGTCCACACCCTCCCCCTGGCCCTCTCCGGCACCGAGGTCCGCGTGGCGGTCTGCGACATCGACCCCGCCTGGCTGACCGAGCACGCGTCCCCCCGAGCCCAGGGCTTCCTGTCCGGGGTGACGGGCACGGCCCGGGACGTCCACCGGCTGTCCACGGGGGGTACACCCGACGCCGTCGGAGGCCCCACCGACCCGGGAAGCCTCCCGGACCCGACGACCATGCCCGGCCCGGCGAGCGCCACGGACCCCACGGGCCCGACGACCATGACCGGCCCGGCCGGCCCTGGGGGTGTCCCGGGTTCGGCGAGCGCGACCGGTTCTGCCGGCCGGGGGAGTGTTACGGGCCCGACGGGTTCGGCGACCATGACTGGCCCGGCCGGTCCGGGGGGTGTCCCGGGTTCGGCGAGCGCGACCGGTTCTGCCGGCCGGGGGAGTGTCACGGGCCCGACGGGTTCGGCGACCATGACTGGCCCGGCCGGTCCGGGGGGTGTCCCGGGTTCGGCGAGCACGACCGGCCCGGCTGGTCCGGCCGGCATCCCGGGCCCGACGGGAAGGGCGAGCGTGTCCGGCCCGGCGAGGGCGGTCCGCTCGGCAGGCAGGACGGGCCCGGCGGACGCCGCGGGCGCGGTGGCCGCCGGCTGACGCCCCGCAGGGCCCTTAGGCGACCCGGGGCGGGCCCCGGCAGCTCGGCCACTCCTCGCGGGAGTGGCTGCGGATCGCCCCTGCCGATTTGACGCCCCCGCAGGGCCTTTCGAGTACCGGGGCCGCCCCCGACAGCTCGGCCACCCCTCGCGGGAGCGGCTGCCGTCCAGCTGCCAGATCAGGCAGGCCACGCGGCGACGGCCTCACGCCCCACGGCGTGCTTGCGCTCCTGCCGAGCAGGCCCGAGCGCCCGCCAGGGCGGACCCACGTGACCTCAAGGTCGGCTCACCCCCGGGCAGGGTTCCGCAGGGCCCGGCTTGTAGGCCAGCAGGAACGCGCGGGGCTGCTTCTCCTCGCCCTCCGGCTCCCGGAACACGCGGGCGTGGAGGTGCAGGCCTGCCTCGGTGAGGGCGGTCGCGACCGACTCCGGGGTGCGCCAGTAGTAGTCGAGCGAGATCGGACTGCCGAAGCGCTCGGTGAGGCGGAGATGCCCGTCCGCGTCACCGGACTGGAAGCCGAGCAGGAGCGGCGCGCCCGGCAGCAGCACGCGGTGGAACTCGGCGAAGACCGTCGGCAGATGATCGTCCGGCACATGGATGATCGAGTAGAGCGCGACGATGCCGCCGAGCGTCTCGTCCGGCAGGTCGAGGGCCGTCATCGAACCGACGTGGAACCTCAGCCCCGGATGCGCCCGGCGGGCCAGGGCCACCATGCGGGGCGAGACGTCGATGCCGAACACCGGCAGCCCGAGCCCGTGCAGCCGGGCCGCGACGTACCCGGGGCCGCTGCCGATGTCCGCGACCGGGGGCCGCACAGCCGCCCCGGGCGCCCGGACCAGGTCCACGAAGGCCGTGAGCAGCGCCCGCTCCAGCGGTCTTCCGGCCAGGCTGTCGGGGAACCCGGCGGCATAGGCCTCCGCGATGGCGTCGTACGAGGTCTGGGTGGCTGTGAGGAACTCGGGGCTGTCGGCGCGCACGGGCCGCACACTACTCGGCGGTGTACGTCCGGCAGATGAACAAGGCGGTGTTCCCCGCGCGGGGCGTGGTATCCGTGGAGAGGATGGATGGGTACCGGAGTCGTGACGGAGGCGTGGCCGATATCACACTCCGCGAGATGCGGTGACCGGCTCGGCCCAAAAGGCTGGCGAGTTTACCCATCTCACTTGATAGCTATACGTCCGGCGGTCATATTTTCTTCCCCTAACGGGTTGAAGTTTTGTTGATCGAGGGTCAGTCGACCGCCCTGGCGCCCTACCCTTCAGAGGGTGAAGCAATTGATGTCACTGGAGTCCGAGGTCGATCTTCCCGGCGAAGCCGTACTTCCCGGCGCACTGCCCGACGCCCTGCGCGCAGAGCTCATCGCGTTCCGGCGCGACATGCACATGCACCCGGAGCTGGGCAACCAGGAGTTCCGCACGACGGCCGCGATCAAGGAGCGGCTCGAGCGGGCCGGCCTCAAGCCGCGCGTACTCACCGTCGGAACCGGACTCGTCTGTGACATCGGCGTAGAGGGCGAGCAGTGGGACGGAGGCCCCAGCATGCTCGCCCTGCGGGCCGACATCGACGGCCTGCCCATCCCGGACACCAAGGCCGAGTGCCCCTACCGCTCGACCGTGCCCGACCGCGCCCACGCCTGCGGCCACGACGTGCACACCACCGCCGTCCTCGGCGCCGGCCTGGTCCTCGCCGACCTGCACAAGCAGGGCCTGCTGCCCCGCCCCGTCCGGCTGATCTTCCAGCCCGCCGAGGAGGTGCTGCCCGGCGGCGCCGCCGACGTCATCAAGTGCGGGGCGCTGGAGGGGGTCGGCGCGATCATCGCCGTGCACTGCGACCCCCGGGTGGACGCGGGGAAGATCGGACTCCGCGAGGGTCCCATCACCTCCGCCTGCGACCGGCTGGAGATCTCCCTCGACGGCCCGGGCGGCCACACCGCACGCCCCCACCTCACCACCGACCTGGTCACCGCGGCCGCCCGCGTCGTCACCGACGTACCCGCCCTGGTCGGCCGCCGCTTCGACAGCCGCAGCGGGCTCGCCATCACCTGGGGCCGCGTCGAGTCGGGGCACGCGCCGAACGTGATCCCGCAGCACGCCGAGCTCTCCGGCACGGTGCGGTGCCTCGACATCGAGGCCTGGCGGCAGGCCCCCGACGTCGTGGTCGCGGCGATCGACGAGATCGCCAACCTGTACCGCGCCAAGTCGGAGATCAACTACGTACGCGGCGTGCCGCCCGTCGTCAACGAGCCCGGCGTGACCGAACTGCTGCGCGACGCCATGACCGCCCGTCGCGGCGTCGACTCCGTCCTGGGCACCGAGCAGAGCCTCGGCGGCGAGGACTTCTCCTGGTACCTGGAGCACGTCCCCGGCGCCATGGCCCGACTGGGCGTACGCACCCCCGGCGAGCGCCATGTACGCGACCTCCACCAGGGCGACTTCGACGTCGACGAGTCGGCGATCACGGTCGGCGTGGAACTCTTCACGGCAGCGGCCCTGGTCAACGGTCTCCGTTAGAACCGGCCAGGATCGGGGGGGGGGGGGGGGGGGGGGGGGGGGGGAGGGAGGGGAGGGGGGGGGGGGGAGGGGGGGGGCGGGGGGGGGGGAGCTCACAGTCCAGCCAGGCACACGAAACAGGAAGTTTGGTCAAGAACGG
>NZ_JBVJBP010000015.1:0-230328 GCF_055589465.1 Streptomyces sp. NPDC041940
CGAGGAGGGGGGGGTGGGTGTTGTTTGTTGGTTTGGGGGTTGTGTCCTTTCTTCCCCCCCCCCCCCCCCCCCCCCCCCCCCCCCCCCCCCCCCCCCCCCCCCCCCCCCCCCCCCCCCCCCCCCCCCACGACCGAACGAACCCTTACGCCTGCGGCAGGCGGTCCAGCTGTGCCTGGATGCGGGTGATGTCCTCCTCCGCCTTGGCGAGGCGGGTGCGGATCTTGTCCACGACGTGGTCGGGGGCCTTCGCCAGGAACGCCTCGTTGCCGAGCTTGCCGGTCGCCTGGGCCTTCTCCTTCTCCGCCGCCGCCAGGTCCTTCGCGAGCCGCTTGCGCTCCGCCGCGACATCGATCGTGCCGGAGAGGTCGAGGGCGACCTCGGCGCCGGCGACCGGGAGGGTCGCCGTGGCCGTGAAGGCGTCGCCCTCCGGCTGGAGCCGGAGCAGCTGCCGGATGGCCGCCTCGTGGGTCGCGAACGGCGTGCCGTCGAGGCTCAGCCGGGCCGGAACCCGCTGGCCGGGCTGGAGGCCCTGGTCGGCGCGGAAGCGGCGGACCTCGGTGATGACCGACTGGAGCGACTCGATCTCCTGCTCGGCGCCCTTGTCACGGAAACCGCTGTCGCTCGGCCACTCGGCGATGACGACCGACTCGCCGCCGGTGAGCGTGGTCCACAGGGTCTCGGTGACGAAGGGAACCACCGGGTGCAGCAGCCTCAGCGTGACGTCGAGGACCTCGCCGAGGACGCGCTTGCTGACCTCGGCCGCCTCGCCGCCCGCCTGGAACGTCGTCTTGGACAGCTCGACGTACCAGTCGAAGACCTCGTCCCACGCGAAGTGGAACAGGGCGTCGGACAGCTTCGCGAACTGGTAGTCCTCGTAGAACGCGTCGACTTCGGCGACGACCGTGTTGAGCCGGGACAGGATCCAGCGGTCGGTCGACGACAGCTTCGCCGGCTCCGGCAGCGGGCCGTCCACGGTCGCGCCGTTCATCATCGCGAAGCGCGTCGCGTTCCAGATCTTGTTGGCGAAGTTGCGGGAGCCCTGGACCCAGTCCTCGCCGATCGGGACGTCGACGCCCGGGTTCGCGCCACGGGCGAGGGTGAACCTGAGCGCGTCGCTGCCGTACTTGTCCATCCAGTCCAGCGGGTTGACCGCGTTGCCGAAGGACTTCGACATTTTCTTGCCGAACTGGTCGCGGACCATGCCGTGCAGAGCGATGGTGTGGAACGGCGGGGTGCCGTCCATCGCGTAGAGGCCGAACATCATCATCCGGGCGACCCAGAAGAAGAGGATGTCGTAGCCGGTGACCAGGACGCTGTTCGGGTAGAACTTCGCGAGCGACTCGGTCTGTTCGGGCCAGCCGAGCGTGGAGAACGGCCACAGGCCGGAGGAGAACCAGGTGTCGAGGACGTCGGTGTCCTGACGCCAGCCCTCGGCCTCGGTCCCGGGCGGCTCCTCGTCGGCGCCGACACAGACGACCTCGCCGTTCGGCCCGTACCAGACCGGGATGCGGTGGCCCCACCACAACTGCCGCGAGATGCACCAGTCGTGGAGGTTGTCGACCCAGTCGAAGTAGCGCTTCTCCATCTCCTGCGGATGGATCTTGACGCGCCCGTCGCGGACGGCGTCACCGGCGGCCTTCGCGAGCGGACCGACCTTGACCCACCACTGCATGGACAGGCGCGGCTCGATGGTGGTCTTGCAGCGCGAGCAGTGGCCGACGGAGTGGGCGTAGGGCCGCTTCTCGGCGACGATCCGCCCTTCGGCGCGCAGGGCCGCGACGATCGCCGACCGCGCTTCCAGCCGGTCCAGGCCCTGGAAGGGGCCGTGGGCGGTGATGACCGCGTGCTCGTCCATGATCGTCAGGGCCGGGAGGTCGTGGCGCTGGCCGATCTCGAAGTCATTCGGGTCGTGCGCCGGGGTCACCTTGACGGCGCCGGTGCCGAACTCCGGGTCGACGTGCTCGTCGGCGACGACCGGGATGGAGCGGTCGGTCAGCGGCAGCTTGACCAGCTTGCCGATCAGGTGCTTGTACCGCTCGTCCCCGGGGTGAACGGCGACGGCCGTGTCACCGAGCATGGTCTCGGCGCGGGTGGTGGCGACGACGATGGTGTCGTCCCCGTCGCCGTACTTCATGGAGACGAGTTCGCCGTCGTCGTCCTGGTACTCCACCTCGATGTCCGAGATGGCCGTCAGACACCGGGGGCACCAGTTGATGATGCGCTCGGCGCGGTAGATGAGCTCGTCGTCGTAGAGCCGCTTGAAGATGGTCTGGACGGCCTGGGACAGGCCCTCGTCCATCGTGAAGCGCTCACGCGACCAGGCGACGGCGTCGCCGAGGCGGCGCATCTGTCCGCTGATCTGGCCGCCGGACTCGCCCTTCCACTGCCAGACCCGCTCGACGAAGGCCTCACGGCCCAGGTCGTGCCGGGACTTGCCCTCCTTGGCGAGCTCCCGCTCGACGACGTTCTGCGTGGCGATACCGGCGTGGTCCATGCCGGGCTGCCAGAGCGTCTCGAAGCCCTGCATGCGCTTACGGCGCGTCAGCGCGTCGATGAGGGTGTGCTCGAAGGCGTGCCCGAGGTGCAGGCTGCCCGTGACGTTCGGCGGCGGGATGACGACGGTGTACGGCGGCTTGTCGCTCTTCGCGTCCGCCTCGAAGTAGCCCCGCTCTACCCAGCGCTCGTACAGCGGCCCCTCCACGTCGGCCGGCGCGTACTGGGTCGGCAGGTCGGTGCTGGGCGCTGGTGGCTGCTGCTGAGCGTTCTCGGTCACGGGGGTCAGTTTAGAGGTGTCACTCCCCCGTCCCGAAACTCGTTTCGCTTTGTAACGGCGGGGACCCCGATGCCATGCACACGACGGGTCTGCGCCAGGATGTCCGGAACACATAAGCATCTGGAGGGGAACCCAGAACATGAGCTACAACCAGCCGGGCCCGTACGGCGGGCAGCAGCCTCAGCAGCCCGGTCCGTACGGCCAGCCGGGCCCGTACGGCCAGCCGCCGCAGGCCCCCCAGCCCGGCTACGGCTACCCCCAGCAGGCCCCTCCGCCCCAGCCCGGTTACGGCTACCCGCAGCAGGCCCCGCAGGGCGTCCCGCCCCAGCAGCCCGGCCCCTACGGCCAGCAGCCCCCGTACGGCCAGCAGCCGCAGCCGCCCTACGGTCAGCAGCCCCAGTACGGCGTCCCGCAGCCCCCGGCCCCGGGCGGCGGCAAGAAGAAGACGGGCATCATCCTCGGCGCGGTGGCCGTGGTCGCCGCTCTCGGTGTGGGCGCGTACTTCGTGATCGGCGGGGGTGGCGGCGGTCTGGAGGACGACGGGCCGCACAAGCTGTCGACCCCGGCGACGGTGCTCAGCGAGTACAAGCGCACCACGAAGGACGGGCAGACCACCGGTGACGACGAGAAGTCGGAGCTGGAGAAGAGCGGCGTGAAGAACGCCAAGACGTCGGCGGCCCTCTACTCCAACGTGGACCTGAGCAACTACGACCCCGAGGATCCGTCGTCCGCGGCGAAGATGGCGTCGGCCAAGACGCTCACGGTGGCCGGTGCCTACGGTGAGATCTCCGACCCGGAGGCGACGCTGGACCTGTTCCTCGCCAACTTCAAGAAGTCCTCCGAGAAGGAGGCCGCGTCCGGGTCCACCAAGCCCGAGCTGATCGGCGAGCCCGAGGAGGCCGACCTCGACGGCGCGATCATGAAGTGCCAGTCGGTCAAGGCTCAGGACGAGCTGACCAAGAAGGAGAAGACCAACTGGTTCTGCGCGTGGGCCGACTACAGCACGATCGCCCTCGTGTCGCCGGGTGAGGCGGCGCGGGGCGTCACCAAGGACGTGGCGATCGACGTCACCACCAAGGCCCGCAAGGAAGTCCGCATCCCGGCCTGACGCGGACAACGACGAAGGCGCCCAGCAACAGAGTGCTGGGCGCCTTTCGCGTGCGGTGGGTGACTAGGCGGTCTTCTGCTCGCCCGGCCCGCGCCCGCGAGCGTCCCGCGGGATCAGCGTCGGGTTGACGTTCGACTGGACGACGTCCGCCGTGATGACGACCCGGGCCACGTCCTTGCGGGAGGGGACCTCGTACATCACGCCCTGGAGGACCTCCTCCATGATGGCCCGCAGGCCACGCGCGCCGGTCTGGCGCAGGATCGCCTGGTCGGCGATGGCCTCGAGGGCCTCACGCTCGAAGTCCAGCTCCACACCGTCGAGTTCGAAGAGGCGCTGGTACTGCTTGACGAGCGCGTTGCGCGGCTCGACGAGGATCTGCAGCAGGGCCTCGCGGTCGAGGTTGTGGACCGAGGTGATGACCGGGAGCCGGCCGATGAACTCGGGGATCATGCCGAACTTGACCAGGTCCTCCGGCATGACCTCCTGGAACTGGTCCTTGGACTCCATCTCGCGCTTGGAGCGGATCTGCGCGCCGAAGCCGATGCCCTTGGCACCCGCCCGGGACTCGATGATCTTCTCAAGACCGGAGAAGGCACCGCCCACGATGAACAGCACGTTCGTCGTGTCGATCTGGATGAACTCCTGGTGCGGGTGCTTGCGTCCGCCCTGCGGCGGGACCGAGGCCGTGGTGCCCTCCAGGATCTTCAGCAGGGCCTGCTGGACGCCCTCGCCGCTCACGTCGCGCGTGATCGACGGGTTCTCACTCTTCCTCGCGACCTTGTCGATCTCATCGATGTAGATGATCCCGGTCTCGGCCTTCTTGACGTCGTAGTCGGCGGCCTGGATCAGCTTGAGGAGGATGTTCTCGACGTCCTCGCCGACGTATCCCGCCTCCGTCAGCGCCGTGGCGTCGGCGATCGCGAAGGGCACGTTCAGCATCCGCGCGAGGGTCTGCGCGAGGAGGGTCTTCCCGGAGCCCGTGGGGCCGAGGAGGAGGATGTTGGACTTCGCCAACTCGATGGCGTCGTCACGGCCGTTGCCCCCGCCGTTCTCACCGGCCTGGACGCGCTTGTAGTGGTTGTACACCGCTACGGAGAGGGCCTTCTTGGCGGCTTCCTGGCCGACCACATACCCCTCGAGGAACTCGTAGATCTCGCGGGGCTTCGGGAGTTCCTCCCAGCGGACCTCGCTGGTCTCAGCGAGCTCTTCCTCGATGATCTCGTTGCAGAGGTCGATGCACTCGTCGCAGATGTACACACCGGGCCCTGCGATGAGCTTCTTGACCTGCTTCTGGCTCTTGCCACAGAACGAGCACTTGAGCAGATCGCCGCCGTCACCGATGCGTGCCACGGTGTGCTTCCCCTTCGCCTGGGAGACGACTGGACGTCGACGCGACGTCCAACGGCTCCTGGTGCAGCCTTATGTCCGACGGTACCTTGCCGGGCCCCTCGTTCGGGCCCCCCTTGGCGCGGTTCACTTTGACGTGCACCGTGCCAAACCGTGCCAAGGGGCGGCAGACGATACAGCCTCTCGCCTCAGCGCAGGCTCGAGTTGTCCATCTTCCGGGTGGTGATGATCTGGTCGATCAGTCCGTAGCTCAGCGCGTCCTCGGCCGTGAGGATCTTGTCGCGCTCGATGTCGTCGCGGATCTTCTCGACCGGCGTGGTGGAGTGCTTGGCCAGCATCTCCTCCAGCTGCGAACGCATCCGGAGGATCTCGTTCGCGGCGATCTCCAGGTCGGAGACCTGACCGCGGCCGGTCTCGCTGTACGGCTGGTGGATCAGCACGCGCGCGTTCGGCAGGGCCATGCGCTTGCCCGGCGTACCGGCGGCCAGCAGGACGGCGGCGGCGGAGGCGGCCTGGCCCATGCAGACCGTCTGGATGTCCGGCTTCACGTACTGCATCGTGTCGTAGATCGCGGTGAGCGCCGTGAAGGAGCCGCCGGGGCTGTTGATGTAGACCGAGATGTCACGGTCGGGGTCCATCGACTCCAGGCACAGCAGCTGCGCCATGACGTCGTTGGCGGAGGCGTCGTCGATCTGGACGCCGAGGAAGATCACGCGCTCCTCGAAGAGCTTCGCGTACGGGTCGTACTCGCGGATGCCCTGGGAGGTGCGCTCGACGAAGCGGGGGATGACGTAGCGGGACTCGGCCTGCGGGCCGGTGTAGCGGCCCTGCGAGCCGCTCATGTCCTGCGCGGCGTTCATACGGTCGTAGATCCCGCTGCCGGGGAACTGGTTCACGGTGTCTCCTGAAAAGGGCTGAGGCGGTCGGCTGGGGCTGTCTGGGGTCGCTGGGGCCCGGGAGGGCTCCGGGGGCCTCACGGGGCTCCACAGGCCCCGTGGGGACCTCTCAGGCCCCGGTGCCGCCGCCGCCCGGCATACCTGCGGCCGTGGGGATGACGTCGTCGATGAGGCCGTACTGCTTGGCCTCGAAGGCGTCGAACCAGCGGTCGCGGTCCGAGTCGCGGGTGATCTGCTCGACCGACTGGCCCGTGTGCTGGGACGTGAGCTCGGCCATGCGCTTCTTGGTGTGCAGCAGCCGCTCGGCGTGGATCTTGATGTCGGAGGCCGAGCCGGCCAGGCCGGCGGACGGCTGGTGGATCAGGATCTCGGCGTTCGGCAGCGCGAAGCGCTTGCCCGGGGTGCCCGCGCTGAGCAGGAACTGACCCATCGAGGCCGCGAGACCCATGGCGATCGTCACCACGTCGTTCTTGATGAACTGCATCGTGTCGTAGATCGCCATACCGGCCGTGATCGAACCGCCGGGGCTGTTGATGTAGAGGTAGATGTCCTTGTCGGGATCCGCGGCAAGGAGCAGCAGCTGTGCGGTGATCTTGTTCGCGATGTCGTCGTCGACCGGCTGGCCGAGGAAGATGATCCGCTCGTTGAGCAGCCGGTTGTAGACCTGGTCACCGAGGCCACCACCGATGGAAGGCTCGCCGGCGGCGGAGGGCATCAGATTCGTCACGTATCCACCTGCTCGTCTTACGACGGCGCCGGGCCGTCTCACGTTTCCCTGCGGGGCTGGAGCCGTTCGCAGACTCCACTGCCCTCGTATTCATGGACCCTAACGCGCGGGTCCCTTCGGGGAATCCCGGAGATGGGAGTGTTCGCCGGGGGCGTAGCGCGGGGGGCTCCGCCGGGGGCCGTACGGTCTCGCCGTGGGTGGGTCCGCCCGTGGACGGCTGCGGGCCCGTGGGGGCTTGTCGCGCAGTTCCCCGCGCCCCCGAGGTGCGCTGCCCCACGGACGGCAAGAAGGCCCTGGGGTTCGCACCCCAGGGCCTTCCCTTTGACCTAGTCGGAGCCGGGGGCTCAGCCCTCGGTCTTCTCCTCGGCGGACTCGGCGGCCTCGGCCGGGGTCTCCTCGGTGGAGGCCTCGGTCTCGTCCTCCTCGTCGTCCAGGTCGACGACCTCGCCGTTGGTGTCCTTGACCGCGGCCTTCTCGACCACGACGGCCAGGGCCTTGCCGCGGGCGACCTCGCCGACCAGGAGCGGAACCTGGCCGCCCTCGACGACGGCCTGGGCGAACTGGTCGGGGGACATGCCGGAGGAGGCGGCGCGGCGCATGAGGTGCTCGGTGAGCTCCTCCTGGCTGACGTTCAGCTTCTCCTGCTTGACGAGCTCGTCGAGCACGAACTGCGTCTTGATGCCCTTGACCGCGGCTTCCTTGGTCTCGGCGTCGAACTCCTCGACCGTCTTGCCCTGGATCTCGAGGTACTTCTCGAGGTCGAGGCCCATCTGGCCGAGCTGGTGGTGCTCGAGGTTGTGCTTGCGGGTGTTGACCTCGTCCTCGAGCAGCTTGTCCGGGACGGGCACCTCGACCAGCTCGAGCAGCTTCTCCAGGACGCGCTCCTGGGCCTGCGTGGCCTGGTCGTACTGCTTCATGTTCTCCAGGCGCTTGCGGCTGTCGGCCCGCAGCTCCTCGATGGTGTCGAACTCGGAGGCGAGCTGCGCGAACTCGTCGTCCAGCTCGGGCAGTTCACGCTTGGCGACCTGGGTGACCTTGACGGTGACCTCGGCCTCCTTGCCGGCCGCCGAGCCGCCCTTGAGCTCGGAGGTGAAGGTGGCCTCGCCACCGGCCTCCACGCCCTTCACGGCGTCGTCGATGCCGTCCAGCAGCTCGCCGGAGCCGATGGTGTAGGAGACGCCGTCCGCGACGCCGTCCTCCAGGACCTCGCCCTCGACCTTGGCCTCCAGGTCGATCGTCACGACGTCGCCGTCCTCGGCGGCACGCTCGACCGGGGCGGTGGAGGCGAAGCGCTCGCGCAGCTCCTCGACCGCCTTGTCGACGTCCTCCTCGGTGACCTCGACCGCGTCGACCTCGACCTCGATGCCGGAGTAGTCCGGGATCTCGATGGAGGGACGGATGTCGACCTCGGCGGTGAAGTTCAGCGTCTCGCCGTCCTTCAGCTCGGTGATGTCGACCTCGGGCTGGCCCAGCGGGTTCAGCTCGGCCTCGTTGACCGCGTCGGTGTAGAACTTCGGCAGCGCGTCGTTGACGGCCTCCTCCAGCACCGCACCGCGGCCGAACCGCTGGTCGATGACCCGGGCCGGGACCTTGCCCTTACGGAAGCCCTTCACCGTGACCTGCTGGTTGATCTTCTTGTACGCCGCGTCGAGGCTGTCCTTGAGCTCCTCGAAGGGCACCTCGACAGTGAGCCGAACCCGAGTCGGGTTCAGGGTCTCCACGGCGCTCTTCACGGTTCGGTCTCCTTGTGGCTGACTTCTTGGGTTCTGCCGGGACCAGAACGGCCCGGCGGATTTCGCCGCCCGGAGACTTCAGACGCTGATACACACGGACGGCAGCTTGCATAGTAACGGCAGCGACTACACCGCCCAAAAGGCGATCACGTGAGTGACCGGGAGACGATCACCCGAGATGACTCGAGATGGCTCGAGATGATCGGATGGCTGGTCGGGGTGGCGGGATTTGAACCCACGGCCTTCCGCTCCCAAAGCGGACGCGCTACCAAGCTGCGCCACACCCCGTCTGGTGCGACACGTAGGGTACATGGCGCAAGGCCGTACGGCCGCCGCATTTTCGCCGCGTCGGCGCCGCGAGGGCCCGGATGCGAATGCGGTGTGCGACGAGGGCGCACAACCCGCTACGATGCTTGCGTGCCGAGGTCACCCGACCTGCGGCGCGCACCGTGCGGGCGTAGCTCAATGGTAGAGCCCTAGTCTTCCAAACTAGCTACGCGGGTTCGATTCCCGTCGCCCGCTCCGAACGGCTCGGGCCCGGTTCTTCGGAACCGGGCCCGAGGCGTTTTTCACCGGGTGATCCGGGGATTCAGAGGTCGCGTACGTCCACCGTGTAGACGGAGCGGACGCCGTACGGGACGTACAGGGCGTCGCCGACCAGGACGAGCGGGGCGCCCGAGGTGACGAGCATGCTGTCGGTTCTGCCGCCGTCGTCGCGGCCGTCCAGGGTGGCCTCGACCTCGCCGCTGCTCGCGTCCAGGGCGGCCAGGCGGCCGCTGGGGGACGCGACGTACACGTGGGTGGCGGAGGCGGTCGGCGGCCCCTGCTGCTCCACGCTGGAGTTGGATTCCCACAGCGTCCGGCCGGTGCGCGGCGAGACCGCGCGGACGCCGCCGCTCTCGCGCGTGAAGTAGACCGTGCCGCGGACCAGGTACGCGTCCGCGTCCTCGGGCCGGGGCTGCGCGAGCCGGCGCACGGTGAGCACGCGCGAGGAGATGTCGATCAGGGTCAGGCCGCTGTCCGTGGCGAAGGAGTCCGCGAGGACCAGACGTCCGTCGTGCTGGCCGAGCAGGTACTGGGCGCCCTTGGCCTCGGCGGTCCAGCGGGCCTTTCCGGTGGCCGGGTCGATCTGGGAGACGGTGGTGCGGGAGGCTCCCCGTTCCGACAGGCCGATCACGCAGACGAGGTAGGCGCGGCCGGCCGCCGAGCGCAGCAGGCAGTCGACCGAGTCGTCCGGGTCGGTCGGCTTCGGGCGGCTCCAGCGGACGTCGCCGGTCTCGGCGTCGAGCAGGGCGTACCGGTCGCCCTGGGAGCCGTAGAAGGTGACGACACCCTCGGGGACGGCCGTGGCGGCGTCCTGCGTGCTGTCGGGGACGGACGCCGACTCGCCGGTGCCCGTCTCGGTCCGCCAGAGTTCCTTGCCGGTGTCGGCGGACAGGGCGTACACCGTGTAGCCGAACTGTGGGCCGGCCGCCGTCTCCCCCTCCTCCGCCTCGTAGGCGTAGACGTGACGGTCGGTGGTGCCGATGAGCGCGCCCTCGCTGCTGCTGGAGGAGCCGTCGGGGGTGGGGTCGACGGACCGGCCCCAGGTGGAGCGGCCGTCGGCGAGATCGAAGCGGGTCGCCATGAGGCCGGAGCCCGCGCACACGAGGGAGGTGTCGACGGCGGCGCAGCCCGCGAGAGCGCTGTCGGCGCCGCCGACGAGGCGCTCGCTGCCCTTGGGGGCCTTCGCGGCGGTGGCCCAGGGCTTCCAGCCGTCGGGAAGGTCGCTGGGGGCGGAGGCCGAGGTGCCGGGGTCGGTGTCGCGGGAGAGGGCTCCGGAGAGGACCACGGTGGTGGCGGCCAGTACGGCGGCCACGGCCGTCCCGGCCGCCGCAGCGAGGAGGTAGCGGCGTCTTCGGTTGCCTCGCGGCCCGGCGGGCGGCCCGTCAGGCTCGGTCGGCGGGTCGGCGAGCGGGGTGTCGCGCTGTGGCGTGGCCGCGGGGACCCGTCGGGGCGGAACGGTTCTCGGCTCCTCGGCGGCCGGGGGCACCGCGGCCGGCCCTCCGTCGCGCAGCAGGGTGAGGAGTTCGTCGGCGGTCACGCGGGACTTGGGGTGCTTCTCCAGGCAGAGGCGTACGAAGGGGAGCAGTTCGTCCGGTACGCCGTCGAGGGCCGGTTCGCCCTCGACGACCCGGACGGCGGTCTCGTAGGGGCTCGGGCTGTCGAAGGGGCCGCGGCGGGTGGCGGCGTAGGCGAGGACCGAGCCGAGGGAGAAGATGTCGGCGGCCGGGCCGACGTCCTGCGGGGCGGAGAACTGCTCCGGGGACATGAAGGGCGGGGTGCCCATGACGCGGCCGGTCTGGGTGAGGACGTCGGCGGCGGCGAACTCGGCGGCGCGGGAGATGCCGAAGTCGATGACGCGGGGGCCGTCCTCGGCCAGCATCACGTTGGCCGGCTTGAGATCGCGGTGGACGACTCCGGCGCGGTGGATGTCGCGCAGCGCCTCGGCGAGGCCGGCGGCGAGTTCACGCAGCCGGGGCACGGCGAGCGGGCCGTGCTCGCGGACGTGGGTGCCGAGGTCCGATCCCGGTATGTACAGCGTCGCCATCCAGGGGCGTGACGCGTCGGCGTCGGCGTCCACGACGGGGGCCGTGAAGGCGCCGCTGACCTGTCGGGCCGCGGCCACCTCGCGGCGGAAACGGGCGCGGAACTCGTCGTCGTCGGCGTACTGGCCGTGCACCACCTTGACGGCGAGGCGCCGTCCGGAGGCCGAGCGGGCCAGGTAGACCACACCCATGCCGCCGGAGCCGAGGCGGTCCTCGATGCGGTAGCCGCCCACCTCCACCGGGTCAGAATCGCGCAGCGCCATCCCCGTACGTTCCCCCCGTCACGCACCGTCCCGTCGGGAGGAGAGTAGCCGCATACCCCTCTGGCCCTGGTGGCGGCCCGGTCAGAAGCTGATGGAGTTGACCGTCTCCGCTATCGAGTTGAGGAAGCGCTGGATGGACGGGGCCATGCCGGTCGAGGCGAGGAAGAAGCCGAAGAGGATCGCCACGATCGCGGGGCCTGCCTTGATGGATCCCCCTCTCAGCAACACCACAAGGATGATCGCCAACAGCAGCACCACAGACAGTGAAATGGCCACAACTGATCACACCCTCGGTCGGTCCGCTCTCCCGGCCCGGGGGCGCCACTGCGCGCACCCCGCCAGAACCATCGTGCCACCAACGCGGCCGGGCTATGCGGCCGGTGACGCATCGACCGCCGCCGTGTCGTCCGGGCGCGTGTACGGCGCGTGTGGGAGGGGACCCGACGGCGGGAGCTCGTACGGCAATTCGAAGGGCCACCCGCACAGGGAATTCGTCCGGATCGTTTCCGTCTCCACACAACGCGTTCGCAGCTAATTCGAATTGCTGCCCAAGGCTCCTCAACCACCCTGTGGAGAGGCTCCCGGAGAGCGCTGAAGCGGACATTCCACTGGAGTCGCCCCCTGGTCTTATGCGCCGCTTAGTCCGGAAGTATCCCGACAAGCAGGGCGGCTGTGACGGACACAACTCGATACCGAAGATGTGTTGGTCATCACGCCGACAGTCGCGTCAACTACCCGAAATCCGGGGTACCCACAGCGAATAGCCAGGAATCACGTCCGGCGTTTTACGAATAGCTGCAGGGAAGGCTAGGGTGCCTCAGATGTTCCACGCTGCCTCGTCCCCCGCACGCGCAGCGAGGTCCCGGATCGTCTCCCCGAGTTCCTGGTGGGAGGGTCTGTGACGAACTCGCTGCGACCGAACGGCGACCGCAAGGCGCCACTTCCCCCGGCACAGTCGCCGGCAGGCGGAGTGCCGAGCCCGCGCTCGCCGCAGAGCCCCCAGAAGAAGCAGAACGGCAAGCAGCGCGACGCGTTCTTCGACAACGCGAAGTACCTCGCGATCGTGCTGGTCGCCATGGGCCACGCCTGGGAGCCACTGAAGGGCGACAGCCGGATACTCGAGGCGGCGTACCAGGTCGTCTACGCGTTCCACATGCCGGCGTTCATCATCATCTCCGGCTACTTCTCGCGCAGTTTCGACATGCGGCCGGACCGGCTCAAGCGCCTGATCACGGGCGTGGCCGTGCCGTACGTCATCTTCGAGACGGCCTACCCGCTCTTCAAGCGGTGGATCGACGACGACCCGAGTCAGGACATCAGCCTCCTCGACCCGTGGTACCTGACCTGGTTCCTGGTCGCGCTGTTCATCTGGCGGCTGACCACCCCCATCTGGAACATGGTGCGCTGGCCGCTGCCGCTGGCGCTCGGTCTCGCGGCGCTGGCGACCGTCACCCCGTCGATCGGTGACGACCTGGACCTCCAGCGCGTCCTGCAGTTCCTGCCGTTCTTCGTGCTGGGCCTGGTGATGAAGCCCGAGCACTTCCAGATGGTGCGCCGCCGTTCGGTGCGGATCGCCGCGGTGCCCGTGTTCGCCGCCGCGCTCGCCTTCAGCTGGTGGGCGGTGCCGCGTATGAACACGTCGTGGTTCTACCACCGTGACGCCGCGCAGGAACTGGGCGCGCCGTGGTGGGCCGGCCCGGTCATGGTGCTGGCGATGTTCGGCTGCTCCCTGGTGCTGACCGCCTGCTTCTTCGCCTGGGTGCCGCGCCGCCACATGTGGTTCACCGCGCTCGGCGCGGGCACGCTCTACGGCTACCTGCTGCACGGCTTCCTCGTGAAGGCCGGCGACTACCAGGGCTGGTTCGAGGCGAGCTGGTTCCACCAGCCTGCCGGGCAGATCACCGTGACCGTCCTCGCGGCCGCCGTCGTGACGGTGCTGTGCACCAAGCCGGTGCAGCGCATGTTCCGGTTCGCGATGGAGCCGAAGATGACGTGGGCCTTCAAGCGGGACGCGGCCGAGGTCGCCCGCGAGCGCCAGAGCGCCGAGAGGCGCGAGCGCGAGAAGGGCCGCGAGAAGGTCAGCGCCTAGGCGCTTCTTCAGATCGCATCTCCCTGACCGAGAAGTGCGCGCATCCGTGCGTACTTCTCGGTCAGTCGTTTGCGGGTGGCCTCGTCGAGGACCGCGAGGCGTTCCGGATCCGCGTTGTGCGCCAGGTCCGCCTCCTTCACCAGCGGCGCGCCCGGGGTGGCGAGGATGCGCGCGGCGTAGGCCTGCGGCGGCTCCCCCGCCCGCTTGGTGACCGCGAGGACGATGTCCTTCGTACGGCCGCTCAGCGCGGCCTCGCGCAGCCACTGGGGCGAGAGTGCGTCGTCCTCGACGGCGTCGTGCAGCCAGGCCGCCGCGATCTGGTCCTCGTCACCGCCCCGTTCCCGTACTCCCTCCGCCACGGCCCACAGGTGTTCGGCGTAGGGCCGCCCCGCCTTGTCGGTCTGGCCGGCGTGCGCGGCGCGGGCGATGGCCTCGACCTGGGCCAGGGTCAACGGGGTGCGGGGTGTCTCGGTCACCGCTCCAGTGTGTACTGCGCGGTCGTCTGCCGTGTCCGTCCTTCCCGATCCGTACGGAGGGTGTGCGGGCCATGAGGGCCGCCGCCGAACCGACCTGGGGCGAGCCCCGTCTCAGCGGAGGGCGGACGCCGCCGTCGGGCCCTCTCGGCAGATCAGGAGGAGGGCTCGGTCGTCGTTGACGTCCTTGGCCACTGCCTCGATGAGGTGCCAGGCGGCGCCGTGGAAGCCGCCGGCGACGTAGCGGTCGGCTTCGCCGGTGAGGCGGTCGATGCCCTCGACGATGTCGCGGTCGGAGGTCTCCACCAGGCCGTCCGTGAAGAGCATCAGTACGTCGCCCGGGCGCAGCGAGCCCTTCACGGGGTCGAACTGGGCGCCGTCGTAGACACCGAGGAGCGGGCCTTCGGCGGCCTTCTCCTCCCAGCGTCCGGTGCCGGCGCTGAGCTGCAGGCCCGGCGGATGGCCGGCGGAGTAGAGCTCGTAGTCGCCGGAGTCCAGGTCGAGGACCAGGTGGATGGAGGTGGCGAAGCCCTCGTCCCAGTCCTGGCGGAGCAGATAGCCGTTCGCGGCGGGGAGGAAGGCGTGCGGCGGGAGGGAGCCCAGCAGGCCGCCGAACGCGCCGGACAGGAGCAGGGCGCGGGAGCCCGCGTCCATGCCCTTGCCGGAGACGTCGGTGAGGACGACCTCGAGCGTCCGGCCGCCGTTGGTACGGGCCGCGACGACGAAGTCGCCCGAGAAGGACTGGCCGCCCGCCGG
Organism: Streptomyces sp. NPDC041940; assembly: GCF_055589465.1. Classification (NCBI taxonomy): domain Bacteria; kingdom Bacillati; phylum Actinomycetota; class Actinomycetes; order Kitasatosporales; family Streptomycetaceae; genus Streptomyces; species Streptomyces sp. NPDC041940. The sequence goes on from NZ_JBVJBP010000015.1 coordinate 14,754, forward strand.
GCGCAGCGCCATCTCCTGGTGCCAGCCGCCCGGCAGGTCGGGCAGCTGGCTCTGCACCCGGATGCGTTCGCGCAGGTCGAAGAGCATGGTGCCGCCGCGCCGCCAGGGCACACCGACCCGGCTGCGGAACTGGGCCAGCAGCAGCCCGAAGAAACCGCAGGCCGCGACCACGAGCACGATGCCCGGAGTGACCCTGGAGGGCCCTTCCGTGTACGGGCCCAGTCGCACCGACTCCACGATCAGCGCCGTGGCCGCCGCCGCGTACAGGCCGAGCAGGCTGGCCGGGCGCAGCACCAGTCCGCCCACGACGACGGGCAGGACGAGCGCGGCCGGCGAGAACCACACCGAGTTCGCCAGCGTCGCCGCCGCGATCAGCGGGACGGTCAGGAGCAGGCCGGCCAGGGCGATCCAGTCCGAGCCGTCGCCGCGGAAGTAGTCCACGGCGGCCCGGCGCACGCCGACGCGGGCCCGGTGCCACTGCTTCTTCAACCGGGCCGTGAACGTGTCGGCTTCCGCGCGCCGCTCTCGTCCTGATGCCATTAGTTCGGGACCCTATCCATCGGACCAGCCGCTTGGCACGGGAGGTCCCACTTGTCCCCCGTCCGAGGGCCGACTTCACAGTGAACTTCACCGCGCGCCGCCCCGCCGCCACCTGAGAGAAATTTGCTCGCTCGTCCCGCATTGCCCTGGTAGGCATGGTCCATGGCGACTGACGCGACCGGCTCCGCGACCGACCTGCGGGTGCTGCGGCGGGACGATTGGGACAAGTGGTACGACACCCTGATCCGGGGCTTCGGCGGGGTGCCGGAGTCCGCCGAGGAACGGGGGTTGTGGAACTCGCTGACCGAGCTCGACCGTTCACTCGGCGCCTGGGACGGGGACGAGTGCGTGGGGACGGCCGGGGCGTTCAGCTTCCGGCTCACGGTGCCCGGCGGCGCCTCGGTGCCGGCCGCGGGCGTCACCATGGTCAGCGTGGCCGCGACGCATCGCCGGCGCGGGGTTCTGACGTCGATGATGCGGCGGCAGCTGGACGACGTCCGGGCCTGGGGTGAGCCGCTGGCCGTGCTCACGGCGTCCGAGCCGGCGATCTACGGCCGGTTCGGATACGGGTGCGCCACCTTCCAGTTGAACGCCGAGATCGACACGACCCGGGTACGGCTCACGTCGCTGCCGCCGGGTACGGATGACGTACGTGTGCGGTACGCCGTTCCGGCCGATGTCCGCGATGTGTGCGAGGCGGTGTACGCCCGGACGGTTCCGACCCGGGCCGGAATGCTGGCCCGGCAGCCCGGCTGGGAACGGGTCCCGCTGCTCGATCCGGAGGGCGATCGGGAGGGGGCGTCGCCGCTGCAGTGTGTCGTCGCCGAGCGGGACGGGGAGACGGTCGGGTACGCGCGGTATCGCGTCAAGCCGGGCTGGGAGGCCGCCGGGCCCGAGGGCACGGTGATCCTGGAGGACTCGGCCGCGCTGGACCCCGCGGCGGACGCGGCGCTGTGGCGGTTCCTGTTCGGGATCGACCTGACGTCGTCGCTGGTGGTGCGGGGGCGGGGGCGGCCCGTGGACGACGCGTGGCGGCACTGGGTGTCCGACATCCGGCGGTGCCGGCCGCGGGTGGGGGATGCGCTGTACGTACGTCCGGTGGAGCTGGGGGCCGCGCTGGAGGCGCGGACGTATCAGGCGCCGGTGGATGTGGTGTTCGAGGTGGAGGACGCGTTCTGCCCCTGGAACGCCGGGCGTTGGCGGCTCAGCGGGGATGCGAAGGGGGCGTCGTGTGAGCGTACGGGGGATGCGGCGGATGTCGCCCTGTCCGTACGGGAGTTGAGTGCCGCGTATCTCGGGGGTGTGTCGCTGGCCTCGTTGGGGGCGGCGGGGCGGGTGCGCGAGGTACGGCGGGGGGCGTTGGCGGAGGCCTCGCTGGGGTTCGGGGCGGCCGGTGTGGAGCCGTGGTTGCCGTACGGCTTCTGAGGTCGGGGGTTTCTCAGGGGCGTTGGCAGGTCGGGCACCAGAAGAGGTTGCGGGCGGCGAGGTCGGCGGTGCGGATCTCGGTTCCGCAGAGGTGGCAGGGCTGGTTGGCCCTGCGGTAGACGTACACCTCGCCGCCGTGGTCGTCCACGCGGGGTGGGCGGCCCATCGCCTCCGGGGTGTGTTCCGGGCGGACGGTGTCGATGCGGTTGTTGCGGACGCCCTCGTGCATGAGGTCGACCAGGTCGGTCCAGATCGCGTGCCACTCGGGTGGGGTGAGGTCCTTGCCGGGGCGGTACGGGTCGATGCGGTGCCGGAAGAGGACCTCCGCGCGGTAGACGTTTCCTACGCCTGCGATGACCTTCTGGTCCATGAGGAGGGCGGCGATCGTCGTACGGCTGCGGGCGATACGGCGGTACGCGGTGTCCGGGTCGGCGTCGTCGCGGAGCGGGTCGGGGCCGAGGCGGTCGTGTATCGCCCGCTTCTCCGGGGGTGTGATCAGGGCGCAGGTGGTGGGGCCTCGGAGATCTACGTACGCGGCGTTGTTCGCGAGGCGGAGGCGGACGGTGTCGGTGGGGGGTGGTGCGGGGGCCGGGCCGAAGGTGACCTTGCCGAAGAGGCCGAGGTGGATGTGGATCCAGTCGGTGTCGCGGAAGCCGAGGAAGAGGTGTTTGCCGTGGGCTTCCGTGTGGGTGAGTTCCGTGCCGGTGAGGATGGCGGCGGCGTCGGTGAACTTGCCCTGGGGGCTGGTGGTGTGGGGGGTCGTGCCGAGGAAGGAGGCGGCGTAGTCCTGGGCCAGGCGGTGGATGGTGTGGCCTTCTGGCACGGGTACTCCCTGTGATCGTTGCCTTTTGCCCACCCGCCCGCCCGAACCTGTGCGTCAAGAGGTTGACGTCGAAAACGGGGGGCTTTCCCACCCACCCACCCGAAACGGTTGGCTAAGAGGCCGGAGTCGAAAGACACCTCGGGGCTCCGCCCCGCGCCCCAGCGGGGACCGCGTCCCCTGCACCCCTCACGGGGCATCGCCCCTGGACCCCGCTCACCGGCGGCTGCGCATCTGCGTGCCGCGCCGGGTTCGGGCAGTCAGGGCCGTGTGGCCCGGGTGCCGCAAGGTCGGGTCAGGCGTCGGGCCCCTGCTGCGGGTGGTGCGGCGGGATCGGGGGGAGGGCGCCGGTCGTTTCGTACTCGTTGAGCATGTCGATGCGGCGGATGTGACGTTCGTCACCGGAGAACGGTGTCGCGAGGAACGTCTCGACGAAGGCCGTCGCCTCGTCCTGCGAGTGCATGCGCGCGCCCACGGCGACGACGTTGGCATTGTTGTGCTGGCGGCCGAGGGCCGCCGTCTCCTCGCTCCAGGCGAGGGCCGCGCGGACGCCCTTGACCTTGTTCGCGGCGATCTGCTCGCCGTTGCCGGAACCGCCGATGACGACGCCGAGGGCGTCGGGGTCCGCGGCCGTGCGCTCCGCCGCGCGGAGGCAGAAGGGCGGGTAGTCGTCCTGGGCGTCGTAGATGTGCGGGCCACAGTCGACGGGGTCGTGACCCGCCGCCTTCAGCCAGTCGACGAGGTGGTTCTTGAGTTCGTAGCCGGCATGGTCCGAGCCGAGGTACACGCGCATGGGATGAGTGTGACACGGGTGTTTCGGGGAAGGCGCGCGGGGTGGCGCTCATGAAAACGTGAGGCGAATGTGAGCCGCATTACGGAACCTCAGGAAAACCTCAAGTAACAATCTGGATTCAAAGGTTCTCGAAAACGTTCGCCTCCGATTCACTGGACCGGCTCGTACACCCGCTCGTACGAGGCCCCGTACACCGTCATGCCGCGACACACCCCGTTCGTACGGCTCGTGCGGCTTCGTACGGAAGAACAGCTCCCCCGGCGCAAAGGAAATCCGTTCCATGACCTCGCAGCCGACATTGAAGACGACCGGAAACGACCCCGGAGGCCCCGGAGAACCCGGCGGGCCGGAGGGCAGCTCCGGACTGCAGGCCGGGCTCAAGAACCGGCATCTGTCGATGATCGCCATCGGCGGCGTCATCGGAGCCGGGCTCTTCGTGGGGTCCAGCTCCGGTATCGCCACCGCAGGCCCCGGCATTCTCCTGTCGTACGCCCTCGTCGGCACGCTCGTGGTGCTGGTGATGCGGATGCTCGGTGAGATGTCCGCTGCCAACCCGACCTCGGGTTCCTTCTCCGCGCACGCCGACCGGGCGCTCGGCCCCTGGGCCGGTTTCTCCATCGGCTGGCTGTACTGGTTCTTCTGGGTCGTGGTGCTGGCGGTCGAGGCGACCGCCGGTGCCGTGATCCTGGAGGGCTGGATCCCGGCCGTGCCGCAGTGGGCCTGGGCCCTGATCGTGATGCTGGTGCTCACCGCGACCAACCTGGTCTCCGTGGCGTCGTACGGCGAGTTCGAGTTCTGGTTCGCCGGGATCAAGGTCGTCGCGATCGCCGCGTTCATCGTCATCGGCGGGCTGGCCGTCTTCGGGCTGCTGCCCGGCGTGGACAGTGAGCAGGCCGGGCTGAGCAACCTGACCGAGCACGGGGGCTTCCTGCCCCATGGGGCAGGCGCGATCCTCACCGGTGTGCTGCTCGTCGTCTTCTCCTTCATGGGCAGCGAGATCGCCACCCTGGCGGCCGGTGAGTCCGAGAACCCGCAGCAGGCCGTCACCAAGGCCACCAACAGCATCATCTGGCGAGTCGCCGTCTTCTACCTCGGCTCGATCTTCGTCGTGGTGGCCCTGCTGCCGTGGGACAGCAAGTCCATCACCGACGACGGCTCCTATGTCGCCGCGCTCAACTCCCTGGGCATTCCGCACGCCGGTCAGATCATGAACTTCATCGTGCTGACCTCGGTGCTGTCCTGTCTCAACTCCGGTCTCTACACCGCCTCCCGCATGGCCTTCTCCCTCGGCCAGCGCGGCGACGCGCCGAAGTCCTTCGCCCGCACGACCGGCAACGGCGTGCCGCGGACCGCGATCCTCGCGTCCGTCGCGTTCGGCTTCGTCGCCGTCTTCTTCAACTACAAGTTCCCGGACTCCGTCTTCCTCTTCCTCGTGAACTCCAGTGGCGCGGTCGCCCTGTTCGTGTGGCTGGTGATCTGCTTCTCCCAGCTGCGGATGCGGAAGATCATCCAGGCGGAGGCGCCGGAGAAGCTCGTGGTCAAGATGTGGCTGTACCCGTATCTGACCTACGCGACGGCCGCACTGATCGTCTTCATCCTCGGCTACATGCTCACCGACACCGAGCACGACGGGCGCCAGACCATTCTGCTGTCGCTGCTCGTCGCGGCCGTGGTGCTCGTCATCGGCGTCGTGAAGCACAGGGGCCGCGGCACGCGGGGTGCCGGCACCGCGCAGGCCCAGGTTCCGGAACAGGGCCGGGACGAGGTCTCGGCCGGCTGACGCTGACCGGCGGGGCGCTCGCCTCTTCGTCGTGTGGGGCCTGCGGTGCGTGTTCTTCCTTTCAGGACGCGCACCGCAGGCCCCTTTCTTCGCGCCCTCTACAGCACCATGAAGCTCTCCTTGACCTTCTCGTACGTGCTCAGGGCCTCCTCCTCGATCCCTGACTGGTACCAGGTGTTGATCTGGTACGACTTGCCGCCCACGTTGAAGCCGAGCAGCCGGGCGTGCCAGCGGACGCCCTCCAGCGTGAAGGTGTACTCCCAGACCACCGCCGGGTGGCCGCGGAACGTCGTCTCCTCCAGGCGGATCTTGCTGTAGTCCTGGCCCTGGTGGGCGTTGCGTTCCGAGGTCTGCCAGGTCTCCAGGAGGTCGCCGCGGGCCAGGGCGGACTTGCCGACCAGTTCCTGGGCGCCGTCCGGGGAGGTGTAGTGCACCTCCGCGCCCGTCTTCACGTCCCGCCGCCAGCCCTCCGGTGTCGCCCAGGCGAACCCACCGGCTTCCCGGTGCGTGCCCGGCGGCAGGCTCTGCGGGCGGGCTGTGCCCTCGACTGTGGGTGTGGGTGTGGCTTTGGGTGTCGGGGTGGGGCCGGTGGTGAGGGGTGCGGAAGTAGAGGAGCCTGCTCGGGGGGCGTCGTCGCCCGGTGAGCCGGAGGACGTCGCCAGGATGATTCCCGCGACGGCACCGGCCGTCGCGACCGTGGCCGCCGCGGCGGCGAGCGTCCTACGGCGGTGGCCCGCGCGGGGGCGGGACACGGCCGGGACCGCGGGGCCGGGGAGTTCGCCCGGCGGCATCGGGGCAGGTGGCGGCGTGGGGTGCGGGCGGCACTCGGTTGCTGCCTGTGCGCGGGTGAGGGAGACGGGGCTCGGGCGGGGGGTGGTGGTGGCGCGGCTGTCGGGCAGGGGCGGGTTCGGCTGCGTCTTCGCGGCGGCTGCCGTGGGGGGAGCGGTGGTGGCCGTGGCCGGGGCCGTGGGGTGGTGGTCGAGGGTCGGGAGTGGTGTCGCGTCCAGGACGGGGGCGGGTTGGCGGGGGTCCTGGGGCGTGGCTTGCGCGGGGGCCGGGGTGGGTGGTTGCTGTGGGGTGGGGGCGGTGAGGGGCGGCGGCGCCGTCGTCAGGGCCGGTGCCCGGGGTTCCGGTTCCGGGGTGGGTTGCTGGTTCCTCTCGGGGGCCGGTTCCGGAGCGCGTTGCTTTTCCGGGGCCGGGATGTGTTCCGGTTCCCTGTCTGTGTCCAGGACCGGCCGCGATTCGGGCTCCGGTTCCGGGTCCGGGGTGCGTTGCCGGTCCGGTTCCGGTTCCGTGTGTGGGTCCGGCTCCGGCCGTCCCTGCTCAAACCCCCCTCCCCCCAGGGTTTCCGCGAGGCCGGCCGCCCCCCACCCCACCGACACCGTCGGCGTGGGGACCGGGAACGCCACCGCCTCCAGGGCCGTTTCCAGGTCCTCCAGGTTCGGGCGGGTCGACGGGTCCTTCTCCAGGAGGGCCGTGAGGATGTCGCGCAACGGGCCGGAGGCGGCGGGGAGTTCGGGTTGCTCGTAGAGGACCGCGTGCAGGGTCGCCAGCGTGGTGTCGCGGGCGAAGGGGGAGCGGCCGCCCAGGGCCGCGCAGAGGGTCGCGCCGAGGGACCAGTTGTCGGAGGGCGGGCCCTGTGGGCGGCCGGAGATGCGCTCGGGGGCCATGTAGTCGGGCGAGCCGACCAGCATCCCGACCATCGTGAGCGCCTTGGCGTCCTGGATCGCGGCGATGCCGAAGTCCGTGAGGACGACGCGCCGTTCAGGGGAGCCGGGGCCCGGGGCCTGGCCGGAACCCGGGCCGCCGCGGCGTGCGGATCCGGCCGGCCCGACCGGCCCGGCCGCGTCCTCCACCAGGACGTTCCCGGGCTTGATGTCCCGGTGCAGGACGCCCCGCGCATGCACCTGGCGTAGTGCCGCGACCAGGCCGAGCCCGATCCGGGCCGTCTCGCCGGGGCTCAGGGGGCCGTCCTCCGCGAGGATCCGTTCGAGGGAGCGGCCGGCCACCAACTCCATGACGATCCACAGGCGTTCGCCCTCGTCGACCACGTCGTAGACCCGTACGACGTTGGGGTGGTCGATCCGGGCCGTGGCCCTGGCCTCGCGCAGGGTGCGTTCGCGGCGCGTCCTGTTGTCCTCCGCGTCGATGCCGTCGATCCGCATTTCCTTGACGGCGACCGGTCGGTCGAGTATTTCGTCGGCGGCTCGCCACACCCGCCCCATTCCCCCCTGGCCGATACTTTCGACCAACCGATAGCGCCCCGTCACCAATACCCCTGGAACACCGCCGCTATTCGCATTCCCCGGCAATCCGCTGCACCCCCTCCACGACGCCGCGACCGCCTCCAGTGAAACACAACGGTCACACTTCGCGCCGTACCAGGATAGTGCGACGAAATCTTGTGGTACCTCTTTCAGTGCTGCGAATTCAGGCGCAGCCCAGGGGGACGCAAGGGGGGCGAACATGAGTTCTCGTCGTACGGCCGTGGTCGTGGGGCCGCTGGTCGCGGCATCATTCTCGGCGGTGCTGATCCTTTCCGGCGCTGCCGGCGCGGAGGACGGAGGACCCGCAAGCGGCAAGGGCGGAAAGGCAGTCGACGAAGCACCGGCCGGGGTGAAGCTCACCACGCTGCTGCCCGAGAAGATCTCGGTCGACAACGGTTCGAAAAAGACGGCGATTACCGCCACCGTGAAGAACGAGGGGAGCAAGGACAGCGGGAAGATCAGGCTGCTGGTCGTCGGATTCGACGGGCTTGTGGTCAAGAACGTCGAGGGCTGTTCCGCGATACCCGAGAACGGCCTTCCGGAGGGTTCGAACAGCGGTTTCGCCTGCGCCGTCGACAATCTCGCGGCCGGTAAGTCGAAGTCCTATGCCGTGGACGCGACATACGACCTGAGCAAGGCCGGAAAGATCTGTCTGCCCGTTCAGACCGCCGACGGGAAGAAGACGTTCTGGCAGCAGGGCCCGGTGCCGTTCGGCACGACCAACCCGTCGCCGGACGCCCCGGCCACTCCCCTGCTGCTCGGCACCGACAACAAGCCGGTGTCCCCGGGCGGCAAGGAGTCCCCGGGCGGCAAGGAGCTGGCGGAGACCGGTCCGGTGCGTGATCTGCTGCCGTTGGGCGCGGCGGGGGCGTCGTTGGTCGCCGCGGGCGTGGCCGGGATGTGGTGGGCGCAGCGGCGGCGGCCGGGGGCGCGGCAGGGCTGAATCAGGCTCCGTCCGCTCCGAACACGCACGAGAGGCCCGCCGGGGCAGCACACCCGGCGGGCCTCTCGTAACGGCTATGGGTTCAGCGCTTGTTCGCGAACTTCCAGGCCGTCGGCAGCGCCCCCATCGCCAGCGCCGCCTTCAGCGCGTCGCCGATCAGGAACGGCGTGAGGCCGGCCGCGATGGCGGCGGTGGCGGACATGCCGGTGGAGAGTGCCAGGTAGGGCACGCCGACGGCGTAGATGATCGCCTCGCCCACCAGCATCGTGCCCGCCATGCGCAGCATCGAGCGGTCGGCACCGCGGCGGGCGAGGGCGCCCACGACGGTGGAGGCGAGGATCATGCCGAGGATGTAGCCGAAGGAGGGGGCGACACCGGAGGTGCCCTGCGCGAACCACGGCACGCCCGCGATGCCCGCCACGGCGTACAGCGCGAGCGCGAGGAGGCCGCGGCCGGCGCCGAGGGAGGTGCCGACGAGCAGCGCGGCGAAGGTCTGGCCGGTCACCGGCACCGGGGAGCCCGGCACGGGCACCGAGATCTGGGCGGCGAGACCGGTGAGCGCGGCGCCGCCGAGCACGAGAGCCACGTCCCGGACACGAGAGGCGGGGAGCAGGTCGGCGAGGACCTGTCCGGTGCGGGCGGGGACGGCAGCGGTGCTCATGTGGGACTCCGCGAGGGTGAGGGTCGGTCGGGACACGGTGACGCTATCCCAGCGCCCTCGCCCTGATCACCGTCAGCGCTCGACAAAGGCGCTCACACGCGCTTGGTCGGCTTCGGACAAAAGGTGGGCGCTACACCGAGCATGACGTGATGCCGGTCACTGAGGCAGCGAGGCTTCGGTCACGGACTCGGCGGCGAAGCGGACTGTAGGGTTTCGCCAAACAGCCTCCAGGTCGCGCGCCCTCGGGCGTCCGCGACGGGTGCCCACCCTCCGTCCCCGGGACCTCACGGCGCGCGTTCCGCATGTCCGCATGCTGGACAGCCCTCCTCCCGGGCGAGGGGACCGCCCAGACTGGCGGCGTTTTTGCCCTCTCTCGCCTCTCACGCATTGGACGAGCCGCGCCCATGCCCAGCAGCACCACCACCGGGACGCCGCCCAGCACGGACGACGCCTCCCTCTCCCATGGCCTGAAGCAGCGCCACCTGTCGATGATCGCCCTCGGCGGGGTGATCGGCGCCGGTCTGTTCGTCGGCTCCGGCGCGGGTATCGCCGCGGCCGGTCCGTCGATCGTGGTCGCCTACGCCCTCTCCGGTCTCCTCGTGATGCTGGTGATGCGGATGCTCGGCGAGATGTCGGCCGCGTATCCCTCGTCGGGGTCGTTCTCGGCCCACGCCGAGCGGGCGATCGGCCCCTGGGCCGGGTTCACCGCCGGGTGGGCGTTCTGGGTCCTGCTCTGTACGGCCGTCGGCCTGGAGGGCATCGGGGCCGCGAAGATCGTCAGCGGCTGGCTGCCGGGCACGCCGGAGTGGGCGTGGGTGGCGCTGTTCATGGTCGTCTTCTGCGGCACGAACCTCGCGGCCGTGAAGAACTTCGGCGAGTTCGAGTTCTGGTTCGCGGCCCTGAAGGTCGGCGCGATCACCCTGTTCCTGGCGCTCGGCGTCCTGGCGATCCTCGGCGTCCTGCCCGGCACGGACTCGCCGGGCGCGACCCACCTCGCCGACTTCATGCCGAACGGCGGTGAGGGGCTGGTCATCGGCCTGCTCGCCTCGGTGTTCGCCTACGGCGGTCTGGAGACGGTCACCATCGCGGCGGCCGAGTCGGAGAACCCCGTCAAGGGCGTGGCGAGCGCGGTCCGTACGGCGATGTGGCGCATCGCGCTGTTCTACGTCGGCTCGATGGCCGTCATCGTCACCTTGGTGCCGTGGGACTCCAAGGAGGTCGTCGAGAAGGGCCCGTACGTCGCCGCCCTGGACGAGCTGGGCATCCCCGGCGCCGGGCAGCTGATGAACGTGGTCGTGCTGGTGGCCCTGCTGTCCGCCATGAACGCCAACGTCTACGGCGCGTCGCGCATCGGCTACTCGCTCGTGCGGCGCGGCCAGGGCCCGAAGGTGCTGGGCCGGGTCTCGGGCGGGGTGCCGCGGATCGCCGTACTGGCGTCCTCCGTCTTCGGGTTCCTGTGCGTGCTGCTGAGCTACTGGCGGCCGAACGACGTCTTCGCCTGGCTGCTGAACATGATCGGCGCGGTGATCCTCGTCGTCTGGATCTTCATCGCCGTCTCGCAGCTGCGACTGCGCCGTCGACTGGAGCGCGAGGCGCCGGAGAAGCTGGTCGTGCGGATGTGGGCGTTCCCGTGGCTGACGTGGGTCGCGCTGGCCGGCATGGCCGCCGTCTTCGTCCTGATGGCCCGGGAGCCGGACACGCGGGTGCAGTTGTACTCGACGGGCGCGATGACGCTCGTCCTGGCGGCCGTCGGGTTCGCGTGGCAGAGGGCGCGCGCCAGGCAGTAGGACATCTCATGACGAAGGCCCCCGCGGCACATGCGGGGGCCTTTTCGTTGTGCCCGGGCACCCGCCTTCGGCATCCTGCTGCTAGCGTGCAGTTGCAAGCACATTGCAATAAGAGGTTCGAAGGGGTCCCGTCTTGCCCGTCTACACGCTGCCCGAGCTCCCGTACGACTACTCCGCGCTCGCCCCGGTGATCAGCCCCGAGATCATCGAGCTGCATCACGACAAGCACCACGCGGCCTATGTGAAGGGTGCGAACGACACGCTGGAGCAGCTTGCGGAGGCGCGGGACAAGGAGACGTGGGGGTCGATCAACGGGCTGGAGAAGAATCTGGCCTTCCACCTGTCCGGGCACATCCTGCACAGCATCTACTGGCAGAACATGACCGGCCCGAAGGACGGTGGCGGGGAGCCGCTGGCCGCCGACGGGGTGGGTGACCTCGCGGACGCGATCACCGAGTCCTTCGGTTCCTACGCGAACTTCAAGGCGCAGCTGACCAAGGCCTCCGCGACCACGCAGGGCTCGGGCTGGGGTGTGCTCGCCTACGAGCCGCTGAGCGGGCGGCTGATCGTGGAGCAGGTCTACGACCACCAGGGCAATGTCGGCCAGGGCGCCACTCCGATCCTCGTGTTCGACGCCTGGGAGCACGCCTTCTACCTGCAGTACAAGAACCAGAAGGTCGACTTCATCGAGGCCATGTGGCAGGTCGTCAACTGGCAGGACGTGGCCCGGCGTTACGAGGCCGCCAAGTCCCGCGCGGATGTGCTGCTGCTGGCCCCCTGAGGTCGTTCGAAGCGTCCTGCCTCGTGATCGTCTTCTCACCCTTCACGGCGGCAGGCGGAGAGAAGGAGACCCCCGCGAGGACATGACTCGCGGGGGTTTTCCCGTGCCCGTGCCCGTGCCCGTGCCCGGGGCGGGTCAGGGCTTGCGGCCGAGCCCGCCGTGCTGGCCGATCGCCGCCGTGGACTCGCCCGGCTCGGGGTGCCACAGCAGTACCGGGACCACGCCCGGGTCGACCAGTTCCAGGCCCTCGAAGAAGGCCTCGATCTGCTCGACCGGCCGCAGGAAGTAGGGGACCGCGCCGGTCTCGTTGTAGGCGTCCTGGGCCTGTTCGTAGGCCGGGTCGGTGCCGCGGGAGCCCTCGTTGAGGGAGAGGTGGCTGCCGGCGGGCAGGCCGGCCAGGAGGCGGCGGACAGGGGGCTTCTGATGGATCTCCGTGGAAGAAGGAGCGGCGTTCGGTGCGTGCTCTCGGCGTGGCGGGCGGAAGGCCTCGATGGGGGTCCCCCCGCTCGAGCGAAGCCGAGAGTGGGGGAGGAGCTACTAGGCCTTTTGTCCGGTGCGGCGAGAGTGCGTGCCGGGCGTCGCGACGCCGCGGAGATCCAACAGAAGTCCCCTAGGTCACGGGCCTCGTCGTGGTCGGCCACGTGGCCCAGGATGCCGCTGAGGATCAGGGCGGTGGGGCGGGTGAGGTCGAGGGTCTTCCCGGCCGCCTCGATGATGCGCTCCGGCTCGTAGAGGCTGATGGGCTCGTACGCCGTCGCGCCCTCGGGTGTGGAGGTGAGCAGGGCGCGGGCGTGCGCGAGGACCAGGGGGTCGTTGTCGACGTAGACGACACGCGACTCGGGGGCGAGGCTCCCCCAACTCTTCGAGCCGGGGGTACCCCCATTCGCTTCGGCTACGCTCCGCTCGCCGCCGCATGGGTGTTGTCGACGGTGGGCAGACCGGTGCCCACGTCGAGGAACTGCCGTACGCCCGCCTCCTGGACGAGGTGGCGGACGGTGCGGCCGAGAAAGGCGCGGCTGCCGCGGGCGATGGTGACGATGCCGGGGAACACGGCGGTGTAGGCGTCACCGGCCGCCTCGTCCACGGGGTAGTTGTCCTTGCCGCCCAGCCAGTAGTTCCAGATCCGGGCCGAGTGCGGCACCGAGGTGTCGATCTGCGTCATGGGCTCATGGTGCTACGGCACTTCCGCCTCGCAGGGCACATTGAGTGAGAGGAGTGCGGCGGAACCGTCGGAGTTCATGCGCAGTTCGCTGATCGCCGCGTTCCGCAACCGCGGGAGCACTCTGCGGTACTCCCGGGGCGGGATCGACAGCAGCGTGCACAGCACCAGCCGCAGGAGGGTGTTGTGCGCGACCACCAGGACGCGTCCGCCGGGGTGGGCGGTGGCGATGCCCCGCATTGCACGGGTCGCCCGGGCCGCTGCCGCCAGCGGATCCTCGGCGCCGGGGAAGGAGTGGGCCACCGGGTCGGCACGGTAGGCCGCCGCCCACTCCGGGTCCTCCGCCTCGAACTCGGCGAGCGTACGGCCCTCGACGACGCCGAAGTCGCATTCGCGCAGGGCCGGTTCGACCTCCGGGGTGAGGCCCAGGGCGCGGCAGGCGGGCTCGGCGGTGGCGATCGCGCGGGACAGCGGGGACGTCCAGATCGCGTCGACGGGGTGGGCGGCGACCCACCGCCCGAGCGCCTCGGCCTGGGCACGGCCGGTGTCGGTCAGACCGATGTCACTGACCCCGGCGTACCGGTTCTCGGCATGCCAGACGGTCTGCCCGTGCCGGGCCAGCAGGAGAGTCATGGTCATGGGCCGCTCCGTTCGTACGCGGTCGAGCCACCGACGCGGGGCGGCGGCCAGGAGGTCGGAGAGTCGATGCGGGGCGGTGCCAGGGTGGCGCTCGGGCCACCGGGGCGAGGCCACGCCGGGCCGGTCCGTTCATACGCGGTCGAACCACCGACACGCGGCGGCAGCCAGGAGGTCGGAGCGCCGATGCCAGGCGGCGCCAGACCGCTCCGGCCGCCAGGGCGAGGCCGCACCAGGCCGCTCCGGCCACCGGGGCGAAGCCGCGACCGGCCGGTCCGTTCATACACGGTCGAGCCACCGACCTGCGGCGGCAGCCAGGGGGTCGGAGCGCCGATGCCCGGCAGCGCCAAAGCGCTCGGACCACCAGGGCGAGGCCACACCAGGACGCTCCGCTCGTACACGGTCGGGCCACCGACGCACGGCGGCAGCCAGGCGGGCAGAGCGCCGATGCCCGGCGGCGCCAGGCCGCTCGGGCCGCCAGGGCGAGGCCACACCAGGACGCTCCGCCCACCGAGGCGAGGCCGGCTCCGCCCGCCGGCGCGAGGCCGCGCCAGGGCGGTCCGACCGCCGGGGCGAAGCCGCACCAGGCCGCTCCGCCCGCCAGGACGAGGCCGCACCAGGCCGGTCCGGCCGCCGGGGCGAAGCCGCGCCAGGGCGCTGACGCCACCAGCGCGAGGCCGCGGCACCAGGGCCGGGGTGCCCGCGTGGGGGTGGGGCAGGTGTGTCGTCATGGCTGCGTCGGGTTCGGGCGGGTGCGGGCGTGTTCCGCGGTGGGCGGGGGTAGCCAGCCGCGGGCCTCCAGCGTGTTCACGAGGCGAGCGTACGGCTCGGCGAAGCGGGCCGTGTGCGAGGCGCGGGGTTCGAGCACCGTGCGGACGCGGACCATGCGCTCGGCGACTTCGGCGAGTGTGCCGGCTCGCGAGACCCCGTACGCGGCCAGCGCCGCCATGCCCAGGGCCGGTTCCGTCTGCTCCGGGACGCGGGCCGGGCGGCCGAGGATGTCGGCGCGGAGCTGGTTCCAGTAGGGGCTGCGGGCGCCGCCGCCGGTGAAGGTGAGCGGGCCGTCGAGGGGGGCGCCGAGGTGGTGGAGGTAGTCCAGGCAGAGGCGTTCGGCGAAGCCCACGCCCTGGAGCAGGGTGGCCCACAGCTCGGCGTCGTCCCCGGGGTCGCCGAGGACGAACCCGGTGGCCTCGGGCGCCCGGAACGGGAACCGCTCCCCCGGCGACACCAGCGGGTACGCGACCGCACGGGACGGTTCGAAGGCCGCCGCCCGCTCGTCCATGGCGGCCGGGTCGGCCTCCGGGAAGTGCGCCGCGAGCGCCCCGGCGCCCACGCTCGACGCCCCGCCGGGCAGCCAGGTGCCGTCGGGGGCGCGGTGGTTGTAGACCACGCCGGTGGGGTCCCGGACCGGGTCCCGGGCGGCTCCCTTGAGCACGAGCGTGGTGCCGAGCACCGAGTTCCAGGAGCCGGGCCGCAGCGCGCCCGAGGCGATCTGGGCCGCGCAGCCGTCGGTCATGCCGGCGAGCACCGGGGTGCCGGCGGGGATGCCGGTGGCGTCGGCCGCCCGTGCGCTGACCTCGCCGAGGCGGGTGCCGGGCCGTACGACGTCGGGCAACAGGCGGTCAGATACGCCCAGTTGGGCCAGAGCGGCCTCCGGCCAGGCCTCCCGGTGGAGGTCGTAGCCCGTCTTGAGGGCGTGGCTGGAGTCGGCCGGGGGCGGTTCGCCGGTGAGGCGGGTGACGATCAGGTCGGGCTGGTGGGCGAGGCGGAGGCCGGGGCCGTACTCCCCCACCAGCCACAGCGCCTTCGGCAGGGCCCAGGTGTCCTGCACCGCGAGCCCCGCGTCCCGGGCGCGCGCCGCCTCCGAGGCCGCGCGCCCGTCGTCGTACATCAGCGCGGGGCTCACCGGACGGCCCGAGCCGTCCGTGAGCAGGACCGTGCCGGAGGTGCCGCACACCGCGAGTCCGCCGATCGGCAGGCCGGGGGGCGCGGAGCCGAGGGCGGCCCGGGACGCCGTGCACAGCGCCGCCCACCATCGCACCGGATCCTGCTCGTGCCGCACCCCGTCCCGCCGCCCGGTCAGCGGGGCCGAGCCGCTGCCGAGGACCGTGCCGTCGGCGGTGACGAGCAGCACGCGGACGCTCTGCGTGCCCAGGTCGATCCCCAGCCAGGCCTCATGCTCGTCCGTCATCCGGCCTCCCGCACATATGAATCCGTGAACTTCACACTCTGCCCTGAGATTTTCCCGTGCGCGAGGGATTGACGCCCAACTTCAGCCGTTCCACCCTCTGTTAACGAGTCGACTCGACGTGTTAACCAGGCTCCACGTGGAGGTACGGATGGACACGCACGTGCACGACCGCCGGCGCTTCCTCGCCCTCGCCGCCGGTGCTGCCGCGGCCCCGCTGCTCACGGCCTGCGGCTCCGGTTTCGGCGGGAACGACGGCAAGAGCGACGGGTCGGCGGCAGCCGACATCACCGGTTCCTTCGACTGGAAGCGGGAGAAGGGCACCACCGTCAAGGCGCTGCTCAACAAGCACCCGTACACGGACGCCCTGATAGCCGACCTGAAGTCCTTCACCGAGAAGACCGGCATCAAGGTCGAGTACGACGTCTTCCCCGAGGACAACTACTTCGACAAGCTCACCGTGGACCTGTCCAGCGGGCGTGCCTCCTACGACGTGTTCATGCTCGGCGCGTACATGGTGTGGCAGTACGGCCCGCCGAACTGGCTGGAGGATCTCGGGCCCTGGATGCGCAACTCCTCGGCGACGGGGGACGAGTGGGACCAGGGGGACTTCTTCCCGAACCTGCTCCAGGCCGACCAGTGGTCGCTGAAGGCGGGCGCGCCGCTCGGCCAGGGCGGTCAGTACGCGCTGCCGTGGGGCTGGGAGACGAACGTCGTCGCCTACAACACCGAGGTGTTCGGCAAGCTCGGCGTGAAGCCCGCCGAGTCCTTCGACGAGCTGACCGAACTCGCCGCGACCATCAAGCGGAAGGCGCCGGGCGCCGGTTTCGACGGGATGTACGGGATCGCCGTACGCGGGTCCAGGAGCTGGGCCACCATCCACCCCGGCTTCATGACGATGTACGCCCGCAACGGGCTGAAGGACTTCACGGTCGACGGCGGGAAGCTCACCCCCGCCATGAACAGCCCCGAGGCCGTCGCCTTCACCGAGGACTGGGCGCGGATGGTCAAGCGGGGCGGCCCGCCGTCCTGGACGTCGTACACCTGGTACCAGTGCTCCAGCGACCTGGGCGCCAAGAAGGCCGGGATGCTGTTCGACGCCGACACGGCCGCCTACTTCCAGGCGGTGAAGGGCGCCAGCCCCGCCTCCGGGAAGATCGCCTTCCACCCGGGGCCGAAGGGGCCGGATGGGTCGCTGGCCACCAACATGTGGATCTGGTCGCTCGGCATGAACGCCAAGAGCAAGAAGAAGAGCGCCAGTTGGCTGTTCCTGCAGTGGGCGACCGGCAAGGAGCACCTGCGCAAGAGCGCGATCACGCACAACCACATCGACCCGGTGCGCAAGTCGGTCGCCGACGACGCCGCGTACAAGGACAAGATGCGGCATCTGCCGGGCTTCCTGGAGACCTTCGAGACGGTCGTCGACCAGACGAAGATCCAGTTCACTCCGCAGGCGCAGTTCTTCGACGCGACGACCAGCTGGGCTGCGGCCCTCCAGGAGATCTACGGCGGCGAGGGCGCGAAGTCGGTCCTGGACGGGCTGGCGGACGACCTCGCCGGCAAGGTGGGGTAGCGCATGCGCCTGGCCCTGCGCCCGTACCTCCTGATCGTCCCGGCCCTGCTGCTGACCTGCGGGATCCTCTACCCGTTCGGGCTCGGGCTGTACTACACGCTGTTCGACTTCTCGGCGAGCAAACCGCAGCCGGACATGGTGCGGTTCGAGAACTACTCGACTGTCTTCACGCAGGAGGCGTTCTGGAACTCGGCGTGGGTGACGGTGCTGTACGCGGTCGGGGCGGCCTTCGTCGAGACCGTGCTCGGGGTGGCCGTCGCCCTGCTGCTGCACCGCTCGACCCTGCTGGGCCGGGTCCTGGAGAAGATCCTGATCCTGCCGCTGATGATCGCCCCGGTGATCGCGGCGATCATCTGGAAGCTGATGCTCCAGCCGTCGGTCGGGGTGGTCAACCACCTGCTGAGGCCCTTCGGTCTCGGCGGGGTGCAGTGGACCGACACCCCGACGGGCGCGCTGCTGTCGTCGATCGCCGTGGACGTGTGGGTGTACACCCCGTTCGTGGCGATCCTCGCCCTCGCCGGTCTGCGGTCGCTGCCCGCCTCCCCGTTCGAGGCGGCGGCCGTGGACGGCGCGGGGTGGTGGTACACCTTCCGGCGGCTGACGCTGCCGATGCTGTGGCCGTACGTCCTGGTCGCGGTGATCTTCCGGTTCATGGACTCGCTGAAGGTGTTCGACATCATCTACGCCCTGACGGAGGGCGGGCCGGGTGACTCGACGGTGGTGCTCCAGATCCGGGCGTATCTCGAAGCCATCCGCTTCCAGCGGTACTCCTTCGGGATCAGCTACACGATCGTGCTGTGGGCCGTGGTGTATCTGGCCGCGATGGTGCTGGTGAAGCATCTCGGGAAGATCCAGCGGAAGGCCGCGGAGGTCACCTCATGAGGAAACGCCTGGTGGGGTGGGTGTGCGACACCGCCCTGATCCTCTACTTCGTCTTCGCGCTGTTCCCGATCGCCTGGATGGTGATCCTGTCGCTGAAGCCGACCGACCAGCTCTTCTCCACCTACTTCTCCTTCTCCCCCACCCTCGACGGCTACCGGACGGTCCTCGGCGACAGCGAGGGCATCCCGTTCGTGCGGTTCTTCGTCAACAGCCTGGTGGTGTCGGTGGGGGCGGTGGCGCTCTCGCTGGTGGTGGGGCTGCCGGCGGCGTACGCCTCGGCGCGGTGGCGGTTCAAGGGCTCCGAGAACCTGATGTTCACGCTGCTGTCGTTCCGCTTCGCGCCCGAACTGACCGTGATCATCCCGCTGTTCGTGCTGTACCAGAAGCTCGGTCTGTTCGACACGTACGTCGGCATGGTGTGGGTGCTGCAACTGGTGACGCTGCCGCTGATCGTGTGGATCATGCGGTCCTACTTCGCCGATCTGACGCCGGAGCTGGAGCAGGCGGCCCTGCTGGACGGCTACACCCGCAAGCAGGCCTTCTTCCGCGTCGCCCTGCCGCTGGTCAAGCCGGGCATCGCGGCCGTGTCGCTGCTGGCCTTCATCTTCGCCTGGAACAACTTCGTCTTCCCGCTGATCCTCACCTCCAACGAGGCCCAGACAGTGACCGTGGGCGCGCTGTCCTTCCTCGGCGGGGACCGGCCCAAGTACAACCTGACGGCCGCCGCGGCACTCGTCTCCGTCGTACCGCCGCTGCTGCTGGCGCTGACGATCCAGCGGTATCTGGTGCGGGGCCTGTCGTTCGGGGCGGTGAAATCGTGATCACGCTGAGCGGGATACGGAAGGCGTACGGCAAGACCGTCGCGCTCGACGAACTCGAACTGGACGTACGGGAAGGCGAGTTCTTCTGCCTGCTGGGCCCGTCCGGGGCCGGCAAGACGACGACCCTCAAGACCATCGCCGGGCTCGAACCGCCCGACTCCGGCACGGTCGTGCTCGACGGCAAGGACATGCGGGGCGTAGAGCCCTACGACCGGGGCGTGGCCATGTGCTTCGAGAGCTACGCGCTCTACCCGCACCGCTCGGCCTACGACAACCTGGCCTCTCCACTGCGCTCCCCCCGGCACCGTCTCCCCGCCGCCGAAGCCAGACAGCGCATCGGCGCGGTCGCCGAACTGCTCGGCATCTCCGGGCTGCTGGACCGTCCGGTGGGCCAGTTGTCCAACGGCCAGCGGCAGCGCGTCGCCCTCGGGCGGGTGCTGGTGCGGCCGGCCCGGGCCTTCCTCCTCGACGAGCCGCTGTCCCACCTCGACGCCAAGCTCCGCCAGCAGATGCGGGCCGAACTGAAGGCGATCGGGGCCGTGCAGCACACCACCACGCTGTACGTCACGCATGACTCCGTCGAGGCTCTGGCGCTCGGCGACCGGATCGGGGTCATCCGCCAGGGGCGGATCGTGCAGACGGGCACCCGGGAGGAGATCTGGTACCAGCCGTACGACACGGAGGTCGCGAGGGCCTTCGGGCGGCCCCGGATCAATCTGCTGCCCGGGGTGGTGACGGAGAGCGGGGTGCGGGCGGACGGCGGGGTGGAACTGCCCGTCCGGGCACAGGCCGCGCCGGGCACGGACGTCCTCGTCGGTCTGCGGCCTCGGGACATCGCCCTGCACGGCGAGGGTCACGAACTCACCGGGACCGTGTACGTCACCGAGGTGCTGGGACGGTCCGTCGAGGTCACCGTCCGGCTCGGGACCGGGGAGCAGCGGGTGTCGCTGGTGGCGCCCCGGGCGGACGCGGCACGCCTTCGTGCGGACGAACCGGTACGGCTCGCGGTCCGGCCTGAGAACCTGCTGCTGTTCGAGGCCGACCGGCCGGAGCGCCCGGGACGACGGATAGAGACACGATCATGAGCAGCAGCAGTGGTGGACAGCAGGGGCCCGCGGCGCGGCAGGCCGCCATGGCCGAGCAGGTGCTGGCCGACGGCTCGGCGACGGCGGCGGAGCTCGCCGAGCGGTTCAAGGTGAGCCTGATGACCATCCACCGCGACCTCGACGAGCTCGAACGGCAGGGCATCGTACGCAAGTCCCGGGGCGGGGTGACCGCGCAGCCGTCGGGGGTCTTCGAGTCGAACGTGCAGTACCGGCTGAAGACCATGCGGGCCGAGAAGGCCGCCGTCGCCGAGCACGCGCTGCGGATGGTGGAGCCCGGCATGGCGATCCTGCTGGACGACTCCACGTCCACCCTGGAGATAGCCAGGCGGCTGCGCACGGGCGAGGTCACACCGCTGACGGTCGTCACCAACTTCCTTGAGGCCATCAACCTCCTCTCCGACCAGCGGGGCATCCACCTGATGGCGCTCGGCGGCGACTACGACCCGCTGCACTCCTCCTTCCTCGGGGTGTCCTGCGTGGAGGCGGTCGAGCAGCTGCGCGTGGACGTGTGCTTCGCGTCGACGTCGGCCGTGCACGGGGGTTACGCCTATCACCAGGAGCAGCACATCGTGTCGGTGAAGCGGGCGATGCTCGACGCGGCGGCACGGAACGTCCTGCTGATCGACCACACCAAGCTCGGCCGGGTCGCCCTGCACCGGGTCGTCCCGCTGTCCCGCTTCGACACGCTCCTGGTGGACGACGGGGCGTCGGCGGAGGCGCTGCGGGATCTGGACGAGCACAAGGTCCGTTACGAGGTTTGCGCGACGAAGGGCGGCCATGGCGAGCGGAACGGGACTGGAACTACGTGAACTCCGTAAGACGTATCAGTCGCGCGGGCGGCCCTCCGTGGACGCCGTACGCGGCATCGATCTGAACCTCCGCTCCGGGGAGTTGCTCGGGCTGCTCGGGCCGTCCGGCTGCGGCAAGTCGACGACCCTGCGGATGATCGCCGGTCTGGAGTCGGTGACCGGCGGGGACATCCTGGTCGGCGGGGACTCGGTGGTCGAACGGCCCGCCCAGCAGCGGAACATCGGGGTCGCGTTCGAGAACTACGCGCTGTATCCGCCGCTGTCGGTCGCGGAGAACCTGGCGTTCGGGCTCAAGGCCCGGCGAAAGGCGGCACGCGGTTCCAGGGGTGACGTCGACCGCAAGGTGAAGGAGATCGCCGAGAGAGTCGGGCTGACCGACCTGCTCGGTGCCCGACCGGCCGGGCTCTCCAGCGGCCAGAAGCAGCGCGTATCGCTCGCCCGGGCCCTGATCCGCGAACCGGACGTGCTGCTCCTCGACGAACCGCTGTCCCATCTGGACGCGGCCCAGCGCGACACCACCCGCCGTGAACTCAAGCGCATCCAGAAGGACTTGGGCCACACCACCATCCTGGTCACCCACGACCAGGAGGAGGCCCTCTCGCTCGCCGACCGGATCGCCGTGATGAAGGACGGCGTGATCCAGCAGCTCGGCACCCCGTACGAGATCTACGACAGCCCGGCCAATGTGTTCGTCGCTGACTTCGTGGGCGAGCCCGCGATCACCCTGCTGCCCGGTATCGCCACCGGCGACGGGCACGCCCGCCTCTCCGGCTCGGTGCGGATCGCGCTGCCCACGCCGGTGTCCGTGGAAGCAGGCCGGGAGGTGGTCGTCGGGATCCGCCCCGAGGACGTCTCGCTCACGGCCGAAGGCGGCCTGCCCGCCCGGGTCGTCGCCCACGAACCGCTGCTGGAGTCGGGCCTGGCGACCCTCGCCCTGGAAGGGGTCGAACGGCATCTGGTCGTCCTCACCGACCCCGAGGTACGGCTCGCCCACGACGAGCGGGTCCGGGTCGCCGCCGATCCCCAGCACACCCATGTCTTCGACGCCGAGACAGGAGCCGCACTGCGATGACCTCCGAAGAGAACGTGCGTGTCGTGGCCGCCGGTGACCACTTCGTCCTGCCGTCGCTGATCACGCGCGCGGTACTGCACGAGGTGGAGCAAGCGGACATCGGCGAACTGACACTCGGCTGGCCGCTGGAGCCGTTCGGGCCGGTCGCCGAGGTGCGGGAGGCCAGTGACGCCGAGGACGAACTGATCGAGGCGCTGGCCGGGGCGGAGGTCCTGGTCACGCAGATGGGCCCGGTGACGGAGAAGGTCCTCGCCGCCTGCCCGGATCTGAAACTGGTCGTGGTGTGCCGGGGCGGGCCGGTCAACGTCAACCTGGACGCGGCCAAGAACCATGACGTGCGGGTGTGCTTCGCGCCGGGCCGCAACGCCGCCGCCACCGCCGAGTTCACCGTCGGCCTGATGCTGTCCGCCCTGCGCCGCATCCCGCAGGCCCATGAGCCGCTGGCCCGGCGGGGCAGCTGGGAGGGCGCGACGTACTACACGTACGAGCGGAGCGGACTGGAGCTGGAGGACCTGCCCGTCGGTCTCGTCGGATACGGAGCCGTCGGCAGCCGGGTCGCCCGGGTGCTGTGCGCGTTCGGGGCGCGGGTGATGGTGTACGACCCGTATGTGCACGGGGAGATCCACGGACTGCGCGTGCACTCCCTCGACGACCTGCTGCGCGACTCCCAGGTGATCACCCTGCACGCCCGGCTCACCCCCGAGACCCGGGGCCTGATCGGCGCCCGGGAGCTGGCGCTGCTGCCGCCCGGCGCGGTGGTGGTGAACGTGGCCCGGGGCCCGCTGCTGGACGAGGGCGCGCTGTGCGACGCCCTGGAGAGCGGGCGGCTTTCGGCGGCGGCGCTCGACACCTACGAGCGGGAGCCGCTGCCCGCCGAGTCCCGGCTGCTGGGGCTGGGTGACCGTGTCGTGCTCACCCCGCACCTGGGCGGGGCGTCGCGCGCGGTGGCGGAGAAGGCCGCGCGGATCGCCGCCGAAGAGGTGGGCCGCTGGGTGCGCAGGGAGCCGCTCGCGCACTGCCTGACCTGAGGACCGGGAGGAGAGCCGCATGTACGTCGGTATCGATGTGGGCACGTCCATGGTCAAGGCGGCGGCCTTCGACGCGGCGGGCCGCCAACTGGCCGTGGCATCCCGGTCGGTGGCCCTTTCGCTGCACGGCGGGGTCGTCGAGCAGGACATGGAGGAGGTGTACGGGGCGGTCGTGGCCGTCCTGAGCGAGGTCACCGAACGGGTCCCGGAACCGGTCGAACTGGCCGGGCTCACCGGGCAGGGCGACGGGGTGTGGCTGGTCGACGGCGAGGGGCGGCCCGTGCGGCCGGCGGCCTCCTGGATGGACGGCCGGGCGCACGAACTGGTCGACCGGTGGCTGGCCGACGGCACCTTCGAGACGGTGTTCCGGCGGACGGGGAGCGCGATGTTCCCGGGTTGTCCGGGGCCGCTGCTGGCCTGGCTGGACGGCAACGAACCGAAGACGCTGGATGCCGCGAAGGCCGCCCTGTACTGCAAGGACATGGTGTTCCAGCGGCTGACGGGGGCCGGTCCGACGACGGATGTGTCGGACGCCTCGATGCCCTTCCTGGACCCGCGGACCCGGGCGTACGACAACCGGGTGGTCGAGCTGCTGGGGCTGACGCACCGGCGCGGTCTGCTCGCCCCGGTGAGCGACCCGGTCGCGACGGCCGAGGCGCTCGGCGAGGGCCTGCCGTCCGGCACCCGGATCGCGAACGGCCCCTACGATCTGCCGGCCTGCGCGCTGGGCGCCGGGGTGACGTCCCCGGGCGACGGGCTGCTGATCGTCGGCACCTGTCTGGCCAGCCTGGTCGCCACGACCGAGCTGGACCTGAGCGGCGAGCCGGCGGGCCTGTACATCTCCACGGACCGGCCCGGCCACTGGCTGCGTGCCATGCCCGCGATGGTCGGCACGGCGGCGCTGGACTGGGTGCTGTCGACGACGGGGGTGCGGCACGACGAGGTGGACGGCCTGCTGGCCGAGACCCCGCCGGGCGCGAACGGCGTCCGGGTGCTGCCGTACTTCGCGCCCTCCGGTGAACGCGCCCCGTTCGTGGAGCCACGGCTGCGCGCCGAACTCCTCGGTGTCTCCCTGGAGTCGACCCGGGGCGATCTGGTCCGCGCCACCTGCGAGGGCATCGGGTACGCGGCCCGGCACTGCCTGGAGGCGGCGGGCCTCGACGGGAACCTGGCCGTCTGCGGCGGCGGCACCCGCAGCCCCGCCTGGATGCGGCTGCTCGCCGACGTGCTCGGTCGGCCGCTGCGGGTCGTCGAGGGCGAGGTGGGCGCGCGGGGCGCGGTCCTGGCGGCGGCGGAGCGGTACGGGGTGCCGCTGGAGGCGGAGGTGTGGACCCGGCCGACGGAGGTCGTCGAGCCGGATCCGGGGCGGGCCGCGTTCTACACGCGGGGCTATGCGGAGCACCTGGACCGGCTCGCCGAGGCACGGACCCGCGCGAGGACCTGAACACCCGTATGACGAGAGGGACTTGGATGCACCTGAGACGGCGATCTCTCCTGCTCGCGGCCGCCGCCACGCCGGCGGTCGCGGCCGTACCCGCCCACGCGGCCCCCGCCGAACGGCGCCCGGTGGTCATCGGCCATCGCGGCGCGGCCGGCTGGCGCCCCGAGCACACGGCCGCCTCCTACACCTACGCCGTGCAGACGGGCGCGGACTGGATCGAACCGGACCTGGTGCCGACGAAGGACCATGTGCTCGTCGTCCGGCACGAGAACGAGATCTCGCAGACGACCGACGTGGCCCGCCACCCCGAGTTCGCGGACCGCCGTACGACGAAGACGGTCGACGGCCGGGCCGTGACGGGGTGGTTCACGGAGGACTTCACCCTCGCCGAGCTGAAGACGCTGCGGGCGGTGGAGCGGCTGCCGCAGGTCCGCAACCGCAACACGGTCTTCGACGGCCGTGAGGAGGTGATGACCTTCCAGGAGGTCGTGGAGCTGGCGCGGCGGCTGTCGCGGACCCACGGCCGGACGATCGCCGTCTTCCCGGAGACCAAGCATCCGACGTACTTCCGGTCCCTCGGACTGCCGTTGGAACCGAGGCTCGCGGCCGTGATCCGCCGCAACCGGCTCGGCCGGCGCGAGTGCGTCGTGCAGTCCTTCGAGCCGACGAGCCTCAAGCGCATGACGGGCCTCGGTGTGCCGCTGTGGCAGGCGCTGGGGACGACGGGCGGGCCGTACGACCTGCCCGGGAGGACCTACCAGGAGATGATGACGCCCGCGGGCCTGGCGGAGATCGCGGAGTACGCGGACTGGATCGGGCCGGACAAGTCGTCGGTCGCCGCCGGCTCGCTCGTCGCGGACGCGCACGCGGCGGGACTGCGGATCGGGCCGTACACCTTCCGCGCGGAGAACCAGTTCCTGCCGGCACAGTTCCGGCGCGGGAGCGGAGCGAACGATTTCGGGGACGCGTTCGCCGAATACGCGCTGTACTACCGCATGGGAGTCGACGCGGTGGTGACCGACTTCCCTGACCTGGCGGTGATGGCTAGGAGGGGTTGATGTTCTTCAAGGACAAGCACTGCCCGACCTGTGGGGGCAGCGGTACGCAGGTGTTCACGCCGCTGAAGCCCGAGGAGAGGAAGGCGCTCGGGACGCACCGTACGGACCTGTGGCGCTGCACCGCCGCGGGATGCCGGTGGTATCAGCCCTGGGGTCATACGGGCGGCGGGGGCCGGCTCCCGGAGGAATTGCAGAACCCGGGAGCCGACGCCTCGGTGTGAGTCCTAGAGGTTGGAGAAGTCCGGGCCCTTGGTGCGCGTGCGCTTGATCTCGTAGAAGCCGGGGACCGAGGCCACGGCGAGGGTGCCGTCCCACAGGCGGCCGGCCTCGTCGCCCTGCGGGGCCGGGGTGACGACCGGGCCGAAGAAGGCGATCTGCTCGCCGTCGGCGCCGGGCACGGCGATCACCGGGGTGCCGACGTCCTGGCCGACCTTGTCGATGCCCTCCTTGTGGGAGGCGCGCAGTTCGGCCTCGTACGGGGTGGAGTCCCAGTGCTCCAGGAGGGACTCGGGCAGGCCCACGTCCTTGAGGGCGGCGGCGACGGTCTCCTTGCCGGGGCCCTCCTCCTGGTTGTGGATGCGGGTGCCGAGCGCGGTGTAGAGGTCGCCGAGCACCTCGGGGCCGTGCTCCTGCTGCGCGGCTATGACGACCCGGACGGGGCCCCACGCCTTGGTCTCCAGCAGCTCGCGGTACTCCTCGGGCAGCTCGTCCAGCTTGGGCTCGTTGAGGACGGCGAGGCTCATGACGTGCCAGCGGACCTCGATGTCCCTGACCTTCTCCACCTCCAGCACCCAACGGGAGGTCATCCATGCCCAGGGGCACAGCGGGTCGAACCAGAAGTCGACGGGGGTCTTGTCCGACATGTCTCTCCTCACGAGGAAACCGTTTCCTCCGGGAACGCCGGTGCTCGCTCCGGTCATTCCCGGTCCCTGGCGTCAGGGGCACGTGGCAGGATCGGTGCTGTTCAGCAGTACCCCACGACACATGAGGAGTGCCGCCCGTGCCCGGTGAGAATCTGTCCCGCGACGAGGCCCGGGAGCGGGCCGCCCTGCTGAGCGTCGACGGGTACGAGGTGTCCCTCGACCTGCGGTCCGCGGTCGGCGAGGACGGCGGCGCCGGGCCCCGCACCTTCCGCTCGGTGACGACGCTGCGCTTCCGCTGCAACGAGCCCGGGGCGAGCAGCTTCGCCGACCTGATCGCGCCGAGTGTGACGGCCGTCTCACTCAACGGCCGTGATCTGGACCCCGGTGAGGTCTTCGACGGCTCCCGGATCACGCTGGAGGACCTGGCCGCCGACAACGAGCTGGTCGTCGACGCCCAGTGCGCCTACTCCCGCACCGGCGAGGGCCTGCACCGCTTCGTCGACCCGCAGGACGGCGAGGTGTACCTGTACACGCAGTACGAGCCGGCCGACTCCCGCAGGGTCTTCGCCAACTTCGAGCAGCCGGACCTCAAGGCCCCGTTCCGCTTCGAGGTGCGGGCGCCGGAGGGCTGGACGGTGTGGAGCAACGGCGTCGGTGAACTCGGCGACGGGGTCTGGCGGTTCGCCGAGACCAAGCCGATCTCGACGTACATCACGTGTGTCGTGGCGGGCCCGTACCACTACGTGACGGACTCCTACTCCCGTACGTTCGCGGACGGCACGACGCTGGAGATCCCCCTCGGCGCGCTGTGCCGCAAGGGCCTCGCGCCCCACTTCGACTCCGACGACGTCTTCCTGGTCACCAAGCAGGGCCTGGACTTCTTCCACGACCACTTCGACTACCCGTACCCGTTCGGGAAGTACGACCAGGCGTTCGTGCCCGAGTACAACCTGGGCGCGATGGAGAACCCGGGCCTGGTGACGTTCCGGGAGGAGTTCATCTTCCGCGGGAAGGTGACGCAGGCGTCCTACGAGGCCCGGGCCAATGTCGTCCTGCACGAGATGGCGCACATGTGGTTCGGCGACCTGGTCACCATGGAGTGGTGGGACGACCTGTGGCTGAAGGAGTCCTTCGCGGACTTCATGGGCGAGTTCTCGCTGGTCGGCGCGACCCGTTTCGTCAACGGCTGGGTGACCTTCGCCAACCGCCGCAAGGCGTGGGCCTACCGCGCCGACCAGCTGCCCTCCACGCACCCGATCACGGCGGACATCCGCGACCTGCAGGACGCCAAGCTCAACTTCGACGGCATCACGTACGCCAAGGGCGCGTCGGTGCTGAAGCAGCTCGTGGCCTACGTCGGGCAGGACGCCTTCCTGGAGGGCGCCCGGCGCTACTTCAAGCGGCACGCGTACGGCAACACGCGCCTGGGCGATCTGCTGTCGGTGCTGGAGGAGACCAGCGGCCGGGACATGAGCGCGTGGTCGCGGTCCTGGCTGCAGACGGCCGGGGTGAACTCGCTGACCCCGCAGGTGCTGCTCGGCCCGGAGGGCCGGGTCGAGGAGCTGGCGGTGGTGCAGGAGGCCGCCGAGTCCTACCCGGAACTGCGGCCGCACCGGGTGGCGGTGGGCCTGTACCGGGTGACGGACGGCGGCGCGCTGGAGCGGTACGCGCGCGCCGAGACCGACGTGGACGGTGCGCGGACGATCGTGGCGGCCCTGGCGGGTGCCGAGGCGCCCGACCTGGTGCTGGTCAACGACGACGACCTCACGTACTGCAAGATCCGCTTCGACGCGACCTCGCTGGCGACGCTGCGCGAGCACCTGGGGTCGGTGACCGATCCGCTGGCGCGCGCCCTGTGCTGGTCGGCGCTGTGGAACATGACGCGGGACGCGCTGCTCCCGGCGCGGGACTTCGTGGACCTGGTGCTGCGGTTCGCGGGGCGCGAGTCCGAGATCGGCGTGCTCCAGATGCTGCACGCGTGGGCCGAGTCGGCCCTCACGCACTACGCGGCGCCGGACCGGCGGGAGGCGACGGGGCGGCTGCTCTCCGAGGGCGCGCGGCGCGAGCTGTACGCGGCCGGGCCGGGCAGCGAGCACCAGCTCGCGTGGGCGCGGTTCTTCGCCCGGGTGGCCGCCGCCGACGCCGACTTCGAGCTGCTGCGGGACCTGCTGACGGGCGCGGTGGCGGTCGAGGGCCTCGACCTGGACCAGGAGCTGCGCTGGGTGTTCCTGGAGCCGCTGGCCGCGCACGGGGTGGTGGACGAGAAGGTGCTGGCCGAGGAGCTGGCGCGGGACGACACCGCCTCCGGCAAGCGTCACCAGGTGCGCTGTCTGGCCGCCCGCCCGTCTCAGGCGGTCAAGGCCCAGGCGTGGGCGCAGGTCGTGGAGTCGGACGCGCTGTCCAACGCCATGGTCGAGGCGACCATCTCGGGCTTCGAGCAGGGCTCGCAGCGGGAGTTGCTCGCGCCGTACACGGAGAAGTACTTCGCGGCGATCGAGCGGGTGTGGGCCGAGCGGTCGATCCAGATCGGGATGCACGTGGTGTCGGGCCTGTTCCCGTCGCTCCAGCAGTCCCAGGAGACCCTCGACACCACGGACGCCTGGCTGGAGTCCCACCGGGAGTCGGCCCCGGCCCTGCGCCGGCTGGTCCTGGAGGCCCGGGACGATCTGGCGCGGGCGCTGCGGGGGCAGGCGTGCGACGCTGCGGCCGGGTAGCCGGGCCATGACACCTTTGGCCTGAGATTCGGGGTTCCGTCACCGTTACGGAATACAGGCAATCACAGCCGTAACCCCTGGTCCGCACCTGAACGGACCAGGGGGTTTCGGCATCCGAACATCCGTCCTTTAGTGCCGGATTGTCCGTATGTGTCGACGGACCTGTAACAGGGGTTCAAAGGGGGGCCGGGCGCGGGAAATTGCCGGTCATGACGCACAACACCCCGCTCTCCCCCCGCCCCCTGCACGAGCTGTCCGGCCGCGGCCGGCTCCGGGTGATGACGGTCGCGCAGCTCCGCGCGCACGGTGTCCCGACGGCCCAGGTGAACGAGCAGTGCACCCCCGGCGGCCCCTGGCAGCAGCTCCTCCCCGGCGTCGTCCTGCTCCACCCGGGCCCGCCGACCAGCGAGGAGCGGCTGCACGCGGTGCTGAGGTACGCGGCCCGGGAGCGCGCCGCGGGTGTTCCCGCCCAGCCCGGCGCGGACGGCTCCGGCGACCCCGCCCAGCCCGAGGCGATGATCACGGGCCTGGCCGCGCTGACGCTGCACGGCTTCTCCTCCACTCCCTCGCTGCCGGCCCTGGACGCGATCGACGTCCTGGTCCCGCGGATGCGCCGGCTGCGCTCGGCGGGCTGTGCGCGCATCGTCCGGGGTGTCTCGCTGCCTGCCCCCGAGCAGGTCACCGGCCTGCCCGTCGCGCCGGTCGCCCGTGCGCTGGCCGACGCGGTGGCCGGCCTCACGGACGCCGTCGTGGTGCGCCGGCTGATGACGGAGGCGGTGCGCGGCGCGTACTGCGAGCCGGCCGAGGTGGTGCGGGAGCTGAACCAGGCCCGGCTGCTGAGCCGCCCGCACGTAGTGGACGCGGTGGATTCCCTGCTGGCCGAGGGCCGGGCGATCGCCGAGGACCGCCTGTACCGGATGGTGCGCGAGTACGGCCTGCCCGACCCGGTGTGGAACGTGGACCTGCGTCTGCCGGGTGGCCCCTACCTCGGCGGTCTGGACGCCTACTGGCCGGACCAGGCGCTGGCCCTGGAGCTGGACACCCGGGCGCCCCGGCAGAACGACGAGGGGCAGTGGTCGGAGTACGCCCGCAAGCGCGAGCACCTGGAGCGGCTCGGCATCACGGTCGTTCACATCACGCCCAGGAAGCTCCGCGACTCGGTGGAGCAGCAGGCGACGGTGGTCCGCACGGCCCTGATGGCGGCCGCCGACCGCGAACCGGCCGCGTATGTCGTGGTGCTGCCCCGGTAGGGACGGGCCGGGGGGCGGGACCAGGAGGGGGGAGGAGGGGCCGCCGGAGTCGCCGGCGGCCCCTCCTCGTGTTCCGGCGGCCCCTGATCTTGATCTGTCGGGCCGACGGCTACGAACCAGCAGTGGAAACGCGCCGCCTCGCCGCGCGTGAGACCGGCCGGACGTCCGCTGCGGCAGACAGGTGAATCTGTCAGACGTACGGGTTCGGACCGGATGCGCCGCCCGTGGAAGAGGGCCAGTGTCGAGCTGAGCCGAGGAGGCGCGATGGACCGAGGAGCCGGAGCCCAGAGGGAAGGTGACACACAAGGGGGACGAGCGGGGGCCGCGGACGACCCCGGCCTGGACCGGCTGCTCATCCGCGCCGCCGACGGCGACGAAGGCGCCTTCGCCGAACTGTACGACGCCCTGGCCCACACGGTGCTGGGACTGACCACCCGCGTGATCAGGGACAAGGCCCAGGCGGAGGAGGTGACCCAGGACGTGATGGTGGAGGTGTGGCGGACCGCCGACCGCTTCCAGCCGGCGCGCGGAGCCGCCCGGAACTGGGTGCTCACCCTCGCGCACCGCCGCGCGGTGGACCGGGTCCGCTCCGTCGCCGCCGGCCGCGCCCGCGAGCTGCGCGCCGCGGTCCGGGAGCAGGAGCGGTCCTTCGACACCGTCGCCGAAGAGGTCGAGACGCGGGAGGAGCAGCGGGTGGTCTTCCGCTGCCTGACCCGGCTGACCCGCGAGCTGAGACTGCCCCTGGTGCTGGCCTACTACGAGGGGCTGACGTACGCGGAGGTCGCCGAGGCGCTCTCGATGCCGGCGGGCACCGTCAAGTCGCGGATGCGGCAGGGGCTGCGGCGCCTGCACGACTGTCTGGAGGCCGGCTCGTGAACCTCACCGACGACCCCCACCTCGATGTCGGCGCGTACGTGCTGCACGCGCTGCCGGCCGAGGAGGGAGCCGCCTTCGAGGAGCACCTGGCCGGTTGCCCCGCATGCCGTGCCGAGGTCGATCAGCTGTCCGGGGCGGCCGTCGAGATGGGGGCGGCCGAGACGAGCACGCCCTCGGCTGACCTGCGCCGCCGGGTGCTGGAGCGGATCGCCGCCGTACCTCAGGACCGGTCCGTCGCGGCGGCGGCCCGGCGCCGACGCCGCCGGCAACAGGGGCTCCGGCTGGGCCTGGCGGCGTCCCTGGCGGCGGCCGCGGCCCTCGGAGGCATCGCCTGGTGGCAGAGCTCGGAGGCCGACAGCGCGCGCGAGGAGGCCGCCGAGGAAAGCGCCGAGTACCGGCAACTCGCCGACGTCCTGACCGCCCCCGACGCCACGATCAGCACCAAGGAGTTCACGGACGGCGGGACCGCGAGCGTGGTCGCCTCCCGGGCGGAGAACCGGTCCGCGGTGTTCGCGGCAGGGCTGCCGTCGCTCACTGACGACCGGGTCTACCAGCTCTGGTACGCCCAGTCGGGGCAGTTCCGGTCGGCCGGACTGCTGTCCACCGCCGGCGGGGGGCACGCGGATGTCCTGGAGGGGCGCCTCGGCGGGGCCACCGCCGTCTGTGTCACGGTGGAACCGGCCGGCGGCTCCCGCCAGCCCACCACCCACCCGATCGGCGTCATCTCGGTCCCCGCGTGACGGTCAGCGCCGGGCCACCGCGACGGCGGCCGCCGCGTCCTCTCCCACCGCCACGTCGTCGACCGTCCAGCCCGGTGTCCGGCGTGGACCGCGCGCGCACGCGCCGAGATGATCGAGGCCCGGATCGCGACCGAGTCCGGTGCCGAGCCCTTTCAGATACGCCTCCTTGCGGGTCCACACCCGGGCGAAGGCGACGGGGCGCAGGTCCGCGGGACACGCGGCGAGTTCCTCGGCCTCCCGGGGGTGCAGGGTCGTGGTGAGGGCGGCGACGGCGTCCGGGTCGGGCAGCCGCTCGATGTCCGCGCCGACCGCCGTGTCCGCGAAGGCGAGCAGGCAGAGACCGTCGGTGCGGGAGAGGGAGAAGCACAGGGGCACGCCGGGCACGTCGGGACGCCCGTGCGGGCCCCGGCACACCGGGCAGGGCCGCCGTACGAACGTCACGTCCGACGGCTCGACTTCGAGGTAGGCGCCGAGGAGCAGACGCAGGCACACATGGGCGACCCGGTAGCCGTCCCGGTCCGCCGCCCGGCGCAGTGCCGCGGCCCGTGCCCGTTCCCCGCTGTCCAGCAGCGTGCCGGCGAGCGGGGCCACGACGCCGAGGAGATCGTCCACCCGGGCCAGCCACACGCGGGGCCGGCCGGGTCGAGGCGGCTCCGGAGGCTCGGTCCAGGCGGCGGATGTCAGCCGCTCGGGACGCATGGCCGTCCTCGGTCAGTCGGAGGGCGCCCGCACGGCGCGGGGGTCCGCGACGGTGTCGGCGCCGTACAGGGCCTGCACCCAGTTGCTCTGGTAGATCGTGTCGAGATAGCGCTCGCCGAGGTCCGGGGCGATCGCGACGGGCGTGAGGCCCGGCGTTCCGTGCCGGGCGAGCCAGCTCGTCGCCCCGCTGACGACCGTGCCGGTCGAACCGCCGAACAGGAAGCCCCGCCTCGCCATGGTCCGGCAGGTACGGATGGCATCGGCCTCCTCGACGCGCACCGCCTCGTCGACATAGCTCTCGTCGAGCAGCGGAGGCCGGACGCTCATGCCGAGGCCGGGAATCATCCGGCGTCCGGGCGGGTCGCCGAAGATGGCGGAGCCGACGCTGTCCACCGCGACGATCCGCACCGGCCGGTGCCAGGAGCGGAACCAGCGGGCGCAGCCCATCAGGGTGCCGGTCGTGCCGACGCCGATGAACAGGACGTCCAGGCGCGGGAACCAGCGGGCGATGGCCGGGGCCGTCCTGAAGTAGTGCGCCCTCCAGTTGTCGGGGTTGGTGTACTGGCTCAGCCACACATAGCGGTCGTCGGCGGCGCACAGGGCGCGCACGTGCGCCAGCCGCGCGCCCAGCAGACCGCCCGTGGCGCGCTCGTCGGAGACGACATGGACCTGGCTGCCCAGGGCCTCCATCATCAGCCGGGTGGCGAGGTTGCACCGGGAGTCCGTCACACAGACGAAGCGGTAGCCCTTGCTCGCGGCGATCATGCTCAGTGCCACGCCGAGATTGCCGGAGGAGGACTCGACCAGGATCGAGTCCCGCCTGAGGGTTCCGCCGCGCTCGGCGGACTCCACCATCTCGGTCGCGGCCTTCATCTTGATCGAACCGGCGAAGTTGAAGCCCTCGCACTTGAGGAAGAGCCGGTGTCCCGTCATCGGCCCGAGGTCGACGTACAGGTCCTCCTCGTTGAAGGCGTGGGGGACGGATATGACTGGCACGATGGTCTCCTCGTACAGGGCCGGGTGGTGGACGCGAGCCGTCCTCAGCCGTGCCGGCTCAGTTCGTGAAAGAAGTGGTCGATGACCCGCAGTCCGCCGGACCGGGCCACCTCGTCGTAGACGTAGCCGCCGACCGCGAGGTCCAGTACGCCCAGGCCGAACGGTGAGAAGACCGCAGGGCGGTCGGCCGGGACCGTCACACGGCCGGCCATCACGTCGTCGAGCGTGCCGAGCAGGAAGTCGCGGTTGCCGGTGAGACGTTCGGTGAGGTGCGGTGAGGTGGCGGCCCGGAGGCAGTGGTCGATGTCGTCGACGACGTTGGTGGCGCCGAGCAGCACCTCGGGTGCGAGGTCGCGCAGCGACACGTGCAGCACCACCGGGTTGTGCCGGAACCACGACGGCTCGGTGATGTGCGGCCGGTCGGCGACCGTGGCGAAGACGATCAGGTCGCTGAGGCGGATCAGTTCCTCGGCGCTGCCGTGCACGGTGACGCGTCCGACCGCCCCGGACTGCTCCAGGTAGGTGCGGAAGCCCGCGGCGCTGTCGGGGGACAGGTCGTGCACGCCGATGGCGTCGAAGGACCAGCCGGTGCCCTCCAGATAGGTGTGGATGTAGCGGGCGATCAGACCCGCCCCGACGAACCCCAGCCGGGCCGGGCGCGGCCGTCCCCTGCTGAGCCGGTCGGCCGCCGACGCGGCGGACGCGGCGGTCCTGGCGGCGCTGATGATCGAGCTCTCCATGCAGGCGAAGGGGTAGCCCGTGACGGGGTCGTTGAGGATGAGGACGGCGGACGCCCGGGGAATGCCCGAGGCGACGTTGGCGGGGCAGCTGGAGATCCATTTCAGCCCGTCGACGCCGCCCTCGCCGCCCTCGCCGCCGAGCGAGGCGGGCAGGGCGATGATCCGTGCCGTCGGCCGGTCGGGGAAGCGCAGGAAGGAGGACGGCGGGTTGACCGTACGGCCGGCGCCGTGCAGGCGGTACGTGGCCTCGACGACCTCCACCACGGTCTTCTCCCGGCCCTGGAGCACCTCCTTGACCTGGTTTCCGGGGATGACGGCGAAGGACGGCACCATGGGGGTGTCCGCCCGGGCGGTCTGCGGGACGGTGTGCACGGTGGTCATGCCGCTTCACTCCCCCTCCGCGGTCCGGGAAGGCCGGGACGCACGGGGTCGGCCATCGCCACCACGACGTCCCTCGGCCCCCGGTACGCCTCCCGGCTGTGCGCGGTGCGGACGTTGTCCACGAGCATCAGGTCCCCGCGCTGCCAGGCCCGGCGAACGGTGTGGGCCTCATAGGTCTTGTTGATCTGCTCGACGACGTCCGGGGGCACCGGATCGCCGTTGCCGTACAGGGTGTTGAAGGGCAGACCGTTCGGTCCGTACTCCTCGATCAGGAACTCCCTGACCTCGGGCGCCATCGTCCACTCGTTCAGGAACGCGATCTGGTTGAACCAGCAGGGCAGGCCGGAGACCGGGTGCCGTACGACGGCGTGCCGGTGCTGCCAGGTGCGCAGCGAACCGTCCGGCTGCCAGGACCAGTCGATCGCGTGGGCACGGCAGTAGGCCTCGACCCCACCACGGTCGTCGGTACCGAAGGACTGACCGAGCGTCGCGCCGATCCCCTCGTTGTAGGCCCTGGTGAGCAGCCAGCCCTCCCGGGCGAAGCGGTCGACGAGGTCGGCGGGCAGCGCGTGCAGCACGGCGGTCGCGTCGGCCAGGGCGGTGGCACCGCCTTCGACGGGCGGCTCCAGGCACGCGAACAGCAGCAGGCCGGGACACTCGACGGCGTAGCTGAGTTCGTGGTGCATGCACATGGGCTGGGTGGGCGGCCAGGCCGACGACGAGTAGACGCCGTCCGCGTGGCGGTCGCGGGCGGCGAACGCCTCCCGTTCCGTCACGGGACGCTCGGCCACCCTGCGGAGGACCGACTCGACGTCGGCCGGGGTGCGCAGTCCGAGGCCCCGAACGGTGACCGCCCCGTGCTCGGCGACGAGTTCGCGCAGCGCGGCCCGGGCATCCGGGATGTCTTCGGCGTCGAGTACCGGAAGGCCGTCCGGGGCTTCAGTGGTGGTCCTGTTCTTGCGGAAGAGTGCCGCCAGCATGTCGCTCTCCTCTCGTACTCCGTGTGTCGATCAGACGGGCCAGATCGGCCAGTACGGGGCGGCCCGCGAGGTCGCGCGGCGAGATCGCCCGGTCCATCGCGACCGCGAGCCGTACCGCCGACAGGGACGTGCCGCCCAGGTCGAAGAAGTTGTCGTCCCGGCGGATCCGGCCGGGCGGCAGGCCGAGTTCCGTGGCCCACTGCGCCGCGAGCCGCCGTTCGGCCGGTGTCCGCGGGGCGCCGTGGGAGTCCCGGGCCGGGCCGAGGTCCTCGGCGAGTGCCGCGAGCGCCTTGCGGTCGGTCTTGCCGTTGGCGGTGAGCGGCAGGCGGTCCAGCCGGTGGAAGGACGCCGGGACCATGTACGCGGGGAGCAGGTCCGCGAGCCGCTCCCGCAGGTCCTCGGCGGTCACCGCGCCCTCGCTCGTGCAGAAGGCGGCCAGTTGGCGGCCGTGCCCTTCCGCGCCGGTCACCACGACCGCGCAGTCCGTGACGCCGGGCACCCGCAGCAGCGTGTTCTCGACCTCGCCGATCTCGACCCGGAACCCCCGGATCTTGACCTGCGCGTCCCGGCGGCCGAGGAACTCCAGTTTTCCGTCCGGCCGCCAGCGGCCGAAGTCGCCTCCCCGGTACAGCCGTTGGCCGGGGCGGTGGGGGTCTTCCAGATAGGCGTGCGCGGTGCGTTCGGCGTCGTTGACGTAGCCGCGACCTACGCACACCCCGGAGAAGACGATGGCGCCGGGTGCGCCGAGCGGCACCGGGAGCAGGTTCTCGTCGACGACGTACTGGTGGACGTTGGCGATGGGCCGGCCAAGCGGGATGCGGTCGGAGTCGGGCGCCCGGTCGATCACCTCGTGGTGGGTGTCGTCGGACGTCTCGGTCAGCCCATAGGCGTTGACCAGGCGTACGGCGGGTCCGCCGGCGAACCACCGCTGGACCAGCTCACCGCGCAGCGCCTCGCCGGTGACGGAGACGCACCGCAGGTCGGGCAGGTCCCGGGGGACGCGTTCCAGCGCGGACAGGATGACGTCGAGATAGGACGGCACGACCTGGAGGACGTTGACGCGCCCCTCGGCGATCCGGTCCAGGAACCGGTCCGCGTCGAGGATGGCGTCCTGCTCGACCAGCAGGGTCCGCCCGCCCGTCAGCAGCCCGGCGAGCAGTTGCCACAGCGAGATGTCGAAGCACTGCGAGGCCGTCTGCGCCACCACGGTGCCCTCGCCGATGCCCAGATCCTCGATCTTGGCGTACAGATGGTTGAGCAGACCGGCGTGCTCGCACAGCGCGCCCTTCGGTTCTCCGGTGGAGCCGGAGGTGAAGAAGACGTACGCGAGCCGGTCCGCCGGGATGTCCAGCCCGAGGTCCGATCCGTCGACGGCCCGTTCGGTGAGGTCCGGGACGAGCAGCCGCCGGGTTCCGGGCAGCGTCGCGAGTGCCTGGTCCAGCCGGCCGGTGCTGCCGGGTTCGGTGAGGACGTACGAGCAGTCGGCGCGGGTGAGCATCGCGCCGATGCGGCCGGGCGGATGATGCGGGTCGACGGGCAGGTACACGCCGCCGGCCTTGAGGACGCCGAGTACACCGGCCGCCCAGTGCAGGTCCCGCTCGGTCACCACGGCGACCGTGTCCTCCGGGGCGAGCCCCTCGGCCAGCAGGGCCCGGGCCACCCGGTTGGCCCGGGTGTTGAGGTCCGCGTACGTCAGGCCGCTGCCCTGGTGGACCAAGGCGACGGCGTCCGGATGCCCGCGCACCCGCTCCTCGAACAGTTCGTGGAACCGGCGGTCCGGCAGCGCACGGCGGGGCCCCGCCGCCAGCCCGTCGAGCTGGAACCGGAGTTCGTCCGCGGACAGCAGGCTGTCCCG
Source organism: Streptomyces sp. NPDC041940 (assembly GCF_055589465.1). Taxonomy (NCBI): domain Bacteria; kingdom Bacillati; phylum Actinomycetota; class Actinomycetes; order Kitasatosporales; family Streptomycetaceae; genus Streptomyces; species Streptomyces sp. NPDC041940. Next base: position 52,418 of record NZ_JBVJBP010000015.1, read on the forward strand.
GTCGTGCCGGGCGTCGGGGTCTGCGGCGATCGCCTCCAGCGCGGCACGGTGGTAGCCCCCGATCCGGGCGGCACAGTCCGCGTCCAGCAGGTCGGTCCGGTGCCGCAGGCGCAGCACGAGCCGACCGTCCTCCTCGGCTGCCGATACGCCGAGCAGCACACCGCCGTCCGCAGGGACGGTGACCTCGTGCCCGGTGGGAGCGAAGACCACCTCGAGGCCGGGCCCGGGCCCGGGCCCGGGCGGCGGCACCGCCGATGCGGCCGACCCCGCTTCCCGTACCAGCTCACCCCAGGTGCCGGGCCTGACGGTCAGCTCGAAGATCCCCGTTCCGGCCGGGGCCAGGTAGCCGCTGCGCACCTCGGGGTCGCCGGAGAGCAGGGCCAGCACCTTCGCGTGGGCCGCGAGGAGGATCGCGGTGAGCGGCACACCGAGTTCACGGGCCCGCGCCCGAAGGGCCGCCGTCACCTCGCCGGGGACACGGCTGATGTGCTCCCCGGTACCGGACACCGGCTCCTTCGCCCAACGGGGCGCGGCCGTCACTGTCGCCGCCATCACCGCACACCTCCCCTTTTCCTTTCGTCTCGTTCGTCGAGGGGACGGGCCGGATTCCCCGCCCAGCGGGTGTGGTCGGGGACCGTCTCGCCCTTCATCAGGAAGGAGTCCGCCGCCAGCACCGCGCCGTCCCCCACCGTCACGCCGTAGTGCACGAACGCTCCGACGCCGAGGGTGCAGCCGGCGCCGAGCGCGCTGCGGTCCGACTTGAACGTGCCGTCCTCCTGCGAGTGGCACTGCAGGACGCTGCCCGCGTTGAGGGTGCAGTCGTCCCCGATCCGGGCCATGGGCCGCTCGGTCACGGCGCAGCCGTCGTCGAAGACCCGGGCCCCGATCCGCACGCCGAGCAGGCGCCATACGAGGCTCTTGAACGGTGTGCCGTCGAGGACGTGCAGATAGGTCTCGGAGGGGACCTTCCAGTACCGCTCGCGCACCCAGAACCGGCGGTCGTAGATCGAGCAGAACAGCGGCTCCGGCCGGTGCACCACCGTGACGGCCCGTTCCAGGAGGACGTAGTACACGAGGGTGAACGGCAGCATGACGGCGTTGGCGAGCGCGAGGACCGCCGTGCCCCACACGGGGTACTGACTGGCGGCGAGCGCGAACAGCAGGACCACACAGAAGAAGAACAGCCACCCCGTGAACAGGTGCCAGGCCATGGTGACGGCGTTGTGCCGGTTCTTGGCCGTGAGACGGCGGCCGAGGCCGTTCCCCTCCTTGAGCTCGTCGAAGGTGCTGTCCCGCGCCACCGACCTCGGGATCTCGAAGCAGGGCGAGCCGAGCAGTCCCACATCGTGCCGGAGCGGGCCGCTGACGGGGATGGCCACCTTGGTGCCGAGCAGACAGTTGTCGCCGGTGCGCCCGCCGACGGGGTAGGCGATGCGGTTCCCGAGGAAGTTGTGCGCCCCGATCGCGGTCGGCGACAGCCGGAAGGAGGTGCTGGAGTACTCGGCGTTCATCAGGGACAGCCCGTCCGCGACCATGGTCCCGGTGCCGACCCTGCTCAGATACGGGCTCTCGTGCTTGACCTGGGTGCCGAAGTTGGAGCCGGTCTGCTCGACCGGGGAGAGGCGGTAGCCGATCCAGCGCAGGTAGTGCACGATGCCGCTGCTGTCGCCGAACAGCCGGGTCAGGGACTTCCTGTTCGTCATCAGGACGATCGTGCGATGCACGGTGTGGCGGAAACCGAAGAGCGGGTACGTCCGGCCGGGCCGGACGAACCTGCCCAGCAGCCGGGGGACGGTGGCCAGGACCACGAGAGCGGCGAGCACCCCGCCGAAGAAGACGACGACCGTGACGACCAGCAGGTCGACGTAGAGCACCGTCGCCCCGCCCTTCAGTACGGCGGATCCCTCCAGCATCCGGGAGAGCAGCACGTCCAGGCAGCCCACCGCGAGCGGCAGATACACCAGCAGCGCCGTGAGCAGCATCAGGACGCCGTGCACCGCTCGCCGTGCGGTGCCGCACCGGGCGGGTTCCACCTCCGGGAAGGCCCCGTCGGCGGGCTGGGCCGGAGAGCCGTGCCAGTGCTCGCCGTCGGGGACCGTCTGGCCGGTGTGCAGGGAGGACGCGTGCCCGAGCCGGGACCCCTCCCCCAGCCGGGCCCCGATGTCCAGCACCGTCACCTCGCTGACGACCGCGCCCCGGCCCAGGGTGACCGGCCCCGTCTCGATCACACCGTCGACCGCGCGGTAGCAGCTGAGCAGCGCGTCCTTGCGGACGAGAGCGCCGTCACCGACGGTCAGCAGATCGGTGCAGACGGGGGCGCTGCGCGACAGGATCGTCACCCCCCTGCCGATCCGCGCGCCCAGGGCCCTCAGATAGAGCGGGTAGAGCGGCGATCCGGCGAACAGGACCAGCGGGCTCGACCGGATCAGCGTCTTGACCAGCCAGAACCGGAAGTAGGTGAGGCTCCAGACGCGGAACCGCCGTGGCGTGAACCGGCCGATCAGCACCCACTTGGCGATCACGGGCAGAGCGCACAGCACGACGAACAGCGCGGCGCCGAAGACGACGCTCCGCAGATACGCGTCGAGCAGGTGCTCCTGCGCGGCGATCCATTCGTAGCCCCGGGCGGTGACGGCCGCGAGGAGGAAGGCATAGCCGAGGAAGGCCAGCAGCTGGAGCGCGCCGCAGAGTACGCGGTGCGGGCGGCCGGTCGGGGGCGCCGGTGCCGGGACCGGCGCCCTGGGCAGTCCCGATGGGCTGGGCGCCTCGGATCCGGGGGGTGGTGGTGGGGTGCCGTCGACGACCAGTGCGGCCGCCAGTCCCCCGGCGGTCGGATGCCGGTACACGTCGCGCATCGACACCGCCGGCAGGTCGGGCAGGTTCCGCACCCGTGCGCAGAAGTGCGCCATCACCAGGGAATCGGCACCGAGATCATCGAAGAAGTCGCTGTCGACCCGCACCTCGTCCAGGTGCGCGACCTCCGCCAGCAGCGCGGCGAACCGCTCGGCGGCAGCGGAAGTCGCTGGATCCGGCGGCGCCGCGCAGGGCCGGGCTTCCTCCACGAGACCCTTGACCGCCTCCTGGAGCTGCTGTCCCGTCATGGGGACCCCCTCGACTGCCGACTGTCGCGTGCTCTGCCTCACCAGGGGTTCGGAGCCGGGCAGCCGAGGTATGGAAGGTCCTGCTTACTTCTCGAAACGTGAGCGGGCGTCTCACCAGCCGGATGCCTCACAGCGGGCTATCGGAGCACATCGGCCACCAGCGACTCGGCCTGCCTGGGGTCATGCCCTTCGAGAGCGCCCAGACGCTCCACTTACCTCCGACCACCCGGCGTGCTTGCGAGGTGCGGGCGCGTACGCTCGCGGCCCCGACAGTTGTGTCACGTACCGGCCGCAAGGCGTGCCCGTACCGTCTTGCCGACCTCCGCGCGCAGGAACCAGTCCAGTTCCTCGGCGATGCGGGACACCACCACCAGACCCCGGCCGGTCTCTCCTCCCGCCCACTCCCTGACCTCCGGAAACACCCGTACCGGGTCCGAGACCTCGATGGACAGCCGGCCGTCCTCCAGCACGGCTTGCCGCAACCACAGTTCGTGTCCCACGACCCTGCCGTGCAGCACCGCGTTCGCGACGAGCTCCGACGTGACGAGCACGGCGTCGTCGAGGTCTCCGGCCCAGTTCCACATCGTCAGCCGTCTCCGTGTGTGCAGCCGGGCGAGCCGGACGCTGCGGAGGGTCATGGGGTAGCCCATGGACCAGTCGTGGGTGAGGAGGGCAGGGGTGTGGGGGTTGGGCATCGACATCGACGTCCCTTTCGCATGTGAGCTGCCCCTTTACGGTGACGGGCCTCGCCTTTCGACTTCAATCGAAACGCAGCTGATTAATCAGGCGGCAGAAAAATGGACTATGCCCAGTTCTGCACAACGGGCTGCGCGGGACCAGCAGGGGGTGTCACACTCTGCACACGGACACGAGCACAACGTGTTGGATCGTAGGGGCGGTGCACATGGCGGCCAAACGCGGGCGCACAGCGCAGCGGCTGGAACTCGGCTTGCAGTTGCGTCAGTTGCGGGAGAACTGTGGTCTGGGCGACCGGGGCGGCGGTTTCACCCGCAGGCAAGCGGTCGTCGGACTGCGGATCTCCGAGGCCTCGTTGCAGCGGATCGAGTCGGGCTCACTGAACTTCCGCAACGTCGGCGATCTGCGCAAGCTGCTGGGCAAGTACGGCGTCACCGATGAGGAGGTCGTCGAGTCGCTGATCAGCCTCAACAAGGAGTCCAACCAGCAGGACTGGCTCACGCAGTACCGAGGGCTCATGCCTGCGGGCATGCCGGGGTTCGTAGGGCTGGAGCCGGAGGCTCGTGCCATGAAGGCCTATCACCCGACCCTCGTGTACGGCCTGCTCCAGACCAAGAGCTACGCCCGTGCCCTCCACGAAGTGCAGAAGCCGATCGAGGAGTACACCACGGAGGTTGTCCGAAGTAGCGTGGAGCTACGGATGAAGCGCCAGGAGGTCCTCACACGAGAGAACCCCGTCAAGCTGCACGTCATCCTGGGGGAAGCTGCCCTGCGATATCCGATGGGGGGCGCTGAGGTGATGGGCGACCAGTTCGCACGGATCGAGGAGTTGTCCGGGTGGGACCACATGACCATCCAGGTGCTGCCGTTCCGTCCGAGCTACCGCTCCATCAACGACTTCGCGATCCTCGACTTCGGTAGCGAGTTTCCACCCCGCGTACAGGCCGACAGCGCCTGGGGCTCCGTATCCACCTCGGACAAGCCCCGTGAAGTCGACCGCTTCACACGTCGGTTCGACGCCATGGCAGCATCAGCGCTGCCTCCCGAAGAGACTCCCGCGTTCTTGCACCGACTCAGACGAGAGCTGTAGGTCCCCATGCCCACGCACCCCTCTGCAAAGGAACTGGCCCCCCTCCAAGCCTGGTTCACGTCCTCATACAGCGACGCGACGCAGAACTGTGTCGAAGTCGCCCACCTCTCCCCCTCCATAGCCATCCGCGACTCCAAAACCCCCACCGGCCCCGCCCTGCTCCTCCCCCCGGCCGTATGGACGGCGTTCCTCACCCATGTAGACCGAGAAGAGAAGCCGTAGCGACCAGCTACTTACCGCAGAACTCCGCCTCGATGATCGCGTCGGTGCTTCCCGACCAGTCACCGTTGAAGTTGACGGCCAGGGAGTGCCGGCCGCCCTCGGTCGTCACCGCGTCCGAGTTCGAGCCGAAGATGCCGCCGTCGTGGCCCCAGACGTGGACGCCGCAGTCGAGCTCGCGGTCGACGAGCCCCAGACCGTAGCGGCTGCCCCGGCTGGAGGGGATGGTGGTCTTCATCTCCTTCAGCTGCTCGGGCCGGAGCAGCTTGCCCCGGAGCAGGGCCGAGTAGAAGCGGGTCAGGTCGGCCGAGCTGGAGACCATCTGGCCGGAGCCGTATGCCAGACGCGGGTTCAGCTCCGTGACGTCGTAGGTCGGTCCCGTGTCCGTCTTGGCCAGCTTGGAGTAGGCGCGGCTGCTGGGCCGGGGCAGGGTGACCCGGGTGGGGACCGATGTGGAGGACAGCTTCAGCGGGGCGATGATCCGGCGTTCGATCTCGTCGGCGTAGTCGTCGCTGCCCGTGGCCTTCTCGATCACCCGTGCGGCCAGGACGTAGTTGGTGTTGGAGTACGCGAACGACGTGCCCGGCTCCTCGAAGTGCGGCTTGTTCGCCATGGCGATGGCGATCATCTCCTCGGGGGACGCCTGGTCGAAGCGGTGCTTCATGAAGCCGTCCGGGGTCATGTACTTCTGCTGGAAGCCGGTGTCGCGCAGATAGTCGAAGATGCCGCTGGAGTGGTTGAGGAGCTGGCGCAGCGTGATCCGCCGGCCGTCGTGGCCGTTGCCCCGGACCACGCCCGGCAGCCACTTCTCCACCGTGTCGTCCAGCGACAGCAGTCCCTCCGCCTCCAGTTGCAGGAGGACGGTCGCGACGAACGTCTTCGTGATGCTGCCGACGCGGTAGTGGTCCGCCGTCGAACGCGGCTTGTCCGTCTTGAGGTTGCCGACGCCGGCCGTGGCCGCCCAGGTGCCGTGCCCCCACCGCACGGTCACGGTCACGCCCGGCACGCCGTCCGCGATCGCCTTCCGTACCGCCTGCCGGGTCGCGTCATGACCGCTGGGAGCCTTGGCCGGAGCGGCGAGCGCCGGGGCGGCCAGCGCCGCCGTCAGTGCCACGGCCGTCGCCGCCGTCAGGGCTGTACGCAGGTGTCTCTTCATGTCCCCGTTTCCCCCTGTCACATCGAGCTCTGTCACATCGGGCTGTGTCAGGGGGTGGGACCTCGGCCGTACGGCCCGGGTTGACCGACTGCGGACCGTTGAGCCGGAATCAGCCCTTCTTCAGCACCAGCTCGGTGTTGCGATCCTCGGGGTCGCCGCCGAGGTTCGGGTTCGCGCCGGGGGCGTTGAGGGACAGCTCGCGGTAGAGGGCCGCCAGGCCGGTCTGGGAGAGGTCGGAGAAGTCCGTGCGGCGCGGGGCCGAGGACTCCACCAGCGTGGTGAACAGCGAGATCGTGCCGTCCTTGTTGTCGGTCAGCTCGATGACCCGGGCGAGCTGGGGGAAGTCGACGTGGGAGGCGGTGGAGATCTCCCAGAAGGTGCCGCCGCCGGACATCGAGTGCGGGGTGATGACGTTCTTGTGGATGTGGCCGTTCACCCAGGCGAGGACGTTGCGGTGGTTGCCGAGGAGGGCGAGGACCTCTTCGCCGCTGTGCCTGCGCTCGCCCGGACGGGACGGGTCGTTGCGGAGGTTCGTCATCGTCTTGCTGGTGTGGTGGCTGAAGATCACCGCGTGGGAGTCCTTGTTCTCCCGCAGGGTCTTCTCCAGCCACTTCATCTGGCCCGTGCCGAGGGAGCCCTCGTAGTGGCCGCCCGCGTCGGTGGTGTCCAGGCTGATGCCGATGACGTCGTCGGAGATGCGGAAGACGTAGTACTGGGTGCCCGCGTCGAGGTTGGCGGAGGAGTAGCCGTGACCGGCCGGGCCGATGCCGCGGTGGGCCGGGTCCAGGTGGGCCTGGAGGTACTCGGCCTGGGTGAAGGGGGCGCGGCTCTCGTCCGGGGTGACCGAGCGCATGGAGCGGGCGTGGGACTTGAGGAAGTCGTGGTAGCGGACGCCCTGGGGGTCCCGGGCCTTCTTGATCTGCGCCTGGAGCTGCTGCGCCTCCGCCGCCGACACGTTCATCAGCTTCTTGCCGCCGACGGCGAGTTCGGTGAGGTAGGAGTCGCCGTGCGAGGCGTAGCAGCCCATCGGCAGGGAGTCGTGGTTGCCGACGGTGGAGTACCAGGGCAGGTTGAGGCCGGGGCTGCGGACCTCCCGGATCGCGGCCTTCAGGAAGCCGTCGAGCTTCGGGAAGCCGACCTGCTTGTCGCTGTCGCGGACCGCGGCGTCCGGCTGCCAGTACTGCTTGAGACCGCTGTTCTGGACGCCCTCGTACTGGCGCGGGTTCCCGGTGTTGGGCGTGATGCGCCCACCGCTCATGATCTTCAGGAACCAGTCCAGCTCGGACTTGGCGTTGTTGTCCGTGTTGTCGCCGGTGGTCATGGCGAAGTGCAGCGGGGCGCCGGTGACGGGGGCTCCGCGCAGCGCGTTGATCCGCTCCACCAGCGCGATGGCGCCCTGCACGGTCAGCGCCTCGTGCGGCCGCCAGGCGTGGATGTCGGCCGAGCGGAGGTACTCCAGGCGCAGCGGGTGCTGAGCGTCGATGATGTGCAGGTCGGTGAGCTGCACGAACGCCGCGAGCGGGGTACGGCGCCCGGCCCGGCCGGACTTGGGCGCGGCCAGGTCGGAGCGCACGACGCGCTGCCAGCCGGGTCCGTCGCCGAGGCGCCGATAGCCACCGCTGCCGCGCGGGGTGGCGACGGAGGCGAGGGTGGTGCCCTTGGTGTAGGGGGCCAGCGGCGCGGCCGGTGCCTGGCGCGAGGAGGCCGCTACGGCCTCGGTCGCCTCCTTGGCCGTGGCGGTGGCGGCCTGGCTGTCGCTGGGCCGCAGGGCGTAGCCGACGCCCGCGGAGAGGGCGACCGCGCCGCCGGCGGCGAGGACGGAACGACGGTGGATGCCCTGGCCGGATCCTGCGACTGAGCGTGTGCGCGACATGCGCTTCTCTCCCCGAGTACGAACGCGTCGGCAGTGGTCGCGGGGCGTTCGGCTTACGAACACCCCGCTCACACTGGATCGTTGGCATCGGGAATGACCTGCGCGTAAACGCGGTGGCAACGGGCAGCGCCGATCACCGTACGTGGATCTTGGACTACCCCGCGCGTCGACGACCGCTCCGGGAACGGCCCGGAGTCGGTCACTCGGCGTTCATCTTCCGGGGTACTGCACCTATTCCGGGACTCCGTTGAGCCGTCCGGCGGCCGGGCGCTCCCGCCACAGTCGCAGTGCCGTGTCGACCAGCCCGATCCGGACCAGTCCGGGCACCGCGTCCAGGTCCTGCCAGGCGGCGAGGTCGGTGGAGCCGCCCACCTCGTAGCGCAGTTCGCCGCCGGTGATCCGGCCCTCGTAGACGAACCGGACGCCGTGATGGTCGACGGGGCGTCCGAAGCCGTCGCGGAAGACGCGGTGGGAGGAGTCCACGCCGAGCAGCCCGGTCACTTCTATCCGGTACCCGGTCTCCTCCTCCACCTCCCGCCGCACGGTGTCGTAGGGATCCTCGCCGTGCTCCATGCCGCCGCCCGGCATGACCCACTCGGGGGTGCCGTCCTGGGCGGGCGAGCGGGCGAGCAGGATCTGTCCGTCTCGGACGCATACGGCGTAGGCCGCCACCCTCAACTTCTCTCTCACTCAGGGACGTTAACCGATTTCGCCGTCTTCGGGACTCATGCCCGCAAAACGCATCGCGGGTTTTCCCCATACATCCATCTCGTTTCGGTCAACAGTCCCCAAAGAGCGTGCCCTTACGCAAAGCTGTGCGATCGTCCGGGCTCGCGTTCGGACCGTTGCGACCAGGGTCGATCGCTCCTGGTCGTTCCCGCTCGTTCCTTTACCAACAAGGGATGCCGATGACCCTCACCCCCCAGCGAGACCCGATATCGGGCCCGAGACGTGTGGCCCGCATAGCCGTGGCCGCCGGTCTCGTCGCCGCGCTCTCCGCGGCCGGGCCGATACCCCTGGCCTTCGCCGCCGACGGCCCGGGCGCCTCCGCCCCCGCCGACCCGGACGTCAAGTCCGCGCCCGACAAGCTCGGTTCGGACGACGCGGACCTCCTCGTGGAGGCCAAGGCCGACGGCGACAAGACCGTCACGATGATGATCGCCACCGCGCCCGGGAAGACCGAGCAGGTCGCCGGGCAGCTGGACGCGGTCAAGGGCGGCACGGTGGGCCGGGCCGACGACAAGCTGGGCTACGTCCGCGCCACCGTCCCGACCTCCCGGGCGGACTCGGCCATCGCCGCCGCCGCCAAGCTCTCCTCCGTGCACGGCATCGACCTGCGCGAGGAGATCCCGCTGGACGACCCGACGCCGAGCGCGGACGCCGCCAAGGGCGCCAAGGCCGCGAAGGGGACGTACCCGGCACCCGGGAAGAAGACCCCCGCCGAGAACCCGTACAACCCCTCCTTCGAGACGGGCGCGGTCGACTTCGTCGAGGACCACCCGAAGGCGGACGGCCGCGGCATCACCATCGGCATCCTGGACTCCGGCGTGGACCTCGGCCACCCGGCGCTGCAGAAGACCACCACCGGCGAGCGGAAGATCGTCGACTGGGTGACGGCGACGGACCCGGTCGTCGACGGCGACCGCACCTGGCGCCCGATGACCACCTCCGTGTCCGGGCCCAGCTTCACCTTCGGCGGGAAGACCTGGACGGCCCCGGCGGGCTCCTACAAGGTCAGCACCTTCCTGGAGTCGTACACCACCGGCGGCGACGCGGCGGGCGACGCCAACCGGGACGGCGACACCACCGACGCCTGGGGCGTGCTGTACGACGCGGCGGCCGGCACGGTCCGCGTCGACCTGAACAACAACAACGACTTCGGTGACGACACCGCGATGAAGCCGTACAAGGACGGCTTCCAGATCGGGTACTTCGGCACCGACGACCCGGCCACCGACATCGCCGAGCGGCAGCCGTTCGTCGTCGAGGTCCGCAAGGACGTCGTCACCGCGTCGGGCGCGAAGGCCGACTTCGTCAACATCGGCGTCATCGAGTCCGAGCACGGCACGCACGTCGCGGGCATCACCGCCGCCAACGGCCTGTTCGGCGGGAAGATGGACGGCGCGGCTCCGGGCGCCAAGCTGGTCTCCTCGCGCGCCTGCACCTGGTCCGGCGGCTGCACCAACGTCGCGCTCACCGAGGGCATGATCGACCTCGTCACCAAGCGCGGCGTCGACATCGTCAACATGTCCATCGGCGGCCTGCCGGCGCTGAACGACGGCAACAACGCGCGCGCCGAGCTGTACACGCGCCTGATCGACGAGTACGGCGTCCAGCTGGTGATCTCCGCGGGCAACTCCGGCCCCGGCACGAACACCATCGGCGACCCGGCCCTGGCCGACAAGGTCATCTCGGTCGGCGCGTCCGTCTCCAAGCAGACCTGGGCCGCCAACTACGGCTCGGTCGTGGAGAAGAAGTACGCGCTGATGCCGTTCTCCTCGCGCGGCCCGCGTGAGGACGGCGGCTTCACCCCGACCCTGATCGCCCCGGGTGCCGCGATCAACACCATCCAGACCTGGATGCCGGGCGCCCCGGTCGCCGAGGCGGGCTACACCCTGCCGGCCGGCTACGGCATGCTCCAGGGCACCTCGATGGCCTCCCCGCAGGCCGCCGGCGCCGCCGCGCTGCTGCTGTCGGCCGCGAAGCAGAAGAAGATCGACCTCACGCCGGCGACCCTGCGCACGGCCCTCACCTCGACCGCCGACCACATCAAGGGTGTGCAGGCGTACGAGGAGGGCGCGGGCCTCATGAACATCGAGGACGCCTGGGACTCGATCCGCGACGACGCCACGTCGCACGCCTACACGGTGAAGGCGCCGGTCGACACCGCGATCGACCAGTTCCTGAAGACCCCGGGCTTCGGCACGGGCCTCTACGACCGTGAGGGCGGCCTGAAGGCCGGTCAGAAGAAGACCTACGAGGTCACCGTCACGCGTACGTCCGGCGCCGACAAGGCGATCCGGCACGAGCTGCACTTCGAGAACAACGCGGGCGGCACGTTCCGCATCGTCGGCTCCGACGAGGTGAGGCTGCCGCTGAACCAGCCGGTGACCGTCAAGGTCCAGGCCGCGCCGAAGTCCGCCGGTATCAAGAGCGCGATCCTGGAGGTCGACGACCCGAAGACCGAGGGCATCGACAAGCAGGTCCTGAACACGGTCGTCGCCTCCGAGCCGCTGAAGTACACGTACTCCGCCTCCGGTTCGGTGCAGCGCAACAGCTCGAAGCACTACTACGTCACCGTGCCCGAGGGCGCGAAGACGCTCGAGGTCGCGATGAGCGGGCTGAAGGACAAGAGCCAGACCCGGTTCATCTCGATCCACCCCTACGGCGTCCCGTCCGACCCGACGTCGACGATCAACTGCTACCCGAACTACGCCAACCCGGCCAACACCTGCCGCCCCGACCTGCGTTCGTACGCGAACCCGCAGCCGGGCGTGTGGGAGATCGAGGTCGAGTCGCGCCGTACGTCGCCGCTGCTCGACAACCCGTACAAGCTGGATGTCGCCGTGCTCGGCGCGGCCTTCGACCCGGAGACCGTGACCGTGCCCGAGGCGAAGGTCGGCACCCCGGCCGCCGCCTCCTGGAAGGTGAAGAACGGCTTCGCCGCGCTGGAGGGCAAGCTGGTGGGCGGTCCGCTCGGCTCGGCGAAGACGACCCGTCCGTCGATCAAGCAGGGTGAGACGCAGACCACGACGGTCGAGGTGCCCGCGGGCGCGAAGTCCCTGGACGTCGCCATCGGCGGTGTCTCGGACAACGCGGCGGACCTGGACCTCGCGGTCTACAACGCCGCCGGCACGCAGGTCGGCAGCTCCGCCGACGGCGACTCGGAGGAGTCGGTCTCCGTGCCCTCCCCGGCCGCCGGGAAGTACACCGTCGAGGTCGTCGGCTACTCGGTGCCGGCCGGCACCACCGCCTACGACTACCAGGACGTGTTCTTCTCCCCGTCCCTCGGCAGCGTCGGCGTCGACGGTTCGGCGCCGGTGAAGCTCGGCACGGGCGCGTCCGCCACGGTCTCGGGCAGCGTCACCGCCGCGGCGGCCGCTCCCGAGGGGCGTGAGTTCTTCGGGCAGGTCCAGCTGGTCAACGCGCGCGGCACGGTCGCGGGCCTGGGCAGCGTGAAGATCGAGAAGGTCGTGCCGTAACAGCGGCTGACGGTCTTGGTGGGCGGGCGTCCGTACGGGCGCCCGCCCTTCTTCATGAGCCGCTACGGGCAGGGGATCGTGCGCGACTCGGGCAGGGCGGCGGTGATCCAGGCCCGTTCGCGGGCGATCTCCTTCTCTCCGACGCTCCACAGGTCCGGTTCGGCCTGCCCGCCCGTGATCCCGACCAGGACGTGATCGCCCGGCCGCAGCCGGGGGTCGACGTCCTCGCCCATCGGGAAGACGACCTGGTCCTGGCCCTTGGCGGGCTTGTAGGAGCGCTCCACGTCGAGGGTGACGCGGTCCTGCCCGGTGCCGGCGACCGGTTCGACCTCGGCGACGGTGCCCTCGACGACGATCCGGGCGCAGGCGAGATAGCCGGCGTGACCGAGCTTGGCGCCCTCGCTGCCGTGCTGCGGACTCGCCGCGGCATCGGCGGCCGAACTCCCCTCCGAGTCGCCCCCGGCACCGCCCTGCACGACGAGCCACCCCATGCCCAAGACGACGGTTGCGGCCACGGCGGCGACAAGACCGCGCAGAGCCAGGGAGCGACGGCCACACCGCGACCTCACAGGCAGCCCCCTCACCGCCGCATCGGCGGCCACCCCCGGCCCGGCGCCGTGCACGCCCCTCGGCCCGCCCGCCGGGTCCCCCGCCCGGGCTCGCCCCGCCGAATCCCCGACATCCACCCGAGCCTGCGCCGAATCGACCGCCGCCCCCGGCCCAGCCGCATGCACGCCCCGCGGCCCGTCCGCGGGGCCCCCCGCCCGGGTCCGCCCCGCCGAATCCCCCACATCCACCCGAGCCTGCGCCCCGGCACCGGCACCGGCCCCGGAGTCCGCCTCGTGCCGGGTCTCCTCGCCGTGCGCCAGTGTGTCGCCCAGCAGCGTCAGCTGCTCGCGCAGCAGGGCGACGTCGGTCGCGGCCGCGTGGTGGGCCGCCAGGTAGTCGGTGTCCTGGTGGGCGGCCTCCGGTACGGGGGCGCCGACGATCGCCGCCATCAGCGCGTCCATGCCGTCGTACTCGGCACCGCCACAACCGTCACTGCCGTCACGCCGGGCGGCATCGTTCTCGTTGTTCTCGTTCCGGGCGGTCACGTCACACCACCTCGTCCTCGTGCAGGCGGGCGCGCAGAGCCCGTACCGCCGTGTGCAACCTGCTCTTGACCGTGCCCTCCGGGACGCCGAGCTGCTCGGCGATGGACCGCACCGGCAGATCGGCGTAGAAGCGCAGGACGACGACCTGACGCTGGGCGTCGGGCAGCTCGTCCAGGCCCTGGGCGACGGCGACCGACAGCACGCTGCTGTCCTCGCCGGAGGGGTGCTCCGCCGGCTGGCGCAGGGCGGCCAGCCGCTCCCCGAGCCGCTCCTGGCGGCGCTTGGCCCGGTGCCAGTCCATGGCCAGGTTGGAGGCGACGACCGCCGCCCACGCCGAGACGTCCCGCGGCGCCTCCCGCCCGCTCGCGGCCCGCTCCAGCAGCCGCAGGCGGACCTGCTGCACCCCGTCCGGCAGGTCCGCCTGCGGCACCCCGCCGAGCGCGAGCACCGCCCGCACCCGGCGTTCCTGTGCCGCGTCCAGCGGATCGTCGCCGGCACCCTCCCGCGGTGTCTCCCGGCCGCGCCGGGCCCTTCCGCGCAGCAGCACAAGCCACCCCCCTCGCCGTGTTTCTCCTACGACGCCGGCCCGGCCCGGAACGTTCGGTCGTCCTCCGAAGGTTTTCCGGCCACGGCGACAGAGGTATACGTCACACTCCCGTGTGGCGGAGGGCGGGAGGGGCAGGTGAGCTTGCGGCGCACGACCCCTGTCGAACGAATTTCTCCAGCTCAGAGCGGCTGCCACCGCAGGTCCGCAACCGAGGAGCGGGACATCTCGTCCCACTCACCGGACAGCCCGGGGAAAGAAGTGGACAGATGGGCCGTGGTCGGCCGCATGATGGAAAAGCCTCGGCCAAGCAACGAGCATGTGAAGAGACGCAGGAGAGGGAGTCACCGTGAGGGTCGGAATCGTCGGAGCCACCGGACAGGTCGGCACGGTCATGCGCAGGATCCTCAAGGAACGGAACTTCCCGGTCACCGAGCTGCGCCTGTTCGCCTCGGCCCGCTCGGCGGGCTCGGAGCTGGACGGTGTGACGGTGGAGGACGCCTCGACCGCCGACTACACCGGCCTGGACATCGTGCTGTTCTCCGCGGGCGGTGCCACCTCCAAGGCGCTGGCCGAGAAGGTCGCCTCCCAGGGCGCCGTCGTGATCGACAACTCCTCCGCGTGGCGCAAGCACCCCGAGGTGCCCTTGGTCGTCTCCGAGGTGAACCCGCACGCGATCAAGGACCGCCCCAAGGGCATCATCGCCAACCCGAACTGCACGACGATGGCCGCCATGCCGGTCCTGCGTCCGCTGCACGACGAGGCGGGCCTGGAGGCCCTGGTCGTCGCCACGTACCAGGCCGTCTCCGGCTCCGGTCTCGCGGGCGTCGCCGAGCTGCACGGCCAGACGCAGAAGGTCGTCGCCGACGCCGACCAGCTCACCCACGACGGCGAAGCGGTCGACTTCCCCGAGCCGGGCGTCTACAAGCGCCCCATCGCCTTCAACGTGCTGCCGCTTGCGGGCAACATCGTCGACGACGGCCTGAACGAGACCGACGAGGAGCAGAAGCTCCGCAACGAGTCCCGCAAGATCCTGGAGATCCCCGAGCTGAAGGTCTCCGGCACCTGCGTGCGCGTCCCGGTCTTCTCCGGCCACTCCCTCCAGGTCAACGCCCGCTTCGCCCGGCCGATCTCCCCCGAGCGGGCGACGGAGCTGCTGGCGGACGCCCCGGGCGTCGTCGTCACCGACATCCCCACCCCCCTCCAGGCCGCCGGCCAGGACCCCTCCTACGTCGGCCGCATCCGGCGCGACGAGACGGTGGACAACGGCCTGGCCCTCTTCCTCTCCAACGACAACCTCCGCAAGGGCGCGGCCCTGAACGCGATCCAGATCGCGGAGCTGGTGGCGGCGGAGCTGAAGGGCTAGTCCCTGCGCACCTCGTAGTAGAAGCAGCCGTACTCGACGGCCCGGACGTGGACGAGCGCCACGGCCGGGTCGTCGAATGCTTCCGTGAAGGCCTCCTCGAAGGCGCCGTCCCCGACCAGCCGGCCGCCCAGGATGCGCCCGTCGGCCGAGTAGCGGCGGACCGTGCGATGGCTGTCGGTGAAGGGCAGGGCGTCGGTCTCCGGTCCGGCGCACTCCTCGGCGTGGATGAAGACCGGGCCCTGTTCGTCGTAGGCGCCGGGGTTGACGCCCCGCTCCGCCGCCCAGCGGCGCAGTGGAGCGTAGGAGACCAGGGCGAGGCGTTCGCCGGGCTCGGCCCGGCGCAGGCAGCAGCGGAGCGGTGCTCCGCCCTCGGCGTCGGTGAACGGGGTGGTGGGCCGGCCCGCGTCGTCCGTGGTGCGGAGGTCCTTCAGGGCGCGCGGAGTGATGGGCAGTGCGCTGTAGGTCGTCGTCATGCTCATCAGGTTCGCTCGCGCGGGCCCGGGGCACCGGCGGATTCCGGACGTCGCGTTCCCGCCGGACAGCGGCCTGCCGAGGGGTAACCCTAGGAGACGCCCAGATCGTCGATTGATGCCAGGCTGCCGTGGAAAGATGACGCAACCCACCCATAACGAGGAGATGACCGCGTGCCTGGCACAAACCTGACCCGCGAAGAGGCGCAGCAGCGGGCGCAGCTGCTCGCCGTTGACTCGTACGAGATCGAGCTCGATCTCTCCGGCGCGCAGGAGGGCGGCACCTACCGGTCCGTGACCACGGTGCGCTTCGATGTGACCGCCGAGAACGGTGCCGAGTCGTTCATCGACCTCGTCGCCCCGGCCGTGCACGAGGTGACCCTGAACGGGGACTCCCTCGACCCCGCCGATGTCTTCGCGGACTCCCGGATCGCCCTGCCCGAGCTGCTCCAGGGCCGCAACATCCTCCGGGTGGTCGCCGACTGCGCGTACACCAACACCGGTGAGGGCCTGCACCGGTTCGTCGACCCGGTCGACGACCAGGCCTACCTCTACACCCAGTTCGAGGTTCCGGACGCCCGCCGGGTGTTCGCGAGCTTCGAGCAGCCGGACCTCAAGGCGACCTTCCAGTTCACCGTGAGGGCGCCGGAGGGCTGGACGGTCATCTCCAACTCGCCCACTCCGGAGGCCCAGGACAACGTCTGGGCGTTCGAGCCGACGCCGCGCATCTCGTCGTACATCACGGCGCTGATCGTCGGCCCGTACCACTCCGTGCACAGCGTGTACGAGAAGGACGGCCAGTCCGTCCCGCTCGGCATCTACTGCCGTCCCTCGCTCGCCGAGTACCTCGACTCGGACGCCATCTTCGAGGTGACCCGGCAGGGCTTCGAGTGGTTCCAGGAGAAGTTCGACTACACGTACCCGTTCGAGAAGTACGACCAGCTGTTCGTGCCGGAGTTCAACGCGGGCGCGATGGAGAACGCGGGCGCGGTGACCATCCGCGACCAGTACGTGTTCCGGTCGAAGGTGACGGACGCGGCGTACGAGGTGCGTGCGGAGACCATCCTGCACGAGCTGGCCCACATGTGGTTCGGCGACCTCGTGACCATGGAGTGGTGGAACGACCTGTGGCTGAACGAGTCGTTCGCCACGTACACGTCGATCGCCTGCCAGTCGGCGCACCCCGAGTCGCGCTGGCCGCACTCCTGGACCACGTTCGCCAACTCCATGAAGACGTGGGCGTACCGCCAGGACCAGCTGCCGTCGACGCACCCGATCATGGCCGAGATCAACGACCTGGACGACGTGCTCGTCAACTTCGACGGCATCACCTACGCGAAGGGGGCTTCCGTTCTGAAGCAGCTCGTCGCGTACGTCGGCGAGGACGAGTTCTTCCGGGGCGTGCAGGCGTACTTCAAGGCGCACGCGTTCGGCAACACGCGTCTGTCCGATCTGCTGGGCGCCCTGGAGGAGACCTCGGGGCGTGATCTGAAGGCCTGGTCGAAGGCGTGGCTGGAGACGGCCGGCATCAACGTCCTGCGCCCGCGGATCGAGACCGACTCCGACGGTGTCGTCACGTCGTTCGCCATCCACCAGGAGGCCCCGGCCCTGCCCACGGGCGCCAAGGGCGAGCCGACCCTGCGGCCGCACCGCATCGCCGTCGGCCTCTACGAACTGGACGACGAGAGCGGCAAGCTGGTCCGCGAGGAGCGCATCGAGCTGGACGTGGACGGCGAGCTGACGGCCGTACCGCAGCTGGTGGGCAAGCGCCGCCCGGCCGTGATCCTGCTCAACGACGACGACCTGTCGTACGCGAAGGTCCGCCTGGACGAGCAGTCCCTGGCCGTCGTCACGGAGCATCTCGGCGACTTCCAGTCCTCCCTGCCCCGTGCCCTGTGCTGGGCGTCGGCCTGGGACATGACCCGCGACGCCGAACTCGCGGCCCGCGACTACCTGGCCCTGGTGCTGTCCGGCATCGGCAAGGAGTCGGACATCGGCGTGGTGCAGTCGCTGCACCGCCAGGTGAAGCTGGCCATCGACCTGTACGCCGACCCGGCCGCCCGCGAGGCGCTGCTGGCCCGCTGGACGGATGCGACGCTGGCCCATCTGCGGGCGGCGGCGCCGGGCAGCGACCACCAGCTGGCGTGGGCGCGCGCGTTCGCCGCGACGGCCCGCACGCCCGAGCAGCTGGACGTGCTGGACGCGCTGCTGGACGGCTCGCAGACCGTCGAGGGCCTGGTCGTCGACACGGAGCTGCGGTGGTCGTTCGTGCAGCGGCTCGCCGCGGTCGGCCGGTTCGACGAGGCGGAGATCGCGGGCGAGTACGACCGTGACCGTACGGCCGCCGGTGAGCGGCACGCCGCCACCGCCCGGGCCTCCCGCCCGACCGAGGAGGCCAAGGCGGAGGCGTGGGCGTCGGTCGTCGACTCCGACAAGCTGCCGAACGCCGTTCAGGAGGCGGTCATCGGCGGTTTCGTCCAGACCGACCAGCGTGAGGTGCTCGCCCCGTACGCGGACCGGTACTTCGAGGTGGTCAAGGACATCTGGGGGTCCCGCTCCCACGAGATGGCCCAGCAGATCGCCGTCGGCCTCTACCCGACCGTCCAGGTCTCCCAGGAGACCCTGGACAAGACCGACGCCTGGCTGACGGCCGCGGCCCCGAACGCGGCCCTCAGGCGCCTGGTCTCGGAGTCCCGCGCGGGCGTGGAACGCGCGCTGCGGGCCCAGCAGGCGGACGCGGCGGCCGGCCGGTAGGCAGCGGCTACGGCTCAGGGGCGCCCGGCGATGTGCCGGGCGCCCCTTTCCGTGACCGGCCGGTCTTCCGCCGGCTTTGTCTGCATGGCCCCCTCCCGCCGCGGCACCATCGGCCGAGCCCCGATCTGCCCCGCCACCGTCGCCCCGAACGCCAGCGCCATGCCCACCAGCTGCACGGGCGTCAGCGCCTGTCCGAGCGCCGCCCAGCCGACGACGGCCGCGGTCAGCGGGGAGAGCGGGCCGAGGAAGGTGACCTGGGTGGCGGTGAGGCGGCCGATGCCGCGGAACCAGAGCCAGTAGGCGACCGCCGTGTTGGCGACGGCGAGGTAGAGGTAGCCGCCGGCCGCCCGGGCGTCGAGTGCCGGCGGCGCGCCCTCGGCCAGGAAGGCGAGCGGCGCGATGAGCAGGCCTCCCGCGGTCAGCTGCCAGCCGGTGAGGGCGAGTGGGCCGACGCCGGGAGGCCGCCCCCAGCGTTGGGTGAGGACCGTGCCGGTGGACATGGAGGCCGTGGAGGCCAGGGCGGCCAGCAGGCCGAGCGCGTCCAGCGCCCCGGCCGCGCGCAGGACGACGAGGCTGACGCCGAACGCGGCCACGGCCCCGGTCAGCAGCGTGCGCGGGGTCGGCCGCTGCCCGAGCAGCAGCGCCGCGAGGCCTGCCACGAAGAGCGGCCCGGCCGAGCCGACGACCGCCGCCATGCCGCCGGGCAGCCGGTACGCCGAGAGGAACAGCAGCGGGAAGAAGGCGCCGATGTTCAGCGCGCCGAGCACCGCCGCCTTCCACCACCAGGCACCGCGCGGCAGCACCCGGGCCAGGGCGAGCAGCAGCAGTCCGGCGGGCAGGGCGCGCATCAGGCCGGTGAACAGGGGGCGGTCGGCCGGGAGGAACTCGGTGGTGACCGCGTAGGTCGTGCCCCAGGAGACGGGGGCGAGGGCGGTGAGGGCGATGAGCTCGGGGCGGGAGGAGGCCATGGGAGGCACCCTTCGAAGTAGGTCAGTAGAAAGTAGCTTAGCTCTAAGTAACTTTTCGTCAAGCTACTTTCTTGCGGGTGACCGAACGGCGGCCGATACTCGTGCCATGAACGAACGCCCCGAGCAGCGCAGGGACCCTGTCGACGCGATCATCGACCAGTGGGGGACGGTCCGCCCGGAGCTCGACACCCGGGCGATGGAGGTCTTCGGCCGGGTCTACCGGCTGGCCCGCGCGATGACCGACCGCCTGGACGACACCTACGGACGGTTCGGGGTCTCCCGCGGCGAGTTCGACGTCCTGGCGACCCTGCGCCGCTCCGGCGAGCCCTACACGCTCTCACCGCGCCGGCTGTCGGAGACGCTGATGCTCACCACGGGCGGGATGACCGGCCGCCTGGACAAGCTGGAGCGGGCCGGGCTGCTGCGCCGCTCCCCCGATCCGCACGACCGGCGGGGGCTTCAGGTGACGCTCACGGAGGAGGGACTGCGCCTCATCGACGAGGCGGCCGTCGCGGGGCTGGCGGTCCAGACGGAGGCCCTGTCCGGCCTCGACGAGAAACAGGCCGGCCAACTGGCCGGCCTGCTGAGGGAACTGCTGGCGGGGACGGAGAGGGCAGCCGGGCGGTGACTCCCCCTCCGGGACTCCCCTGATCAGGCCTTGGATTCGGCCTCGGCGCCGGCCCTGGTGGCGATGTTGGAGCTGGTCGTGTCCTTCTTCTTGTGCGACTTGTCGCCGATCACCACCAGACCGTGGATGACCAGGTACAGCACGATGGGGGCCACGACGAAGAGGCCCAGCGTCTCGATGACGCTCAGGCCCGGGCCGGGGTCGTCACCGTCGTCGCGGCTGACCGCGAAGGCGGGGGACGACACGAGCAGCATCATGAGCGTCGTTCCGGCTGCCAGGGCGCCGGCGCGCAGGGCGTTCTTCTTGTCCACGGTGTCAAAAGTATCCAACGCCCCCGGGGGCCGCGCGCCCGGGGTGCCGTAAGAGTCGCCTTCAGCCGCCGGACGGGCCGCCCGGTTCCCGCAACACCTCGACGAGGGCGTGCAGTCGGGGCGACGCCGCCAGTTCCTCCAGCGTCACGGGGCGTCCCCCCGCGTCCGCGATCGGGAGCCGCCAGTTCGGGTACTGGTCCCAGGTGCCCGGGAGGTTCTGCGGGCGGCGGTCGCCGACCCCGTCCGGGAGCCAGACGCCGACCATACGGGCCGGGGTGCGCAGCAGGAAGCGGTGGACGGCCTGGATCTCGGCCTCCTCCGAGGAGGTGTCGGTGCCGCCGCCGGTGCCGTGCAGCAGGCCGAGGCGGGCGAGCACGGACAGCCACTCGCCGGTGTCGGCGGCGGCCTCGGCGCGCTCCTCGTCGAGCGGGCGGGCGAGCAGGCCGAGGCTGTCGCGGAGTTCGACGTGCTCGCCGGTGAGGCGGGCGGCCGTGGAGGGCAGATCGTGGGTGGTGGCGGTGGCCAGGCAGTCGGCGCGCCAGTCGTCGGGGGGCAGGGGGAGGCCGTCGCCCTCCCAGTCGCGTTCGAACCACAGCACGGACGTGCCGAGCACCCCGCGCTCGCGCAGCGCCTCGCGGACGCCGGGTTCCACGGTGCCCAGGTCCTCGCCGATCACCGGCGCCCCGGACCGGGAGGCCTCCAGGACGAGCACGGCGAGCATGGCCTCGGCGTCGTAGCGGACGTAGGTGCCCTCGGTGGGCGGCCGGCCCTGGGGGACCCACCACAGCCGGAACAGGCCCATGACGTGGTCGATGCGCAGCGCTCCGGCGTAGCGGAACAGGGCGCGGAGCAGCTCGCGGAAGGGGGCGTAGCCCGAGTCGGCGAGGCGGTCGGGGCGCCAGGGCGGCAGGCCCCAGTCCTGGCCGCGGGCGTTGAAGGCGTCCGGGGGCGCGCCCACCGACATGCCGGCGGCGAAGTACTCCTGCTGCGCCCAGGCGTCGGCGCCGACGGGGTGGACGCCGACCGCGAGGTCGTGCACGATCCCGACCGGCATCCCGGCCTCGCGGCCCGCGCGCTGCGCCGCGGTCAGCTGGGTGTCGGTGAGCCAGGCGAGCCGCGACCAGAAGTCCACCCGGTCCATGAGGCCGCCCCGGGCGCGGTCGGTGTCGGCCGAGCGGGGGTCGCGCAGGCCGGTCGGCCAGCGGTGCCAGTCCGGGCCGTGCACCTCGGCGAGCGCGCACCAGGTGGCGTGGTCCTCCAGGGCCTGGCCCTGCGCGGCGAGGAAGTCGCGGTAGGCGGCGCGTCTGCCGGGGCCGAGCGGCACCTCGCACAGCAGCCCGAGCGCCTCCCGCTTCAGCTCCCAGACGGCGTCCCGGTCGATCAGCGCGCCCTTCTCCAGCACGGCTTCGCGCAGCCGTCCGGATCTCCCCAGCAGCGCGCGCAGCCGCTGGGGGTCCTCGACGTAGGCGCACTCGGGGATGTCCTCGATCCTCAGGTGCACGGGGTCGGGGAAGCGGCGCGAGGAGGGGCGGTACGGGGAGGGGTCGGTGGGGACGCCGGGCACGGCCGCGTGCAGCGGGTTGACCTGGACGAACCCGGCGCCGAGCGACCGCCCGGCCCAGCCGGCCAGTTCGGCGAGGTCGCCGAGGTCGCCCATGCCCCAGGAGCGGCGGGAGAGGAGGGAGTAGAGCTGGACGAGCAGTCCGTACGAGCGTCCGGGCGGCGTGGGCAGCCGGGCCGGGGCGATGATCAGGTGGGCGTCGGCTGCGCGGCCGTCGGGGGCCGTGGCGGTCAGCCGGTGGACGCCGGGCGGGAGCCGCTCGGCCGAGTCGCGTGTCCCGCCCTGCTCGGTCTCGATGCGCAGCAGGGTGCCCTCGGGGAGCGCGGCCAGGGCGGCCGGGGGGCTGACGCCCCAGCCGACCACCGTGGGCGGCAGCAGTCGTGCGGCCTGTTCCCGCTCCCGGGCGGCGAGCGCGGCGCGGACGGCGCCGGGCGTGCTCGCGTCCACGCCGAGAGCGGCCAGGGTCAGGGTGACCGCGGTGGCCGAGGCCGCGACCGTACGGTCCGGGGACGGGCTGTAAGAGGTCGCGACGCCGTGCAGGTCGGCGAGGCGGGACAGGTCCTCGGAGGGCGGTTCGGCCGGCCGCGGTGCGGTCATAGAGGCCCCTAGATCCCCGGGAAGTCCGGAATGAGGGCGGAGTGCTCGCTGGTCAGCGGGGCGGATTCGGCGAGCGGCGGCTCGCTGGTGAGGGGCTCGGCGTCAGGGAGCGGGGGCTCGCTGGTGAGCGGGGGCTCGGCGCAGGTGTTCTCGGAGCTGAAGACGCAGTAGTGGGGGTCTTCGTAGCGCGGATCGTCGTAGTGGGGGTCGAGGTCGGCGGACGTGTCCGCCACGGGTTTGGACGGGGCCGGGAGCGGAAGGAAAGTCATCGCAGCCACGGGGGCCTCCTGATCGTGCTTGTCGGGTTCAACTTTCGATGGCTATCGCAGCCCTACCCAGTCGACGCGATGGCAGACGTCCCAGGCCGAACATCGTGCTCCTGCTCACATTCCACTCCCCTCCACTCTGTCAAGATTCCGGTAAATCGGTCACAACGGCCACTCTCGTTGACACCTTCACCGGGCGGGTGGTGGGCTCGTCGTCCCGGTCGGCACAGCTGTCGGACATCTGTCGCGTCCGTCGGACACATCTGGAGGGGGCCTGTGGGACTGCGGCGTGGAAAGCGGGCAGTCGCCCTCGCGGTCGCCGTCGTCGCCGGAAGCCTCGGCGCCCCGCCCGCCGCGGTGGCGGCTCCGCCCGCCCCCGGCAGGGCCGCGACACCGACGCCCGACACCGACACGGCCGGAGCCGGCCTCTCCGTCTGGCCGCGCCCGCAGTCGCTGCGCGCGAACGGCGCCCCGGTCACGGTCACCGACGAGGTCGCGCTGCTCACGGACCCGTCGGCGGACCGCCACGCCGTGGAGGCCCTGCGCGAGCTGCTGCGGCAGGCCGGGGCCCGCCGCGTCACGGATACCGCCGCGCCCGGCGCCCTGGTCGTGCGGGCGGGGGCGGAGCCCGTCCGCCGGAACGACCGCCGCGCCCTCCCCTCCGGGGGCTACGAGCTGACCGTCGGCCGGGGCGCCGTCTCCCTCACCGGAACCGGCGAGGACGGGCTGTTCCACGCCGTGCAGACGCTGCGGCAGCTGCTGCGTCCCGACGGCACGATCGCGGCGGCCGTCGTACGCGACTGGCCCGGCACCGCCGTACGCGGTATCACCGAGGGTTTCTACGGCACCGCGTGGACGCACCGGCAGCGGATGGCGCAGGTCGGCTTCCTGGGGCGTACCAAGCAGAACCGTTACCTGTACGCCCCGGGCGACGATCTCTACCGGCAGGCCCGCTGGCGTGAGCCGTACCCGGCGAAGCAGCGGGCCGAGTTCCGGGAGCTGGCGGAACGGGCCCGCGGCAACCATGTGAAGCTCGGCTGGGCGGTGGCCCCGGGGCAGGCGATGTGCTTCGCGTCGGACGCCGACGTGCGGGCGTTGACGCGCAAGATCGACGCGATGTGGGCGCTGGGCTTCCGGGCCTTCCAGCTCCAGTTCCAGGACGTCAGCTACAGCGAGTGGCACTGCGAGGCGGACGCCGACCGGTTCGGCTCCGGCCCGCGGGCGGCGGCGGAGGCGCAGTCCCGGGTGGCGAACGCGGTGGCCCGGCACCTTACAAAGCGGCACCCCGGCGCCGCCGGTCTGTCGCTGATGCCGACGGAGTACTACGAGGACGGCACGACCGACTACCGGCGGGCGCTGGCGAGCGAGCTGGACCAGGGTGTCGAGGTGGCGTGGACGGGCGTCGGGGTGGTGCCCCGCACGATCACGGGCGGGGAGCTGGCCGACGCGCGGGAGGCGCTCGGGCACCCGCTGGTCACGATGGACAACTACCCGGTCAACGACTACGACCCCGGCCGTATCTTCCTCGGCCCCTACCAGGGCCGTGAGCCCGCCGTCGCGACCGGCTCCGCCGCCCTGCTCGCCAACGCGATGCAGCAGCCGGAGGCGTCCCGCATCCCGCTGTTCACCGCCGCCGACTACGCGTGGAACCCGCGTTCCTACAGCCCCGGGGAGTCCTGGCGCGCCGCGATCGCCGACCTGGCGGGCGGGGACCGGCGCCGCGAGCAGGCCCTGGCGGCGCTTGCCGGGAACGACGCGTCGTCGGTGCTTAACGACGAGGAGTCGGCGTATCTGCGCCCGCTGACCGAGGCGTACTGGCGTGACCGCACGCCGGGCGGTGACGCCGCGCGGCGGCTGCGCGAGGCCTTCACCGTGCTGCGCGAGCTGCCCCGGCGGCTCTCGGACACCGCCCTCGCCTCCGAGGTCGCCCCCTGGTCCGAGCAGCTGGCCGGCTACGGCGAGGCGGGCACGGCCGCGCTCGACATGCTGGACGCGCAGCGCGCCGGGGACACGTCGGCGGCCTGGACGGCGTATCGCAGGCTGGGCGCCCTGCGGGCCGGGCTGGAGCAGGCCCGGGCCGAGGTCGGCACGGACGTCCTGGACCCCTTCCTGCGGCGGGCGCAGAAGGCGTACGCGTCCTGGGCGGGCATCGACCACGAGCCGCCCCGCAACCCCGGTTCCCCGTCGGACGACCGCACCCTGCGCTTCCCCCGCCCCCGTCCCCTGACGACGGTGACGGTCCTCACCGACCCCGGTACCGAGGGCACGGTCGAGGCGCACGTACCGGGCCGGGGCTGGCGCCCGATCGGCAGGTTGTCGGGTTCGGGCGCGACCGAGGTGCGGGTGCGGGGCCGGAACGCCGACGGGACCGCCGGTCCGGGCGCGGGCGAGGCGCGGGCCGACCCGCCCGTGGACGCCGTGCGGGTCGCCGGACCCGCTCCGGCCCGGGTGCGCCATCTCGTCCCCTGGTTCGAGGACTCCCCCGCCGGCTCCCTGGAGCTGGAGCGTGACGAGGTGGACGCCGAGACCGGCCGGGTCCTGCGGCTGTCCGCCGGGCTGGGCTCGCTGCGGCCCGCCGACGCCCGCGGCAGGCTCACCGTGGAGGCGCCCGAGGGCGTGCGGGTCCGGGTGCCGAAGGGCGAGCTGACCGTGGAGCGCGGCACGCGGGCGGAGGTCCCCGTCGAGGTGACCGTCGAGCGCGGCACGCCGATGCGGTCGTACGACATCCGGCTGGGCTTCGCGGGAGCGACCCGCACGCTCACCGTCCACGCCTACCCGCCCACCGGCGGCCCCGACCTGGCCCGCACCGGCACGGCACGTTCCTCGGCCGACGAGACGCCCGACTTCCCGGCGTCGGCGGCGAACGACGGCGCCCCGGACACGCGCTGGTCGTCCCCGGCCGACGACGGCGCCTGGTGGCAGGTCGAGCTCCCCCGCCCGGCGCGGCTCGGGCAGGTCGCGCTGCGCTGGCAGGACGCCCACCCCTCGGCGTACCGCGTCCAGGTGTCGGCGGACGGCCGCCGCTGGCGCACGGCGGCGACGGTCCGGGACAGCCGGGGCGGCCGCGAGAGCGTCCGCATGGACGAGCGGGACGTGCGGTTCGTACGGGTGCAGGGCGACAAGCGGGCCACGCGGTTCGGGATTTCGCTGTGGTCGGCGGAGGCGTACGCCATCACCGAGTGAGCAGCCCCGCACATGCGGCACGCACTTCTTTCCACCGATCACTATTCACTCAGTACATATACTCAGTGCATAATGATCGGCATGAGCACCCGCCACATCCTGCTGGGCCTGCTCGCCTCGGGTCCGAGCCACGGCTACGACCTCAAGCGACGCCACGACGACCGCTTCCCGCAGGCCCGCCCCCTGGCCTACGGGCAGGTCTACACGACCCTCCAGCGTCTCGTCCGGGACGGCCTCGCCGAGGTCGAGGGCACCGACTCGGACGGGGGTCCGGAGCGGACGATGTACCGCGCGACGGACGAGGGGGCCGGCGAACTGGCCCGCTGGGCCGGGGAGATCGCACCGCCCGCCCCCTTCGTGGCCAACGAGATCTTCGCCAAGGTCGTCGTCGCGATCCTCTCGGGCGGCGACCCGGCCGGGTATCTGAGCGCCCAGCGCGCCGCCCACATGGAGCGGATGCGGGAACTGACGGCGCTCAAGGCCGCCAAGGGCGCGGACCTGGCGACCGTGCTCTCGGCGGACTACGCCGTCAACCACCTCGACGCCGACCTCCGCTGGATGACCACCACGGCGGCCCGGCTCACCACCCTGACCGCGGAGGTCGACGCAGTATGAGCAGACCCGTGCCTCTCCTCACGGCCCGTGGCCTCACCAAGGCGCACGGCAGGACACCCGCCCTGCGCGGCGCGTCGGTCGAACTGCGCCCCGGCGAGATCCTCGCCGTGACCGGCCCGAGCGGCAGCGGGAAGTCGACACTGCTGCACTGCCTCGCCGGGATCGTCCGCCCGGACGAGGGCTCGGTGACGTACGACGGACGGCGCCTCGACGACCTGCCCGAGAAGCGGCTGAGCGAACTGCGCCGCACCGAGTTCGGCGTGGTGTTCCAGTTCGGGCAGCTCATCCCCGAGCTGACGGCCCTGGACAACGTCGCCCTGCCGCTGCTGCTGGCCGGCACCGACCGCGCCCGGGCGCGGGCCCGGGCCGGTGAGTGGCTGGAGCGGTTCGGGGTGCGCGGTCAGGAGGACCTGCGGCCGGGCGAGCTGAGCGGCGGCCAGGCACAGCGGGCCGCACTGGCCCGGGCCCTGGTCACCGGCCCGAAGGTGGTCTTCGCCGACGAACCGACGGGCGCGCTGGACTCACTGGCGGGCGAACAGGTCATGACGGCCCTGGTGCACACGGCCCGCGAGTCGGAGACGGCGGTCCTGCTGATCACCCACGACGCCCAGGTGGCGGCGTACGCGGACCGGGAAGTGCAGCTGCGGGACGGCAGCGTGGCACCGACGGGGGTGGCGGCATGAACTCCGCCCCGCGGTCCCCGCGACTCCCGCGACCCCCGCGACCCTCGCGCTCGGGGCGGTCCCACCGCTCTCCGCGCTTCCTGCACACCCCTCGCGCCGACGTGCGCCTCGCCTGGGAACTCACCCGTGGCTCCGACCGCGGCGAGTGGTGGCGGGTCACCCTGACGGCGACGGGCGCGGCGCTCGCGACGGGGTTCGCCCTCAGCGCGGTCGCCCTGGCCTCGCTGCGGGGCCACCACCAGGTGCCCTACGCCGCCGGCCTGCTGGACCAGCCCGGCACCCGGACCGGCGTGATCGTCAGCCTGCTGCTCCTGCTCGTGCCGGTGCTCGGGTTCCTCGGGCAGTGCGCCCGGATCGGGGCGGTGCACCGCGACCGGCGGCTGGCCGGGCTGCGGCTGGCCGGGGCGACGCCCTGGCAGGTGCGGCGGATCGCCGCGCTGGAGACCGGGCTCGCCTGTCTGCTGGGCTCGGCGGTCGCCACCGTCTTCTCGGTGCTGCTCCTGCTGCGCCTGTGGGACCGGCCGACCGCCCCGGCCTGGGCGGGGATCGCCCTGGTCGCCGTCGCCGTACCGCTGCTGGGCGCGACGGCGGGCGCGCTGGCGCTGCGCCGGGTGGTGGCCTCGCCGCTCGGCTGGGTGCGCCGGTTCGGACCGCGTTCCGGACGGGGGCCGGGGGTGCTGTTCCTGGGCGGCATGCTGCTCGTCGCGGCGCTGGCTCTGCTGGCGGTGTCCACCACCGCCACGCCCGCCGCCAACCGGCCGAACGGCGGACCGCCGCTATGGGTGGCGGGCGCGGCCCTCACGGTCGGCGCGGGCGCCGTGTGGCTCTCCGGGGCGGCCGCGAAGGCGACCGGGTGGCTTCTCGCGGCCCGGGCCCGGTCGGCGGCGACGCTGATCGCCGCCGAGCGGCTGCGCGACGACCCCTGGTCGGCCGCCCGCACGCACGCGGCGGTGCTGCTGGTGACGGTCGTCGGGACCGGCTTCCTGGGCATCCGGCAGGTGCTGGGGGACGTGGTGCGCACCAAGAAGGACCTCGGCGAGCCCGTGACCTACTACACCACCGGCCTCGACCTCGCCGGCGCCGCCATCGCGGTCGCCTTGGCGATCACGCTGTCCGGGCTCGCCGTCGGCACCGCCGAGTCCCTGGCCACCCGCCGCCGGGGCCTGGCCGCGCAGTCCGCCGCCGGAGTGCCCCGCACGGTGCTGGGCCGGGCCCTGCTGCTGGAGACCGCGCTGCCCCTGGCCCCCGCGGTGCTGCTCGCCGGCCTGGGCGGCCTGGCCATCGGTACCTGGTACGCCCTGCTCTCCGGCCGTCCGGTGCCCTGGGCGCCCGCCCTGGTGCCCCTCGCCGTCTACGCCGCCTGTCTGCTGGCCGCGGCGACCTCCCTGCCCCTGCTGCGCCGCACGGTGCGCCCGGGGGAGCTGCGGTACGCGTAGGGGCACCGCCCATGACAGGCCGGCCCGGGGGAACGGGGGTTCCCCGGGCCGGTCCGGCCCGCCGCACGCGGCAATACGAAGGCCCGGATCCTCGTCAGGCGGGAATGCCGTCGATCCGGGCCATGGCGTCCTCCGCGCCGTACGGCTGCAAGTAAGGCATCCAGCGCGGGTCCCTGTGGCCGGTGCCGATGATGCGCCAGGCGAGGCCGGAGGGCGGGGCGGGTTTGTGGCGCAGCCGCCAGCCGATCTCGAAGAGATGTCGGTCGGCCTTCACGTGGTTGCAGCGGCGGCAGGACGCCACCACGTTGTCCCAGACGTGTTTGCCCCCGCGGCTGCGCGGGATGACGTGGTCGACGCTGGTTGCGACGCCACCGCAGTACATGCACCGGCCCCCGTCGCGGGCGAACAGCGCCCGGCGGGTAAGAGGAACGGGCCCCCGATAGGGAACCCGGACGAATCGCTTGAGCCGGACCACGCTGGGTGCGGGGACTGTGACGGTCGCGCTGTGCAGAAAGGCGCCGGACTCCTCGAGGCATACGGCCTTGTTCTCGAGGACGAGGACGAGCGCGCGGCGGAGCGGTACGACACCTAGCGGCTCGTACGACGCGTTGAGGACCAGGACATGCGGCACGGAGGCCTCCTTGGACGCCGGCGGCGCGTGGCTCGCGCCGGGACGATTCGTAGTCAGTCTCTCCTCATGCCTGGTGGAAGCGCCACCATGTCCCGGTAACGGGCTGGGAGTGTTTTCGACCACATCTGATTCATCCCCCAGAGCATGGCCTGTTCAAGCCCAGGTGAGCACGGTGTCTCCTTCACACATTCCGAGGGAGCACACACAATGCCCCGTTAGTGTGGTGGTTCTGCCCCTTCGGTGACCCAGTCGTGACCTTGACCCCCCGAAGACCCCCGAACCATCCCACCGGGGCAGACCGCTGCACCTGGAGGTACCCGCCGTGTCCATGTCCCCCGCGGACGCCGTTCTGATGGCCGCCGACCCTACGCCGTCGCCGACACCCTCGGATACGCAGAGCCCGAGAGTGCCCTCGCTGGAGGACGCCCACGAGAGCGCGACCAACGCCGCCGGCTGGATCGAGCAGAACTGGTCGACCTGGCTCGCGATCGGCCTGCGGGTGCTGCTCATCGTGGTGATAGCGGTGGTCCTGAGGATCGTCGTACGGCGGGCGATCACCAAGCTGATCGACCGCATGAACCGCAACGTCCCGTCCCTGGACGGCGGCGCGATCGGCGGCCTGCTGGTCAACGTCGAACGCCGCCGGCAGCGCTCGCAGGCCATCGGCTCGGTGCTGCGCTCGGTGGCGTCGTTCCTGATCGTCGGCACGGCCGCGCTGATGATCCTGGGCACCTTCCAGATCAACCTCGCCCCGCTGCTGGCCTCGGCCGGTGTCGCCGGTGTGGCGATCGGTTTCGGCGCCCGCAACCTCGTCACGGACTTCCTGTCCGGCGTCTTCATGATCCTGGAGGACCAGTACGGCGTCGGCGACACGGTCGACGCGGGCGTCGCCTCCGGCGAGGTGATCGAGGTGGGCCTGCGCGTGACCAAGCTGCGCGGCGAGGGCGGCGAGATCTGGTACGTCCGCAACGGCGAGGTCAAGCGCATCGGCAACCTCTCCCAGGGCTGGGCCACCGCCAACGTCGACGTCACGGTCCACTCCGGTGAGGACCTGGACAGGGTCAAGGCCACGCTGGACGAGGTCGCCGAGAAGATGGGCGCCGAGGAGCCCTGGAACGAGCTGCTGTGGGGCCCGATCGAGGTGCTCGGCCTGGACAGCGTCCTGCTGGACTCCATGGTCGTGCGCGTCTCGGCCAAGACGATGCCCGGCAAGTCCCTGACCGTGGAGCGCGAGCTGCGCTGGCGCATCAAGCGGGCCTTCGACGCGGCGGGCATCCGGATCGTCGGCGGCGCCACGGCCCCGGCGGAGGAGCAGCTCGTCGACCCGACGGCGGGGATGGCGGCCCCGTCGGTGTACGCGAACGCCACGTCTCCGCAGTCGGCGGCGGCGTCCCCGCTCGCGCCGGCGGCGCCGACGAGTACGACGAAGTAACAGCCTCTCGGGAGGGCGGCATCCGGCTCGGCCGGATGCCGCCCTTTCTTCATGCCCTCTTGACTCCCGAAGGTGCCGGGTCTAGCTTCCTCACCACCGATAGGAAACTTTCCTAACAGTAGGTCGAGGGTGGTCACCTGGTCACCGGATGGACTCCCTCCGCGATCACTGAAAAGCTGAGCGACCGAAGGGCAGGTGTGGACACGCATGGCAGGAACCGCCGGTACGCCGGGCACCCCACGCGTCCTGCGCGCCATGAACGACCGGGCCGCCCTCGACCTGCTGCTGGAGCACGGCCAGCTGTCCCGTACGCGGATCGGCAAGCTCACCGGCCTGTCCAAGCCGACCGCCTCCCAGCTCCTGGCCCGTCTGGAGGCGGCGGGCCTCGTCCTGGCCACCGGCACCACGGAAGGCCGGCCGGGCCCGAACGCCCAGCTCTACGAGGTCAACCCGGCCGCCGGTCACGCCGCCGGGCTCGACGTCACCCCGCAGCGGATACTCGCCGCGGTCTCCGACATCACCGGCCGCACGGTCGGCCGGCACGAACTGCCCACCCCCGGCAGGCGCACCGGCACCCCGGTCGTCCAGCAGGTCACCGACGCCCTGGACGGCGCGGTGAAGGCGGCGGGCCTCGCCCGGGACGACATCCACCGTCTCGTGATCGGCACCCCCGGCGCGTTCGACCCCACCACGGGCCGGCTGCGCTACGCCTCCCACCTGCCCGGCTGGCACTCCCCCACCCTCCTGGAGGAGCTCGCCGCCGCCCTGCCGATGCCGTTCGAGTACGAGAACGACGTCAACCTGGTCGCGCTCGCCGAACAGCGGCTCGGCGCGGCCCGGGGCCACGCGGACTTCGTGCTGCTGTGGAACCAGGAGGGACTGGGCGCCGCCCTGGTGCTCGGCGGCCGGCTGCACCGCGGCTGGAGCGGCGGCGCCGGCGAGGTCGGCTTCCTGCCGGTGCCGGGCACTCCCCTGGTCCGCCAGGTCACCAAGGCCAACAGCGGCGGCTACCAGGAGCTGGCCGGCTCCCAGGCCGTCCCCCGGCTGGCCCGTGAACTCGGCATCGAGGACGTCCCGCAGGGGCCGTACACCGAGGCCGCGGCGGAACTGGTGGCCCGGGCGGCGGGGGCCGACGACGAACCCCACCGCCGGCTCCTCCAGACCTACGCGACCCGGCTGGCCACCGGTCTGGCCTCCCTCGTCTCGGTCCTCGACCCCGAACTCGTCGTGCTGAGCGGGGCGTCCCTCACCTCGGGCGGCGAGACGCTGCGCGCCCTCGTCCAGGCCGAGCTGGAAGAACTGGCCGCGTCACGCCCCCGCCTGGTCGTGGGCGACGTCCGTGAACATCCCGTGCTGCGCGGCGCGCTGGAGAGCGCGCTCGCGTCGACGCGCGACGAGGTCTTCGACACCTCCCGCTGACCCTCTGGCCCCCCTCTTCTGACTCCACCCCCTCCTCCTTCTGACTCCACCCCCCTCCTCGCGTCCCCCTCCTTCCCCCGTGCCTCAGGGAGCTCCGCCATGCCAGGAATATCCAGAAAAACAGCCATAGCGCTCACCGTCTCCGCCTCCCTCGCCCTCCTCACCACCGCGTGCACCGGCCAGCCGGGCTCCGCCGCGAGCGACGACGCCTCGAAGGAGACGACCATCAACTTCTGGCACGCCTGGAGCGCGCCGGGCGAGGTGAAGGCCGTCCAGTCGCTGGTCGACGGCTTCGAGAAGGCGCACCCCAACATCCACGTCAACGTGGTCGGCAACATGACCGACGACAAGATCAACCAGGCCCTGCGCACCGGCGGCGCCAAGGCCCCGGACGTGATCTCGTCGTTCACCACGAACAGCGTCGGAAGGTTCTGTTCCTCCGGCGCCCTGGTGGACCTCAACCCGTTCTTCGAGAAGTCCGGCGTCGACCCGGAGAAGACCTTCCCGAAGGCGATGAACGAGTACACCCAGTTCGACGGCGACCGCTGCGCGGTCCCCCTCCTCGGCGACGCCTACGGCCTCTACTACAACAAGACGGCGTTCGAGAAGGCCGGCATCACCGCCCCGCCCAAGACCTGGTCGGAATTCGAGCGGGTCGCCAAGAAGCTGACGATCGCCCAGGGCGCCACCTACAAGCAGCTCGGCTTCATGCCGAACTACCACGGCTGGGAGACCACCACCGAGCACTACCTCGGCCAGTTCTCCCCCACGTACTTCGACAAGAACGGCAAGTCGAACGTCGGCAAGGACCCGGCGTTCGAGGCCGCGTTCACGGTCCAGAAGAAGCTGGTCGACGAACTCGGCGGCTACCGCAAGCTGGAGACCTACCGCTCCAAGCTCGGCGACGAGTGGGGCCCCAAGCACCCCTTCCACACCGGCCAGGTCGCCATGCAGCTCGACGGCGAGTGGCGCCTGGGCATGGCCCTGGACACCAAGCCGAAGTTCGACATCGGCGTGGCCCCGCTGCCCGTCCCCGACGACCAGGCCGACCAGTACGGCAAGGGCTACATCACCGGCACCATCGCCGGTATCGCGGCGACCAGCAAGAAGCAGAACGCGGCCTGGGAGCTGGTGAAGTACATGACCACGGACACGGACGCGGTGGTGGACTTCTCCAACGCCATCCACAACGTCCCGTCGACGCTGGCGGCATTGAAGTCCCCGAAGCTGAAGTACGACCCGCGCTTCAAGACGTTCCTGGAGATCGCCGCCAACCCGGACTCCACCACCGCCCCCGCCTCGATCAACGGCGGCGTCTACCTCACCACGGTCCAGGAGTTCGGCTACGCCTACGAGAGCGGCAAGGCGACCGACCTCAAGGCGGGCCTGAGGAAGACGGCCGCGCAGATCGACACGGACATCGCGCAGGCGAAGTAGGAGACGAGCACGATGAGCACCTACACACTGCGGGCGAAATACCGCCGCTCGACGCTGCGCACCCTCGCGTTCCTCTCCCCCTGGCTGATCGGCTTCACGGTCTTCTTCGCCTACCCCCTGCTCTCCACCGTCTACTTCTCCTTCATGCACTACGACGGCTTCAAGCCGCCGACCTGGTCGGGCACGAAGAACTGGACGTACGTCTTCGAGCACTACCCCTTCTTCTGGCCCGCCCTGCGCAACACTCTGTGGCTGGTCGTCATCATGGTCACGCTCCGGGTCGCCTTCGGCCTGGGCGTGGGCCTGCTGATCACCAAGATCAAGACAGCGACGGGCGTCTTCCGCACCCTCTTCTACCTGCCCTACCTGGCCCCGCCCGTGGCGGCGACGATGGCCTTCGCCTTCCTCCTCAACCCCGGCACGGGCCCGGTCAACTCCCTCCTGGAGAAGGCCGGCCTCCCCACCCCCGGCTGGTTCAACGACCCCACCTGGTCGAAGCCGGCCCTCACCCTGCTGGCGCTGTGGGGCATCGGCGACCTGATGGTCATCTTCATGGCGGCCCTGCTCGACGTACCGAAGGAGCAGTACGAGGCGGCCGAACTGGACGGCGCGACGCCCTGGCAGCGCTTCCGCTACGTCACGCTCCCGAACATCTCGCCGATCGTCATGTTCGCGGTGGTCACCGGCGTGATCCAGACGATGCAGTACTACACGCAACCGCTGATCGCCGGAAAGGTCGCGTCGGGCGTGATCCAGGGCGCGGGCACGCAGTTCGAGCCCGGCTACCCCGACAAGTCCACGCTCACCCTCCCCCAGCTCGTCTACAACCTGGGCTTCCAGCGCTTCGACTACGGCTCCGCCTGTGTGGTCGCCCTGGTCCTCTTCGCCCTCTCCATGGCCTTCACCGCACTCCTGATGCGCCGCAAGGGCGGCCTGATCAACGCAGTTGAATCCTCACCTCCCTGAAGGGAGGTGATTCCTGGCTCAGGCAGCCTCCTGAAGCAGCGCTCCAGGAGGTCTTGCGCCCTCGGCACCAGCCGGGTTGAGACCAGCCCGGACGAGCATCACGCGTGCGGAGTTCTTGTCCCGTGGGGACACGAGCCCGCATGCGGTGCAGGTGTAGGTACGTTCCGACAGCGGCAGTGCGTGCTTGACTCTCGCATCGCAGTTGGCGCAGTCCATCGTGGTGTGCGCGGGGTGGACCAGGCGGACGTCCCGCCCGTGCTTGCGGCCCATCTCCAGCAGAGCGGCCTTGGTGGCGCCGATGGCGGCGTCCGCGGCCTTGCGGGCCATCGTGGACTTGGCCAGGTACTTCGGACGGAAATCCTCAACCGCGATCGCGTCATGGTCACGGACCACCTTCTTGGCCCACTTGCGGCCCGCGTCCGCACGCTGTCCGGCGACCTTCTTGTATGCCTTGGCTCGCAGCCTCTTCGCCTCGCGGTAGCCCATCGATGCCGGCTGGCCCTTCTTAGGCCTGCGGCGGGTCATCATCCGGTCATACCCGGTCAGCTTCTTCTGGGCCTTCCTGCCGTGTTCGGCGTGCGGCAGGTCGTGCATGTCGGAGGTGGTGGTCGCGGTCTCCTTCACACCCCAGTCGACACCGAGCACCCGACCGGTTTCAGGCAGCGGCTGTACTTCGGCGGGTACGACGAAGGAGCAGTACCAGTGCCCGAGAAGCGGCCGAAGTCGCGGATGACCTGCTGCTGGACAACCGACGAGCCCTCACGCAGCCACGGCGTACGGGCGCGGCATCCCCGCCCGGCGTGCCAGGGGCAGACGCTCCTTGATGTCCTTGTGGGCCTTGGCGCGGACCTTGTTGTGCAGGGACACGGCCCGGGACTTGGCCACGCACTCGTTCCACACCCACCGGCACCGGTCCCACTCCGCCACCAGGACCCTGCGGGCGGCGGACGACACACGCAGCCGGTACGTGTAGCGGGCATGCCCGCCCTCCACAGCCACCCCCACCTGCGCCATCACGCCCCCCCCTCACAGGGTCCCGACCCAAGCACCGCGTCGTCCCGAACTCTTTGAAGGACCGTATGTACGACAGCCGCACACACGCACCCCGATCCCACCGCCACCGCCACCACCCCGACCAGCGACCACAGGCACACGCGTTCGCATCACCTCGCCGACGCCGACAGCGGTACGGGCGCTCCGCTCCCCGAACCGGATACGGCGACGCTCCGCGTCGCAACACCCGGATGCGATTCCTCCCCGGCGTGAACGCCGGAGCCTCCTCGCAAGAAACAGGTGAACGATGACGCAGGTACTCGACAAGCCCCTGGAGCTGAAGGCGCCGCCTTCTCCGGCCGAACGCACGGCCCACCGAAGGGCGTTGCTGGAATGGATCGCGATCCACTCCCTGGGCATCGCGGCGGCCCTCTTCTTCACCCTCCCCTTCGTCTTCGTCTTCCTCACCTCGCTCATGAGCGACTCCCAGGCCCTCAGCCGCGACCTGATGCCGCACACCTGGGAGTGGGACAACTACCGCAGGGTCTTCGACACCCCAGGCTTCCTCACGTGGTGGAAGAACACCCTGGTCTACGCGTTCCTGGGCACGGCCCTCACGGTGATCTCCTCGATCCCGGTGGCCTACGCCCTGGCCAAGTTCCGCTTCCGAGGCCGCAATCTGGCGTTGATGCTGGTCATCTCCATGATGATGCTGCCGCCGCAGGTCATCATCATCCCGATGTACCTGTTCTGGGCGAAGCAACTGGACCTCTCCGGCACCCTCTGGCCCTTGATCATCCCCATGGCGTTCGGCGACGCGTTCTCCATCTTCCTGCTGCGCCAGTTCCTCACCACGATCCCCGACGAGTACCTGGACGCGGCGAGGGTCGACGGCTGCGGCGACCTGCGCACGCTATTGAAGGTCGTCCTGCCGATGGCGAAACCGGGCATCGCCGCAGTGGCCCTCTTCCAGTTCTTCTACGCGTGGAACGACTACTTCGGCCCCCAGATCTACGCCTCGGAGAACCCGGGCGCCTGGACGCTCTCCTACGGCCTGGAGTCGTTCAAGGGCGCCCACCACACCGACTGGAACCTCACCATGGCCGCCACCGTGCTGGTCATGGCCCCCGTGATCCTCGTGTTCTTCTTCGCCCAGAAGGCGTTCGTAGAGGGTGTCACGCTCACCGGAGTAAAGGGTTAGACGCATGAAACTCACCGTGGTCGGCGGAGGCTCGACCTACACCCCCGAACTCGTGGACGGCTTCGCCCGCCTCAGGGACACCCTCCCCATCGAGGAACTGGTCCTGATGGACCCCGCCGAAGACCGCCTGGCCCTGGTGGGCGGCCTGTCCCGCCGTATCTTCGCCCGCCAGGACCACCCCGGCCGCATCACCACCACGACCGACCTCGACCGCGCGGTCGACGGCGCGGATGCGGTCCTCCTCCAGCTCCGCGTGGGCGGCCAGGCGGCCCGCGAGCAGGACGAGACCTGGCCCCTCGACTGCGGCTGCGTGGGCCAGGAGACAACGGGCGCCGGCGGCCTGGCGAAGGCCCTGCGCACGGTCCCGGTCGTCCTCGACATCGCGGACCGCGTACGCCGCACCAACCCCGACGCGTGGATCATCGACTTCACGAACCCGGTCGGCATCGTGACCCGCGCCCTGCTGGAGGCGGGCCACAAGGCGGTGGGCCTGTGCAACGTGGCGATCGGGTTGCAGCGCAAGTTCGCGGCGCTGCTCGGGGTCTCCGCCCCGGAGGTCCACCTGGACCACGTAGGCCTCAACCACCTCACCTGGGAGACAGGCGTACGCCTGGGCGGCCCGGAGGCGGAGGACGTCCTGCCCGAGCTGCTGACGAACCACGGCGACAGGATCGCGAGCGACCTGCGCCTCCCCCGCGCCCTGCTGGACGACCTGGGCGTGATCCCGTCGTACTACCTGCGCTACTACTACGCGCACGACGAGGTCGTACGAGAACTGCGGACGAAGCCGTCGAGGGCGGCCGAAGTCGCGGCGATGGAGAAGGAACTGCTCACGATGTACGCGGACCCGGCGCTGGACGAGAAGCCGGAGCTGCTGGCCAAGCGCGGCGGCGCGTACTACTCGGAGGCGGCGGTGGACCTGGCGGCGGCCCTGCTGGGCGGCGCCGGCACGCCGTACCAGGTGGTGAACACGTACAACCGGGGCACGCTCCCGTTCCTCCCCGACGACGCGGTGATCGAGGTACAGGCGGCGGTGGGAGCCAAGGGCGCGTCCCCGCTCCCCGTCGCCCCGGTGGACCCCCTCTACGCGGGCCTGATGGCCAACGTGACGGCGTACGAGCACCTGGCCCTGGAGGCGGCCCTGCGCGGCGGCCGGTCGCGCGTCTTCCAGGCGCTCCTCGCCCACCCCCTCATCGCCCAGTACGAGTACGCCGAGACGCTCACGGACCGATTGATCGCACACAACCGGGAGCACCTCACGTGGGCCTGACCGCGACCGTCCTCGCCATCGACGCCGGCAACAGCAAGACGGACGTGGCGATCGTGACGGCGGACGGCGACGTCCTGGCCACGGCGCGTGGGGGCGGCTTCCGCCCGCCGTCGGTCGGCCTGGACACGGCGATGGACACGCTCGCCGCCCCTGTCCGCCAGGCCCTCACCACCGCCGGACTCACCTCCGTCACCCACGTCTCGGCGTGCCTGGCCAACGCGGACTTCCCGGTCGAGGAGGACCGGTTGGAGACGGCGCTGCACGCCCGCGCCTGGGGCACGACGGTGAGGGTCCGCAACGACACCTTCGCGATCCTGCGCGCGGGGGTGACGGAACCCCGGGGCGTCGCGGTCGTCTGCGGCGCCGGAATCAACTGCGTCGGCATGCGCCCCGACGGCCGCACGGCCCGCTTCCCGGCCCTCGGCAGGGTCTCGGGCGACTGGGGCGGCGGCTGGGGTCTCTCGGAGGAGGCGATGTGGCATGCGTCACGTGCGGAGGACGGCCGGGGGCCTGCCACAGCCCTGTCCCGGGCCCTCCCCGCACACTTCGGCCTCTCCTCCATGTACGCGCTCATCGAGGCGCTGCACCTGGGCCAGGTAGAGCAGTCCCGCCGCCACGAGCTGACACCGGTCCTCTTCGCGACGGCGGCTACCGGAGACCCGATCGCCCGCACGATCGTCGACCGCCAGGCCGAGGAGGTGGTCTCCATGGCCGTGGTGGCCCTCACCCGCCTCGACCTGCTGGATGAGCCGACCCCGGTCCTCCTGGGCGGCGGCGTCCTGGCGGCCGAGCACCCCCAACTGAACACCATGATCCAGAACTTGCTGGCCGACCGGGCCCCCAAGGCGATCCCGCAGGTGGTCACGGCCGGTCCTGTCCTCGGCGCGGCCCTCCTCGGGCTGGACAGGGTGGGGTCGAGTGAGGGGGCGCAGGGGCGGTTGCGGGCGCATTTCGGGGCGTGAGACGGGGCTGGGCGGGCGGGTGCACGAACAGCCTCCGTGGACGGCCGCTGTGACTGGGGTACGCGCGGGCGCATACTGAGGCAATGACAAAGCCTTCCGCGAAGCGTCACCTGCCCACCAGCCCCTTCAAACCCCCGGTCGTGCCGGCTCCCAAGCACTTCGCCGTCGGCGACCAGGTCACCCACGACATCTACGGTCTCGGCCGGGTGATCGGCATCGAGGAGGGAATCGCGGCGCTGGTGAACTTCGGCGGCTCGGTGGAGCAGCGGATCCTGAGCCCGTACGCGAAGATGACCAAGCTCTAGTTCCACCGCAGCACCCGCTCACCGCACGCCAGGTCCCAACGGGGGGCTTGGATTCAAAGGGAGACCTCTCATCGACCTGACCTCGCCGTTCTCCGCCCCGGACGGACCGCCCAGCTCCCCTGCCACAGCATCACCCCCGCCGGCCAGGAACCCCTTCCAGGCCCCGGACTTCGGAGAGGACGAGCCGTTCGCAGCCCCGGGTCAGGACCTCGGGCCTGTGTGGGTCACCCCCCAGGGGTAGTGGTCGCCCGCCTCCAGGGGCTCACCGGGCACGTCAGACGCGAACGCCGATCACGGAGGGTACGAGGGGACACGTGCCGAGAGAGCCGCGATCGGCGGCGACGCAACCGCCAGGGAATCCGAGCGGTCCAGCGGCTGCACCTCACCAGCACTCGACGGGGTCCCGCCCGTTAATCACTCGACTCCCCCTCCGGTCTGCGAAAAACTCCCCGCGATGACGCGACGAACCGATACGCCTCCCACTTGGGATGAGCGCACGCAGCTGATCACCTTCCTGGACTACGCCCGTGACACGGCGCGCGCCAAGTGCGAGGGCGTGTCCGCGGAAGACGCCCGCAGAGCCCCGCTTCCGGACTCACCGCTCATGACCCTGTGCGGCCTGATCAGCCATCTGCGGTGGGTCGAGCACCACTGGATCCAGGTGATGTTCCTGGGAGAGGAACCCGAGGGTCCGCTCACGCGGGCGAGCGACGACGACCCCGACCCCGAGATGCGGACAGCGGTCGACATCCCGTTGCCCCGGCTTCTCGCCGCATACGAGGAGCAGAGCGACCGCTACCGTCGCCTGCTGTCCGAGCACGACTTGAACTCAACGGCCAAGCGCCCCATCGGCGACGGCCGCCATGTGGACCTCCGCTGGGTGATCCTCCACCTCGTCGAGGAGATCTCCCGGCACAACGGGCATCTCGACATCGTGCGAGAGCTCGTCGACGGACGGACCGGCGTCTAGCCCTGGGTTCCCCTTCACCCACCCGCGAACCCCCAGGTCAGCCGCTCCCGCCCGAACGAGTTACCACCCAGACGTGGCGTTGCGGCAAGATGGGGTGTATCTGCCCACTGCCAGTTTCAAGCTGCCGGACGGTTTCTCTTGGCTGAGTTCATTTACACCATGCGCAAGGCGCGCAAAGCGCACGGCGACAAGGTGATCCTCGACGACGTGACGACGAGCTTCTACCCGGGAGCGAAGATCGGCGTCGTCGGCCCGAACGGCGCCGGCAAGTCGACGATCCTGAAGATCATGGCGGGTCTGGAGCAGCCGTCCAACGGTGACGCCTTCCTCACGCCCGGTTACACCGTCGGCATCCTGCTGCAGGAGCCGCCGCTGACCGAGGACAAGACCGTCCTGGAGAACGTCCAGGAGGGTGTCGCCGAGGTCAAGGGCAAGCTCGACCGGTTCAACGAGATCGCCGAGCAGATGGCGACCGACTACACCGACGCGCTCATGGACGAGATGGGCAAGCTCCAGGAGGAGCTCGACCACGCCAACGCCTGGGACCTCGAGGCGCAGCTGGAGCAGGCCATGGACGCGCTGGGCTGCCCGCCCGGCGACTGGCCCGTCACCAACCTGTCCGGTGGTGAGCGCCGCCGCGTCGCGCTGTGCAAGCTGCTGCTGGAGCAGCCCGACCTGCTGCTGCTCGACGAGCCCACCAACCACCTCGACGCCGAGTCGGTGAACTGGCTGGAGCAGCACCTGGCCAAGTACCCCGGCACCGTCGTAGCGGTCACTCACGACCGGTACTTCCTCGACAACGTCGCCCAGTGGATCTGCGAGATCGACCGCGGCCGCCTCTACCCCTACGAGGGCAACTACTCGAAGTACCTGGAGACCAAGGCCGCGCGCCTCAAGGTCGAGGGCCAGAAGGACGCCAAGCGGCAGAAGCGTCTGAAGGAAGAGCTCGAGTGGGTGCGGTCCAACGCCAAGGGCCGTCAGGTCAAGTCCAAGGCGCGTCTGGCCCGCTACGAGGAGATGGCCGCCGAGGCCGAGAAGATGCGGAAGCTGGACTTCGAGGAGATCCAGATCCCGCCGGGCCCGCGTCTGGGCAGTGTCGTCGTCGAGATCAACAACCTCAGCAAGGGCTTCGGCGAGAAGCTCCTCATCGACGACCTCAGCTTCACGCTCCCGCGCAACGGCATCGTCGGCATCATCGGCCCGAACGGCGCCGGTAAGACGACCCTGTTCAAGATGATCCAGGGCCTGGAGGAGCCGGACTCCGGTTCCATCAAGGTCGGCGAGACCGTCAAGATCTCGTACGTCGACCAGAGCCGCGAGAACATCGACCCGAAGAAGACCCTGTGGGCCGTGGTCTCCGACGAGCTCGACTACATCAACGTCGGCCAGGTCGAGATGCCCAGCCGTGCCTACGTCTCCGCGTTCGGCTTCAAGGGCCCGGACCAGCAGAAGCCGGCCGGGGTGCTCTCCGGCGGTGAGCGCAACCGCCTGAACCTCGCGCTCACCCTCAAGCAGGGCGGCAACCTGCTGCTCCTCGACGAGCCGACCAACGACCTGGACGTCGAGACCCTGAGCAGCCTGGAGAACGCGCTGCTCGAGTTCCCGGGCTGCGCCGTGGTCGTCTCCCACGACCGGTGGTTCCTGGACCGGGTGGCCACGCACATCCTCGCCTACGAGGGCGAGTCCAAGTGGTTCTGGTTCGAGGGCAACTTCGAGTCGTACGAGAAGCACAAGATCGAGCGGCTCGGCCCGGACGCCACCCGTCCGCACCGCGCCACCTACAAGAAGCTGACCCGGGGCTGATCGATCTTGCGGCACAACTACCGCTGCCCG
Source organism: Streptomyces sp. NPDC041940 (assembly GCF_055589465.1). Classification (NCBI taxonomy): domain Bacteria; kingdom Bacillati; phylum Actinomycetota; class Actinomycetes; order Kitasatosporales; family Streptomycetaceae; genus Streptomyces; species Streptomyces sp. NPDC041940. The sequence goes on from NZ_JBVJBP010000015.1 coordinate 94,650, forward strand.
CTGCGTTGGTCGGACATGGACGCGTACGGCCATGTCAACAACGCGGTCTTCGTGCGCTACCTGGAGGAAGCCCGCATCGACTTCCTCTTCCGGCCGGAGAAGGATTTCCAGCAGGGGTCCGTGGTGGCACGCCATGAGATCGACTACAAGCGGCAGCTCGTCCACCGGCACCACCCGGTCGACATCGAGCTGTGGATCAGCGAGATCCGGGCCGCGTCCTTCACCATCAGCTACGAGGTGAAGGACGACGACCTGGTCTACGTACGGGCCTCGACGGTGGTCGTGCCGTTCGACTTCGAGGCACAGCGTCCGCGCCGGATCACCGCGGAGGAACGGGAGTTCCTCCAGGAGTACACGGACGACGCCGAGGAGGAGGCCGTCGCAGCATGACGGTCCTGCACCTCGTCGACGAGGGGGAGGCGGCGGATCTCGCGGCCTTCCTCTCCCGGCTGCTCCACTACGACCGTGGAGCCGCGGTGCGCCTGCAGGCGGCGGGCACCGCACTGGCCGTCTTCGGACGGCCGCCGTCCTTCGAGGTACTGGCCGTGCGCGCGGTGCGGCTGGCGAAGCCGTACGAGAACGGGCTGGACGTCACGCTCGACGTGACCGTGTCCGCCGGTGAACTGCTGGAGTCGGTGGACGAGAAGGCCGCAACGGCCGTGGTGCCGGGTGCGGTGACCGGGCCGCCGTGGGCCGGTGTGCTGCCGCCGCGCGGCGGCTGGCGGCCCGAGCCGGGGCTGCCGGCGCCGGACGCCCTGCGGTCCCTGGTCGCCGCCGTGGTCGCCGAGTTCCGGTCCCGTACGCAGGAGTTGCCGTCCGAGGGACGCACCAGGGCCGAGCTGGACCGGATCGGGCGGGACATCTGGTCCCGTACGGTCGGCGACACCGGCCTCCCCGTGCGGGTCGTGCACGCAGCGCAGTCGCTCGGCTTCCTGCGGCCGGGAGTGCCGCTGGGGCTGTTCTCCTCGGGCGCGTGGCTCCGGCTGCGCACGCCGTACGGATCGGTCGCCGTACGGCGTACCGGGCTCGGGGCGCTGGACGTCAGCGTCCGCTGAGCAGCGCCCCTCCTGCCGGTCAGCCCGGCGCGTTCACCATCGAGGCCGCCGCGTACGTCAGGTACTTCCACAGCGTGTACTCGTGCTCCTCGGACAGCCCGAGTTCGTCGACGGCGACCCGCATGTGCTTCAGCCAGGCGTCGTGCGCCGCACGGTCGACCGTGAACGGCGCGTGCCGCATCCGCAGGCGGGGATGGCCGCGGTTGTCGCTGTACGTCGTCGGGCCGCCCCAGTACTGGATGAGGAACAGCACCAGGCGCTCCTCGGCCGGGCCCAGGTCCTCCTCGGGATACATGGGCCGCAGCAGCGGGTCCTCGGCGACTCCCTTGTAGAAACGGTGAACGAGCCGGCGGAAGGTCTCCTCCCCGCCGACCTGCTCGTAGAAGGTCTGCTCCTGAAGCGTGCCGCGCCGAATCTCATTCACGCCCTCCATGCTCTCAGACGCGGGGACATAGGACTCAAGGCCTAGGACCCGCCCGCTCCCGGGCACCGCTGCCCTTAGTGTGGGGGTATGGGCGGGCATGCACCCGACAGGGAACCGGAAGGGCCGGACGGGCTCGCCGCCTCCGCGCGGGCGGCACTGGTGCGCCGGATCGACGCGAGCGGGGCCTGGGCAGCCGACCCGGTGTGGCGTGAGGCGTTCGCGACGGTCCCGCGCCATCTCTTCGTGCCGTACTACTACGTCGGCGTCGCCGGCGGCTACGAACGACGCTGGGGCGAGAGCCCCGACCCCCGGGCGCGTGAGCGGTGGGTGCGCGGTGCCTACGAGGACACCCCGCTGGCGACGCGGCTGCGCGACGGCGAACTGCTCTCCTCCAGCAGCCAGCCCTCCCTGATGGCGGACATGCTGGCCGCGCTGTGCGTGAAGGACGGGGACACGGTCCTGGAGATCGGCGCCGGCACCGGCTACAACGCCGCGCTGCTCGCCCACCGGCTGGGCGACGACAAGGTGACCACCGTCGATCTCGACCCGGAGATCACCGAGTCGGCCCGCCGTCACCTGGCCGCGGCCGGATACCAGCCGGTCGTCGTCACCGGCGACGGCGCCCGGGGCGTGCCCGAGCGCGCGCCGTTCGACCGGATCATCGCCACCTGCGCCCTGAACACCGTGCCGCGCGCCTGGCTCGCGCAGAGCCGTCCCGGCGGCCGGATCCTCATGCCGCTCGGCACCGGCCTGATCGTCCTCACGGTGAGCGACGCCGGGCATGCCGAGGGGCGGTTCCTGCACACGCCCGCCTACTTCGTTCCGCTGCGCGGCGGAGCCCGGCCCTGGGGCGAGCCGGCCCAGTTGGGCGGGGTGCCGCGCAGGGCCCGGGAGGACGACCTGTTCCGCTTCCTGCTGACGCTGACCCGCGGCAGCCTCGACCCGCAGGAGGCGCACGCGCTGTGGGAGCAGGAGGGCATGCCGCAGCGGGAGCGCTACGGCATCACGGTCAGGGGCGACCACGAGTGGGCCTGGCTGGACGACCCGGAGGGGCCGTACGCCTGGCCCCTCCCGTCCTGATCCCGGAAGGGCTCGCTCAGCCCCGGCGGATCGTGATCGTCGTCCAGGCGCCCACGTGCACCCGGTCGCCGTCCTGCAGCGGGACGGGGACGAACGGCTGGATCGGTTCGTCCGAGCCGTTGACCGTCGTGCCGTTCGTCGAGTTCTGGTCGACGACCGCCCAACTGCCGTCCGGCTGCTGGACCAGCACAGCGTGCTGGTGCGAGACGCCCGGGTCCTCCGGCGGCACCGCCAGGTCGACGTCGGGGGTGTCGCCGGTGGAGTGCCGGCGGCGGCCGATCGTGAGCTGGTTGCCGGTGAGCGTGCGTTGCTGCTCGGGCGAGTACGCGGGCAGGTTCAGGCCTGCGGCCTCGGGGCCGGAGCGCTGCATCATCGCCATGAAGTAGTCGCGGTCCGGGCCGATGGTCGCGGTCCAGGTCGACGGTCCCTGCGGCGCCTGGGGCTGCTGCGGGAAGCCGCCGGGGCCGGGGCCCGGGCCGGGCGGGGCCTGGGTCGCGCCCGGCTGCGGGTAGCCGTAGCCACCGCCCTGACCGGGGCCGGGCGGGGCCTGCGTCGCGCCGGGCTGCGGGTAGCCGTAGCCACCGCCCTGGCCCGGACCGGGAGGGGCCTGCGTCGCGCCCGGCTGGGGGAAGCCGTAGCCACCGCCCTGACCGGGGCCGGGGCCGCCGGGGCCACCCGGACCACCAGGGCCACCCGGGCCGGAGGTCGGCGGGGAGATCACCCAGTCGTCTTCACCGCCGCCGAACGGACCGCCCTGCTGCGGCGGCCGCTGGGTCTCCTGCGGGAATCCGGGCGGGGCCGGCGGGCCGGACTGCTGGAAGGCCTGCGGAGCACCGGGCGCACCGGGGCCGCCGGGACCACCAGGTCCACCGGGGCCACCGGGGCCACCGGGTCCGCCGGGACCGGGCGGCGGCGGGACCGGCCGCGAGGGGTCGGCACCGAATCCGGGCGGGCCGGGAGGGCCACCGGGTCCGGGGTGACCGCCGGGGCCGGGAGGACCACCAGGTCCGGGAGGGCCGCCGGGACCGGGGTAGCCGCCGGGGCCACCGGGTCCGCCCGGTCCGGGGAAACCGCCGCCGGGGGGAGGCGGAGGGCCCGAGGGGTCGCTGCCGAACGGCGGGATCGGCTCGGCCGGGCGGTTCATCTGCGACGGGCGGGAGCCCTGGTACTCGTACGAGTCACCGCCGCCGTAGGACGGACCCGACGGGCCGGGACCGGGCTGGTCCGGAGGCTGGAAACGCACACCCGGGCCGGGCGCCTGCGGGGGCGGGGCCGCGGGGGTGTACGAGGTCGCCGTGTTCGTCAGGAAGTTCCACCGGCACTCCTCGCAGAAGGGCGCGCCGCCCTCACGCGGCGTACGGCACTGCGGGCAGAGCTCCGGCTCGGCGTTCGGTACGGCGGACAGGTGCGGAGGGCGTCCACCAGGACCGCCGGGACCACCGGGCGGGCCACCGGGGCCCCCGGGACCACCGGGTCCACCCGGGCCGCCGGGGGGCGGGAAGCCGTAGCCGCCGGGCGGGGGCGGTGGAGGGGGCGGAGGCACGGCACCCGCCATGCGGTGACCGCAGACCTCGCACCAGTCGTCGGAACCCGACTGGTGTCCGTTCGGGCAGGTCGGCATGTCGGCCCGTCCCTCCTTCGATCTCTTCTAGGTCACTTCTTGACACGAACGGTCTTGGTGGACCGGGTCTCGAGCGTCATCTCGTCGGCCTCCTGAACCTTCGCCTTCAGTCGCACAGTACCGGTCGCGGCATCGACCACGTCCACCACCTTCGCAAGCAGTTTCGCAGTATCGGCGTTCCCGGAGGCACTCGCGAGCTGAACGGCCCGGCCCAGTTTGGCCGTTGCTCCGTCCATATCTCCCGCTTTGCGAAGGTCCAGCCCATGCTGGATGGCCTGTGCCAGTTCGGCCTGCCCGGTGTAGTGGGCGACCTGAGGGTTGATCGACGTCGAGGCGACCATGTCGTCGGTCCACACGGCCCTCACCAGGCCCTGCGCGCCGAGGTTCTGGACGCTGCCGTCGGGCTGCGGAATGACCAGCGAGATCCGGGCCGCGAGCATCTCCTGCCCGATGTGCGCGGCCGGGACCTCGACACAGACGTGGTAGTCACGGGACTCATCGCCCCAGGAACCAAGGGGGTAGTCGCCCGCGCGGGGGCCCGCCTCGGTGCGCCTGCCGGTCAGTTCCTCGACCGTCGGTGCGACCTGCTTGACGAACTTCACGGTGGTGTCGACCGGGGTCCACAGCCGCAGGGAGACGTCCGCGACCTCCTTGCCCATCGCCGTCTCCATCATCTGCGTGAAGTCGGCGGCGAGGCCGGCCGGATCGGCGACGATGTCGGCGGTGCCGAGCAGGGCGGAGGCGATCCCTGTGACTTCTTTCACTTCCCAGTCGGTGCCCACGCCGCGCGCGTCGCAGGTGAAGCGCCCGGCGCACGCGTCGAGCGCGGCCCTCAGATCCTCGGGCGATTCGTGCTCATTGCGGCCGTCGGTGAGCAGGATGCCGTGCCGGATGGCGACGTCCGCGGAGGAGAGCAGACGGTCGGCGAGTTTCAGCCAGGTGCCGATGGCCGTGCCGCCGCCCGCGCTGAGCGAGCGCAGCGCCTGCTTGGCCTGCGCGCGGGTGGTGGCGTCGGCGACCGCGACGCGCCCGCCGCCCGGGTAGACCTCCTTGGCCACGTGCGTCCCGCCGATCACGGCGAAGTGCACGCCGTCGCGCAGGGTGTCGATCGCGGCGGCCGTGGCGTCCCGGGCGTTGCGCATCTTGGTCGGCGGGTAGTCCATCGACCCCGAGCAGTCGACCATGACCGCCACGGCGGCGGACGGGCCCTGGCCGGGCGAGTAGAGGTGGGGCGCCGCGACCGCGCTGCCGATCGTGCCGCCGCCGGTCGCCGTCACCGTGACGATGGCGTTGACCTCGCGGGCGCCTTCCGGCAGGTACTCGTTCTGGTACACGTCCACCGAGAACTGCGGCACGTTCGACTTCGAGAAAATGGCCATGCCTGCTTCGATCCCCCTCGAAAGCACCCGCCGGAGCGGGGTGATGACGGTAGGCGGACCGGTCCCCTCCGGTCCGCCGAGGCGTCCCCGTACGTGGCCTCAGGCCGATCCTGCCCCCTGGGGCACGGCGGGGAACGGCACGAGGGCCACTGTTACGTTGTCGTGGCCCCCACCGTCCAGGGCGTGGCCGAGGAGCACCCGGGCGCTGTGCAGCGGATGCGCGGCGGCGTCGAGCGGGAGGACCCGGGCCATCTCCTCGGCCGCCTCCGCGTAGTTCCACAGACCGTCCGTGCAGACCACCACCACGCCCGGCCGGTCCGGCTTGAACGCGGCGGTGTGCGGTTCCAGTTCGTAGGCGTCCGCGCCGAGCCAGCCGGTGATCGCGTGGGCGCGCTCGTCGGCGTAGGCCTCGGCCTCGTTCATCAGGCCCGCGGCGACCATCTGCGCGGCCCACGAGTCGTCCTCGGTGAGCCGGGCGGGGGGAGCGCTCCGGTCGACCGGGACCCAGTAGGCGCGGCTGTCGCCGACCCAGCCGACGATCAGCAGGCCCGATGTCACCACGGCGCCCACGATGGTGCACGCGGGGGCGTTCTGGTGCGGGGCCTGCTCCAGGGCCGTGGCGGGCTCGGCGGCAAGCGAGTTGACGGCGCGTGAGGCGGCGACGATCGCGTCGTGCATCGCCTGCTGCGGATGCGCGCCGCGCGGCAGGGCGGCCAGCACCGCCTCGCTCGCGGCCCGCGACGCGGCCTGGGAGGCGTCGTCGGGGCGGGTCGCCGAGGAGACTCCGTCGCAGACGATCGCCACGGAGGCGGGGGTGCCGTCGGGCAGCGCGGCGGTGCCGATGGCGAACGCGTCCTCGTTGCGGTGGTGGCGCAGGCCGCGGTCGCTGACCGCGGCCATCGGGCCGGACTCCTGCTCCATGTGGTCCCGTTCGCGCGGCTGGGCGTGGCCGCAGTTCTCGCAGTAGCCGTCGTCGTCCACGCGGCCGGCACGGCAGGCCACGCAGACCTTGCCGCCGGCGCCGGCGGCCGGGGCCGCGGGCTCGGCGGACACCCGTGGGTCCGGTGCCTGGAGGAGGTACTCGTCGGGCTGCATCTGATCGGGCTGGATCTGATCGGGCTGGGTCTGGTACGTCTCCGGCGGCGCGGCAGGTCCGTCGGGCTGCGGCCTCCGGTCGAACCGCACGCCGGAGGCCGGGGGCTCCTGCGGTGGCATGGGGCCGCCCGCGGCCGGGGCCTGAGTGGCCGCCGGCCCCGGGGCCGGCCAGGGCGCACCGGAGGGTGGCGCCGGCGGGCGCTCGGGATACTCACCGGCCGGAGCGCCCTGGGCGGGCACCGAGCCGTTCATGGTGATGGTCGGGTTGTCCTGCGGCCGTTCGGGCACGGCGGACAGGTCATATCCGCACGCGCCGCAGAAACGGTCACCCGATTCGAGGGGTTCCTCGCAACTCGGGCAGGCGGACAACTGGGGCATCTGCGACATCAACTACACCCACGTCCGGGGGCGGTAACGATTGGCACGTTCCACCAGGTCGATCCTCTCCTCGCCGCCCCGCGCCAGCCGGGCCAGCGTGCGGTACGAGCGTTCCAGGCCGAAACGCAGGCCCCGCTCGTCCAGGCCGCTGCCGAGCAGCGTCCGTCCCCCGGCGGCGGGAGGGACGGAACCCTGGCCCCCGGAGAGTACCCAGTCCAGGGCACTGCCGAGGACTTCGGCCGACAGTTGTTCCCGCCGCGCCGGGTCCAGACCGTACGCCTCCAGCGCCTCGACCTGCGCCGCGGCGGCCGTGAGATCCTCCAGGAACGGTACGTCGGAGGCGGCCGCAGTGCGTTGCCTCAGCCGCGCCCGTACGGCCGCCACGCGCGCGGCCGTGTAGTGGATGGAGGACTCCGGGACCGACTCCAGCGTCGTCACGGCGCTGCGCCGGTCCCCGGTGGCCAGTTGTACGCGGGCCAGCCCGAACGCGGCGCTCACATGACTCGGGTCGGTCGACCACACCAGCCGGTAGTACTCGGCGGCGTTGTCGAGCTGGCCCAGCACCTCCGCGCACAGGCCCAGCGCCAGCTTGGGCGCGATCTCGCCCGGGAAGGCGTCGTAGATCGCGTCGAAGGCGAGCGCGGCGCCCTCGTCGTCGCCGGTGACCAGCGCGGTCACGCCCCGGTACCAGACCACCCGCCAGTCGTCGGGCCGCTCCCCCTCCAGCGTGACCAGGGCCTCCAGCGCGGCGGCCGGCTCGCCGGTCTCCAGCCAGGCCCGGATCTGCCGCAGCCGCGTCTCGGTCGACGGGGCCGGGGCCGCCGCGAGGGCTCCGAGCAGCTCGGCCGGCGCGGACGTCATCAGGCCCGCCAGGAAACCGGCGTTGAGATCGGTCGGGTCGACCCGGGGGACGGGCAGTGCGAGGGCGGCGGCGGGGGCGTCGACGGGTCTGACGAGGCCGGCGGGAAGGGGGACGTGGGACTGCTCGCCGCCTGCCGGGAGCTGAGCCGCGGCCGGTTCCCGCACCCCGCGGGCGGGCGACTGGGCCACGGCCGGTCCGTAAGCGGTGGCGACGGGCAGCGCGGCGGCGGTCGGGGAACCGCGCCGTATCCGCACCACCCGCGCCCCCAGCCGGGACACCTCACCGTCCAGCCGCGGGAACAGCTCCGTGTCCGTGACCCGCAGTTCGGGCCCGAACAGGGTGGACAGGGCGGGCCGAGCGCGGCCCGTCTGCAGGGAGACGACCTCCCGTAGGACGCCGGTCAGCTGCTCGGTCATCTCCTGCGCGGAGGCGAACCGGCGGGCCGGATCAGGGTCGGTGGCGCGGACCAGCAGGCGGTAGAACGACTCGTACTGCCGGAAGACCTCGATGTGGTCCGGGTCGGGCAGGGAGTCCGCGTAGACGTTCGTGTAGCCCTGGAAGTCGAAGGTCAGGACGGCGAGCGTGCGGGCGACGGTGAAGAGGTCGCTCGCCACCGACGGGCCGGCCTCGGCCACCTCCGGCGCCTGATAGCCCACCGTGCCGTAGATGGCCGACTCCTCGTCGTCCATCCTGCGCACCGCGCCCATGTCGATCAGCTTGAGCTGGTCCTCGGTCTGGATCGCGTTGTCGACCTTGAAGTCGCAGTACAGCAGGTTGCGGCTGTGCAGGTGGCCGAGCGCCTCCAGCGCCTCGATGCCGTACGCGCAGGCCTGCTCGACCGGCAGCGGATCGCGCCTGCCCTGCGCTGTGCGGCGGCCGTTGGCGATCTCCTTCAGCGACTTGCCGCCGACGTACTCCATGACGATGTAGCCGTCGAGGGAGCCCGTGCGCTGGTCCAGGTGCTCCACGAAGTTGTAGATCCGCACGATGTTGGCGTGCTCGATCTCCGCGAGGAAGCGCCGCTCGGAGATCGCCGCGGCCATCGCGTCCTGGTCGCCGGTGTCCAGCAGGCCCTTGAGGACCACCCAGCGGTCCGAGACCGCCCGGTCGACGGCGAGGTAGACCCACCCCAGGCCGCCGTGCGCGAGGCAGCCGACCACCTCGTACTGGCCGTGCACGACATCACCGGACTTGAGCTTCGGCACGAACGAGTACGGGTGGCCGCACTTGGTGCAGAACCCCTCCGTACGCCCCGGCCGGTCACCGCGCGCCCGGCCCACCTGAGCGCCGCAGTCGGAACGCGAGCAGAACCGCTTCCGCTCGGGCACCTCGGGGTTGTCCAGGACCATCTCGCGCGGGTCGGGCCGCGGGATCGGCGGCACCTGCACAAGACCGGCGCCCAGCCGGCCCCGGGACGAGGAACCGGCGCCGGAGCCGGAGCTGCGCACCGACACCGAGCGGCTCGTCGACTTGCCCGACAGGGAGCGCGAGAGGCGTCCCGACACCGAGCGGCGGGACTTCGACGACTGGGACGACGTACGCGAACTGCGGCTGCTGGAGCGGGAGCTGCCACTGGCGCCCGAGCCGCGCGAGCCTCCCTTGCCGCCGGCGGTGATGCCGGTGGGGGGCGAGGCGACCATGCCTCCCCCGGAGGGGGGACCCCCAGCCGCGACGACCGGGGCGAGGCCGCACGTGTCGCAGTACAACTCGCCGCCGCCCATGTCCTCGTAGGCGCCCGTGCAGGTGGGGCGTTGACAGCCGCGTGCCTCGGTCATGGACTCCCCCTCGTCGCTCATGCGCCCGGCCCCCTCCGGTCGTCCTCGACCGCGCCCTGGTCCGGCACCCTCGGACCGCCGAGCAGCTCCAGGGCAGCCTGCTGGTAGCGCAGCACGGCCCCTTCGGCGGCGCGCAGATCGCAGGGGGCGCTCCACAGCATGCGGCGCGCCTTCTCGTACCGCTCCACCAGCAGCGCGTCCTCCGCGAAGCCGTGCCGCGCGACCTTCGCCTTGTACGCGTCGAGCCGGCCGCGCAGCTCGGCCCGGACCGCCAGGGGCGCGGTGACCTCGGTCAACGACTCGCGGGCGCGCAGCAGTTCGTCCTCGGCCTTCTGTTCCAGCGACTCCAGCAGCGGGGACAGCCGGTGCCACTGCCCCTGCCTGCGGTACTCCGCGGCCGCCGCCACCTGCTCCTGCAACACCGTCGGCGGTCCGCTGACGACCGGCACCTCCGTCGCCGCGAGCTTCGCGAGGACCTCGCCGCGGGCGATGCGTGCCTCGGCCAGCGTGCGGTCCGCGCGGCTGAGGATGTCCCGCAGCCTGACGATCCGCTTCTCGGCGTCCTGCCGGACCGTCAGGACCGCGTCGATCTCCCGGCGCACGTCCTCCAGGGCGCGCGCCTCACGGTCGTACACCGTCGTGTCCGGCCGCCCGCCGCCCGGAGCCGAACTGCCCTCCGCCGCCAGCCAGAACTCCAGCGGGTCCGAGATCACCTGCTCGCGCAGCTTCGTCAGCGTGCGCGTGATGCGCTCCAGATCGTCGCCCGCCGGGTGCTCTCCGGGACGTACGCCCACCGAGTGCGCCAGCCGGCGGGTGCGCTGGAGTTCGGCCGCCAGCAGGTCGATCCGGGCGGGCAGAGCCGACCAGACGGCGTCGGCGGCGACGACCATGTCCAGGCTCGTCGCGTACAGCTCGTTCATCCGGTCGACGAGGGTGGTGAGCGAGTAGCGCTCGCTGAGTTTGTTCGCGGCGCCGTGCGGGGTGGGGGCGTTGGCCGTCGCGGTGGCGCTGCCCGCGATGGTGACGGACTCGCCGGTCAGCAGTTCCGTCAGTTCCACCAGGTCCTCGCGGCTGGACCAGCGGCGGCGGGAGCGGATGTCGCGGGCGGTGCGCAGGGCGTCCGTGTACGCGTCGAAGTAGGTCCACAGCAGCGTGATCGACGCCTCCGTGGACGTCCAGCGCTCCTGGGTGACACCGGTGAGCTGGGCGCCCTCCAGGAGTCTGCGGCCCGCGTGGTCCTGCAGGGCGAGGAGCGAGGTCTCGATCGCCTCGTGCTCCGCGCCGAGCCGCGCCAGCGCACGGTCCACCTCGTCCCGGTCCATCACCGGCCCGGTGGATCCCGTGACGCCCATCGATCACCTCTCGCTGCGGTAGTGCCGGTTGGGTTGGGGTCGGCTTGGCGGTTGGGTTGGGTCGGCTTGCCGGTTGGGGGTTCGGTCGGGTTGTGGTCCGGGTGTCGGTCGAGCGGTCAGGTGCTGCGCAGGTACTGCGGAGCCGGTGGTTCCGACTTCTTCGCGTCCTTGCCCAGTGTCGCCGACAGCCATTTCTCGTACGAGGCCTGCCAGCCGTTCGCGGTGTCCTTGCGGTAGTCCACCAGGATCTGGTTGACCCGGCGTACCAGATCGTCGGCGTCCTTCTTCATCGCCACGCCGTAGTACTCGGCAGTGAAGGCGTCCCCCTTGAGCTGGACCGTCGGATCCTGTGCCGCCTGGCTCGCCGCGAGCGCGCCGTCGGTGACCACGGCGTCGACCTCGCCGAGCTGGAGCCTTACCAGGCAGTCGAGTTGGTTCGGGACGGTCGTGGAGATGTCGGTGGTGGCGGGGAGTCTGCCGTCCTTCTGGTCGGCCTCCAGCGTGGAGTACGCCGTCGAGCCGGCCGCCGTGCAGACCTTGCGGTTCGCGAGCGTGTCGTCGTAGCCCTTGACGGGTGAGGACTTCGGGGCCAGGACCTGCTGTCCCGTCTTGAAGTAGGGCGCGGAGAAGGCGACGTCCGCGATGCGGTCGCAGTTGATCGTCATCGTGCGGACGACCATGTCCACGCGGCCGTCCTGGATCGCCGGGATGCGCTGGTCGGTGGGGATCGCCTTGAACTGGACGGCGTCCGGGTCGCCGAGTATGTCCTCGGCGATGCGGTGGACCAGGTCGATGTCGAAGCCCTCGAGCTCCGCGGTCTCGCCGCTGTTGGGGTTGCGGTAGCCCCAGCGGTAGCTGTTCTGGTCGACGCCGACGATCAGCTTGCGCTTCTCACCCTCGCGGTCCTTGATCGCCTGGATGGTGTCGCCGTCGGCGGAGGAGGGGGACAGCGTCTGCTTCTCGGGCGCCTCGCAGTCCTCTTCGGCCTTTTCGAGGGTGGCCTGGGAGGCCTGGGTGACGGACCGGCCGTCACCGACGCCCGGTCCGGACAGCGGGACGCAGAGCGCGAAGACCGCCACCAGGGCGCAGACGACCGCCATCGTGGCCACCCCGCCCCAGCCTTTCAGGCTGGCCCGCAGACGTCGTGCTCGCATGCTCACGCCCCCTTTCACGTCTCCCCTTGTATCCCGTGCCCCGTTCATCGGTACTCCGACAGCCTGCGGCCGATGCCCAGCACCGCGCCCGCGGCGCCCAGGACCGCGAGGACGGCCGCGCCCGCCGACAGGCCCGTCAGGGCGTCCCGGCCGTCGTCGGCCGCGCGCTTGAACTCGGTCTCCTCGTGCGCGAGGGCCGTGCGCAGGTTCTCGTCGACGCTGTCGAAGCACTCGCCGGTCGCGCCCTCGGTGCCGATGACCCTGTCCAGCGCCTGCTGGTAGTTGCCGTTCTCGTCCTGCTCGCGGGCGGCGGTGTGGCGCTTCTTCCACTCCGCCATGTTGCCGACGGCGGCGGTGACCGGCTGTTCGCCCGAGGTGTCGTCGGCTAGGTTCGCGGCGTCCGCCAGGTACTTGCCGAGGTCGGCCATGTCCGTGCGGAAGTCGTAGTCGTAGGCGTCGAAGGTCCGCGCGCCGACCTTCTTCGTCTCGGCGCCGCGAGCCACCAGGGTCAGGTTCTCGTTGCCCCGTGCCTTGAGGGAGGCGATGCGGGCGTCGTGCAGCACGTTCAGGGAGCGGACGCCGTGGTCGTAGGAGTCGTTCAGGCCCGCGCGGGCGACGCTGTGGCCGACGACCAGCCAGAGCAGGACCACCGTCGCGGTGGCTGTGGCGGCGACCAGGCCGTGGTTCAACACCCGGTTGGTACGGCGGTAGTTACGGTGCTGGGCCCAGGCGAGGGCGGCCAGGGCGGCGACGCCGAGGGCGATGGCCGCCCAGGGGTAGGGCGTGGCCTCCGCGTAGTCCGCGCGCAGGCGCTGGTTCTCCTTCTTGTACAGGTCCTCCGCCGCCGGGAGCATCTGCTGTTGCATCTTCTCGTTGGCGTAGCGGAGATAGGCGCCGCCGACCGGGAAGCCCTGGCGGTTGTAGGTGCGGGCGCGTTCGACCAGGCCCTTGTACTCCGGGAGGAGCTTGTTGAGCTTGGCGATCGTCGCGGTGGACGGGGAGTCCGGGTCGGCGTTGGCGGCGGCGTTGACGAGTTTGTCCGCGGCCGTGCGGATGTCCTTCTCGTAGCGGTCTCGCGAGGCGGCCGATTCCTGGCCGCCGGCGAGGAAGCCGCTGGAGGCGGCGGTGTTGGCGTCCGCGAGGGAGCGGTAGATGTCGGCCGCGTCCGAGCTGAGGGGCTGGCTGCTGGTGAGGACGTCGTCCGCGGCGGCCGCACGGTCGGTCATCTGCCAGGCGGTGACGGCGCCGAAGGCGACGACGAGCAGTGCCAGAAGGGCGCCGATGATGCGCAGGCGGCCGGGCTCGGTGGTGGCGGCGGCGCGGAGTCGGTCGAGGCCCTCGGCGAAGGCGGTGCGGCGGGGCGGCGGGGGTGGGGGTGCGGCGGGACCACTGCCGGGAGGCCGGGCCGGGGCCGGTGGCGCCGGCTGCGCCGGAACTGCCGGAAGAATGGGCAGGCTCGGGCCCGGTGGTGGTGGGCTGCTCTTCGGCAGGTGTGTCACTGTGACCTCCCCCGTGGTCATCCGTCACCGCAAGTATCGCTGCCGACACTGACATCCGCACCGGCCTTGCCTCGATCTTGATCGGATCGCAGCGTGCACCACCACCCCTGCACAGGAACACGTCAGGGCGATCGGTTCGGTTCCGCGTGCGGATGCGCGCGGCCGGCGGATGCGCTCCGCTATCCGACGTAGCGGCGAAACCCTTGCGCCAGGGCTTTGAAGCCGCACGCTTCGTAGAAGCTGTGGACGTACGCGTCGTCCGCCGCCAGCAGCTGCACCTTGTAACAGCCGGCGGACTCCCCCGGCCGCACGGCCGCTTCCATCAACTGCCGTCCGACGCCCCGCCGCTGGAAGCCGCCGGCGACCACGACGTTCTCCACGAACAGGATGGCCCGGCCCCCGCGCGTGAGGTTCGGCATGACGACACAGTCGGCTGTCCCGGCCAGCCTATGGCGAGCACGACTCCGAGCCGCCACAGGCCCGTCCGGCCGGTCAGTCGTTCGTCGGGGTCGCCTTGTGCCGGAGGACGATCAGGGTCGCTCCGCCGATGACGACCAGGGTGAGGGCGATGCCCGCGATCAGCGGGGTGACGCCGGTGGAGCCGGTTTCGGCGAGGTTGGTGTCGGAGGCGGTGCCGCCCACCGTGGCCGGGCTCGGTTCGCTCAGGGTCTGCGTGGCGGTGCCCGTCTCACTGCTCCGGGTCTGGCAGTCCAGCATGCCGGTGAAGCGCTGGGTGAAGCCGCCGGGGCCGTGGATCGTGAAGTCGTACGCCTGGTCCTCCTGGAGTGGGACCGTCACCGTCCTGGTCTCGCCCGCGGCGATGGTGTGCTCGAGTCCGGCCAGTTCGAAGGTGAACGGCTCGTCGCCCTTGTTGGAGGCGATGATGTCCACGCCGCCCTTGGCGCAGTTCTTCGCCGCCGACAGTGCCGGTATCGCACCCTGCTTCGCCCAGGTCGCCCCCGCCGTCGCGGACACCGTCGACTCGCTGGAGCCGGCCAGGATCTGCGTCTGGCTCCGGCTCTCGGAGGCGAAGGCCCGGCCGACCGGCACGCTGGTGGAGGCCTGCACGGTCAGTTCGGCCGTACCGGCCGCCGCGTCCTCGGGAACATCGAAGAACACCTGCCCGCCGTCGGCCGCGGACGTGATGGCCCTGCCCTGCTTGTCGACGATCCGCACCCCGCTCGTGGCGGCGTCCGCGGGCGGCGCCACCGTCACGCCGCTCGCGTTGGTGTGCACCGTGACCGGGCCGAGCCGCTCGCCCGGCCGGCCGGAGACCGCGGGCGGGTCGAGGGTGAGCGAGGCGCGGGGCTCGGGTAGATTCCGGGCGTTCTTCTCCAGGAAGTCCGCGAGCTGTTCGGCCTGCGGGTCGATGGCGTCGACGGCCACGTCGTCCGAGTAGCGCCAGATCGCCACCTGCGTGCCGGCCGCCGCGTCCTGCTCGGTCAGCGCACCGCGCACGCCCGCCCTCCGCGCGAGCGCCGCGAGGTTGTTCACCTGCGGGTAGGAGTTCTGCAGGATCCAGCGGATCCGGCCGGCGTCCTTGTTGGCGCCCAGGGACGTGCCGCCCCAGGGCGTCTCGTGGTACTTGGCGTCCCGCTGCGTGGGGTTGTGGAGGTCGACGCAGTACGTCTGCAGCATGCCGCCGCCCTCGACGGACATCTCGAACAGGCCCGCCGACACCTGCTGGTCCCCGGTGCCGCCGTGTATCACCGCGGTGCCGTACGTCTTGAGTCCGGCTATGGTCGCGGTCGCCCCGCCCTCACTCTGTGTCGTCTCGTCGGCGGCCGCCTGGCCGGCACCGGCCAGCACGCCCGCGGCGACGAGCCCGGACACCAGCGTCGTGGCGCCGAGGCGGGCCGCCCCTCGCCTGCGTACGAACACCGCCGAGAACGAAGCAAACACCAAAATTCCTTTCGAGCAGGACCCATTGACGTGGGGGGGGACGGTCCCACCAGCAGAAATCAGAAGCCTCACGGGCATCGAGAGCCCCGAGAGCCATGTCCCGGCATCCTAGGTAGGCGTTGGACCCGGCCCGCCGGTCAGACGGTCGGATGAGTGATCCGACTCGGAATCGTTATCGCCAAGATCCCTTGCGGGCAGGGCTTATCGACAAATCCACCCCTGGCCGTACGGTGCGCACTTGTCGATAAGCCGCAGTCCGGACAGAGCGACAGTGACTGACGTCACGTCAGCATGACTGGCTCTGGCTGCCGTTGAATCGTTGTGTCTGCGGCATCCGCTGAATCGTCCGGCGGAGTTTCCCAGTTGGGCTCCGGTGATGCCGGCGTGACCGCCGCCTCCGTCTTGCCTCCGCGCCGGAAGGCCGAGGTGCCCCAGGCGAGATCGTGGCCGATCGCGACCGCGTCGAGGTCCGCCGAGGTCCAGCTCTGCCCCTCGCGCACATCGGTCCGTACCTTCAGCCGGCCCTGCACGATCACGGGCTCGCCCACCGTCAGCGACGCCGCCGTGTTCGTGGCGAGCTGGCGGTTGGCCCACACCGTGAAGAAGTTGGTGTGCCCGTCCGTCCACGTGTTCTTCTCGCGGTCCCAGTAGCGCGCGGTCACCGCCAGCCGGAACCTCGCCGACGGGCCGGACGCCATCTCCCGGTACACCGGCTGCGTCGCCACCCTGCCGACCGCGCAGACCATCGTCTCGTTCATCGCGAACCCCTCCCTCGCCCGGACTGCGACACCGGGCCGAGCCCCGTACGGGCCCGTCCCGTACGGCTGTGTCCGCCAGACTGCCGCGACCGGGCCGAGCCCGCTGAGCACTGTGGACCACCGCCCGCCTGTGGAAAACTCCGCCACCCCCACGGGTGACGCCGAGCCACACGCCCAGCCACGCCCAGCCACGTCCAGCCACACGCCGAGCCACACGTCCAGCCACACGTGCGGACACGCGCCCAGCCCCACACAGACGCGGCGAGGGCGACGCCCGACCGGACGCCGCCCTCGCCGTACCCGCGCACGCGGCCCGTCACAACCGCCACGCCCCCGCCGTCATCGCCCGGCCCCCACCACCCTCCCGTACTGCTCCCGCACCTCCAGGTACCGCAGCAGTTCCGCCGCCACCGGATCCAGCACCCGGGCCCTTCCGCACCCGGCCGCCGCCTTGCGCAGCCGGCGTTCCGCCTCCAGTCCGTAGCGGCGGGCCGGGCCGCGGGCCGCCATCCGGCAGCTCCACTCGACCAGCGGACCGCCGACGATGCCGATCACCATCAGCAGCACCGGCACACCCAGGTTCGGCGACATGACCTGGAAGATCTGGCCCAGCAGCCACAGTCCGCCCAGGAACTGAAGGATCGTCATGGAGGCCTGGGACAGCACGGCCACCGGCCACCACCCCGGCCGCGGCGGGCGCCCCGTCGGCACGCCCGCGCGCACGGTCAGCTCGTCCAGCGCCTCGGGCAGCCCCTGGGAGCCGCGGACGGCCGCCTCGCGCACCGCCTGCGCCCAGGGCGCGGGCAGCCCGGCCGAGGCCCGGTCGGCCACCGTACGGACCGCCTGCTCGACCCGCTGCCTGGCGGTCGCCTCCTCGTCGGCCTGCGTGCGGGACGGCAGCCGGCCCGTGGTGGGCTCGCCGTGGTCCTGGTACCAGCGCCACAGCCGCAGCCAGGGCGTACCGCACGCGCGGTTGGCGTTGCGCAGCCACGCCCGTTCGGCCGCCTCCCCCGCCGCCGTGGCACCCACCGCGTCGGCGAGCCGGTCCGCGAACTCCTCCCGGGCCTGTTCGCTGAGCCCCGTCCGCCGCCGGGTGGCGTAGACGGGCCACAGCCGCGCCGCCGCGATGTCCACATCGGCCGAGACACGACGGGCCGGCGCCCCGCGCTCCCCCACGAACTGGCCGAGCGCCTCGCGCAGGTCCGCGATGCCGTCCCCGGTGAGCGCGGACACCGGGAGCACGGTCGTACCCGGTTCGCCGTACTCCCCGAGGGCGATGCCGTCCTCGTCCAGGAGTCGCCGCAGATCGTCGAGGACCTGGTCGGCGGCCTCCCCGGGCAGCCGGTCGATCTGGTTGAGGACGACGAACATGACCTCCGCGTGGGCCGCCATCGGCCGCAGATAGCGCTCATGGAGGACGGCGTCGGCGTACTTCTCCGGGTCGACGACCCAGATGACCGCGTCGACGAGCGCCAGGATGCGGTCCACGTGCTCCCGGTGCTGTACGGCCGCCGAGTCGTGGTCGGGCAGGTCGATCAGGACGAGCCCCTGCAGCCGGGATTCCGCGTCCCCGGTCGGCAGCGGCCGTCGGCGCAGCCGGGGCGGGATACCGAGCCGTTCGATGAGGCTCGCCGCCCCGTCGCTCCAGCTGCACGCGATGGGCGCCGCGGTGGTGGGGCGGCGCACTCCGGTCTCCGAGATGGCCACGCCGGCGAGCGCGTTGAACAGCTGTGACTTGCCGCTGCCGGTGGCGCCCGCGATGGCGACGACGGTGTGCTGCCCGGAGAGCCTGCGCCGCGCGGACGCCTCGTCGAGTACCCGGCCCGCCTCCGCCAGCGTCCTGCTGTCGAGCCGGGTACGGGAGAGCCCCACCAGTTCGCGCAACGCCTCCAGGCGCGAACGCAACGCCCCGTCGTACACCAGTGGTCTCATCGCGGGCGGGGCGGCGGAGCGGCTGTCCACGGCGGCGAACTGGCTTCCGTCCGTCGTCTCGTTGACGCGGCGCGCGATGAGCCCGTCGTCCCAGGCGCCGGTGGAATCCGTACGGGCGTCCTGCACGCGCGCGTGGGAGCCGCTCTGGTCAGCCTGAGAGGGCCGTACGGAGGGACTTCCGGCGGACCCTGCCTTGTCCCCGTCGCCCGGCTGATCGGCGTGCTCGGTGTGGTCCTGGTCAGTGACGGCGGTCACCGGTCACCTCTCCTTCTGCAGTACGGACAGCGCGGCGATGAGTTCGGCCTGGTGCTCGGGGTGGACCTCGAGGGCGTCGAGCGGAGCGAGCCGGCGCTCGCGTTCGGCGTACAGGACCCGGTCGACGTGCTGGGTGAGCAGCCGTCCGGCCCGGTCGCGCAGCCGCAGTGCGCCGTGGGCGCCGATCCGCTCGGCGAGCCCCTCCCCCGCCATCCGGCCCCGGCGGCCGCCCAGCAGGCCGGTGGCGACCAGGGCGGCGACAAGCTCGGGGTCGGGCGCGGCGTTCCGTTCGAGCTCGCTCACCTCGTCCTCGGCGTACTCCTCGAGCTCCCGCCGCCACCGCCGTACTGCCAGCCCGATCCGGTGCTCGGCGCCCTCCGCCGCGGAGTCGCCCGGCGCGAGCTCCGGAGCGGCCGCCGCCGGTTCGCGGCGCCAGGCGTCGTCCACGCGCTCGTCGGCGGCGGTGACGGCGCACAGCAGCACCGCGCTGAGGCTCTCCACGAGCGCGTCGAGGAGTTCACCGGCGGTGCAGTCCAGGGGGAAGGCGCGCCACCGTTTCAGCGCGTCCCCGGCGAGCACCGCCCCGGTCTGCAACCGGCCCCGCACGCGCTTGTGCTCGCTGTCGTACGCCCCCTCGACGGCGCTGGTGAGCCGCAGCGCGGCCGAGTGCTGCGCGGCGGCGGCGCCGGCCAGCTCGGGCATCCGGGACTTGAGCGAGTCGAGGACGCCGTACGCCGTGCGGGCCAGGACCTGCTGCCGGGCCGCCGGCTCCTGGGCCTGGTGGATCAGCCAGGTGCGCAGCTGGGCGACGGCGGTGAGCGGCAGGAGGCCGCCGCCGAAGGCCGACTCGGGCAGTTCGGGCACGGTGAAGCGCGGCACGTGTCCGAGGCCGGCCTTGGTCAGCAGGGCACCGTACTGCCGCGACACCTCGGAGACCACCTGGTGGGGCACCCGGTCGAGCACGGTGACGAGGGTGACGTCGTACTCCTTGGCGGTGCGCAGCATGTGCCAGGGCACGGCGTCGGCGTAGCGGGCGGCCGTGGTGACCATGACCCAGATGTCGGCCGCGCAGATGAGCTCGGCGGCCAGGACGCGGTTGTCGGAGACCAGGGAGTCGATGTCGGGCGCGTCGAGCAGGGCGAGGCCGGGCGGCAGGGTGTCGGCGCTCTCGACGCGCAGCACGCGCGCGGGGTCCTCGCCGGGGAGCAGCAGGTCGTCCGTGTCGTGCTGCTGGGGCGCCCACACGCGCGTGAGATCGGGCAGCACCCTCATCCCGCCGAACCAGTGATGGTCCTCCGGATGGCAGACCAGCACGGGGGTCCGTGTCGTCGGCCGCAGCACGCCCGCCTCGCTGACCCTTCGCCCTACGAGGGAGTTGACCAGGGTCGACTTCCCGGCTCCGGTCGATCCGCCCACGACGGCCAGAAGCGGCGCTTCGGGCTCCCGCAACCGGGGCACCAAGTAGTCGTCGAGCTGCGCGAGCAGTTCGTCGCGGTTGGCACGCGCGCGTGGGGCCCCCGCCAGGGGCAGCGGGAAGCGTGCGGCGGCGACACGGTCGCGCAGGGCGGAGAGTGCGTCGAGCAGCTGAGGCCTTACGTCCAAGGTCACCACATGCGAAGAATGCCCAATTTTAGGGGAATTCTGAAGCATATGAGCATGTCTGCGCGCCGACAGGACACAAGGGATGGAAGGGGCGACTGGGACACAGGCACACTCCAGGCATAACGAGTGCACAACACCCGGCGCCTGAGGCTTCAAAAGCGATGCACGATTCGTACCTGCCTGCGATTATCAGGACCGCTTCACTGAACCTCCACATCGAGCCACGGAGGCGAAGCAACAGGGGCAAGGACGCGGGAGCCCTATCCTTGTCCCCGGCAACGTCACGGATCAGCCCACACCAGGGCACCACGACAGAGGCCACCACACCGGCCCCCGTAGCTCAGTGGATAGAGCAGGCGCCTTCTAAGCGCTTGGCCGCAGGTTCGAGTCCTGCCGGGGGCGCAAGTCTCCGCCCTCCCGTCCGGGAGGGCTTTTTGCTGGTCAGAGCGGGTGACGCTGGACACAGCGAAGCCCCGGAAACCCTCTTGATGATCAAGGGTGGGATCCGGGGCTGTCCGGCTGTCACCGGGTTTTTGCGGGTGGCCGTGTCGAATACGTGTCGAAGTTTTCGGGCCGCGAGGTCAACCGGCGGACGGCCAAGGGGAGATCTCCGGCAGCTTCGAGTCGCCTCTTCAGGTCGGGTAGCTGGCCCTCGACACATCGGGCGTAGGTCGCGAGGAGCACGGCCACTCCATCGCCGTCGACCGCTCCCAGGTGCGGTAATCCGACCGGCGCCGCTTGCGGACTCCCGGCTCGACCAGACCGCCCCGGACCAGGACCCGGTGGACCGTCGCCCTGGACGGCACCGGCGTGACGCCCCTGCGTTCCAGCTCGTGCACCAGCCTGCGCGGACCCCAGCCGGGATGCCGGCGCCGCAACTCACAGACCAGAGCCTCCACCTCCCCGGCGATCCGGTGCGGACACGAGGCCGGCCGGTGCGACCCGTCCGCCAGCCCCGGCAGACCCGACTGCTCGTACCTGCGTACCCAGGAGTGCACCGACTGCCTCGACACCCCATACCGGGCGGCGACTTGAGTGACCGGAACCCCCGCGGCGACCTCTATCACCGCGTGATACCGCTGCTCGACCACGCTCAGCTCCACCAGCACGGGCTCGGCCCTCCCCGCGCACGTCCGTCAGACGCGCACAGCCAAGCCGAGACAAGCGGTGTCAAGCATCAGGTGAAGCCACAACGTCAAGCATCAACCGAGACAAGACACACAAGCGCCTCATCCCAGCGGGATAAAAGCTTCTCTCCTTCATCAAGGCGGCTCGCTCGGCTCCCCGCGCGCGGCACGGCCCCCGGCCGGGCCTGCTCCTGTCTACGCCCCGCTCCAGCCCGGCCGGGGGCCGTGCCGCGCTGATGGCATGCAGCCGCCTGATGCCAGAGAAGGGGTACGTCGGTGGCTGAGGCGGTCGGCTCCACGGCTTTACGGAGCCACTTTGGCGCGAGCCTCGAAGATCATGGCCCCAACGTCGTGCTTTACCGGGCAGGTCCACAGACTGCCCGACGCGCCGGAAGCTTACGGGGCCATGATCACTCGCACCAAAGCAACGCCACCCCAAAGCCGTTCCGCCGACCTTGCGTTTCTGCCCCCTCGTTTATGCTGCCTGAACGGAGCCCCTGCGAATCTCGTATGGCCCTGAGTTGCTGCACGTTCCCCATAGTGGGAAACTGGGACTCATCGAGGGTTTAATCTGCCACGAGAGCGCACCACAGCGATATACTGCGCCTACAACGGCGCAACCCCGTTTGGTAAGTGATCTTTTTTCTTGCAGGTATTGCCTTTCTCCATGTAGCAAAGTAACTGCGCAAGGAGCTGGCGAAATGGCCGAAACAACGACCTGCTCTGGTTGCGGTACACCTGTAGATAAAGGAGACAGATTCTGCCCAGAGTGCGGCACCAAGCAAAATGAACCGCCAGATACCAGAGGAAAACCACCCGAAAGAGCGCCTGGAATCGACGGAATCTCCGGGACGCCTACGAATAAATTTACGCCGCCCTCAAGCTCCAGCGCAGCACGATCTGCTTTCCCTTGGATTTTCGCTGTCATTCAGATCGTTTTTATTGTCTGGCTGATCCTTTCGCAAAACTACTCCAACCGGACCTGCCCCTACGGAGAGGACTGTGCACAAGTAGGCAGTATGGCCCTACTGCTCATCCTCGGCCTATGGGTGACCGCAGACGCAATCCTCATCGCCTACTATGTGAGCAAAAAACGCAGGCGGGAATCTTCCGCAAAAGACCCTTCCCAGAACCCCGGTCAAGTTGTCCGGAACTACTTTGATGCCATAAATTCACGCGATTACGACCGCGCCTGGCTACTGGGAGGCAGGAATCTAGTCGGAGGACCCTATCAGTCCTACGTCGAGACGCTTTCTGCAATAGCCAACATATCGGCCAGCATTTACGCGGTAGACGGAAATTCTGTCACGCTGCGATATGAAGCGATACAGAAGAATGGCATACATCAGCGCTTTTCTGGCACATACACGGTGATGAACGGAACCATAACCGAAGCCCGAGTAGCATCGTGAGTACCCGTCACTGCGGTAAAAAATGCAATGCGAGGACGCAGTCTGCATTGGGAAAATCCCGAACGATTAGGGGTCATCAGTGGTCGCTCAACCGCCCCATTGCTTGAACGGACACTCGCTACCGCCCAGGAAGGGAGGGTCCAAGTTTTGCACTATTTGCGGCGCCCTCATGGTGGCCACCTGTCCCAACGGGCATGAAGTCAAGCCAGGTCGCTTTTGTAGTGTATGCGGTGCTTCTTTGCCTCCGAATAAGCCTTTCCAGCCCGCGAGGGACAGCGACTCCCAACTGCCGGACCCAACATCCGGCCCCCATACCCCTAGAAGTCCCCGGCCAGCTTTCTTGATAACTGGAGTGATGTTTCTCGTTGTGCTTGTCGGTGTCGGAGTTTATTTCGGCGTATCTCGTATTGGCGACTCAGACTCTAGCCCTGGAGCAACTTCGCCTGCGCAGTCGTCGCCAAACTCGCAGATATCCTCGATGCTCGACGGTGAGGTTCCCCGGAAGTACCTCGGCACCTGGAACAGCAGCATTGACAACACCTGGGGACACCACACCCGACGTCTCGTCATCCAGCAGGGCGAGGTCGGCGATACCGTGCTTTACGTCATAGCGGACGGGCCCACCAGAGACGGTGGCACATACCACTGTCGCTTCGCAGCCGAGTTGGCTTCGGCACCCGCCGACGATGACCCTCTCCATATCGGGCCATCCACCGTGACCATCGCTGAACCTGCGTCAGCGTGCAGCCCTGGCGCCGCCAGCACGGTGACCATGCTGTCCGACCACACACTTCAGCGGATAGACGGCGAGAGGTTGACCTACACGAAGTCCGGATAAGCCCCGAATGGATCGCGTGGCGCGTACGGCACTAGGGTCAGTCTGCGACGAAAGCTTTGGTGGCCAGGAATTCTCCGCCTTGTTTGGCTGGGAGACCCAAATATGCCTCCGTGTGCGGCTTGCAGGCCTCGTTGTCGGCACCGCAACGGAGTGCGGCCCCCACCTGTCGCGAACTGTACGCGGAGCTCTTCGCCGCTTTGAATCCTCCCCCGCAAATGGGATCCCGCTTAATGCATCGAGAGTCAACTATATTGGCTCCCTCCAACGTGGAGTCGGGGTAAGGGGCAGGGAAATCACTCGCAAACCCAAATATCCGCCCGATGCCCCGATCTCCGGTACCGGGACGTTCGTACAGCGGATCGCCATATAGCTGCACCCCTTTCACTACGGCCGACAGGCCATAGTTTCTGCGCAGGTACTCACCAACGATCCATGCTCCCTCAGAGTAACCCGCAAGCACCACCCCGCCCCCAGAGGGGCACTGCGCAAGGTAGTCGCGGACAGTGGCGTCAAGCATCTCGACACCCTGATTAACCGCTGGCAGTGACGACATGTTCGGCGCTTCTACGTTCACACGTAGCGCGAAGATGAACTCTTTGGCCCCCATTTTCGGGTATGGGAGCATCTTCGCTTCGCCTCCGTAGCCGCCGTGATTTTCACTGTAAGCATGAAAGGCCTCCCATGTCTCCGCCAACGTCTTCGACTTCTCATTCTCGTTCAGGCCGTGCGCACCTATAAAAAGGACTCGGCAGTCTGAAGAAGTCTGAGAGTGGCCCTCACCTGCCTGCAAGATAGGGAGCGAGACGGCCAGAAAAAGAGTCACAAGAAAGCAGGGTATACGTCTCCACGCAACTCCAGGCATGGCCATTCCTTTCCAGGAGCCTTATAACTCCAGGGTGCGCCTGGCGCGCTGCGCGCGCATCTGAAAGCAGTCAGCCTCTGAACGGATCATGCGACGGCACAGCCGGGGACGCTAGGGCTCAAGCCGTTGCTGTATAGCAGCGTGCATGGCAATGCCCGAAACCACATCCGACCATCAGAAACCGCCGACGGCCGTCTAACGAGCCCACCTCACCCCGATGGGTACCCAGCCGAGAGTTCGGGCCGAAGGCGTCCAGCAACCACCCATAAAAAACACCCATAGAAGGGGCAGCGTCGGCGCTCGTTGTGGTGCAGCCGCTCTCTGGTCGGCAGGACACGGATGGCAGAAGCCGCCCTGGAGGCTATGAGTTGGAAAGCTCAGGTGCCGCTTGACCGCAGCGCGAGATGCGCAGCCGGACGGCACGGACGACCTACTCGGGCACACCGGCTTGAAGGGCGCGCCGGTTCGGGCACGTACGTGGCCGAGCCCCGACAGCGGGTGCGGGTCGTCCGGTCATCAGCCCGGGAGCAGCCCAGCGGATCGCCCTTCCGGGCGGACATGAAGGCCGTGGGCAGGCAAGGGGATTGGGAGAGCCGAACCGAGGCCAAGGTGCCTGCCCCTGAGGACATCGCGGCGCGGCTCGGCATCGGTGAGGGCGACTGGTGCGTCCGGACGGTGTATGAGTTCCTGGCCGACGGCAGGCCGGTGCAGCTCTCGACAAGCTGGGAGCCGTACGACCTCACCGCCGGCACTCTCGTCGTCCTCCCCGAGGGAGGGCCGCACGCCGGGGCGGGAGTCGTGAACCGCATGGCCGCGATCGGCGTCACCGTCAGCCACGCCGTGGAACAGCCGGAGCCGAGGCAGGCGACCGCCGAGGGGGCCTCACTTCTCGGCATCCAGAAGGCCGCACTCGTCACGCACATCCGGCGGACGTACTACAGCGACCAGGGGCGGCCCGTGGAGACGGCGGACATCGTGGTGCCCGCCGCTCACGGCGAGATCGTCTATGAGATCCCGATCAACCGCTAGCTCTTGATCGTCTTGGGTGCTGACTCACCTGGGCAGGATGAGTGCATGGCATCGGAGTGGATTCCCGCTGTGGTCACCGGAGTCTCAGGAGCCCTCGGAGTCACCTTCACGTGGCTCGCGGGAGCGCAAGGTAGAGCACATGCAGAGCGCATGGTTGCGCAGTCACGAGAAGCCGAACAGCGCAGTCACCTGCGAAAGGAGCGGCGCGATGCCTACTTCGAGGCGCTCCGCGTGGCCGTCCTCGATGTGCGCCGCCTGAGGTACGAACGTCTGGCAAGACCGAGAAGCTCCGAGAAGTCGAGCACTATTGGACTAAGACCAAACGCATCGAAATGAGCATGGAGGCCCTCATCGCCTTGCACGCGTTCGGCAGCGAGGAGGCCCGCCACTTCGCTGAGGAATGGCAGGCGGCCACAGAGGCCAACGACCTGGACACGATGCAGCGGCTCGTCAGGCAGTTCGGGGAGCTCACGCGCACTGAACTCCAAGAAGGCTAGCCACGGGTGCCACGGCGCCAGGGCCCTAGCCAGGGCGTGTCGAATGCGTGCCGAAGGCCGATCCACGAAGCACCCGGCGCGGGAGAAGAACCAGTTCAGCAAGGGTGCGACACGAGATGCACCAAGCGCCTTCTAAGCGCTTGGCCGCAGGTTCGAGTCCTGCCGGGGGCGCAAGTCTCCGCCCTCCCGTTCGGGAGGGCTTTTGCTGGTCAGGGTGGGCGACACTGGACACGGTGAAGCCCCGGGCGCCCTCTTGATGGACAAGGGAGGGCTCCGGGACCGTACGCGCCGCCGTCTCCATTGTTGTCCTGCTGCCCTCGTGGATCGACGACACTTCGCAGTGAGCCTGACCCGCCTGACCGGCTTCGCCGGGTGGCGTCGGCAACAAGCTCAACGCCGCCACTGCAGGACTCGCCCTCCGCTGGAGCTCGGTCCGCTCGGACCCCTACAACCGATCCGGCAAGGCGTCCGACGGGATCTTCGAGTCCTTCGCCCTGTCCCCCGCGAGGAGTTGGTCGGCGTAGCCGGCCTCGGTCCACACCAGCTTCTTGAATTCTTCCGGGGTGAGTGCTCCCCGCCATGGGGCGCCGCCCGGGCAGAACACCGAGGAGCAGTCGGAGCAGTAGTACGCCGGCCTCCACAGGCGCTCCGCGCGCGGAGCCCCGGTCTCGGCGGCGGCCTTTTCTCGTCCGTCACCACGCACGACCACGAAAGTGCCGATGAAACAGAGCAGAGCGAACGCCGCACCGCCGACGATGTACAGCGGCTTGCCCTGTTGAACACCCGCGTACGCGAGGGCGATGCCGATACCGGTCAGCACCATGCCCTCCGCGAAGTGCATGCATCCGTCGCCCGTCTTGTCCGGCCCTGGCGCAAGTCGGCCGTGCAGGTCGTCACGCATCGCGCCCTTGCCGCCGCGCGCCTGCTCAACCGTCCGGGCGTCAGCACCGCCGCAGCCCGGACACACCACCCCTGCCGACCCTCCGGCCCCCTCGCGTTCCATGCTGATCAGCCTATCGGCGCCCTGAAGACAGAGGTGCAGCCAGCCGCCGAGCGCCCGCTGTGGCCCGGCAGAGCCAAGGCCTCGCCCTGTTGTGACCGACCGTGCCGGCTCCCCGTCGCCCGGTCGGCTGCACGCTACTGCGGCAACATCAGAATCCCGGTGACGGCGGTGAGACGTGCCGGCCAGCTTGCCGAAGAATTCCCGCACCGCGGTCTGGTCCGTGTTCGTGCCGCCGCGTCGAGGGCCCCCGGCCTCACCGACAGTCGTCCCGCATAGAGTCGGTCTCACGACCATGGGCCGTGGAAAGGAACCGACGTGCGGCTGCGCTGTGCTGTGCTGGACGACTTTCAGAGGGTGGCGACCGAGATCGTCGACTGGTCGGCGATCTCGGGTGAGGTGGAGGTCGTTTCGTTTGACACCCATCTGGACGGCGAGGACGACCTGGCCGCCGCGCTGGCCGGGTTCGACATCGTGGTGACCTTGCGCGAGCGCGTGTCGTTCCCCGGGTCGCTGATCGCGCGTCTGCCCCGGCTGAAACTGATCGTCGCCTCCGGGATGCGCAACTCGGTCATCGACTACGCGGCCGCCGAGGAGCACGGCGTCACCGTGTGCGGTACGGCCAGTTCCTCCACTCCTCCCGTGGAGTTGACCTGGGCGCTGCTGCTCGGGCTCGCCCGCGGTGTCGTCGAGGAGGGCAACGCCCTGCGCTCCGGCGGCCCCTGGCAGTCCACCGTCGGCGCCGATCTGCACGGGCGTCGCCTCGGGCTTCTGGGTCTCGGGAAGATCGGCAGCCGCGTGGCCCGGGTCGGCCTGGCCTTCGGTATGCACGTCAGCGCGTGGAGTCAGAACCTCACCCAGGAGCGGGCCGACGAGGTCGGCGTCGAACTCGCGCCCTCCCGGGAGGACCTCCTCACGAGCAGCGACTTCGTCTCGGTCCACCTCGCGCTGAGCGACCGTACTCGCGGACTGCTCGGCCCCGCCGAACTCGCGCTCCTCAAGCCGACCGCGTATCTGGTCAACACCTCGCGCGCGGCCATCGTCGACCAGGAGGCCCTCCTCGCCGCCCTGCACGAGGGGCGGATCGCCGGTGCCGGCATCGATGTGTTCGACATCGAGCCGCTGCCCGCCGGCCACCCGATGCGCACGGCCCCGCGCCTGCTCGCCACCCCGCACCTCGGCTACGTCTCCCACGCCAACTACACGACGTACTACGGCCAGGCGGTGGAGGACATCCGCGCGTTCCTCGCGGGCGCGCCCGTACGGCGGCTGCCCTGACGCCGGTGTGAAATACAGACACAACAATGGCCGGGACCCGATATCGGGTCCCGGCCATCCTCCGCTGGGCCGGTGGACTCGCGCGAGGGGCGCCGACGTGGACAGGGCGGCGCCTCGGACTCGGCGGGAGTCAGGCCCTCTTGCCGGGGACGACGGCGCTGCTGACGCAGGAGACCTGGCTGTGCGCCGTCGGGCAGTCCTGCGACGAGTTGTTGGTGACGGTGACCTTGCCACCCTTGTCGGTGGTGTACGTGTACTGGCTCAGTTCCACGCAGCGAACCTGGCCGTTGCCGTCGTCGACGCACTTGCCGGGGTCGCCGAGGGCGGAGGCCTGGGCGGCACCGACACCGATCAGAGCGAAGCTCCCCAGAATTCCCGCCGCCGCCGCGATCTTCTTCGAGTTGAACATCTACCTTTTCCTTTGCGGTCGACTCCCCCGCCGCTGGGCGAGGAGTCGTTCCGGACGCATATACGGCTGAGAAGCCAAGAGGCAGGCCCCGCGGCTCGGACACCTGGTTCGAGCCCCGGGGCCTGCCGGTATCACCTGGTGGGGTGATTACTTGCCCAGGGAGAAGGTCTGCGAGCAGGTCACAGACTCGCGCTCGCTGTTGTCCTGGTTGGCGAGACCCAGGATGGCGAGGTTGACGTTCACGTCGTCGATGTTGATGAGACCCTCACGCGAGTCGTTCTGCTCGCACGACTGGGCCTGCTTGTTGTCGAGCTTGAACTGCTCGTCGCCGTCCGCAGCGTGACCAACGCCAGCGCCGAGGAAGCTGACGCTGCCGAGCATGGCCACGACGACTGCGGCCTTCTGGTACTTGCGCATTACTTCTCCGTTTTCTCGAGTTGACACAGACCGTGATGGACTGGTCACCGACAGTTGCCAACCTTAGGCGGCGTGTGCGCCTCTTGCCGGGCGAAACGCCCAATCACGTAATTTTCTGGATAAAACCTGTAGTACGACCGCGCCGGTCGGCGGAGTCGTCAGCCCCTCCCGGAGGGGGCCGTGACAACGTCGACGCAGCTGACCTGGCCGTGAGAGGACGGACAGGTCTGCGTCGAGTCGTTGACGACGGTGACGTTGCCGGCCTTGTCCGTGGTGACCTGGTACTCACTCGTCTGCACGCAGCGGACGTTGCCCTTGCTGTCCTGGACACACGTGCCGGGGCCCTGCGCGGAGGCCTGGACGGCGCCGACGCCGATCAGGGCGAAGCTCCCCAGGATTCCCGCCGCCGCCGCGATCTTCTTCGAGTTGAACATCTGCCTTTTTCCTTTACCCAGGCGGCAGGCCCCGGGGCTCGGTTCGAGCCCCGGGGCCTGCCTGGATCAATCTGATCAGTGGCCGCCGCGCAGCGAGAAGGACTGCGAGCAGTTCAGCGACTCGCGCTCACTGTTGTCCTGGTTGGCCAGGCCGAGCAGGGCACCGACGTTGACGTTGACGTCGTCGACGTTGACCAGACCCTGGGTGCTGTCGTTCTGCTCACAGGACTGGGCCTGCTCGTTCTCGAGCTTGAACTTGCCGTCCCCGCCCGCAGCGTGACCCACGCCGGCGCCGAGGAAGCTGACGCTGCCGAGCATGGCCACGACGACCGCGGCCTTCTGGTACTTGCGCATTACTTCTCCGATTTCTCGAATCGACACAGACCGTAGTGGTCCGGTCACTGACAGTCGCTAAGATAAGCGGCGTTTGGGACTTTTGCCACACGAAACGCTTCGTGGCGTGGGTTTCTTGTGAAAGTGCACGTCGCAGCGGTGCGGCGGTTCCGCCGCGTAGTCCATCCGAGGGCCGCCACGCCCGACCCAACTCCCGCTCGGGCAGCCGCCGCTCACGACGAGCTGGACCTGCCCTGTCGCCCGCGCGCAGACGGCGAAGACGACAGTCCCGGCCAGTAGACAGGTCGTGTGAGGGGAATGCGCAGACGGCCGCCCGACAGCACCCATTTGGCGGAGCCCCTGTTCAAGATGGGTGATCCGGAGAAGATTTCTCGTGACCGGTCGGGGGTCGCCGCGTTGAACGGGCAGTGCGGCAGCGCGTACTGCTGCCGCACTTACCTAGTCAGTAAGGGAGAACGTGATGTCTCGCATCGCGAAGGTTGGCGCTGTTGCTCTCGGCACGAGCGCCGTGGTGCTCAGTGGGGCCGGTCTCGCCGCGGCGGACGCCGGCGCCAAGGGCGCGGCCATCGGCTCGCCCGGCGTCCTGTCCGGCAACGTGGTTCAGGTGCCGGTCCACGTTCCGGTCAACGTGTGCGGCAACACCGTGAACATTATCGGCGCCCTCAACCCGGCCGTCGGCAACGAGTGCAAGAACAACGACGGCCACAAGAAGGACAGCAAGAAGCACGGCAAGAAGCACGGTCACCGCCACTGACCTCGGCTTGACCCGAGAGCTTGACCCGAGAGCCCCGGCCCCCCGAATGCCGGGGCTCTCCCCATGTCCCCTGACGCGTAGCCGTGGATCCGGTCACGTGTAGCGGTGGATCCGGTCACGCGTAGCGGTAGATCCGGCCGACCTCCTCCAGTTCCTGCGGCGTCACGTCCCACGGCGGCAGGCTCTGGCGCCGGGCCACGATCCGGCCGTGCTGCCCATCGCCCCGGCCCGGCGGCGTGGCCGGGAGGTAGCGGGCACCGCGGTGCCGGCGTTGCCAGCGATACCACTGCAGGTCGATGAAGGCGTGGTGCAGCCAGAACACGGGGTCGTTGACGGAGGCGCCGCCGAGCATGTCCCCGCCGACCCAGCCGTGCACCCGGTTGTGGTTGCGCCAGGACGAGTTGTCCCGGCCGGTGCCCCAGCCCTCCAGCTTGTTGCGGAAGCCCCGCGTGACCGTCGAGTCCCAGGGCGCCACGTCGTAGACGGGGTCCTTCAGCGCCCAGGCCAGCTCGCTCCTGGTGGGCAGGTCCATCGGTCTGCGGGGGCGTCCGAGTTCCCTGGTGAGGAAGTCCCGGTCCGTCACATTCACCTTGATGGTCCAGTTGCCGTGCCGGTAGGCGAACGGACCGGTCATCACCTGGTGGTCGGAACGGCGCCCGTCGCCCCCGAGGAGACGGTCCGTCCAGGGCGCGGAGGTGGTCGTGCGGTCCCGCGTCCAGTCCCAGTACGGCACCGTCACCGAGGAGTCCACCCGGCGCAGCGCGCGCTCCAGGTCGAGCAGGAACCGGCGGTGCCAGGGCAGGAAGGAGGGCGCCATGTGTGCGGCGCGCAGCCCGTGCTCGCCGTCCGCGGAGAAGTACTCGACGTGCGTCCGGACGAACTCGTCGTACTCGCCCCGCCGTTTGACCTCCAGCAGCGCCTTGACGAACCGGCGCTGCTCGGCCCTGGTGAGTGTGGCGACGTCCCTACGTACGTACGCCACGCCGGTCCTCCGTGTGCGCGTGCCCCGCGCTTCCCGGTCCCGGGCCCGGCGCGCGCAGCCGCTGACCGGGGCCGAGCGCGTCGACGGCGGCACGGGCGGCCTCGAGCGGTGTCCGGTGGGTGCAGTAGTGGTCGACCATGCTCAGCCAGGTGCCGTCGGCCCGGCGCATCAGATGCAGCGGGCGGCCGTCCACGGTGACGTGCCACCGGCCCTGCCCGGCCGGGCCGTGCGAAGGGGTCCATGCCACGCCGATGCGACGACCGCGGTAGGTCTCGGCGACGGCGGTGCCGCCCGGGGCGTCCCTTCCGAGGGGTCGGGGCCACAAGGCCGCGAACACCGGAGCCACCGGGGCCGCCAGGGCCGCGACGAGGGCGCAGACGCGCAGGCCCCGCGTCGCCTCGCGCCGTGTCAGGCCCCGCGTCACCTCCCGCCGTGTCACGTCCCGCGGTGCCACCTCGCGCCGTGTCACGTCCCGCGGTGCCGCCTCGCGCCGCGTACTGCCCGCCGGGAGGGGGCCCGCCGGGGCCGGCGCCCCGTCCCCCGCCGGTCCTCCGTCGATGCTGACGGCCATGGCCCACTCCTCGTCCGGTTGCGGTGTCGTAGCCGTAACCGCCGGAGGCCCCGCGCGGTCACCGCCGCGCGGCCAGACAAGTGATCACCGGTGTCCAGACCCGGACACAAACGGAGGGCCGGTCCTCGGACATTTCGAGGACCGGCCCTCCGCGGGGCGTGGTTCCAGCCTAGAACCACAGGTTGCCGTGCACCGGCTTGGCGTCGTTGACCGTGGACGCGGCGTTCTTCGCCGTGTGGACCAGCGACTCCTTGCCTTCGGCGGTCACGTCCAGGGGGACCTTGGTGCTCACGCCGCCGGTGAGGTCGGTGGACGCCAGGTCGCGAGAGTTCTGGGCGGCCGGAGCGGGCTCGGGGGCGGGGGCGGGCTGAACGGCCGGAGCGGGCTGCGGAGCCGGCGGAGCGACCGGAGCGCTCTGCACAGCCGGAGCGGGCTGGGGAGCCGGAGCGGGCTGAGCGACCGGAGCGGGCTGAGGGGCGGCCTGGGCGACCGGGGCACTCTGCGCAGCCGGAGCACTCTGCGCGACCGGAGCGCTCTGCGCCGGAGCAGACTGAGCAACCGGGGCGGCCTGGGCGACCGGGGCAGCCGGAGCACTCTGGGCCACCGGAGCGCTCTGCACATCCGGAACGCTCTGAGCGGCGGGGGCGCTCGGGGCGACCATGGCGTCCTGGGCGAACGCCGGGGTCGCGGAACCGGCGGCGATCAGGGACCCGGCAAAGACGGCGGCAGCCTTCAGAGACTTCATCGTGTTCCTTTCTTCGGCAACGCACGTCGCCGGAGTGGTTTCTGTCGCCGTGCCTAACGAGCCCTGGCCTGGGCGGAAACCGGAACTGCCGAAGATTGCCAATACCTCATACGAGATCTATTAAAGGACCGGACCTCCGGGTGGAAAAGAACAAACAGTCGTGGCGCCGCTCCCTGAGGCCGGCACCACGACTGGACGGGCTCACGGGGCCGGCGGCAGCAGCGGCGTCAGCACCGAGAGCTGGGGAGCGAAGAAGTCGTCGGCCTCCGCCTCCGGGGTCGTCGAGGTGCTGGTCGTCACCGACGTCACGGCGTCCTCGTCCTGGAGCGCCGGTTCGCCGGAGGTCAGTTCGGCGAGGAGCTCGTCCACCCCGCCCAACAGGTCGTCGACCAGGGGAAGGAGGCCTCCGGCACCACCGGTGATCCCTTGCAGGAGGCCGTCGACAGCCCCCAGCACGAGGTCCAGCAGGTCGGTCACGGGGTCGGCTGCGCGCCGCTCGGGCACCAGGGCGGGAGCGGGCAGGACGGGAGCCGGCAGCACGACCGGCGCCGGGGTCAGGGGCGCCAGGAGGGACGGGGTGTACTCGTCCTCGGCGGCCGCAGCAGCCAGGGCGGCCTTCGCGGCGTTCCCCAGCTTCGTCGCCTCGGCCGCGGACAGTCGGCCGTTGTCCCGGAGTACGGCGTTCAGCAGGTCGGCGACGGGGGTGAGCGTGCCCCAGTTGATTTTCCCGATCTGCACGAGACGCGCGTCGGCTCCGGGAAGCCGGGCATCGGAGGCCACATGGCCGTGCCCGCGGGCCGGGTCGGCCGCCATGGCGACGGGGCCGGTGATCCCGACCAGAAGGGCGGCGCACAGTGTGCTGGACGCGATACGCCGTGCGGGCAGAGCACGCATGGGTATTCCTTTCGACGGCGATGGATCTTGAGCCCACCGTGAAAGAACCAAGGGCTTTCCGCAAGCATTCATAGGCTTTTCGGGAATACATAATTCCCCCTTTCGCCGCGTCCGGCCTGATCAGACGCTTTGTCAGGTCGCACCGCCCTCGACCCCTGATGGAGTAACGGCCCGGCCCCCGCCGGGCGGTGGCGCCGCCCAGCGCCGGGGTGGCGGTCGGAACCAGCAAACACTTGCGATTTCACGATTCCGACACACTTGTCAGACTTCACCGAATTTCATCGACTATGTCCGATTGATGACTAGAGTTGCGAACCGCCCGACGCACTCCTCAGCGCGGACACATCGCACTCGTGGCGCTGCTGCCACGGCCACCTGTTCCGAAAGGGCAACGACCGGTCATGCGCCATTCCCTGGGCCCGCTGTTTCGCCGCGCGACCGTGGGCGCCCTCGCCCTTGCCGCCATGTGGGCAGCCAGCAGTTCCCCGGCCGCCGCGCCGGCCGCGGCGCCCTCGCCGGAGGCCGAGAGTCTCGCCTTCGCCGAGCGGTACCGCACACTCCAGCACGGCGGCATCGTACGCGCTGCCAACGCCTCGATCACCTGCCGCGCGGCCCAGCGGCCTTCCTGCCCGGACGCGCAGGCGGGCGGTATGGCGGCGAACGGCGACTTCGACATGTTCTACGTCGACGTCGACCGCGACCCCAACACCTACAACTCCTCCCGCTCCGAGGTCCGCCTGCCCAGCGGCTCCCGGGTGACGTACGCGCGCCTCTACTGGGGCGGCAACCTGCGGGTGGGCGAGCAGAAGCCGCCGGCGGACAACGGGCGCGTGCTGATCGCCGAACCCGGCGGAGAGTACAAGGAGTTGATCGCCGACACGCTGGTCGGCCACCGCGTGCTGGACGGCATGGACGCCTTCCAGGCCTCGGCGGACGTGACGCGGATGGTGCGGGAGGGCGGACCGGGCCTGTACACCGTGGCGCAGATCAACATCGCCATGGGCAGGTCGACGGCCGGGGCATGGGGCGGCTGGACCCTCGTGGTGGCCTACGAGAACCCGGAGCAGCCGCTGCGGCACCTCGCGGTCTGGGACGGCTTCACCTCGCTCAGGTCCAACGACCAGGAAGTCCGCGTGACCGGCCTGGGCTTCGCGGCGGGCGCGTGGGGCCGTGCGGGCCTGGTGACGTACAACGGCGACCGCGGCACCGGCGGCGACTCGCTCACCGTGGCGACCGGCCAGTCCGGGACCGCTCTCAGCAACAACGCCAACCCCCGCGACGACGTCCTCAACTCCACCATCAGCGAGCCCGGGGCGGACGCCTCGCGGGTGCCCGCGCACGCCAACACCCTCGGCTACGACTCCGATGTGTTCGACCTCGGAGGCGGTCTGCAGCAGGGCGGCGACCAGGCGACCTTCCGGATCCGGTCCCAGCAGGACGCGGCGTGGGCCGGCGTGCTCTTCGTCGCCGTCGACGCACGGCGATGAGTCCGTCGCCGTCCGCCCCGAACGCCTTCGCGAGCGAGGAATCCGCGCACATGCATCTGTCATCCACCGCCCCCAACCCCAGAGTCCTGCACCTCACCCAACCGGTGGACGGGGGCGTGGCGCGCGTCGTGACGGACCTGGTCGCGGCACAGCTGTCGGACGGCCTCGACGTCACCGTGGCCTGCCCCGACAGCGTGCTCACCGCGAGACTGCGCACCCTCGGCGCGCGCGTACGGCACTGGCACGCGACGCGGTCGCCGGGTACCTCGCTCGTACGGGAGGTACGGCATCTGGCCCGGGTGATCGACGAGGTGCGTCCCGATCTGGTGCACGCGCACAGCGCGAAGGCCGGACTCGCCGGACGCCTCGCGGTGCGCGGGCGGATCCCGACGGTCTTCCAGCCGCACGCCTGGTCGTTCGAGGCGGTCGGCGGAGGCACCGCGGCCCTGGCGCTCATGTGGGAGCGCTGGGGGGCGCGTTGGGCCTCGCGCACGGTGTGTGTGAGCGAGGCGGAGCGGGCGACCGGCATGGGCGCCCGGATCACCGGCCGCTGGACCGTCGTCCCCAACGGGATCGATCCGCGGCGCTTCCACCCGGCCACCGCCGGTCTCGTACGCTCCGGGCTCCCGCCGCTGGCCGGCCTCCACCCGGCGGCACCGCTCGTGGTGTGCGTGGGGCGGCTGTGCCGGCAGAAGGGGCAGGACGTCCTGCTGCGGGCGTGGGACGACGTCGTGCGCAGGGTGCCCGACGCCCGCCTCGTCCTGGTCGGCGACGGACCGGACCACGACCGGCTGCGCGAAGACGCCCCGGAATCCGTGGTGTTCGCGGGAGCCGTCACCGACGCCTCGCCCTGGTACCAGGTCGCCGACCTCGTCGTCCTGCCGTCCCGCTGGGAGGGCATGGCCCTGGCGCCGCTGGAGGCCATGGCCTGCGGGCGGCCCGTGGTGGTCACGGACGTCGACGGTGCCCGCGAGAGCCTGCCGCCCGCCTTCTCCGCCCGGTGCCTGGTCCCGCCGGAGAACCCGGCGGCGCTGGCCGGGGCCGTCACCGAGCTGCTGACCGATCCGCTGCTGCGCGAGTCGCTCGGCGACCAGGGCCGCAGGCACGTGCTGTCGACCCACGACGTGCGGCACACCGCCGAGGCCGTCTCGGACGTCTACCGCGATCTGCTCGGCCCGTGGACCGCCGCCATCCCCAGCGCTGAGCACGGTCAGCGGCCCGACACCGGACGTGGCGCCGAACCGAACCGGACGACGCAGCGCGTCGAGCCCACCGAGTACAGGGAGTCCATCCACTCGTGACCGCCGAACGTACCGTGCCCTCCCCCGGCGTACCGCCACGGGAGCACGGATCCTCACCAGTCTCGGTCATGCCGCCGCGCGGCACCGCCACCGGTTTCCGGCTGTCCGCCCCGCGGGGCCCGGCCCGGCCGGCCTCGCCCGTCCCGCTGCTCGCCGCGGACGGCGTCGCCGCCCTGGCGGGCGCGCCGGTGCTCGCCGAGGCCCCGCGCCAGCCACTGCTCGTCACCCTGCTGATCCTCCTCTCCCTGCTGCTGCGCCGACGCGACGGGCGGCCGCCGGTACCGGGGCTGCTGGAGGAACTGCCCGCCGTGTGCGGCCGTATCGCGGTGGCCTGGCTGGCGCTCGCGGCGCTCCTGGCGGCGTACCGGCCGGAGCACGCGCTGTCCCTCCGTACCGTGCTGGCGGGGCTCGCGCTGCAGGCGGCGGCCGCCTGTGTGCTGCGCGGAGCCGTGCACGCGCGGCGGCGCGCCGCGCTGCTGCGCCACCCGCACACCGCGCTCGTCCTCGGCCCGGTCGCGACCGCGCAACGCGTGGCCGCCGCCGTCCTGCGTCAACCGCGTTGCGGCGTACGGCCGGTGGGGATCGTCGCCGGGCAGCCGGACGGCACCGAGACCCTGCCGGTGCTGACGACCGCCGAGGAGGTCGAGCGGGCGGTCATCCAGAACGGGGTGCGGGCGGTGCTGGCCGTGCACCCCTCGGTGCGCGCCGAACAGGAGCCGCTGCTGCGGGCGCTGGCCGAGTCGGGCTGCGTGGTCTGGGAAGTCGACGCCGACTCCCCGTCGTACGCGACGCGGGAGCGGCTGGCCGGGTTCTCCTGCCGGCGTCTGGACCTGTCCCCGGCGCGGCACGGCAGCGCCGGCAAGCGGGCCCTCGACATCCTGGTGTCGGGGGCGCTGCTGCTTCTGGTCAGCCCGCTGCTGCTGACCTTCGCCGCGGCGCTGCGGATCGGCGACGGTCCTGGCGTGGTGTTCCGGCAGGAGCGCATCGGCAGGAACGGGGAGCCGTTCACGCTGCTGAAGTTCCGTACGCACCGCCCGGTCGACGAGCACGAGTCGGCGACCCGGTGGAGCGTGGCGAACGAGGGCGAGATGCGCTGGTTCTGCCGGATGCTGCGGCGCACCTCGCTGGACGAGCTGCTCCAGTTGTGGAACGTGCTCCGGGGCGACATGAGCCTGGTCGGGCCGCGGCCCGAACGCCCCTACTTCGTCGCCCAGTTCGGCCAGACCTACCCCGGCTACTCGGTCCGCCACCGCATGCGGACCGGCATCACCGGCCTCGCCCAGATCCACGGGCTGCGCGGCGACACCTCGATCGAGGACCGCTGCCGGTTCGACAACGCCTACATCGACGACTGGTCCCTGTGGCAGGACGTGTGCATCCTGCTGCGCACCGCGGCCACGGTGGTACGGCCGACGGGGAGCTGAGCGGTGAGCCTCGCACTGACACCGCTCCCGCGCCGCGTCGTCGCGCTGACCCCGGCCCTGCCCGTGGTGGCCGTACCCGCCCTGCTGGCCCTGCCGCGGACACCGGACGGCGCCGGGCCCGCCGACGTGCTCTCCGGGCTCGTGGTGGTCTACTGCGTGATCCGTCTCCTGCGCGAGCGGCGGCGCCCGCTGTCGCCCGCCGCGGCCGTGGTGCTGGGCCTGCCCGTCGTGGGGCTCGCGATCGCCGCCATGGGGGCGTTCTCGCCCGAGGCCGGGCTCACCGGCCTGGGACGCTATCTGCAGACCTTCGTCCTCGTCCCGGCGGCCGTGCTGCTCCTGCTCCGCGACCGGGCCGGCTTCCGGACGGTGGCCTGGTCCTTCGTGGGGCTCGGGCTGTGTCAGGGAGCCGTCGGCGTCCACCAGTTCGTCACCCGGACCGGCGCCTCCTACCAGGGCGCGAACATCCGCGCGGTGGGCACCTTCGGGCCGCAGGACGTGATGGGCATGGCGACGGCGGTCTCGCTGGGCCTGGTGTGCGCGGTCGGGATCGCGCTGGGCCGGGTGTCGGTACGGCAGCGGGTCATCGCCGCCGGGTGCGCGCTTGCGCTGATGCTGCCGCTCGCGCTCTCCTTCAGCCGGGGAGCCTGGATCGCGACCGCCCTGACCTGCACCGTGCAACTGGTGCTGACCGGCTGGCGGCGCGCGCTCAAGGTGGTCGCGGCCGCGGTCGCCTCGGGCGTGATCCTGGTGGGCGGGTTCGGCGTGGGCTCGGCGCTGCTGCAGCAGCGGATCGACAGCATCGCCCAGGTCGCCGACACCCCCGACCAGTCCGTCGTCGACCGGTACACCCTGTGGGCGTCCGCCACGGACATCTGGCGCGGGCACCCGCTGACCGGCGTCGGGCTGAAGGGCTTTCCCGAGTACCGGGACGGGCACGCCACGCTGGCGCTGTCGTCGGGCAGCGAGACCGACGGCGCGGGAGTGGCGTACCAGCGGCAGCCGCTGCTGTCGCCGCACAACATGTACTTGCTGGTGCTGAGCGAGCAGGGCCTGATCGGGCTGCTCGCGCTCGCCGGGAGCTGGCTGGCGCTGCTGGTGTGCGGGGTGCGGCGGCTGCTGCGCGTCCGCGACCGCGGCCCGGGCCTCGACTGCGGGCTCGTCGCCTGCGGACTGCTGGTCTGGCTGCTGACCGACTTCGTGTACGGAGACATCGGCGGTCCCTCGACCGTGCTGATCGCCGTGGGCATGGGGCTCGTGGCGTGGTGGGCGCTGGCCGGCGACGCGCGTACGGACGTCGCGGACCTGCCCCGGGGAGGGGTGCGGGAGCGCGCCGAGGAGGCCATGGCGCGATGACGGTGGTGCCTTCGCAGACCCCCGGTCCCGAGACGGACGGCGCGACGACCGTGCCCCCGGCGCGTGCCGGTGCCGCCGTCAGGGCCGGGGACGGCGCCGACCCGGCCGCCTCGGCGTCGGCGCAGGCCTCCGGAAGCTTCCTGGCCAGGGCCGCGCTGGTGACGGCGTCGCTGTCCATCGCCGGTTCGCTGCTCGGCCTGGTGCGCGACCAGTCGCTGGCACGGCTGTTCGGCGCCGGGAGCGACACGGACGCCTTTCTGGTCGCCTGGACCGTGCCGGAGTTCGCCGCCACGCTGCTCATCGAGGACGGGCTGGCGATCGCGCTGATCCCGGCGTTCAGCATGG
Source organism: Streptomyces sp. NPDC041940 (assembly GCF_055589465.1). Lineage (NCBI taxonomy): Bacteria > Bacillati > Actinomycetota > Actinomycetes > Kitasatosporales > Streptomycetaceae > Streptomyces > Streptomyces sp. NPDC041940. The sequence goes on from NZ_JBVJBP010000015.1 coordinate 134,286, forward strand.
CGCTGGCCCGCCGCGCCCGGGGCGCCCCGGGCGACCCGGTCCGTGATCTGGTCCGCGCCACCCTGCCCCGGCTGTGTCTCGCCCTGACCGCGGTGGCCGCGCTGGTCGCCGGCACCGCTCCCTATCTGGTCCAGGCCCTGGCACCCGGGCTGCCCGACCCGCGGCTCGCCGTCGACTGCACCCGGATCACGGCGACCTGCGTGCTGGCCTTCGGGCTCGCCGGGTACTGCAGCGCCGCCCTGCGGGCCCACCGCTGCTTCCTCGCGCCCGCGGCGATCTACGTCGCCTACAACACCGGCATCATCGCCGCGATGTTCCTCCTCGGCGAGGGCTGGGGCGTGCGCTCCGCCGCGGTCGGGGTGGCGGCGGGCGGCTGTCTGATGGTGGCGGTGCAGGTGCCCGCGCTGTGGCGGCGACTGGCCTCGCCCACGCGGCCGCTCGCCAAGGCCGGGGCCGTCGTCGAGGAGCGGCCGATGCAGGTCGCGCTGGTCGCCGCCGTCCTGCTCTTCGCGCTGTGCCGCCAGTCGCAGGTCCTCGCCGAGCGCTTCCTCGCCTCCGGTCTGCCCGCCGGTGCCATCTCGCATCTGAACTACGCGCAGAAGGTCGCCCAGATCCCGATGACGCTGTCGCTGATGGTGTGCACGGTGACCTTCCCGGTGGTGGCGCGGGCGCTCGCGGACGGCGACACCGCGCGGGCCCGCAGCCGCGTGGAGCGGGACCTGGCGCTCGCCGCCGCTCTGGTGCTGCTGGGCATGTGCGCGGTGATCGCCTGCGCCCCGCAGATGATCGAACTGCTCTTCCAGCGGGGCGCGTTCACCGCGGGCGACACCGCGGCGACAGCGGACGTCATGCGCGTCTACGCCCTCGGACTGCTGGGCCAGACCCTGGTGGGCGCCCTCGTGCGCTCCTACTTCTCGGCGGGCCGGGCCAGCTGGTATCCCCTGGGCGCGATGACGGCGGGCATCACCGTGACGTCCTTCGTCGGCGCCGCGAGCGTGCACTCCTGGGGCGTGGCGGGGATCGCCGCCGCCAACGCCCTCGGCATCACCGTCACGGCCGCCCTGCTGCTCGGCGGGCTGCGCACGGGGCGTCGCGACAGCCCGCACAGCGTCTCGGTCCGGGTCCCGCAGGTCCTGGCCGAGCTGGGCAGGCTGGCGGGCGCGGCCGTCGTCGCCACGCTCGCGGGGGCGTTCGCCGCGAGCCTGCCGGACTCCCCCGCGGCGGGCCTCGCGGCCGGCTTCCTGACCGTGACCTTCGTCTTCGTCCCGCTCACCTGGGCCCTCGGTGCCCAGGGCTCCGCGTCCGCTCTGCGCTCCCTACGCGCCGTCACACGAAGGCTCACACATGGCCGCTTCCGTTGATTCCCTCGACACCGGCAGACCCCCGGCCCCGCCCAAGGGCCCCGTCCCCTGGGTGGCGATGTACCACTCGGTGGGCGACTGCTCGGACGACCCGTACCGCATCACGGTCACGCCCGAGCGGCTCGACCGGCAGCTGGCGTGGCTGCGCCGCCGGGGGCTGCGGGGCGTGTCCGTGGCCGAGCTGCTCGCCGCCCGCGCCCGGGGCGAGGCACGGGGCCTGGTCGGGCTCACCTTCGACGACGGGTACGCCGACTTCGTCACCGAGGCCCTGCCACTGCTGCGCCGCCACGACTGCCGCGCGACCCTCTTCGTGCTGCCCGGGCGGCTCGGCGGCGACAACGCCTGGGACCCGCTCGGCCCGCGCAAGCCGCTGCTGACCGCGGACGGCATCCGGCACGCGGCCGCCGAGGGCGTGGAGATCGGCTCGCACGGACTGACGCACGTCGACCTCACCCGGGCGGACAACCTCACCCTCAGGGCGGAGGTCGGCGAGAGCCGGGCGCTGCTCACGGAGCTGACGGGCGCCTGGGTCGACGGCTTCTGCTATCCGTACGGCACGGTCGACGCCCGCGCCGTCGAGGCCGTACGGGAAGCGGGCTACACCTACGCCTGCGCCATCGACCCGGGCCCGCTGACCGGCCCGCACGCCCTGCCGCGGGTGCACGTGGGCCAGAACGACACGACCATGCGCCTGCACCTCAAGCACCGGCTGCACCGGCTGCGCCGGCGCCCGGTGGAAGGCCTGTGAGATGAGGGCTCTGCACATCATCACCGGCCTCGGCGTCGGCGGCGCCGAGCAGCAGTTGCGGCTGCTGCTGCGTCATCTGCCCGTGGACTGCGACGTCGTGACGCTCACCAACCCCGGGGCGGTCGCCGAGGGTCTCACCGCCGACGGGGTCAGCGTCACGCACCTCGGCATGGGCGGCAACCGCGACCTGGGCGCGCTGCCGCGGCTGGTCCGGCTGATCCGCGCCGGCGGCTACGACCTGGTGCACACGCACCTGTACCGGGCCTGTGTCTACGGGCGGTTCGCCGCGCGCCTGGCCGGGGTCCGGGCGGTCGTCGCCACCGAGCACTCCCTGGGCGACTCGCAGATGGAGGGCCGCAGGCTGACGGCGGGGGTGCGCGGGCTGTACCTCGCCAGCGAGCGGCTCGGTTCGGCGACGGTCGCCGTCTCGTCGACGGTGGCCGGCCGCCTGGAGCGCTGGGGCGTCCCCGCGCCGCGCATCGAGGTCGTCCCGAACGGCATCGACCTGGACCGGTTCCGCTTCGACCCGGAGCGGCGGGAGCACACCCGCCGCCGGCTCGGCCTGCCGGAGGGCGCGTGGGTCGTCGGCGGCGTCGGCCGGCTCAGCCGGGGGAAACGGTTCGACGTCCTCGTGCGCGCGCTCACGCTGCTCCCGAAGGACCACTGGCTGCTGCTGGTGGGCGGCGGCCCCGAGGAGCCCTTCCTGCGCCGCACGGCCCAGGAGGCCGGTGTGGCCGGGCGGGTCGTGTTCACCGGCGAACGTCCCTACCTGCCCGACGGTTCGTCAGGACCCGACCTGCCCTCGCTCACCTCGGCCATGGACCTGCTCGCGTCCCCGTCCACCGAGGAGGCCTTCGGACTGGCGGCCGTGGAGGCCCTGGCGGCGGGACTGCCCGTGCTCTACGCCTCCTGCCCGGCCATCGAGGACGTACGGCCGCCCGCCGCCGGTGCCCGGCGGGTGAGCGGCGGCCCCGAGGCATACGCCCGCGCGATCGCCGAGGTACGGGCGGCCGGTGCCCGGCCGCGCACGGCCTCGGAGGTCGCGCGGCACTACAGCATCACCCACTGCGCGGCCCGTCTCACCGACGTGTACGCCGCGGCGGTCTCCAGTTCGACGCCCCCTTCTCCCCCTTCTTCCCCCTCTTCCCCTTCATCCCCTTCGTCTCCGGGAGCCGACTCCTCATGACCGACACTCCGATCCGTCAGCGCCGCCTGTCCCTGGCTCGCCTCAGGGAGCTTCCCCTGTGGTCCGTGGTCGCGGCCGGCACCCTCGCCGGGGGCCTGCTCGGCGGTTCGTACGGCCTGCTCACCCCCGCGACCTACACGGCCACCAGCTACGTCATCGCCGTGCCCGCGGGGAAGTCCTCGCCGGACGCCGCCCTCGGGTTCGCCCAGGCGTACGGCCGGGTCGCCACGCAGCTCGCGGTGCTCGGGGACGCGCAGGTGTACGCGGGCGTGCCGGTGCGCACCCTGCAGCGCAGTGTGCGCACGGCGACGTCGCCGGACGCGCCGATGGTCGCCGTCTCGGCCACCTCCTCGCGCCCGGGCCTCGCCGTCGACATGGCCAACGCGGTCACCCGCTCGCTGACCCGGCACGCGGACGACACCCGGGGCAACACCCACGTGCGGCTCGTGCAGTTCTCGCGGGCGGTGGAGCCGAGCGAGCCGACCTCCACGTCGACGGCGGTGACCGGTCTGGTCGGTGCGAGCGCGGGCGGTCTGCTGGGCGGACTGGCCCTGCTGGCGCGGCCGCGGAGGAACGGCCAGGAGGACGAACCCGCCCCGGCCCCCTCGGTGCCGAGCCCGGCCGCCGCCGCCGATGTCCGCGGACAACGGTGACGGCGGCGGGCCCGAGCGGATCAGCCGGACTACCACCAGTCGAAGCGCAGGCAGAGCTTCCCGCCGAGCCACTCCTCCACCCAGCTGCCGAGGTCCAGCGGCGTGCAGCCCGCCGGGGGCGGTTGGGTGCCGGGCGGGGTCGGCTTCGGGGTGGGCTCGAGGGGCGGGGCCGCCTGGTCGGTACGGCCGAACAGGACGGACCGGTAGAGCTGGGACGACTTCGGGTTGGCCCCGCACTGCCACACACCGTGCGGGCAGTAGTCGGTCAGCGTGTTGTAGAGCGGCTTGTGCTCCTCCATCCAGGAGAGCATGTCGCGCATGTAATCGGCATTGTCACCGTTGCGGAAGAGCCCCCATTCCGGATAGGAAATGGGCTTGCCGTGAGCCTTGGCGAAATCCACATGGTCCTGCAACCCGTAGGGCTCTTTCACCTGTTGTTCGAACGACATCCCGGCAGGCTGGTCGTAGGAATCCATGCCAATGATGTCGACGGTGTCGTCCCCCGGATAGCATTTCGTCCAGGGAACGGCGTCGCGGCCACGGCTCGGCGTGAAATCGAACCGAAATTTCTGGCCCGGCACGGAACGCATGGTGGTGACGATCCTGTTCCAGTACTTCTTCCAGGCCTCCGGGTCCGGCCCACAGCGATGGGTGTACGTGGTGCCGTTCATCTCCCAGCCGAGCACGAGGACCGTGTCCGGCACCTTCAACTCCACCAGCCGTTCGGCGAGGACCCGGAAGTGGTGATCGAACTCCCCGGCCGCGCCCCGTTGCAGCAGCCGCCGGACCTCGCCGTCGGAGACGCCCTCCTCGTTGCGCTCCTGCATGGGGACGTTGAGGACGAGCATCCGGTCGGCCTTCTTGTTGCGCCAGTGCGCCCATACGTCGAGGAACCCGGGAGCACCCTCGATGTCGCGCCAGCGGTGGCCCGGCAGATAGGTGTGGCCGGCGCGCAGCTCCGTACCGCCCAGCCAGTGGCTGAACAGCGGCATCCGGGCCACGCCGCGGGCGTCGGACTTGAGGAAGACACCGAAGGCCGGGGCCTCCTCGCCCGCCGCCGGGATGGTGGCTGCCGGGGCCGGCGTCGACGGCTCGGGGACGGCCGACGGTGTGACGGCCGACGGTGTGAGGGCCGAGGGCGTGGCCACGGGCGGCGGCGGGGTCGGCGCCGGAGCCCGGGGTTCGGCGGCTCGCGCCACCCCCGCCCCGGCCACGGGGCCGGACGCCAGGGCGGCCGACGCGGCGACCGCCGCCGCCCCCAGGGCCAGCCGGCGGACACCGGCCCGCTTCTGCTGTGGGGCCATGCCTGCTCCTTTATTCGCTCTCGTCCGGACTACTGCCCCGGCTTTTGTTATTGACGGGCAGTCATACGAAGTCAGTCACAGAAAAGCCCATGACGCCACCGCCGTTGCGGCTTTCGAGTTGCCGGGCTCGCCCGTGCGGGTGAGCCGAACGAAAAGAAAGAGAGAATTCGTGTCGCTGCTCGACACCCGCGTCCCCGCTGTAGTAATGCGGATCGACCGGAACCCTTTTCACCACGGAACGCTGGGGGCCGCGCGTTCACTCGGCAGGGCGGGCGTGGACGTACACGTCGTCGCGGATTCCGCGGGAAGTCCCGTCGGCGCGTCACGCTACGTACGCCATATGCATTCCCCGCCACCGCCGGGAGCCTCCCCGGACGACATCCTCGCCGTGCTGCGCCGCGTCGCCGACCACGTCGGGCGGCCCGCCGTCCTGGTTCCGATGGACGACGCGACCGCGATCGCCGTGAGCCGGATGCGGGACGAACTCGCGCCCTCCTACCTGCTGCCGGCGATGCCGCACGCCCTGGCCGAGCGTGTCGCCGACAAGGCGGAGCTGGCCGCCGTGTGCGCGGCCACCGATGTCCCGTACCCGGAGACGCTGGTCCCGGACAGCCCGGCGGAGGTCGCCGACGCCATGCGGCGGCTCGGGCTGCCGGTGGTGGCGAAGTGGAGCCGGCCCTGGCTGCTGCCCGCCGGCAGCGGGTTGCGCAGCACGGTGCTGGTGCGGTCCGTGCAGCAGGCCCGGGAACTCTTCGTGCGCACCGGCGAGGCGGGCAGCCGGCTGCTGCTCCAGGCGTATCTGCCACCGGGGCCGGACCGGGACTGGTTCTTCCACGGCTACGCCGACCACGCGGGGACCGTGCGCGCGGGCGGTCCCGGCCGCAAGCAACTGGCCTGGCCGCGCGGGGCGGGACTGACCGCGGTGGGCTGCTGGACACCCAACGCCCAGGTGCAGGCGCTGGCCGAGCGGCTCGTCGACGCGCTGGGCTACCGGGGCATCCTCGACCTCGACTTCCGCCGCTGCGGCACGACGGGCCGCTACCACCTGCTCGACTTCAACCCGCGCACCGGCGCCCAGTTCCGGCTCTTCGCGGACAGCGCGGGACTCGACGTCGTCCGGGCCCTGCACCTGGACATGACGGGCTGTCCGCTGCCGGACGGGTCCCCGCTGGCCGGGCGGACCTTCGTGGTGGAGAACTACGCGCCGCTGGCCGCCCTGAGCGCGGCGCCGGGCGGCCGCGAACGCGAACTGGCCTGGTACGCCGGGGACGACCGCTCCCCCGGACGGGTCATGTGGGCCCTGTGGTGCCGGCATGTGTCCCGCCGGCTGCGTGAACGGCTGGGCACGACGACGCCGGCGGTGGCGGAGCCGGCGCCGCGGCTGATCCCCCGGGCAGCCTCGCCCTCCCTGACCGACAACGAGAAAGCGAGCAGTTGATGGTGTACGACCTTCTGGTGGTGGGCGCAGGCCCGTACGGCCTGTCGATCGCGTCCCACGCCGCGGCCGCCGGGCTGAACCTGCGCGTGTTCGGCCGGCCCATGGCGTCCTGGCGGGACAACATGCCCCGCGGCATGTTCCTGAAGTCGGAGCCGTGGGCGTCCAACCTCTCCGACCCGGCCGGGCGGTGGCGTCTTGACGTCTACTGCGCGGAGCAGGGGCTGACGGCACGGCACGCGAAGCCGATCCCGGTCGAGGCGTTCGCACAGTACGGCCTGTGGTTCGCGCGCAACGCCGTACCAGGGGTGGACGAGCGCACGGTGACCCGCGTGTCGGCCGGGCCCGGCGGCTTCACGGCGGTCGCCGAGGACGGGGAGGAGGTGCACGCGCGGGCGGTGGCCCTGGCGGTCGGTGTGATGCCGTTCGTCGAGGTACCGCAGGCCCTGCGCGGACTGCACCCCGCGCTGGTGACGCACAGCAGCCACCACAGCGACCTCGACCGGTTCCGCGGCAAGGACGTCACGGTGATCGGCGGCGGTCAGGCGGCCCTGGAGACGGCGGCGCTGCTCGCCGAACAGGGCACGCGCGTGCGGGTGCTGGCCCGGGCGGAACAGCTGGTGTGGAACGACGTGCCGCCGCCCTGGGAGCGCCCCTGGTGGCAGTCGGCCCGCTCCCCGCACAGCGGCCTCGGCCCGGGCTGGCGGAACTGGTTCTACGCGGAGCGCCCGGGCCTGTTCCGGCGGCTGCCGGAGCCGACCCGGGCCCGTATCGCGACCACAGCGCTGGGACCGGCGGGCGCGTGGTGGGTGCGGGACCGGGTCGAGGGTGTGGTGGAACTGCTGCCGGGCCATGAGGTGGCCGCGGCCTCCGCGGTGCCGGGCGGGGTCCGGCTGGACACGGTGAGCCGTACGGGCGCCCCGCGCAGCCTGGAGACCGAACACGTCATCGCCGCCACGGGGTTCCGGGCGCGCTGCGACCGGCTCGGACTGCTCGCCCCCGAGCTGCGCGGCACTCTGGCGGCACTGCCCGACGGCTCCCCGTTGGTCGGGCACGGCTTCGAGTCCTCCCACCCGGGCCTGTTCCTCGCGGGCCTGGTGACGGCCTCGGGCTTCGGCCCGGCCATGCGCTTCGTCCAGGGCGCGGGCTTCACGGCGTCGACGCTCGTCGGCGGCGTACGCCGCCGGCTCGGTGCGATGCCCGCGGCCGGCACCGTCCCCGCGCCCGTGGACGGCAACCGGACCGAGTCGCCCTCGCCGGTGCGCCGCTGACGGCACATCGCACGGTGGCCCAGGGCCGCTGACGGCTACGGAGCCGTCAGCGGCCCGTCTTCCTGTGCGGGGGCCCGCGGCCGGGGCATGGGGGCGCCGGGACGGCCGACACCCCCCGGATCGCGAGCGACGGGGGGTGCGGGTGGGGCGGGGTGGGTGCCGGACGGACCGCGTCCGGCACCCGGGAGCGGCTAGCGGGACGCGGTGGTGCGCCCGCGGCGGTACATCATCACTCCGCCGACGATCAGGGCGGCGCTGGCGGCCGACGCGGCGGCCATGGCCTCACTGCCGGTCTCGGCGAGCTGGGGCACCGTGCCCTCCTCGACCTCCTCCTCCTCGGTGACGGAAGAGTCCTCGGTGTCCGGCGTGGAGCTCGACGGCTCGTCCTCGTCCGGGGTGGGGACCTCCTTGACCGGAGGCGTCTTCTCCTCGTCCGTCGACGGGGTGTCGTGGCCGTGGTCGTGGCCGTAGCCGCCGCCGGACGACTCGTTCTCGCAGTCGTTGCCGTACGTCGAGTTCAAGAACGCCCCGCCGTTGGCGGAGTTGCCGCACACGTTCGTGGGCACGTCGACCGGGATCTGCACATTGTTCCCGGAGCCCACACCGGGAGAACCCTTCACGACCGCCGACGCGTCAGCGCCCGCGTCCGCGTCGTGGTGCTTCGGCTTGTGCGAGGTGTTCTTGCAGGAGTTGCCGATCGCCTTGTTGAGCGCCGCGAGTCCGTTGACGGTGTTGCCGCACAGGTTCACCGGCACGTGGACCGGCGCCTGCACGCTGTTCCCGGAGAGCACACCAGGGGAGTCCTTCGCCACTCCTGACGCATCGGCGTCAGCCAGGGCGGGGCTGCCGTACAGGGACAGAATCCCCGTGGCGGCGGCCGCCGCGAACGCTCCCTTGCTCAGGGTCTGTCGCAATGTGGTCGTCCTCCTGCTTGAAGAATGGGGCAGCGGTGAAAACCGCAGCGCCGCCCGCTCTACTGCCTCATCAACCCGGCGCGGGAGGATTGGTTCCGCAGGTTCACCCGGTTGGCCCGCCGTGCGGACGAGGGCCGGGAGGCTTCTCAATCCCGTCCGCGGGCCGCCTGTTCGATGGCCTCGGCGAGTTCGTCCACGTCCCCGTCCCCGGTGCGGTCGGCCAACGCGTCTGCGTGGTCGGCGAGTTCCCCGAAGCCGGCCGGGGCTCCCGGGACGCGGGCGCCTCCCGAGCGCAGGGCGTCGGCGAACCAGGCGGCCACCGCGGTGACCTGGAAGCGGCTCGGGGCGTCACGGACAGAGTCGTGGAGGGCGTCGGCCTCGAGATCGCCGGACTCCTCGTGGGGGTCGCGGGTATCCGGGTCGAGCCAGCGGACGGTGGCGGTGGCGAGGTGGCCTTCGGCGCCCGGCTCGGTGCGGACGGCGTACAGGGCGGTGACGGTGTGGCCGGGGCCGACCTCGCCGCCGTCGACCCGGTCGTCGCGGAAGTCCTCGTCGGCGACGCGGCGGTTGTCGTAGCCGATCAGCCGGAACTCCTCGACGGTCTCCGGGTCGAAGGCGACCTGGGCCTTGGCGTCGCGGGCGGTGAGGTCGATGTGGCGCGGGAGTTGCTCGCTGAAGACCTTGCGGGCCTCCCCGGGGTCGGACACGTAGACGGTGTGGCCGTCGCCCTTGTCGGCGAGGTTCTCCATGAGGGCGTCGCCGTAGTCGCTGCCCACGCCGACGCCGAAGAGGGTGATGCCGTGCTCGCGGCGTTCGCCGGAGATCCGCTCCAGGATGGCGTCGGCGTCGGTGTCACCGGTGTTGGCGAGGGCGTCGGAGACGAGGACGACCCGGTTGGTGGCGCCCTTGCGCAGGCCCTCGACGGCCTGTTCGTAGCCGGTCTCGACGCCCGCGCCGAGGTTGGTGGAGTTCCGGGTCTCCAGTTCGGCGATGGCGTCGTGGATCTCGTCGCGGTTGCCGTCGAGACGGGTCATGGGCAGGACGGTCTCGGCCTCGTCGCTGAAGGCGACGAGCGCGACCGAGTCGTCGTCGCGCAGCCGGTCCGTCATCACGGCGAGGGACTCCTGGGCGAGGTCCAGGCGGCCCGGTTCGGCCATGGAGCCGGAGACGTCGATGACGAAGGTGAGGGCGGCGGGCGGGCGTTCGCCGGTGCCTTCCTCGGTCCGGGTGGCGAGGCCGACGCGGACCAGGGACCAGTCCTCGTCGTCGGTGCGGGCGCCGTCGACGGTGACCGAGAAGCCGTCGCCGTCCGGGCGTTCGTAGTCCTGGCGGAAGCTGTTGACGAACTCCTCGGGGCGGACCGTCGAGGGGTCGGGGAACCGGCCTTCGCCGAGGGCGCGGCGGGCGTAGTCGTAGGAGGCGGTGTCGACGTCGAGGGCGAAGGTGGAGAGGTGGCGGGGGTTCTCCCGGCGGTCGTCCTCCTCCTCGCCGGGTTCGTAGCCCCGGCTGGGCGCGCTGTGGCCGTCGCGGTCTACCGCCGCCTTGTCGCCCACGCTGCTGTCGGCGCCTCCGCTGCACGCGGTGAGCAGCAGTCCGCTCGCCGCCGTGACGGCGAGCAACAGCTTTCGTGTCCGGTACCGCTCCATCGTCCGTGCCCCCTGGGTCCGTCGGTGTCGGCTTCTTGCGACTGTGACGGCGCGGGGGGTGAGAATGTGCGGTACGGAGCATTGCGGAAGCGTCTCGAAGCGGCCACGGGGACCGGCCTTCGAGACCGGTGGGTGATCCTCCGTTGACCTAGGAGACGACGTCCTTGCGGGCAAAACCTCGGAAGGCCAGGGCGAACAGCACGAGCGCGTACGTTATGGAAATCGAGGTGCCCTGGATCATGTCCGACCACTCCAGTTGCGGCCGGACGGCGTCGAGCCAGGCGTACTGCCAGTGCGCGGGCAGGAAGTGGCGCCAGTCGCCGAGGGCGGTCACCTCGTCGAGGACGCTGCCGATGATGGTCAGGAACACCGCGCCGCCGACCGCGCCGAGGGGTGCGTCCGTCCGGGTCGAGAGATAGAACGCGAGGGCCGCGGTGACCAGTTGGGAGATCATGATGTACGCGACGACGATCAGGATGCGCTGGGCCGCCGTGCCCGTGGACAGACTGCCGCCGGTGGGGAGTTCGAGCGGGCCCCAGCCGTAGGCCGCTGTGCCGACGGCGAGGGCGACGACCGGAAGCAGGACCATCGCCGCGAGGCTCAGGCTGAGTCCGACGGCGAGCTTGGACCACAGCAGCCGGGCCCGGGGCACGGGCGCCGCGAGCAGATAGCGCAGGGAGGACCAGCTGGCCTCCGAGGCCACCGTGTCGCCGCAGAACAGGGCGACGGGGATGACGAGCAGGAAGCCGGCGGCGGAGAAGAGGTTGACGGCGGCGAAGTTCGCCCCGGACGCGGTCGCCGTGTCCATGAGGTTCACCCGGTTGTTGTTGCCGCCCGGGTTGCCGCCGACCTGGAAGGCGATCAGCAGGATGATCGGCAGGGCGAACAGCACGCCGCCCATGACCATCGTGCGGCGCCGCTTCAGCTGCCGGACCAGCTCCACCCGGAAGGGCAGGGTGCGGCCCGCGCGGTAGCCGTCGGCGACCTCGACGGGCGGCTCGGCGAGCTTGCTCATGCTTCGGCTCCGATCAGGGTGAGGAAGGCGTCCTCCAGGCGGCGGTGCGGGCCGACCGACCGCACCGGCACGTCAAGACGTACGAGTTCGGCGATCAGCCGCTGCGGGGAGCCGTCGGCGTCGAGCTGGACCAGGATTCCCTCGTCGGTGCGCACGGCCGAGGCGACGCCCGGCAGGGCGGTGACCTTCTCCACGACGGGCTCGTCCACCGGTGTGGCCGTGCCCACCAGGAGGGTGTCGCCCGAGCCGACGATGTCCTCGACCGGGCCCGCCTGGACGAGCTGCCCGTGGTCCATCACGACCAGGTGGGTGCAGGTCTGCTCCACCTCCGCGAGGAGGTGGCTGGAGACGATGACCGTACGGCCGGCTGCGGCGTAGCGGATCATCACCTCGCGCATCTCGCGGATCTGGGGCGGGTCCAGGCCGTTGGTCGGTTCGTCGAGGATGAGCAGGTCCGGCAGGCCGAGCATGGCCTGGGCGATGGCGAGGCGCTGGCGCATGCCCTGGGAGTAGGTGCGCACCGCGCGGGCGAGCGCGTCGCCCAGGCCCGCGATCTCCAGGGCCTCCTCCATGTGCGCGTCCTCGGCGGGGCGGCCGGTGGCGCGCCAGTACAGCTCCAGGTTCTCGCGGCCGGACAGGTGCGGCAGGAAGCCCGCGCCCTCGACGAAGGCGCCGACCCGGGAGAGGACCGGGGCGCCCGCGCTGATGGCGTGGCCGAAGACGCGGATCTCGCCGCCGTCCGGCTTGATCAGGCCCATCAGCATGCGCAGGGTGGTCGTCTTGCCCGCTCCGTTGGGGCCGAGGAGGCCCAGTACCTGGCCCTTCTCCACGCGGAAGGACAGGTCCTTGACGGCGTACCGGTCGGACGACTTGGCGTACCGCTTGGTCAGGTCCGTGATCTGCAGCGGGACCTCGGCGAGCGCGGGCTCCGGTGGGGCGGGGGCCGCGGTGCGGCGGCGGCCCGTGATGATCAGGCCCAGGGCGATCACGGCGCCGGCGATCGGCATCCACCACACCCAGGCGGGCAGCCCGCCCCCGGTGTCGCGCTGGCCGAGGGCCGAGGGAACCTTGAGGTCGCCCTTGAGGGAGACGGTGTACGTCGCCGGGGAGACCGGGGAGGCGTAGCCGAGGTCCGTCGAGGCGAGGACCAGGCGCAGCCGGTGGCCGTCGTCGATCTCGTGGTCGATCGCCGGGAGGGTGATGGTGACGTCCTTGCCGGCCTTGGCGTCCTCGACCCTGAGGGGCGTGACCAGCTGGGAGGGCAGGACCTGCTGGGAGCCGCCGCCGGGGCCGACGTCGTAGACCTTGGCGAAGAGCACGGCGTCGTCGCTGGTGGACTTCACGTGGACGGTGGCCGTGGGCGAGCCGGTGATCTGGACGTCTTCGCCGAAGGGCTTCGACTCGAACGCGGCGAACTGGCCGGGGAAGTCCAGCGAGATGCCGATGCCGAGGGTGGAGAGCTGGCTGAGGCCGCCGGCGCCGCCGAGGCCGGGCAGGGCGGAGACGCCGGGCGGGCTGGCGCCGGGCGGGTTGTCGAAGCTCTGCTCACGCCCGGCCAGGGCGATGGAGCGCTGCTCGGCCTCCAGGCCGGGGTAGCGGTCCGAGGTCACGCCGGTCAGGCGGGGTTCGCCGTCGCCGGAGCCCGTGCCGAGGGTGCGGGTGACGCGGAAGGCGGGGCCGGTGTCGGCGGCCTTGTCGTCCTTCAGGTAGCGGTCGAACCAGGTCGTGACGCGGTCCTGGACGCGGCCGGTCTCCATGTCGCCGCCGTCGTGGCCGCCTGCGATCCAGTCGACGTCGACGGGGGCGCCGTTGGCGCGGATGGCCTTCGCGGCCTGATCGGCCTGGCCGAGCGGGAAGAGGGAGTCCGACTGGCCCTGCATCAGCAGGGTCGGCACGTCGATGTCCTTCCCCACGGCGGACGGCGAGCGCTCCTCCAGCAGCTCGCGCGCCTCGGCGTCGGGCTTGCCCGACTCGGCGACCCGCTCGTACATCCGGCACAGCCCGGGCTCGAACTTCTCGCAGCCGCCGCCGGAGTTGACGAAGATGCCGGCCCACAGCTTCTTGAAGACGCCGTTCGGGAACAGCGCGTCGGCGAGGTTCCAGTACGTGATCGCCGGGGCGATGGCGTCGACGCGGTCGTCGTGGCCCGCCGTGAGCAGGGCGATCGCGCCACCGTAGGAGCCGCCGGCCATGCCGACGCGGGGGTCGCCCTGCTTGTCGAGCTCGACCTGGGGCTGCTTCGCCAGCCAGTCGATGAGCTTCGAGACGTCGGCGACCTCGCCCTTCGGGTCGTTCAGGCCGATCTTCCCGTTCGACTCGCCGAAGCCGCGCGCCGACCAGGTCAGCACCGCGTAGCCGTCTCTGGCGAGGCCCTCGGCCTGCTGCCGGACGTCTTTCTTGCTGCCGCCGAAGCCGTGGCCGAGCAGCACGGCGGGGCGGCGGCCGTCGCCGCCGGAGGTGAAGTACGACGTGTCGACGCGCACCCCGTCGCCGGTGGCCACGGTCCGGTCTTCGCGGTGGACCGGGGGCGTCTCGTCGTCCGCGACGGCCGTCCACGTGCCCGCGCCCGCGAGGATGACGACGGCGGCACCGGCGGCGAGGAGCCGCCGGGGTCGCCGAAGCAGCCCGTTCAGTCCGGGCAGTCGAAGATCCATGCGTCAACGGTACGGGGTGAACCTGTCGAACAGTTGTCGACTTGAGGCTGAAGTGGGTGTACTGCGGGTGCGGTACGGCGGGCGGCTCGGGTGGTCCTGTGGTCTGCCGGGTGCGGGTGCCTTGGGGTTGTTCGCGCAGTTCACCGCGCCCCTTGGGGCGCCCCTCAGGGCGCCCCCGGAGAAGAACCCTCAGTGGTTGCGCGGGAAGCCCAGGTCCACGCCCGCCGGGGCGTCGGCCGGGTCCGGCCAGCGGGTGGTGACGACCTTGCCGCGGGTGTAGAAGTGCGTGCCGTCGTTGCCGTAGATGTGGTGGTCGCCGAAGAGCGAGTCCTTCCAGCCGCCGAAGCTGTGGTAGCCCACGGGGACCGGGATCGGGACGTTCACGCCGACCATGCCGGCCTCGACCTCCAGCTGGAAGCGGCGGGCCGCGCCGCCGTCCCGGGTGAAGATCGCGGTGCCGTTGCCGAACGGCGAGGCGTTGACGAGGTCCAGCGCCTCCTCGTAGGTCTCGGTGCGCAGCACGCACAGGACCGGGCCGAAGATCTCGTCCTGGTAGGCCTTCGCCGACGTGGGGACCTTGTCGAGGAGCGAGATGCCGATCCAGTGGCCGTCCTCGAAGCCGTCGACCGTGTAGCCGCTGCCGTCCAGGACCACCTCGCAGCCCTCGGCCGCCGCGCCCTCGACGTAGGAGGCCACCTTGTCGCGGTGGACCTTGGTGATCAGCGGGCCCATCTCGGATGTCGGGTCGTTGCCGGGGCCGATCTTGATCTTCTCGGCGCGCTCGCGGATCTTCTCCACCAGTTCGTCGGCGATCGAGCCGACCGCGACGACGGCGGAGATCGCCATGCAGCGCTCGCCCGCCGAGCCGTAGGCGGCCGACACGGCGGCGTCGGCCGCCGCGTCCAGGTCGGCGTCCGGGAGCACCAGCATGTGGTTCTTGGCGCCGCCCAGGGCCTGGACACGCTTGCCGTTCGCCGAGGCCGTGGTGTGGATGTAGCGGGCGATCGGGGTCGAGCCGACGAAGGAGACGGCCTTCACGTCCGGGTGTTCGAGCAGGCGGTCGACGGCCACCTTGTCGCCGTGGACGACGTTGAACACGCCGTCGGGCAGCCCGGCCTCCGCCAGCAGTTCGGCGATCTTGAGGGACGCCGACGGGTCCTTCTCGGAGGGCTTCAGCACGAAGGTGTTGCCGCAGGCGATGGCGATGGGGAACATCCACATCGGCACCATCGCCGGGAAGTTGAACGGCGTGATGCCCGCTACGACGCCGAGCGGCTGGCGGATCGACGAGACGTCCACGCGGCTCGCGACCTGCGTCGACAGCTCACCCTTCAGCTGCACGCTGATGCCGCAGGCCAGGTCGACGATCTCCAGGCCGCGGGCCACCTCGCCGAGCGCGTCGGAGTGCACCTTGCCGTGCTCGGCGGTGATCAGCTCGGCGATGGCGTCCCGGTTGGCGTCCAGCAGCGCCCGGAACTTGAAGAGGATCGAGGTCCGCTGGGCCAGCGAGGACTGGCCCCAGCCGGCGTAGGCCTCCTTGGCGGCGGCGACCGCCGCGTCCACCTCGTCCACCGAGGCGAACGCGACCTTCGTCGTCACCGCGCCGGTCGCCGGGTCGGTCACCGGCCCGTGCGTGCCCGAGGCGCCTTCGACGGTCTTGCCGCCGATCCAGTGGTTGACGATCTTCGTCATGGCCGGGAACTCCTTCGCAGATGGCGGCGTCGGGTGGAGACGTGCCGTTCGTACAGCTCACGTGCCTTGACCGCGGACGGTCGTGTCGCGGTCTCGGCCACAGGTACATCCCACCAGGCCTGGGCGGGAGGCGCGCCCGACACTGTGTCTGCCGTTTGGGTCTCGACGTAGACACATGTGGGAGTGTCGGCGGCCCGGGCCTCGGCGAGGGCCTCGCGCAGGTCCCGTACGGTCTTCGCGCGCAGTACGCGCATGCCGAGGCTGGCCGCGTTGGCGGCGAGGTCGACCGGCAGCGGCGACCCGGTGTACGTGCCGTCCTCGGACGGGTAGCGGTAGGCGGTGCCGAACCGCTCGCCGCCGACCGACTCGGACAGGCCGCCGATGGACGCGTAGCCGTGGTTCTGGATGATCACGACCTTGATCGCGATGCCCTCCTGCACGGCCGTGACGATCTCGGTCGGCATCATCAGATAGGTGCCGTCGCCGACCAGCGCCCACACGGGCCGGTCGGGGGCGGCCAGCTTCACACCGATCGCGGCCGGGATCTCATAGCCCATGCAGGAGTAGCCGTACTCCAGGTGGTACTGGTCGTACGAGCGCGTCCGCCACAGTTTGTGCAGGTCGCCGGGGAGGGAACCGGCGGCGTTGACGATGATGTCCGACTCGTCAGCGAGTTCGTCGAGGGCGCCGAGAAGCTGTGGCTGGGTGGGGCGGGTGTCCGGTTCGTCCACCTCGTAGCAGGCGTCCACGCGCTGCTCCCAGCGCTCCTTGTCCTCGGTGTACTCGGTGGCGTAGGAGCCGGCGACCCGGTGGGCGTGCGGGCGCAGGGCGTCGGTGAGTTCCGTCAGGCCGCTTCGGGCGTCGGCTACGAGGGGGTGCCCGGCGAGTTTGTGGCCGTCGAACGACGCGATGTTGAGGTTGAGGAACCGGACGTCCGGGTTCGAGAAGAGCGTGCCGGAGGCCGTCGTGAAGTCGGTGTACCGGGTGCCGACGCCGATCACCAGGTCGGCGGTGCGGGCGAGTTCGTCGGCCGTGGCCGTGCCGGTGTGGCCGACGCCGCCGACGTCCTGGGGGTGGTCGTGGCGCAGGGAGCCCTTGCCGGCCTGGGTGGAGGCGACCGGGATGCCGGTGGCCTCGGCGAACTCGGCGAGTGCCGCCTCGGCGCGGCTGTGGTGGACGCCGCCGCCCGCGACGACCAGGGGCCTTCTCGCCGCGCGGATGATCCGTACCGCCTCGGCGAGTTCCGTAGGGTCGGCGCCGGGACGCCGTACGGTCCAGACGCGCTCGGCGAAGAACTCCTCGGGCCAGTCGTACGCCTCGGCCTGGACGTCCTGGGGCAGGGCGAGGGTGACGGCGCCGGTCTCGACGGGGTCGGTGAGGACACGTATCGCGTTCAGGGCGGAGGGGATCAGGGACTCCGGCCGGGTGATCCGGTCGAAGTACTTCGACACCGGGCGCAGGCAGTCGTTGACCGACACGTCTCCCGCGTACGGCACTTCGAGCTGCTGCAGGACCGGGTCGGCGGGGCGGGTCGCGAACACGTCGCCGGGCAGGAGCAGCACCGGCAGGTGGTTGATCGTCGCGAGGGCGGCACCGGTGACGAGGTTGGTGGCGCCCGGGCCGATGGAGGTCGTGACCGCGTGGGTGGACAGGCGGCCCGACTGCCGGGCGTAGCCGACCGCGGCGTGCACCATGGCCTGTTCGTTGCGGCCCTGGTGGTAGGGCATCTCCTCGGGGTACTCCAGGAGCGCCTGGCCGATACCGGCGACGTTGCCGTGGCCGAAGATGCCCCAGGTGGCGCCGATGAGCCGCTGCCGTACGCCGTCGCGTTCGGTGTACTGGGCGGCCAGGAAGCGCACGAGCGCCTGTGCGACCGTCAGCCTCGTCGTCATCGGCGTCCCTCCCGGCTGATGTAGGGCCTGGTGTGGGGCCTGGTGTGGGGGACCTCCGGCGCGGGGCCGTAGCGGGCGGGGAGTTGTCGCTCGCACTTCGCTCCTGCCAAAGCAAAGCGGCCTCCCGCGCCGGAGGCGATCTGGTCCCGGGCGTGCGCACACACGCTCTCCCCGCCCGGGAGGGGGAAAGCAGCCTTGAGGACGTTGGGCTCACTGGTCATCGAGTAGCCCTCACAGCAGTCCGACGGCGGTGTCCACGGCGGCGGCCACATCGCCGTCCGCCGGGTACAGCAGCGAACGCCCGACCACCAGCCCGCGCACGGTGGGCAGTTGGAGGGCACCGCGCCACTTCTCGTACGCCCCGGCCTGCTCCTCGGGGGAGCCGCCCACCTCGCCGCCGAGCAGCACGGCAGGGAGAGTGGAAGCCGCCATGACCTCGGCCATGTCGTCGGGGTTCGCGGTGACCGGCACCTTCAGCCAGGTGTAGGCCGAACTGCCGCCGAGGCCCGAGGCGATGGCGATGGACTTGGTGACGGCCTCGGCGGAGAGGTCGTTGCGCAGCCGGCCCGTCTCGTCGCGGCGCGAGAGGAACGGCTCGACGAAGACGGGGAGCCGCCGGGCGGCCATGGCGTCGATCGCGCGGGCGGTGGACTCCAGGGTGGTGAGGGAGCCCGGGTCGTCGTAGTCGATGCGCAGGAGCAGCTTGCCCGCGTCGAAGCCGAGGCGCTCGATGTCCTCGGGGCGGTGGCCGGTGAAGCGGTCGTCGAGTTCGAAGCGCGCGCCCTGGAGGCCGCCGCGGTTCATCGAGCCGAGGACGACCTTGCCGTCGAGGGCGCCGAGCAGCAGCAGGTCGTCGAGGATGTCGGCGGTGGCGAGGACCCCGTCCACGCCGGGGCGGGACAGGGCCAGGCAGAGGCGTCCGAGGAGGTCGGCGCGGTTGGCCATGGCCATGCTGTGGCCGCCGACGCCGAGGGCGCCGCGGGCCGGGTGGTCGGCGGCGACGATCATCAGCCGGCCGTTGTCGTTCAGCAGGGGGCGTCGGGTGCGGCGGGCCGCGGCCTCGGCGATGGCCTCCGGGCGGTGGCTGCGGATGCGGACGAGTTCGGAGACGTCGACGGTCACTTGACGGCTCCCGCGGTGACGGCCGCCTCGATCTCGCCCGGGGTGGGCATCGCGGAGGAGCACTCCAGGCGGGAGGCGACGATCGCGCCGGCGGCGTTGGCGTGCCGCATGGTCTTCTCCAGGTCCCAGCCGGCCAGGAGGCCGTGGACCAGGGAGCCGCCGAAGGCGTCGCCCGCGCCGAGGCCGTTGAGGACGTTCACGGGCAGCGGCGGGACCTCGGCACTGTCGCCCGATCGGTCGACGGCCAGGACGCCCTTGGGGCCCTGCTTGACGACGGCCAGCTCCACGCCCGCGTCGAGGAGGGCGCGGGCGGCGGCGTGGGGTTCGCGCACGCCGGTGGCGACCTCCACCTCGTCGAGGTTGCCGACCGCGACGGTGGTGT
This sequence comes from Streptomyces sp. NPDC041940, assembly GCF_055589465.1. Taxonomy (NCBI): domain Bacteria; kingdom Bacillati; phylum Actinomycetota; class Actinomycetes; order Kitasatosporales; family Streptomycetaceae; genus Streptomyces; species Streptomyces sp. NPDC041940. The sequence goes on from NZ_JBVJBP010000015.1 coordinate 153,561, forward strand.
GGCGCAGGGCCTCCTCGTAGAAGGGGCGGGCCGCTTCGGGGTCCTGCCAGAACATCGGGCGCCAGTCGAGGTCGAAGACCGTCGTGCCGGACTTGGCCCGGTGGGCGAGGGCCGCGAGGGTCGCCGTACGGCTCGGTTCCTCGCTCAGGCCCGTGCCGGTGACCCAGAAGACGCGGGCGTCGCGGATGGCGTCGAGGTCGAGGTCGTGGGCGTCGATCTCCAGGTCGGGCGCCTTGGGCCGGCGGTAGAAGTACAGCGGGAAGTTGTCCGGCGGGAAGACCTCGCAGAAGGTGACCGGGGTGGGCAGGCCGGGGACCGGGGTGACCCAGCGGTCGTCCACGCCGAAGTCCTTCAGGGCCTCGTGCAGGTAGGTGCCGAAGGGGTCGTCGCCGGTGCGCGTGATCACCGCGGTCCGCCGTCCCAGGCGGGCCGCGGCGACCGCGACGTTCGTCGCCGAGCCGCCGAGGAACTTGCCGAAGGACGTGACCTGCGGCAGCGGGACGCCCGTCTGGAGCGGATACAGATCCACTCCGATCCGCCCCATGGTGATCAGGTCGTACGCCATCGGATACCCCTCGGTGTCGGCTCTCCCCGGTGTTGTAGCCCCCTTCACGAAGCCCTGTCAATGTTTTGTCCGGACATTCGGACCAGATCATGACAGCGCTTTCCGTATGACCTGGTCCGGGTCTCACCGTTCCGTCGTGGTCGGTCAGGTCTGCGGTGCCGGCGGCTGCGTCTTTGCCCCGGCTGTGTCACAAACACCCGCTTCCTGTCACACGTGTCGCAAGGACGCGGCCCTTCCGTCACACCTGGTGCACAGGCCCTGCCCGCCGCCGCCGGGTGTCGTTGACCCGGCGGCAGGCTTTGTTGATCGCCAGCGTGACGCCCGGCTCCCCCTGACGGCCCTCCCGCCGTCCCCGTGGCTCGCGCGGGGAGGTGCATGTCATGACCGACCGAAAGCTCTGGTCCTACAAGGAGATCGCGGCACACATCAAGGTGCAGCCGGACACCGTGCGGTCCTACCGCAAGCACGGTCTGCTGCCGCCGCCCGACCATGTCGAGAGCGGCAAGCCCTACTGGTACGCCGACACGGTCCGGGCCTGGGTCGCCTCCAGGCCCGGCAACCGGGGGCGAAGAGACGACTGACCTCTCGTCGCCGAGGCGCCGGGGTGCCGGGGTGCCGGGGCGTCAGCTCCACGGCTCGATGACCGTGGCCCCCGCTCCCGGCGCCGTCCCCATCGCCGCCAGCGCGGCCGGGACCTCGTCGAGCGTGATCCTGGACGTCACCAGCAGATCGGGGCGCAGCACACCGCTGCGGACCAGCTCCAGCATCGGCGGGTAGCTGTGCGCCGCCATGCCGTGGCTGCCGAGGAGTTCGAGTTCCAGGGCGATGGCGCGGGCCATCGGGACGGGTGTCGTGCCGGTCGGTGATGGCAGCAGGCCGACCTGGACGTGCCGGCCACGGCGGCGCAGGCCGTTGACGGAGGCGGCGCAGGTGGCGGGTGAGCCGAGGGCGTCGAGCGAGAGGTGGGCGCCGCCGCCGGTCAGGTCACGGACCGCCGCCGCGGTGTCCGGTACCGAAGTCGCGTCCAGCACTTGAGCAGCTCCGAATTCCCGTGCCAGGTGCAGTGCTTGAGCCGATACGTCGACGGCCACGACCCGCGCTCCCGACGCCGCCGCGATCATCACCGCCGAGAGCCCGACCCCGCCGCAGCCGTGCACCGCGACCCACTCCCCCGCCGCGAGGCGGCCCTGCCGCACCACCGCCCGGTACGCCGTGGCGAACCGGCAGCCCAGGGAGGCCGCCGTCGCGAAGGACATATCCCCGGGGAGCGCCACGAGGTTCACATCGGCGTGGTCCAGCGCCACGTACTGGGCGAAGGAGCCCCAGTGCTTGAATCCTCACCTCCCTGAAGGGAGGTGATTCCTGGCTCAGGCAGCCTCCTGGAGCAACGCTCCAGGAGGTCTTGCGCCATCAGCACCAGCCGGGTTGAGACCAGCCCGGTGAAGCATCACGCGTGCGGAGTTCTTGTCCCGTGGGGACACGAGCCCGCATGCGGTGCAGGTGTAGGTACGTTCCGACAGCGGCAGTGCGTGCTTGGCTCTCGCAGCGCAGTTGGCGCAGTCCATCGTGGTGTGCGCGGGGCGGACCAGGCGGATCTCCCGCCCGTGCTTGCGGCTCATCTCGATCAGGGCCTGCTTGGTGGCAGCGATGGCGGCATCCGCAGCCTTGCGGGCCATACTGCTCCTGGTCAGGAACCTCGGACGGAAATCCTCCACAGCGACCGCGTCGTGGTCGCGGACCACCTTCTTCGCCCACTTCCGGGCGGTGTCCGCACGCTGCCCGGCGACCTTCTTGTACGCCTTCGCCCGCAGCTTCTTCGCCTCGCGGTAGCCCCGCGAGGCCGGCTGCCCCTTCTTCGGCCTGCGGCGGGCCATCATCCGGTCATACCCGGTCAGCTTCTTCTGGGCCTTCCTGCCGTGCCCGGCGTGCGGCAGGTCGTACGCGTCGGAAGTGGTGGTCGCGGTCTCCTTCACACCCCAGTCGACACCGAGTACCCGACCGGTTGGAGGTAGCGGCACCACTTCGGCGGGCACGACGAAGGAGCCGTACCAGTGCCCGAGACTGTCCTGATACACACGCACCGAGGACGGCTCAGCAGGCAACCCCCGCGACCACACCACCCTCACGACGATTCCGCCCGCCAGATGCAGACGGCCGTCCTTCAGCCGGAACCCGCGCCGGGTGTAGTTGAGGGTCGCCAGTGCTTCGCGCTTCTTCTTGTGCGTGGGCATCCCGGCCCGGCGTGCCAGGGGCAGGCGCTCCCGGATGTCCTTGTGGGCCTTAGCGCGGGAGCGGCCGAAGTCACGGATGACCTGCTGCTGGACCACCGACGAACCCTCACCCAGCCACGGAATCATCTTGCGGGCTGCGGTCAGCATCCGGTCCAACTGCGCCGGGCCACACGTCCGCTTCTCCCCACTCGCCTTGTTGTGCAGGTACACGGCCCGGGACTTGGCCACACACTCGTTCCACACCCACCGGCACCGGCCCCACTCCGCCACCAACGCCGTACGGGCGGCGGACGACACACGCAGCCGGTACGTGTAGCGCGCATGCCCCGTCTCCACAGCCACCCCCACCTGAGCCATCCCGCCTTTCACGGTCCCAGCCCGGACGACCTTGCATCCCGAACCCCGCAAAGGACCATACGTACGACCACCGCACGCACGTACCTCAATCCCGCAGCCGCCACCCCGACCAGCGATAACAGGCACACGCGTTCGCATCACCTTGAAACCATCGGACAGCGGCATGAGCGCACCACGCCCCGAACGGAATGCGGCGACGCTCCGCGTCACAACGCCCGGACGCGATTCCTCCCCTGCGTGAACCTGATGGTCGCCCGCCGCGCAGGACGGGCAGGTGCCGCAGGCGCAGATGAACGGCACGGTGACCCGGTCGCCGGGCCGCCATCCGGTCACCCGGGCGCCCACCGCCTCGACGACACCGGCGAGTTCATGCCCGGGCACATGCGGCAGTGCGATGTCCGGGTCGTGGCCCTGCCAGCCGTGCCAGTCGCTGCGGCACAGCCCGGTGGCCTCGACCCGCACGACGACCCCGTGCGCCGCGGGCTCCGGATCGGCGACCTCCCGCACCTCGGCCGTCTCCCCGTACCGCTCGAACACCGCGGCCCGCATGCTCCACCCGCCTTTTCGTTCACGCCCGGTTCGCGCAGGTCCGGTTCGCGCATGTCCGGGATCCCGAGGTGCTCCTACCTTCCCGGGCGGTCACGCATGCGACGCTCCCACCTTGTCTCTGGCCTCCTCCGTCTCCTTCGCCGGTCCCGGTTCGCCCTCGCTCAGGCCGAAGCGCTCGTGGAAGCGGCGCAGCGGGCCCGGGGCCCACCAGGTGGCGCGGCCCGTGAGGCGCATGACCGCGGGGACCAGGAGGCTGCGGACGATCATCGCGTCCATCAGGACCGCCAGCGCGATGCCCAGGCCGAGCATCTTGGTGTTGGTCACCCGGGACGTGCCGATCGCGACCATGACCACGGCCAGGATGACCGCCGCCGCGGTGATCAGCCCGCCCGTGCGCTGCAGGCCGTGCCGGACGGCCTGGTCGTGGTCGCCGGTGTGGTCGTACTCCTCCTTGATGCGGGAGAGCAGGAAGACCCCGTAGTCCATGGACAGGCCGAAGGCCACACAGAACATCAGGACCGGCAGGGTCGTCTCTATGGAGCCGGGACTGGTGAAGCCGAGCAGGCCGGACAGGTGACCGTCCTGGAAGACCCAGACGACCGCGCCGAACATGGCCGTCAGACTGAGCGCGTTGAGCACGACCGCCTGGATCGGTATCAGCACGCTGCCCGTGAGGAGGAAGACCAGGAGCAGGGTGACGAGGGTGATGAAGACGGCGGCGAGCGGCAGGCGCTCCCCTATGGCGTCCTTGGAGTCGACCAGGACGGCCGCCATGCCGGTCACCTCGGTGTCGAAGGGGGCCCGGAGCTCGCGCAGCTCACCGACCAGGCGCTGGGCCGGATCGTCGACGGCCTCGCCCTTCGGCAGCACGGTGAAGTACGCCGAGTCGCCCTTGACCAGCGGCCCGTCGACCCGCTGCACCTCGGGCAGTTCGGCGATCCGCTCCTTGTAGGCGCCGTACTGCGCCTCGGTCGCGCGGCCTTGGGCGAGCACTTCGAGGCCGCCGTCGGGGCTGCCGGGGAAGTCGTCCCGGATGTGCTGCTGCACGACGTGGGACTCGGAGGTCGAGGGCAGCTGGCGGTCGTCGGCGGTGCCGAACCTCACGCCCAGGAAGGGCAGTCCGAGCAGGACGAGGACGGCTGTGGTGCCCAGGGCGAAGAACGGGGCGCGGCGCATGACCAGCGTCGCCGCGCGCGCCCATGTTCTGCCCTCTTCCCCGGCGGGCTTCGGCCGGTGTCCGCGCCGGAACACGCGGCGCAGGTCCAGGGCGTTGACCCGGTGCCCGAGCAGCATCAGCGCCGCCGGGAGCAGGATGAGCGCGGCCGCCGCGGCCAGCAGCACCACGGCGATCCCGGCGTAGGCGAAGGAGCGCAGGAAGTACTGCGGGAAGACCAGCATCGCGGCCAGGGACACCGCGACCGTGAGGGCGGAGAAGAGCACGGTGCGGCCGGCGGTGCGCAGGGTGGTGCCGATCGCCGTCAAGGGCTCGGCGCCCGTGGACAGTTCCTCGCGGTAGCGGCGGACGATGAACAGCGCGTAGTCGATGGCGAGGCCCAGGCCGAGGGCCGTGGTGAGGTTGATCGCGAACACGGACACGTCGGTGAGCTCGGTGAGGCCTCGCAGGATGGCGTTGGTCCCGAGGATGGCGACGATGCCGATGCCGAGCGGCAGCAGGGCCGCGACCGCGCTGCCGAAGACCATCACCAGCAGCACGAGTGTCACCGGCAGGGCGATGAGCTCGGCCCGGGTCAGGTCCTCCTGGATGATCGTCTGCATCTCGTGCCGCACGGCGACCGGGCCGCCGACGGTGACCTCCACCGGGCCGTGCACGCCGCGGTAGTGGGGCGCGATGCGCTCCAGGGTCTCGGCGGCGGTCTTCTCGTCGCCGGTGATGCGGGCGGCTATGAGCGCCTCGTGACCGTCCTCGGCGCGCAGGGCCGGGGTGCCGGACTGCCAGTAGGAGCCGATGCCGGTGACGCCCCGCTCGCTCGCCAGCCGGCCGGCGAGACGCTCGGCCTGTGCCGCGACGGCCGGGTCGTCGACCGAGGCGTCGCCCGCGTCGACCAGGAGCAGCAGGTTGGGCTGGGAGCCGGGGAACTCGCGCTCCAGGGCCTTGGTTGCACGGGTGGACTCGGCGGCCGGATCCTCCCAGCCGCCGGCGCCGAGCCGGTCGGCGACGCCGCTGCCGGCCAGCACCGCGAGCGCGGTGATCACCAGTGCCACCAGCAGGGACAGTCTCGGCCTCGCGGTGACGAAGCGGGTCCAGCCGCCGACGCGTGGTGGTGTGTTGACTTCGGTCATCGTGCGGTGTCCCCTTCACCGTGACCCGTGTCCAGGCGCAGCCTGACAGCGCGGGGCTGCCATAGACTGGCAAACACGAGAGTTCGCTCGCATTTCTGCCGACTCCAGAATGCGAGCGACCACTCGCGTTTGTCAATCGCGTGATGAGACCTGGGGATAACGCGTGCCCGAGAAGACCGAGAAACCCACAGCGGAGACGACGGCGACGGCGGCCGAGGACCGGCCGCGCCGTCGCCAGGCCCGCGGCGAGCGCCGGATCGCCCAGCTGCTCGAAGCCGCCGCCACGGTCTTCTCCACGACGGGCTACACGGCCGCCAGCACCAACGCCATCGCCCGCGAGGCAGGCGTCTCACCGGGCACGCTGTACCAGTTCTTCCCGAACAAGGAAGCGATCGCGATCGAGCTGGGCGGGCGGCTCATGCACGAGATGCGGCAGTCGTACGACGAGATCCTCACCCCGATCGACCCCGCGGCCACACCGGTCGAGGAGGTGATCACCGGGACCGTCGACCGCTTCATCGAGTTCAGCTGCCGCCACCCGGCCTTCTTCGCGCTGATGCACGGCCCCGACATCCCGGGGCGCATCGCCGAGGAGCACGACGCGCTGCACACGACCCTGGTCGCCCGGGTCGAGACGACCCTCGCCCCGTTCCTGCCCGACGCGCCCGCCCCCGCCGTCACCCGCACCGCCCAGATGTGCGTCGGCATCTACAAGGCCGGCCTGGAGCTGATCCTGGTCCATGAGGGCGCCGAGCGGGAGGCGTACATCCAGGAGCTGAAGGACGTCCTGCTGCGCTACCTGCGCCCCCTGGCCGAGGGCGTCGTGCACTGATACCCCCTAGGGGTACAGTGGGGAGATGTGCGGGCCCCTCGTGGGCCCCCACAGCCCCACATGCCTCGACGAGGAGTAACGACATGACCGCCCAGACCGACACCACGGGCCCCGTCACCACCGTCTACAAGGTGAGCGGCATGAGCTGCGGACACTGCGAGGGCGCCGTCTCCGGCGAGATCTCCGAGATCTCCGGCGTCAGTTCCGTGACGGCCGTCGCCAAGACCGGCGAGGTCACCGTCGTCTCCGCGGCCCCGCTCGAGGACGAGGCCGTACGCGCCGCCGTCGACGAGGCCGGCTTCGAGCTGGCCGGCCGGGCCTGAGCCCGTACGAAACCCGACCCGCCGGGCCTGAGACGCTCCAGACCTGGCACTCGTACCGACGTACGGGCCGTACAGCCGCCGCCCCGGCCCGTACGGCCCGTTCCGCTTTCCCGGGGCGTCCCGCCACCTCCTGGAGTGAAGGACATGACCAGCACCACCGCCCAGGCGCCGCCGGACCGCGAGCCCGCGGTCGCCGAGGTCGAGCTGCTCATCGGCGGGATGACCTGCGCCTCCTGCGCGGCCCGCGTCGAGAAGAAGCTCAACCGCATGGACGGCGTCACGGCCACGGTGAACTACGCGACGGAGAAGGCCAGGGTCAGCTACCCCGCGGGCACCGAGGTCGCCGACCTGATCGCCACCGTGGTGAAGACCGGGTACACCGCCGAGGAGCCCGCGCCCCCGCGCGAGGAGGAACCCGCCGACGAGGCGGATCCCGTCACCGAGGCGGACCCCGAGCTGTCGGCCCTGCGCCGCCGCCTGGTCGTCTCCGCCGCCCTCGCGGTGCCCGTCGTCCTGCTGGCGATGGTCCCGGCCCTCCAGTTCGACAACTGGCAGTGGCTCTCGCTCACCCTCGCCGCGCCGGTCGTCGTCTGGGGCGCACTGCCCTTCCACCGGGCCGCCTGGACGAACGCCCGGCACGGCGCCGCCACCATGGACACGCTGGTCAGCCTCGGCACCCTGGCCGCGTTCGGCTGGTCCCTGTGGGCGCTGTTCCTCGGCGACGCGGGCATGCCGGGCATGCGGCACCCCTTCGAGCTCACGGTCTCGCGCGGCGACGGCGCCTCCCAGATCTATCTGGAGGTCGCCTCCGGCGTCACCGCCTTCATCCTGCTGGGCCGCTATCTGGAGGCCCGCTCCAAGCGCCGCGCCGGGGCCGCGCTCCGGGCGCTGCTGGAACTGGGCGCCAAGGACGTGACGGTCCTGCGGGACGGGCGCGAGGTGCGGATCCCGGCGCGGCGGCTGGCGGTCGGCGACCGGTTCGTCGTACGGCCCGGCGAGAAGATCGCCACCGACGGCACGGTGGTCGAGGGAGCCTCCGCGGTGGACGCCTCGATGCTGACCGGCGAGTCGGTGCCGGTGGACGTGACGGCCGGGGACACGGTCACCGGCGCGACGGTCAACGCGGGCGGCCGGCTGGTCGTCGAGGCCACCCGGGTCGGCGCCGACACGCAGCTCGCGCGGATGGCGAAGCTGGTGGAGGAGGCGCAGAACGGCAAGGCCGAGGTGCAGCGGCTCGCCGACCGGATCTCCGGGGTCTTCGTGCCGGTGGTCCTGCTGATCGCCGTCGCCACCGCCGGGGCGTGGCTCGGACTGACCGGCGACGGTGTCGCCGCCTTCACGGCGGCCGTCGCGGTGCTGATCATCGCCTGCCCGTGCGCACTGGGCCTGGCCACCCCGACCGCGCTGATGGTCGGCACGGGCCGCGGCGCCCAGCTCGGCATCCTCATCAAGGGCCCGGAGGTCCTGGAGTCCACGCGCCGGATCGACACGGTCGTGCTGGACAAGACCGGCACGGTCACCACGGGCCGGATGACCCTCCAGGAGGTGTACGTCGCCGAGGGCACCGACGAGAAGGAGGTGCTGCGGCTCGCGGGCGCCGTCGAGCACGCCTCCGAGCACCCCGTCGCGCGGGCGATCGCGCTGGGCGCCGAGGAGAGGGCCGGACGGCTCCCGGAGGTCGAGGAGTTCCGGAGCGTGCCCGGACGGGGCGTGCACGGGCGCGTGGAGGGCCGCGAGGTCGCCGTGGGGCGGCTCTTCGACGACGTACCGCCGGAGCTGGCCCGAGCGCGGGACGAGGCCGAGCGGGCCGGGCGCACGGCGGTCCTGGCGGGCTGGGACGGGACGGCGCGGGCCGTGCTGGCCGTGGCGGACGCGGTCAAGGAGACCAGCGCAGAGGCGGTGCGCGAGCTGCGCGCGCTGGGGCTCACGCCGGTACTGCTGACCGGGGACAACCTGGCAGTGGCCGAGACGGTGGCGAAGGCCGTGGGGATCGACCAGGTGGTCGCGGAGGTCCTGCCCGAGGACAAGGTCGACGCCGTACGGCGGCTGCGGGCCGAGGGGCGGGTCGTCGCCATGGTGGGCGACGGTGTCAACGACGCGGCCGCGCTCGCCACCGCCGATCTGGGCCTGGCGATGGGCACCGGTACGGACGCGGCGATCGAGGCGGGCGATCTGACGCTGGTGCGCGGCGATCTGCGGGTGGCCGCGGACGCGATCCGGCTGTCGCGCCGGACGCTGGCCACGATCAAGGGCAATCTCGTGTGGGCCTTCGGCTACAACGTGGCCGCGCTGCCGCTGGCCGCCGCCGGGCTGCTGAACCCGATGATCGCGGGGGCGGCCATGGCCTTCTCGTCGGTCTTCGTCGTCACGAACAGCCTGCGACTCCGGACATTCCGGTGAAGTCCCCTGAATTCGCCCTAAGTTCGCGGCGAACCTGATATGAGCCCCTCTGGAGTCCCGGGCCCGGCTCACATAAGCTCTTCACAAGGCGCACGCATCATCCTTACGCTTGCGTCCCGGGCGACATATATCCGGGCTCTTGCGTAGCTAACGGACATACGCAAGAGACGCAGATCACAGTGATGTGAACGTAACCATCGAAGGGGTTCGAAGGTCTAAGTTGACGATGTCAGGGAGCGTCTTGGGGGGCGTGACCTGACATCTGGAGATGTCTTGGGGGACTTCTCCAGAGATGCGTTGCCGGGACACGCACACCGGGAAGCTTTGAGCGGCCCTCCCGGACGTGCGCTGTCCCGGCAGACCGCACACGACACAGGCACGACGAGTTTTGCTCGTTGCGCTCACAGCGATTCAGGCGCTGTCCTCACAGACGCCCGGCCGGATCCCGTGGGGGGAATCCGCACCGGGACTGGGAAGGCGCCCTGGCCGTCAGCCCGTGGGGGGACTGGCGCTGGGGCGCCTTCTTCATTGCGTAAGAAATCCCGTAAGAGATCCCGTAAGAGATCCCCACCCCACAGGCGCGGGAGCACGCGGGAGAACACCAGAGGGATACGCGAGAGCCCCCGCGTCCGGCTGTCGGACGCGGGGGCTCCTGCGGTACGCGCTGTGCCTCAGCGGCCCTCGACGGGAACGAAGTCGCGCTCGACCACGCCCGTGTAGATCTGGCGCGGGCGGCCGATGCGGGAACCCGGCTCCTTGATCATCTCGTGCCACTGGGCGATCCAGCCCGGCAGCCGGCCGAGGGCGAACAGGACCGTGAACATCTCGGTCGGGAAGCCCATGGCCCGGTAGATCAGGCCGGTGTAGAAGTCGACGTTCGGGTAGAGGCTGCGCGAGACGAAGTAGTCGTCGGAGAGCGCGTGCTCCTCCAGCTTCAGCGCGATGTCCAGCAGCTCGTCGGACTTGCCGAGGGCGGACAGCACGTCGTGCGCGGCGGCCTTGATGATCTTGGCGCGCGGGTCGAAGTTCTTGTAGACCCGGTGGCCGAAGCCCATCAGGCGGACGCCGTCCTCCTTGTTCTTCACCTTGCGGATGAAGGTGTCGACGTCGCCGCCGGAGTCGCGGATGCCCTCCAGCATCTCCAGCACCGACTGGTTGGCGCCGCCGTGCAGCGGGCCCCACAGGGCGTTGATGCCGGCGGAGATCGAGGCGAACATGTTCGCCTGCGAGGAGCCGACCAGGCGGACCGTGGAGGTCGAACAGTTCTGCTCGTGGTCCGCGTGCAGGATCAGCAGCTTGTCGAGCGCCGAGACCACGGTCGGGTCCAGCTCGTACTCCTGCGCCGGGACCGAGAAGGTCATGCGGAGGAAGTTCTCGACGTAGCCGAGGTCATTGCGCGGGTAGACGAACGGGTGACCGATCGACTTCTTGTACGCGTACGCCGCGATCGTCGGGAGCTTGGCGAGCAGGCGGATCGTGGAGAGGTTGCGCTGGCGCTCGTCGAACGGGTTGTGGCTGTCCTGGTAGAACGTGGACAGCGCCGAGACGACCGAGGACAGCATGGCCATCGGGTGGGCGTCACGCGGGAAGCCCTTGTAGAAGTTCTTGACGTCCTCGTGCAGCAGGGTGTGCTGCGTGATGTCGTTCTGGAACGTCGAGAGCTCGTCGACGGTCGGCAGCTCGCCGTTGATCAGCAGGTAGGCGACCTCCAGGAAGGTGGAGCGCTCGGCCAGCTGCTCGATCGGGTACCCGCGGTACCGCAGGATGCCCGCTTCGCCGTCCAGGTAGGTAATGGCGGATTTGTACGCGGCGGTGTTGCCGTAACCGCTGTCCAGTGTCACCAGACCGGTCTGGGCACGGAGCTTCCCGATGTCGAAGCCCTTGTCCCCGACGGTGCTGTCGATCACCGGGTAGGTGTACTCGCCGTCGCCGTACCGCAGTACTACAGAGTTGTCGCTCACGTCTTCCCTCACCGACGTTGTGCCTCATCTTCGAGGTTGCCCTGACTGTCTCTACCATCCCCCACTTGGCTCAGGAGAGTGCACTCGGGGTCGACCATCGGGCCTATTGACGGCACTGAGTGCCGTCAACTTGCTCATCCTGCCCCCTGTGTTCCCCATCCGGAAGCCTCTGTGACCTTCACGACTCGTTTGATCGATCATTTTTTCGCGATCCGTGCGATCCGAGCCGGAAATCGAGTGCCGTGCACCGCCGGCCCGCCGACACCGTGCGCACCGCCTGCCCGATCGCCTTGCGCGAACCGACGAGGACGACCAGCTGTTTGGCCCGGGTGACCGCCGTGTAGAGCAGGTTCCGCTGGAGCATCATCCAGGCGCCCGTGGTGACCGGGATGACGACCGCCGGGTACTCGCTGCCCTGGGAGCGGTGGATCGTCACGGCGTACGCGTGCGCCAGCTCGTCCAGCTCGTCGAAGTCGTACGGAACCTCCTCGTCCTCGTCCGTCAGCACGGTCAGCCGCTGCTCGACCGGGTCGAGCGAGGTCACCACGCCCACGGTGCCGTTGAAGACGCCGTTCTCGCCCTTCTCGTAATTGTTGCGAATCTGGGTGACCTTGTCCCCGACGCGGAACACCCGCCCGCCGAATCTCTTCTCCGCCAGGTCAGGGCGGCCCGGGGTGACGGCCTGCTGGAGCAGGCCGTTCAGGGTGCCCGCGCCCGCCGGGCCCCGGTGCATCGGGGCGAGGACCTGCACGTCACGGCGCGGGTCCAGCCCGAACTTGGCGGGGATACGACGGGCCGCCACGTCCACGGTGAGCCGCCCGGCCTCCTCCGTCTCGTCCTCGACGAAGAGGAAGAAGTCCTTCATGCCGTCGGTGACCGGGTGTTGGCCGGCGTTGATCCGGTGGGCGTTCGTCACCACGCCCGACTGCTGTGCCTGCCGGAAGACCCGGGTCAGACGGACGGCGGGGATCGGTCCCCCGTCGGCGAGCAGATCCCGCAGCACCTCTCCCGCGCCCACGCTCGGCAGCTGGTCCACGTCCCCGACGAACAGCAGATGCGCCCCCGGCGGCACGGCTTTCACCAGCTTGTTGGCGAGCAGCAGGTCCAGCATGGACGCCTCGTCGACCACCACCAGGTCGGCGTCGAGCGGACGGTCCCGGTCGTAGGCCGCGTCGCCGCCGGGCTTCAGCTCCAGCAGGCGGTGGACCGTGGAGGCCTCGGCGCCGGTGAGCTCGGACAGGCGCTTGGCGGCCCGGCCGGTCGGGGCGGCGAGCACGACCTTCGCCTTCCTGGCGCGGGCCAGCTCCACGATCGAGCGGACCGTGAAGGACTTGCCGCAGCCGGGGCCGCCGGTGAGAACGGCGACCTTCTCGGTCAGCGCCAGCCTGACGGCGGCCTCCTGCTCCGGAGCGAGGTCGGTGTCCGTGCGCCCCTTGAGCCAGGTCAGGGCCTTGTCCCAGGCCACCGTACGGAAGCCCGGCATCCGGTCCTCCTCGGTGCACAGGAGGCGCAGCAGCTGGGCGGAGAGGGAGAGTTCGGCGCGGTGGAAGGGCACGAGGTAGATCGCGGTGACGGGTTCACCGCCGTCGGGTCCCGGGACCTTCTCCCGTACGACGCCGGGCTCCTCGCCGTCCTCCCCCGGCTCGGCCAGCTCGGCGAGGCACTCGATGACCAGGCCCGTGTCGACCTGGAGCAGCTTGACCGCGTCCTTGATCAGCTGCTCCTCCGGGAGGAAGCAGTGGCCCTGGTCGGTGGACTGCGACAGCGCGTACTGCAGGCCCGCCTTGACGCGCTCCGGGCTGTCGTGCGGGATGCCGACGGACTGGGCGATCTTGTCGGCGGTGAGGAAACCGATGCCCCAGACGTCGGAGGCGAGGCGGTACGGCTGGTTCTTCACGACCCCGATCGAGGCGTCACCGTACTTCTTGTAGATGCGCACGGCGATGGACGTGGACACCTCGACGGTCTGGAGGAAGAGCATGACCTCCTTGATGGCCTTCTGTTCCTCCCACGCGTCGGCGATCTTCTTCGTCCGCTTGGGCCCGAGCCCCGGGACCTCGATCAGCCGCTTGGGCTCCTCCTCGATGATCTGGAGGGTGTCCAGCCCGAAGTGCTGCGTGATCCGGTCGGCGAAGACCGGGCCGATGCCCTTGACCAGACCCGAGCCGAGGTAGCGGCGAATGCCCTGGACGGTGGCCGGCAGGACGGTCGTGTAATTCTCGACGTGGAATTGCTTGCCGTACTGCTGGTGCGAGCCCCAACGGCCCTCCATGCGCAGGGACTCGCCGACCTGGGCGCCGAGCAGCGCGCCGACGACCGTGAGCAGGTCGCCGCCGCCTCTGCCGGTGTCGACCCGGGCGACCGTGTAGCCGTTCTCCTCGTTGGCGTACGTGATGCGCTCCAGCACGCCTTCCAGCGTGGCCAGTCGGCGCTCGCCCTGATCGGTCATGGTGGGACCGTACCGCGTGGGTAGGACAACGCCCCCTGATAAAGCGACCGATCAGTATGCGGGCAGCCAGTCACCTTTCACGGTGAATTCACAAGAACAAGCAGAAGCTTTACAGTTCAAGCGTCTCAGTTGTCCTTTTCGGCTGCCTTTCCCGTGGGAGAATTCAGCCTCGATTTACAGTGAATCGAGGAATGATGTCGCCGCAGGCCCAGAGCGTCGCCCTGTGGATCCTGGCCGTGGCCGTCAACGCGACGGCGGCGTGTGCCGGGATCCTGTGGGGCTGGACCGCGTTCACACAGTTCCTCGTGCCGGCCTTCGGGTCGATGGTGGGGGCGTCGCTGGTCAGTTACAGCTTGCGGCGGTGAGGTGGCCGTCCTTGAGGGCGGTGACGAACGCGGTCCAGCCGGTCGCCGAGAAGGTGAGGGTGGGGCCGGGGGTGGATTTGCTGTCCCGGACGGGGATGGTGGGGTGGCCGTGGGCGACTTCGAGGCATTCGCCTTGGTCGCCGCCGCTGTAGCTGGACTTGTACCACCCGGTGAGGGTTCGCTCACTGGCGACCATTTGCGTGTTCCTCCGCTGCCGCCCTGACTAGGGACAGTGACTGCTGCTGCGACAACGAGTCGCTCAGGGCCAGAGCGTAAGCGGTCTGACAGGCACTCACCAGGGCAGGGTCGTCCATCAAGTTCCCGGTCTGGAAGCCCTCGACGTAGGCCACCGGGGCCGAGTCCTCGAACGTCATGAGCGTGAGCAGACTCTGCATGAGCGCGTGCGCTCCCACACCGTAGGGAAGGACGTGCAAACGCAGCCGTCCTGACTCGGCCATGTCCGCGATCCTGTGCAACTGCTCTGCCATGACCTGCGGCCCGCCCACACAGCGTCGAAGAACCGCCTCGTCAAGCAGCGTCCAGACCACGGGCTGTGCTGGTCCGTCGAGGATGCGGCGCCGCTTTGTTCGGATGACAACGAGCTCGTCAAGTTCCTCAGGCGTGTGATTCGGCCGGTAAGCACGGAAGAGAGCGCGTGCGTAATCGTCGCTCTGCAGCACGCCAGGGACCAGCGAGAGCGCGAACTGCTGAATCAGCACGGCCAGTTGCTCAAGCTCGGCCACGGCGGCGAAGTGATCGGTGTAGTTCGACTCCAGATCCTCCAGCCACCGCGCGAAGAAACCGTCCGTCCCCAACGCCCGGTCGATCCGCAGCGCGTCATCCGGCTTGGGAAGGCGCCTCCCGGCCTCGAAATGGCTGATCAGCGTGGGCGAGCAGACGACCTGGTCGCCCAGTTCCTCCTGGGTGAGGCCGGCCGCTGCCCGCCGCAGCCGCAGTTCCTCTCCGTACTTCTGACGCGGCGTTCGAAGTGCGCGGCGTTCGTCCATGCGGCCAACTCCTGTTCCTGACAAGCGCGATGTCAAGCTCCACCCTCTGGCAGCGTAGCGAGGGCCGACCCCACTCTGTGAGTGATTCACCACAGAACGCAGTCACCGCAGGTGAGAAGGCAGGCCTTGCTACCTCGTCGGCGATGGGACCGGCTACGTCTCCCGTCTCGCCGACGACATCGAGGACGTGCAGCTCGGCATGGCGGGCGATCTCCTCGGCCATGCCGACGAACTCCTCGCGGAACGCCGGGTGACGAGTGCGGAGCTGCACTACCTGGCCCGGCGGCTCACCGAGTCCCTGCGGGACGTCAAACGGGTCGCGGAGAGCAGAGGGGGACGGCTCGACTCGGGCGACAGGCCGCTCAGCCGTCGGCCCGGAGCAGGAAGTCGGTGATGCGACGGCTCGCTTCGGCCGGGGCGGCGTGCGGCAGGGCGTGGTGGGAGACGTTCGGCAGTGTGGCCGTCGTGACGCGTGGCAGCAGTTTCCCGGCACGGGCGGCCACCTTGGACGGGTTGTGGGTCCGGGTGTTCTCGGCGAGGAGCACGAGGACCGGCAGGTCCAGGGTGCGCAGCGAGGTCGCCTTGGGGCGTGGTCCCACCACCGGCCGCACGGAGGGGAAACCGACGGCGGCCTCCTGGAGGGCGAGCCAGTCGGGGTCGAGGGGGGCGCCCCCGGTCTCCCATTCCAGGAAGGTCCGGACCCGGCGGGGCGTGGGCCGCAGCGCCATCCGCAGGGCGTGCAGGCCGTAGGCCGACTTCAGCTTGGCGAAGCACATGGTCGGGTCCAGGAGGACCAGACGGCGTACCCGGTGGGGCGCGTGCACGGCGTACCGCAACGCGATCCAGGCGCCGTACGAGTGCCCGCCCAGGTCGGTCTCCTCCAGGCCGAGGCCCTTGAGGAGCGCGTCCAGCCAGGACACCAGGTCGGCGGTCGTACGGGGGTGGCGGCCGGGGGCCGGTGTGCTGCGGCCCGGGGCGCCGATCAGGTCGACGGCGTACAGCCGGTGGACAGGGGACAGTTCGGCGGCTTGCCGGTACCAGGACGCGGAGGTCGGGCCTCCGCCGCCGGGCAGCAGGACGAGCGGGGGCCCGTCGGCCGGGCCGCATATGTTGACGTGCGTCGAGCCGAAGGGCGTGGGCACGGTCGCCGTCTCCCGCTCCGTCGGCCACTTGGCCATGACCTTGTCGTAGGCGGCGAGAAAGCGGTCGGTGTCGTACGTGCTGCGCGCGCTCATGAGCCAGAACCGTTCCTATTCAGTGAGCAGGAGTGGGTCTTGGACCCATTCGTGGTCACTGCGGACATCCGAACGGTGTTGGGTGTCCTGGTCGCCCACGTTCGCTCCGCGTCCGGCGGCACGGATCGGGTCCGTGGTCCGGGGATGCGGGGGTGGGGTCCCTCACGCCCTGGGCTGCCTGGTCGGGCCTGGACGGTCCGATGCCCCGCACGATCACTCCGGTCGTGTGGGGGCGGTGCCGTCCGTCGCCGGATCGGGTGTCCCAGGGCGCGTCTTGCGATCGCCACCGCGGCTGCGTCGTGGCGGGTGGCCTTCCTGGTCGCGGTGGTCAGTGGTTTCTGCCAGTGCTGGGCGCCCCAGCGGCTGGTGTAGGCGGGGTCGACGGCAACGACGGTGATGCCGAGTTCGGCCGCCATGGACACCAGGCGGGCCCGCAGCCGGGCCACCGGCATTCCGGAGATCAGCTTGCGGAAGCGTGTGCGGCGGCCGTGCTTCTCCCGGGTGGTCTCGGCCGTGAAGTCCAGATCCTCAATGGCGACGGCGAGACGGTGCCGTTTGGCGAAGTGCAGCAGGCGGATCAAGGCGTGGCGGACCTGGGCGTCGCGGTGGGCAGTGGTGCCGGACAGGTCGTATCCGAAACGCAGGGGCGCCCCGACCGGGTTGCCGTGATGGTCCAGGCGCCAGGCGGCCAGGTGGTCGGCGTTGGTGTCCACACCGAGCATGCCGTGCACGCGGGCCGCTTGAAGCGGCAGGATAGGTGCCTGGGGGATGGTCCAGGACGCGGTCAGGTACCAGCGGCCACGCTGGACGTCTTCGTGGACGCGGTAGGCCACGGCCCGGTTCGCTGCCACGCGGTCGGCCCACTGCTCGCTGCGGTGCGCGAAACTCACCCGGCCAGCCAGGACGTAGCGGCCGTGGGCGGCGTTGGCCAGATGTGCCAGCGGCGCGGGCAGCTTGATCGAGACCTCGCCCTCGGGTGTGACACGGAGGGTCTCGTTGCCGAACCTCTTGCCGGACTCGCCGTCCGCGGCCAGGAACCGGCGCACCGCTCGCCAGTGGGCCCGCCACTGCGGCTCGCTCAGTCCGGCCTGGTCCAGGTGGTGGCGGGTGTTCAGCAGCCGCTTCCCGCCCCGCACGACGCGTACCCGCCCGGCCTCCCAGTCGGCCCGCACCCTCTCAAGACGATCTTCAAGCACATGCAGGCGCCGGGACTTGGCATGCCACTCCCGCCGGGAGCGGTAGCCGCCCGGCGCCCGCTTACTGCCCTTCTCGCCCACGGGCAGGGACAGCCGGTGGCTGATCGTGGCGATGCCGGCCTGCAGGCTCTTGATGTGTGCGTGCTGGCCGCGCCGGGCCAGCGCCCACTGATCATGGCTGGCCTTCGTGACCGACCCCGCCCAGCGGGAGGAAGACTCCGGTGTCAGTGCGCGCTTGCGCTGCGCCCATGCCTCGGCATCGTGCTCCAGACCGGCCGCGCACCGAGCCTTCAGATCACGGGCAGCCAGCGTGCCCACATGCTCCCCGACCAGGCGCAGAACCATCTCGTCCGCACCGCTCAGGTGCTTGAGGCGGGTACGGATCGCCACGCCAGCGGGGCCGGGCACCACGAACGGCGCCGCCACCTCCCGCAGACCACCCACCCTGTCACCCCCACCCCGGTGTCGCAGCAAGCCCGTCACCGCACTCAACGAGCACCATCGGTGAAGGTCACGTATTCGATGCAAGAACTCTCGTTCCCTAGCGGTAAGAGCGCGCCTGCTGCGGCCCGAACACTCACTCATGCCCGCCAGAACGAACTCACATGGCATCGATCAGCACCTGCTCACAACCGCTTATCATCTTCTTCAACGAGATACTTGCTCAGCGAGATGATATCGGAGGCGGCCCATGTCCGACCAGGAGATGGAGATCGTCCATCTGTTGCGCGCTGTGGCCGTCGACCTGGGGCGGCACAGCTCCCGTTTCGCCCAGCGCAACGGCATGCATCCCACCGATGTGCGGGCGCTGATCATCCTGATGGACGCCTATCGCGCGGGCGAGGAGACCACGGCCGGGCGACTCGGGGCCGCGCTCGGTCTGAACTCGGCCGGGACCACGGCACTGGTCGACCGGCTGGAGCGGGCCGGGCATGTGCGGCGGGTGCGCGGCGAGCGGGACCGTCGCAAGGTCACCATCGAGGTGACCGAGGGCGCGATCGCCCTCGGCCGGCAGCACTTCGGTCCCCTGATCGACCGGGCGGTGGACCTGCTGAGCGGGTACGACGAGCGGGAACTGGCCGCGATCAGGGGCTTTCTGACCGGGATGCGGGAGGCCGCGGCCGAGGAAGGCGACTAGATGATTGAGTCCAAGGGCTCGTAGAGACAGGCCGCCAGCGATCGGTGACGCATGTCGCTGCCATCGCTCGCCGAGCCGGTGCAAGGCGTGCCTGTCGTCCTGGCGGTCGGCGGAGAGCACGCGACGCATGCTTCAGCAACTCGGAGACCGTCTCGGTCGGGGGACGGCTGGGCAACAGCCTTGAGTCTCCACTGACTGGAGACAGCAGAGTGGGGGACATGGACGCTACGACCCTCTACTCGATCGGGGAGCTTTCCCGGCGGACCGGCTTGCCCGTGAGGACCATCCGGTTCTACTCCGATTCGGGGGTGGTAGCGCCGACCACCCGAAGTCCCGCCGGTTATCGGCTCTACGACCTCGACGCACTGCTTCGTCTGGAGCTCCTCCGCACACTGCGCGAGCTGGGCATGGACCTGGCCACGATTCAACGAGTGCTGGACCGCGAGCTCTCGGTGGCGGAAGTCGCCGCCGCGCACGCCGATGCCATGGACGTCCAGGTCCGGGTGCTGCAACTACGTCGGAGCGTTCTGCGAGTCGTGGCCAGATGCGGGTCCAATCCCGAGGAGATCAAGCTCGTGCACAGACTCACGCAGTTGTCCGGCGAGGAACGCCGACGGTTGATCGACGATTTCGTGGAGGGCACCTTCGGGACCGTGGGTGCCGACCCGGCCGCGGCGGTGGCCATGGTTCGCGCCGCCGCTCCCGACCTCCCCGATGATCCGTCCAGCGAGCAGATCGCCGCGTGGGTGGAACTCGCCGAGCTGATCGGCGACGAGGACTTCCGGGCCCGGATGCGCCGGACGGCCATGTGCCAGGCGGCCGGGCGCACGCCCGACATCGAGAGCGATGCCGGCGAGGAACTAATGCAGTTCACCCGTCAGACGGTAGCCAAAGCCATGGAGTTGGGCATCGACCCGCTCAGTGATGGGGTCGCACCCGTCATCGACGACCTCGCGCACCGCTTCGCCGAGGTGTTCGCGCGTACCCCTGACGCAGAATTCCGGGACTGGATGGCCCAGCGGTTCGAAGAAGCACACGATCCTCAGGTGGACCGATACTGGCGGCTGGTGTGGATCGTCAACGGCTGGCAGGTAGTACCGAACCTGATCCCGGTGTACCCCTGGCTCATCCAGGCCCTGCGAAATGACCGTGACGCATAGTCACCACGGTGGGCACCGCGCCGGACCCCTGAATGAATCCTGGACACCCTCGCGGTCACGTCGGCGCTGCTCGGTTACACCTCCGAGCGGCGCCGGCTGCGCCGCGTCAGGCGGGACTTCGGCCACCTCTTCCCCTACGTGCCCCAGCAGTCCGGCTACAACAAGCGACTGCGCGCCGCATCCTCGCTGCCCACCAGCATGATCCGGATCCTGGCCCGGGACACCTCGCTGTGGAGCGAGGATGTGTGGCTGGTCGACTCCACCCCCGTCGGCTGCGGATGCTCCCGCGAGACGGCCAGACGCGCTGGGGCCAGAGAACTCGTTCCCATGGGGCCAGCAGCCTCGTTCAAAGCCACCGCGGCGCTCGTATGGGTCCCAGTACAGGCGCGCGACCTGCTCGAGGGGCGGCCGCGAGGGAGAGCTTTCGGGGCCGCCCTTCCCGAGGGAGGTGTTGGGTGGCTGATGGGCGTCAGAGACTGAAGACGAGTTCGGCCTGGTCGCGCTTGGTGGTGTGCAGGTCCCAGTAGACGGGGGATATCTCCTCGGGCTGGGCGGTCGGGAATCCGGGGATCGCCGGCGTGCCGATGGACACGTCGATGGCGACGTGCGCCGCCTGGATGCCGGTGCCGTCGAGCTCCTTGTGCAGGTTGATCACCCAATTGCGCAGGGCCGCGGCGGCGGCGTTGACATTGGCGACCTGCGGCACGGGGTCTACGGAGCCGGCGCCGGTGGTGAACAGCAGGGTGCCCGCGCCGGCCTCCCGCATGGCGGGCAGCACCGCGCTGGTGGCGGCGATCGCTCCGTAGAGCTGGAACTCCATCTCGTGCTGCACGTCGGCCGGCGCGGTGGCGCCCGGGGTGGTCATGGCGGTCTGGAGGCCAGCGACCGGGGAGTATTCCAGGACGTCGATGCCGCCGAAGTGCGTAGCTACGTCCTTGAGTGCCTGGGTGAGGGCGGGGCGGTCGAGAACGTCGGCGGGGAAGGCGGCGGCGGTGATGCCCTCGGCGGCCAGTTCGCCGGCAAGGTCTTCGAGCTTGGCCCGGTTGCGGGCGATCAGTGCGACGTCGTAGCCGCGGGTGCCGTAGGTGCGGGCGATGGCGAGGCCGAGCTGAGGGCCGGCACCGACGATGGCGATGGTGGGCATGAGGGAGCCTTTCACTGAAGAGCAGGTGGATAGGGCTATCCGTTTCAATTCCGGAAAGCCCTATCCGGTTCGCTGCCCACCGTAACACACGAATCGGATAAGGCATTCCGGTTTGCTAGTCTGATCGTTATGAGCCCACGAGACCCGCACGCCGAAGCCAGCGTCGGCGCGACCGTTTCCGCAGGTCAGTCCAGGCGCAGCGACGCGGAGCGCAACCGCGGCCGGATCATCGCCGCCGCGCGCACGGTCTTCGGGCGCGACGGCCTGCACGCGTCGATGGCCTCGGTCGCGCGGGAGACCGGAGTCGGGATCGCCACCCTCTTTCGCCACTTCCCCCGCAAGGAGGACCTGCTCGCCGCGGTCTTCGCCGACCGCATGAAGGCGTACGCGCAGGCCACCGACGCGGCCCTGGCCGACCCGGACCCGTGGCACGGCTTCACCGGCTACATCGAGACGGTCTGCTCGATGCAGGCCGCCGACCGCGGCTTCGCCGACATCCTGACCATGAATTTCCCAGGCGTCCCGGAGCTGGAGAAGTACCACTCTCGGGCGTACGAGGGCTTCCTGGAACTCATCGGCCGCGCCAAGGACAGCGGGCAGCTGCGCGAGGACTTCACCAGCCGCGACCTCGTGCTGCTACTGATGGCCAACGCCGGAGTCCTCGGCGCCACGGCCGATGCCGCCCCGGACGCTTGGCGCCGCCTGGTCGCCTGGATGATCCAGTCCTTCCGAGCCCCGTCCCGCGGCCCACTGCCGGACCCCCCTGAAGACGCTGCGCTGTACGAGTCCATGCGCCGCTCCAGCCAGAGCGCCACCGCCCCCGAGCCCGGAAAGCGACGCTGAACCAGCGACCGGTGGGACAGGGCGACCGCGGTGAGGCCGCCGTCGTTTCCGGGACCATCAAGCAGGGCTCTGAGCCGGGACGCTGGGACACTCTCCATACTTCTGCTCCGCGAGGAGTCAGGGCCACAGGTCGCATCTATGCGCACCCGCCCTTCCTCGCGTGCTGAGTGGACCCTGATGGGCCCTCGGTCAGGGGCGGGCAGCCGTAGAGGTGCGTCCGGCGAGGTTGGCGAAAGAGGGTGGCTTTGTCAGTGAGTGGTTCTCGTGAACAGAGCCACTCAGTGGTTCTTCAACGGCCGTCGCACGGGTCGTCGCCCACAGGCATCGGCTTGGTGTCGGCCGCCAGGCAGGAGGAGTACACCCGCGGCGGAGCGGGCTGCGGCTGTGGTTCCGTCGCGGCGCTCACTGCGATGATCGCCACGGCACCGGCGAAGATCAGCCCCGCCATCACGGTGAGCCCTGTACGGCGGCTCACCGGTCGCCGCTGAAGTGGTCGCGAATTTCATCGCCGCAGTCGTCCGCGCCGACCCGCGTTCGCGTGAAGGCCAGCACGCCGTCGTCGTTGCCTTCCGCCTTGCCCTTGGCCAACTGCGCCTCGATGTCCGCGATGTACTCGGCGCACTCGGCGCTGACGGGCTTCTCCGGCTGCGGGTCAGGCGCCGAAAAGGCGCTCAGTGCGGCGGTGGCAGCGATACCGGCCGCACACAGCACCGCCCACGCGGCAACCCACCTGCGGCGGCTCATCCGTAACGGCTTGGGCATTGAGGCATCCTACGAGCGTCGCAGCGGGCTGTCGCCGAAAGGACCAATGAGCCCGCGCGACATGTACGTCACAGCGAAGATCACCCAGCGGGGCCTGGCGTGCCGCAATCAGAGGTGGGCGGCACCGAAGAGGGGGTCGAGGGGATCGCCCTCGTACCCGACGACGAGGCAAGCCGCTGCTACCGGACCCCGGGAGAGCTCCACGAGCCGGGCCAGGACCGCTGCCTCGGACGGAAGTTCATCCAGGTCGATACCGAGCGCCCGAGCCGCACGGTCGCGTCGCTGGTCGAAGTCAGGCAGGTCCTGCCGGTACTCGTCGGCGACCGCCTGGAGTTCTACGGCCGTCCGACCGGGAGCGTCTCGCCACCACGGCGCCACGAGACACAGCTGCACCAACTCCAACAGTCCGAGCGCGAGCGGGCCGGCCTCGCCGTCAAGACTCACGTACACCACAGGGCGTTCCTCACCGCCCTCGCCGACGAAGCAGAACGCATCCCCCGAACCGGCTCGCGCGAACTGCTCCAGCCTGGCCCCGGAAGCAAGCCGGACCCCTTCCTCCAGCTCGTGGGAGTCCGGGTCCGTCGCGTCAAGGTCCGCGACGGCAGCAAAAAACGCGACGGCCCTCTCATCGGTTCCCAGAAGGGGCAGCAACGCCCCCGGCGCGTCGGGGCTCCAGGCGGGTACAACAGCCCCGGCCGGTGCGTTCGATCCGTTCACCCGGCCACCGTATCCCGGCCCCAAGACGTGGTGTGCGCGCCTGGTGGGCCTGGCAGCGGCCCGAACAGACCGCCCGCGCACTGCTGGACGCCTACCGTGCCAGCCCCGGCGAGGTCCGCGACCAGCCCGCGAACGCGGCGCAAGGCGCGCCGTCGGTGGCCCCCATGGCTGTGATGCGCGAGGCGGGGCTCGTCGCTCCACTCGCCGTCAAGGCGGCCACCTGCCTCCACCCCTTGATCGCGTACAACTGGGCGCTGCCACGGTGGTCTCAGATCCCGAACGTCTTCATCCGCACGGATCCGGCTGCCAGGAGTGCACCGGTGCCACTCTTCTTGGATACGGACTCGTATGCGTACACGTGCCGCGGCGGCTGCTTCAACAGCGTCCGCCGCCCTGCTCACCTGACCACCCCGCCCGGCAGCGAATGGCGTGGCTTCGCCCTGTCCGGGTCGCGCCCCGCAGCCCCGGCACGACCTCCCGCCCACCGAGGGCCCTTTCGCCGCCTTCAGAACAGGTGGTGCCTCACTCCACCTGCTCTTCTCACCGCCTCCAGAACAAGTGGTGCGTCACCCCGCTCGGGCTCGGCACCACATCGCGGTGGAAGCGGTCCAGCAGCTCGTCGGGCGACTCCCAGAGCCGTGAACCCGACCCGAGCTTCACCCCTGGCGAGACCGCCACGTGCAGCGTGTCGACCAGGTCCGCGTCGAGGAACTCCCGGATGGTGGCGGCCCCTCCGCCGAGGCGGACGTCCTTTCCCTGAGCGGCCTCCCGCGCCTGTGCGAGGACGTCGGCCGGGTCGCCGCCGACGAAGTGGAACGTGGTGTCGGAGAGGGTGAACGAGGGGCGAGGGTGGTGGGTCATCACGAACACCGGCGTGTGGAACGGCGGTTCCTCGCCCCACCAGCCCTGCCAGTCGTGGTCCTGCCAGGGGCCGCGGTGGGGACTGAACTTGTTGCGGCCCATGATCTCGGCGCCGATGTTGTGCGCGAAGTCGCGCGTGAGGTAGTCGTCGAGGCCGCGGCTGCCGCCCGGGTCGGTGCGGTTGGGCCAGCTCGCCGTGGCACCGGCCCAGGCGAACATCGTGCCGGGGTCTGCGTGGCCGAACGGCCGCTCCAGGCTCTGGTTCTCACCGGCGCCGAATCCGTCGCTGGAGACGTTGAAGTTCTGCACGCGCACGAGCTGTCGCTGAGGCACGGGGCTCCTCCTGTGGTCGACGAGGTGAGGGGTGGACCGCTCCGGCCGGCGGAACTCATCGGTCCTCGACGGCTCCCCTTCCCGTCTCACCCGGACTGTGCCACCACGTGCTCGATCACCTGCTTGAAGTCGTCGGTCGGGGAGAACTCCACCAGTTCGCTGTCCTCCAGCGCGAGCGGCACATGGCCCGGAGGCCAGTAGTACGCCTGACCCGCCTCGTACTCCTCCTCGCCGGACGCCGTGCGCATCCTGATCCGGCCCTTCATCAGATAGCCCCAGTGGGGGCACTGGCACGCGTCGTCGGGCAGGCCCTTGAGGGCCGGGCCCATGTCGGTGCCCCGGGGCAGGCTGATGTAGCTGACCGACATATCGCCCCCGATCGGCATGTTGCGCACCTCTACACCGTCGCCGCCGAGGGTGACGGGTACGTCGTTCCGGGTCGCCGCCGTCATGGCTCCTCCGCTCGCCCTGGAAACGGACCTCCTCCTTCCACCCTGGACCGACGGGGAGCCTCCCGCGACATCACGATCCGGTTGCGAGGTGCCCCAGGGGTCTTGATTTACCGGCGTGTAATCGATTCCATCCACCCGTCGATGTAATCGATTCCACGAACCCATGGCGGGTTCCGTTTCCACAAGGAGGTGGAGCGGCGGTGGCCAGCATCAAGGACGTCGCTGCCGAGGCAGGCGTCTCCGTCGCCACGGTCTCGCGCGTCCTGAACGACCACCCGTCGGTCAGCGCCGACGCACGCGCACGCGTGCTGGCCGCCGTCGGGGCCCTGGGCTACCGCCCGAACGCCGTCGCCCGCTCCCTGCGCACCGACCAGACCCACACCCTCGGCCTGGTCATCAGCGACGTGATGAACCCCTACTTCACCGAGCTGGCCCGCTCGGTCGAGGAAGAGGCCCGCGCGCTCGGCTACAGCGTCATCATCGGCAACGCCGACGAGCGGCCCGACCTCCAGGACCACCACGTACGGAACCTGCTGGACCGGCGCATCGACGGGCTGCTCGTCTCCCCCACGGACGGCGGCTCGCCGCTGATGCTGGACGCCGCGCGGGCCGGGACGCCCATGGTGTTCGTGGACCGGTGGATCCCGGGCGTGGACGTGCCGGTGGTACGGGCGGACGGCCGGAGTGCCGTACGGGATCTCGTGGCGCATCTGCACGGGCTCGGGCACCGGCGGCTCGCGATCATCGCGGGCCCGGCGGCGACCACGACCGGCCGGGAGCGCGTGGAGGCCTTCCGGGAGGCGCTCGGCGCGTACGGCCTCGAACTCCCCGACGCCTACATAGGGCAGGGCGACTTCCAGGCCGAGAGCGGGCGCCGGGTCACCGAGGGGTTCCTCGACCTGGCCGAGCCGCCCGAGGTCGTGTTCGCGGCCGACAACCTGATGGCGCTCGGCGCGCTGGACGCCGTACGCGCGCGTGGCGTGCGCGTGCCGGACGACATGGCGCTGGCCGCGTTCGACGACATCCCGTGGTTCGTGCACACCGATCCGCCGGTCACCGCGATCGCCCAGCCGACGGGTGAGCTGGGGCGTGCCGCCGTGCGCGCGCTGGTCGCCCGGATCGAGGGCCGGCCCGGGGAGTCCGTCACCCTCCCCGCCCGGCTCGTCGTACGCCGCTCGTGCGGCGAGCCCGTCCCGGCACCCACCGACCCCCACCCGGTCTCCCCGGAGCCGGACCCTGCACAGGCCCCCGCTGTGCAGCACACCGCCAAGAACAGGAGCCAGACGTGAGCAACGCGGACGAGTTGCTGCGCATCGAGGGCATACGGAAGACCTTCCCGGGTGTGGTCGCGCTGGACAGCGTGGACTTCGACCTGCGCCGGGGCGAGGTGCATGTGCTGCTCGGTGAGAACGGCGCGGGCAAGAGCACCCTCATCAAGATGCTCTCCGGCGCCTACACCCCCGACGCCGGGCGGATCATGGTCGGCGGCGAGGAGACGCGCATCCAGGGTGCGCAGGACTCCGAGCGGCTCGGGATCGCCACCATCTACCAGGAGTTCAACCTCGTTCCCGATCTGACGGTCGCCGAGAACATCTTCCTGGGGCGCCAGCCGCGCCGGTTCGGGATGATCGACCGGAAGCGGATGGAGGCCGACGCCGAGGTGCTGCTGAAGCGCGTCGGGGTCAGCGTCTCGCCACGCGCGCGGGTACGCGAACTCGGTATCGCCCGCCTGCAGATGGTGGAGATCGCCAAGGCGCTGAGCCTGGACGCGCGCGTGCTGATCATGGACGAGCCGACCGCCGTGCTCACCTCCGAGGAGGTCGAGAAGCTCTTCGCGATCGTGCGCAAGCTGCGCGAGGACGGCGTCGGGATCGTCTTCATCACGCACCACCTGGAGGAGATCGCCGCCCTGGGCGACCGGGTCACGGTCATCCGGGACGGCAAGAGCGTCGGGCAGGTGCCCGCCGCCACGCCCGAGGACGAGCTCGTACGGCTCATGGTGGGGCGGTCGATCGAGCAGCAGTACCCGCGTGAGCGGCCCGAGAAGGGTGATGCGCTGCTCAGCGTCGAGGGGCTGACCCGGGACGGAGTCTTCCACGACGTCGGCTTCGAGGTGCGTGCCGGTGAGGTCGTCGGCATCGCGGGGCTCGTGGGCGCCGGTCGTACCGAGGTCGTGCGGGCGGTCTTCGGGGCCGATCCGTACGACAAGGGAGCCGTGAAGGTCTCCGGGGCCGCCCTGAAGGGGCACGACGTCAACGCCGCCATGACCGCCGGCATCGGCCTCATCCCCGAGGACCGCAAGGGCCAGGGCCTGGTGCTGGACGCCTCGGTCGAGGAGAACCTCGGCCTGGTGACGCTTCGGTCGGCCACGCGCGCGGGGCTCGTCGACCTCAAGGGCCAGCGCGAGGCCGCCGCGCAGATCGCCGAGCAGCTCGGCGTGCGGATGGCGGGCCTCGGCCAGCACGTGCGCACGCTGTCCGGCGGCAACCAGCAGAAGGTCGTCATCGGCAAGTGGCTGCTCGCCGACACCAAGGTGCTGATCCTCGACGAGCCGACGCGCGGTATCGACGTCGGCGCCAAGGTCGAGATCTACCAGCTCATCAACGAACTCACGGCGGCCGGTGCCGCCGTACTCATGATCTCCAGCGATCTGCCCGAGGTGCTCGGCATGAGCGACCGGGTGCTGGTGATGGCCCAGGGCCGGATCGCGGGTGAACTCTCCGCCGACGAGGCCACCCAGGACGCCGTGATGGCGCTCGCAGTAAGCAACCCCAGCACAGAGAAGGAGGCCTCCCGTGGCCACTGACACGCTCAAGAGCACGACGGGCGCGGGAGCCGCCTCGGGGGGCCTGCGCCGCCTGCTGCTCGACAACGGCGCGCTCACCGCGCTCATCGTCCTCGTCGTCGCGATGTCGGCGCTGTCCGGCGACTTCCTGACGACGGACAACCTGCTCAACGTCGGCGTCCAGGCGGCCGTGACCGCCATCCTCGCCTTCGGTGTGACCTTCGTGATCGTCTCGGCGGGCATCGACCTGTCGGTCGGCTCGGTCGCCGCGCTGTCGGCCACGGTGCTCGCGTGGACCGCGACCTCGGCGGGTGTCCCCGTCTTCGTCGCCGTCCTGCTGGCCATAGCCACCGGCATCGCGTGCGGCCTGGTCAACGGCATCCTGATCTCCTACGGCAAGCTGCCGCCGTTCATCGCGACGCTGGCCATGCTGTCCGTGGCCCGCGGTCTGTCCCTCGTCATCTCCGAGGGCTCCCCGATCGCCCTGCCCGACTCGGTCTCCCACCTCGGCGACACGCTCGGCGGCTGGCTGCCGGTGCCGGTCCTGGTGATGATCGTGATGGGTCTGATCGCGGCGTTCGTGCTCGGCCGTACCTACATCGGCCGCTCGATGTACGCGATCGGCGGCAACGAGGAGGCCGCGCGGCTGTCCGGCCTGCGCGTGAAGAAGCAGAAGCTCGCCATCTACGCCTTCTCCGGCGTCTTCGCCGCCGTCGCCGGTGTCGTCCTCGCCGCCCGGCTGTCCTCCGCGCAGCCGCAGGCCGCCGACGGCTACGAGCTGGACGCCATCGCGGCGGTCGTCATCGGCGGCGCCTCCCTCGCGGGCGGTACGGGCAAGGCGTCCGGCACGCTGATCGGCGCGCTCATCCTGGCCGTGCTGCGCAACGGGCTGAACCTGCTGAACGTGTCGGCGTTCTGGCAGCAGGTCGTCATCGGCGTCGTCATCGCGCTGGCGGTGCTGTTCGACACGCTGCGGCGCAAGGCGGGGGCCGCTCCGGGGGCCGCCGGTACTTCCCAGGGAGGCAAGGGCAAGCAGGCGGCGACGTACGGACTCGCGGCCGTCGTCACCGTCGCGATCGTCGGCGCCACGTCCTTCCTGCACAACGGCTCCTCCGCCACCAGCGCCCCGAAGATGGGCCTGTCGCTGTCCACCCTCAACAACCCCTTCTTCGTGCAGATCCGGGCGGGCGCCCAGGCCGAGGCGAAGAAGCTCGGCATCGACCTGACCGTCACGGACGCGCAGAACGACGCCTCCCAGCAGGCCAACCAGCTGCAGAACTTCACCAGCTCCGGGCTCGGCGCGATCATCGTCAACCCGGTGGACTCGGACGCGGCCAGCAACTCCGTGAAGGCCGCCGACAAGGCGGACATCCCGGTCATCGCCGTGGACCGCGTCGTCAACAACGCCAAGCTGGACACGCTGGTCGCCTCCGACAACGTCGCCGGTGGCGAGCTCGCCGCCAAGTCGATCGGCGAGAAGCTCGGCGGCAAGGGCAAGATCGTGATCCTCCAGGGCCAGGCGGGTACGTCGGCGGCCCGTGAGCGGGCCGCGGGCTTCGCGAAGGGGCTGAAGGCCTACCCGGGCATCCAGGTCGTCGCCCAGCAGCCCGCCGACTTCGACCGCACCAAGGGCCTCGACGTCATGTCGAACCTGCTCCAGGCCCACCCGGACGTCCAGGGCGTCATCGCCGCCAACGACGAGATGGCGCTCGGCGCGATCAAGGCGCTGGGCTCCAAGGCCGGCAAGTCGGTCTCCGTGGTCGGCTTCGACGGCACGCCCGACGGACTGAAGGCGGTCGAGGGCGGCAGCCTGTACGCGTCGGTGGCGCAGCAGCCGTCGCAGCTCGGGAAGATCGCCGTGGACAACGCCCTGAAGGCGCTGAAGGGCAAGAAGGTCGAGGAGACGGTGAAGGTGCCGGTGAAGGTGGTCACGAAGGAGAACGTGGCCGGCTTCAGCGGCTGACATCGCTGATATCGCCGACATCGCCGACATTGGGGAACGGTGTCACTGACGTGGGGAGACAACTCATGTACGACTACGACCTCCTGGTCGTGGGGTCGGCCAACGCCGACCTGGTGATCGGTGTCGAGCGCCGGCCCGGTGCCGGCGAGACCGTGCTCGGCTCCGATCTGGCCGTCCACCCGGGCGGCAAGGGCGCGAACCAGGCGGTCGCGGCCGCCCGGCTCGGGGCCCGTACGGCGCTGCTGGCCCGGGTCGGCGACGACGCGCACGGCCGCCTGCTGCTGGAGTCGCAGCGGGACGCCGGTGTCGACACGGTGGGTGTCCTGGTGGGCGGCGCGCCGACCGGGGTCGCGCTCATCACGGTCGACCCGTCCGGGGACAACAGCATCGTCGTCTCGCCGGGCGCCAACGGCCGGCTGGCCCCGGAGGACGTGAACGCCGCCGCGTGCCTCTTCCAGAGTTCCCGGGTGGTGTCGGCGCAGCTGGAGATCCCGCTGGAGACGGTGGTGGCGGTCGTACGGAACCTTGCTCCGGAGAGCCGCTTCGTCCTCAACCCCTCCCCGCCGCGCCCCCTTCCGTCGGAGGTGCTGGCGGCCTGCGACCCGCTGATCGTCAACGAGCACGAGGCGAAGGTGATCCTGGGCTCGTCCGCTGTGGGGGACAGGCCGGAGGACTGGGCCCGGATACTGCTCGCGAAGGGGCCGCGGTCGGTGGTGGTGACGCTGGGCGGAGAGGGCGCGCTGGTGGCCTCCTCGGAGGGTGTCTCCCGGGTCGCGTCCGTGAAGGTGGACGCCGTGGACACGACGGGCGCGGGTGACGCGTTCACCGCGGCGCTGGCCACCCGGCTGGGGGCGGGCGCGTCCCTGGCGGAGGCGGCGGCGTACGCGGCCCGGGTCGGGGCGGCGACCGTGACGAAGGAGGGCGCGCAGGCGTCCTTCCCCACGGCGGCGGAGGTCGCCGCACTATGAAGAAGGCCGGAATACTGAACCGTCACCTCGCCGGTGCGCTCGCCGAACTGGGCCACGGGGACGGGGTGCTGGTGTGCGACGCGGGCATGCCCATCCCCGACGGGCCCCGGGTGGTGGACCTGGCCTTCCGGGCCGGGGTGCCCGCGTTCGCCGAGGTGCTGGAAGGGCTGCTGGCCGAGCTGGTGGTCGAGGCGGCGACGGCGGCGACGGAGCTGCGGGAAGCGAACCCGGAGGCGTCGGAGCTGCTGGCGGGCCACTTCCCCGGGCTGGACCTCGTCTCGCACGAGCGGCTCAAGGAGCTGTCGGCGGGTGCGCGGCTGATCGTCCGCACGGGCGAGGCACGGCCGTACGCGAATGTGCTGCTGAGGTGCGGCGTCTTCTTCTGAGGGGCCCGGAACGGTTTCGAGGGGGCCCGGTCCGTCGACCAGGCCCCCTCGGCCTTTCCCCTCCCGTCAGGAACCCCGCGATCCCCCCAGATCTCCCCCTCCAGAAGTCCTGACGCCTAGTACGACCCGCCTGGGCCCGAAAGGGTTGCACGGCGGAGCAAGAAATTCTTGCCTGTTTCTTGAGGGCCCCCTGCCGGGGCTTCCGGCCCCCGCTCTAGGTTGACTCCATGGGCCTCTTCGACAAGCTGACCGGAACCAGGCGCCCCGCGGACGGGATCGTTCCGTGCCCGGCCGCGGACGTGCGGGGCGGCCTGCTCGGCCTCAACCGGCCCGATGTCCCGTACGTCGTCCGCGCCGGGGCCGCGGGCGAGGCCGACCTCGTCGCCGAGTGGCGGATGACGGAGCCCGCCTGGCAGGCGCTCTTCGTCGAGTCGCGGCTGACGCGCGCCGTCCGGATCCGGATGCGGTTCGTCCAGGAGGAACACGAGGTGCGGGTCCTGGAGGAGGGGCGCGAGGTCACCCGGGTCGGGAACCCGCCCAGGCTCAAGATCTCCCAGCAGTACACCCGGGGACCGGACAGGACCGTCTCCCGTCACTACACGGTCGGGCGCGGGGAGAGCGGTCGACTCGAAGCGACGGAGACCTTCCGCTTCGACAGCGCGGAGCTGCGCGATCCGCTGCGGGACGTCGTCCTCAGCTCGGGCTGGACCTGGCGTGGCGTGGTGTTCGGCACGCTGTGAGCACACGGGTGAGGCCGCCGTCGTCCTCCTCGATGTCCCTGGCGTGCTCGAACCCGATCCGGGTGAGCAGGCGCAGCGAGGCCTCGTTGTCGGCGGCGACGGTGGCGTGTACCTCGGTCAGGCCCAGGGTCTCGAAGCCGTACGTCACGAGCGCCCCGGCCAGCTCCGTCCCCAGGCCCCTGCCCCAGGCCTCCGGGGCGAGGGCGTAGACGATCTCGTACCCGCCGGCCTCGTCGGTCCGCTTGATCTCCGCGTGCCCGACCAGAAGCCCGGCGCGCCGGACCGCCCACACGTCGAACAGGTCGTGTGCGTAGACCTTGGTGAAGATCCGCCCGAACAGGGCCCGGTCCTCCGGCTCGGGCGAAGGACCGTCGCCCATCCACCGAGACACCCGGGTGTCCTGGAACAAGGCGACGAAGCGCTCCTCGTCCTCCGGGGTGTACGGGTCCAGGAGGAGGCGGGGGGTGTGGAGTGTCGGGGGCATGAGGCGGGACGCTAGTGACGTGGGGGCGGGGCGGCAACGGGGTTTCCGCCGGACCGCCCCGTCACGCCGAGTCGTTCAGCAACCTGCCCAGGTGTTCGCGCCCGGCCTCCAGCAGGTCCGGGAGCGGCCGGGCCGTCTCGTACCAGCGCTTCTCGTACTCCCAGCAGAGCCAGCCGTCCCAGTTGTGGCGGGAGAGGACTTCGACGCACTCGGCGAGGGGGAGGACGCCCGCGCCGAGGGGCAGGGGGGTCGTGTCCTCGGCGGAGGCGATGTCCTTCACCTGGACATAGCCGAGGTGGGGGGAGAGCGCCGCGTAGGTCTCCGTGGGCTGTTCGCCGCCCAGCCAGGTGTGCATGACGTCCCAGAGCGCGCCGACCTGGCGGTGGCCGACGAGGCCGAGGACGCGCATGGCGTCGGCGGCGGTGCGGTGGGAGTCGTGGGTTTCCAGGAGGATGCGGACGCCCAGGTCGTTGGCGTACTCGGCGGCCGTGCCCAGCCGCCGGGCGGCCGTCGCGTCGGCCTCCTCGGGGGTCTGGACGTCCAGGTCGCCGCCGGGGAAGACCCGGATGTACGGGGCGCCGAGGTCGCGGGCCAGGTCGAGGAGGGCACGGATCTCGGCCAGGACGGGTTCGTCGTCGCCCGGCGCGGCGACGCGCGTGTATCCCGCCAGGCCCAGGATCTCTACGCCCGATCCCTTGAACTCGGCCGCCACCTCGGCCCGCTGAGACGGGTCGAGGCCGGTGTGGACCGGTTCCTCCGGGTGGGTGCGCAGCTCCACGCCGTGGTAGCCGTGCGAGGTCGCGAGCCGCAGGACGTCGGGCAGGGGCATGCCGGGGACACCGAGGGTGGAGAACGCGAGCTTCATACGGACGGACCCTACCCGGCACCCCCGCCCACGACTCCTTTTGGTCACTCCGGTGTTGCGTGAAGATCCAACCGCCAGTCCTGGCCGGTCAGGTCCTGGCCGAAGGAGCGGTGCGGCTTCTCCGCGACCAGCTCGAAGCCGTGGCGCTGGTAGATGCGGCGGGCCGCGCCGAGGATGTCGTTCGTCCACAGGACCACCTCGCGGTAGCCGACCTCGCGGGCGAAGTCGACGAGGGCCCCCACCAGCCGGTCGCCGATGCCCAGGCCGCGCGCGTCGGGCTCGACGAGCAGCAGCCGGAGCCGGGCGGCCCCGGGCGCGTCGTCCCGTACGCACATCACGCACCCCACCCGCCGGCCGTCCAGCTCGGCGATCCAGGTGCGGTCCAGACGCGGGTCGTGGTCCTCGCCGTAGTCGGCGACGATCCGGGCGACCAGGCCCTCGTAGTCGGCGTCGAAGCCGTACTCGGCGGCGTACAGCGCGGCGTTGCGTTCCACGATCCAGCCGAGGTCGCCGGGGACGGGCTCGCGCAGCACGACGTCGTCGGGGCTCGGGGCGCGGCCGTCCCCCAGAAGCGCCCGGACGGTCCGCAGGGCCTCCGCCAGCCGGGGCCGGTCCTCCGCCCGCACCGTGTCCAGCATCGCCCCGACCGTCTCCCGCGCCCGCTCGTCGAGCAGCGCGGCGGCCTCCCGGCCGGGCGTGGTGAGGGTGATGCGGCGGCGCCGCGGATCCCTCTCGGACGGGCCGCGCTCGATCAGCCCGTCCTCCTCGAACTTGTTCAGGATGCGGCTCAGGTATCCGGCGTCCAGGTGCAGCTGCGCCCGCAGGTCGGCGGCATCGGTGCGTGGGGCGTGGGCGAGCTCGTAGAGCACACGGGACTCGGTGAGCGTGTAGGGGGCGTACATGTGGCGGCCGTAGTCGAGCGCGCCGATGACGTTCGTGTAGAAGCGGTTGAAAGAGCGGATGTCCTGGACGGTCATGGCCTCACCCCCGGATGTTTGACTCAGTCAGAGATACCGACGAGCCGAGCCTAACGGTCCGGGACACGCAGGGCCAGACACGCACATGATCCGGATGAGAGACGACCGATGAGTTCTTCCGTATGGCGCAGTCAGAGGACGTGTTCGTGCACCGCGGGAGCGAGTGTCGTGGAAGCACGCACGGACGAAGTCCCCCCGAGAACCTGACATGAGAGACCGAGGAACCCGCGATGCGCACCCTGATCAGTACCGCGTTCGTCTCGCTCGACGGCGTCGTGGAGGCCCCCGGCGGCGAGCCCGGCTACCGGAATTCCGGCTGGACCTTCAAGCACGCCGAGTTCCTGCCCGAAGCGTTCGAGATCAAGGACCGGGAACAGCGGGAAGCCACCGCGATGATGATGGGCCGCACCAGCTATGAGGCGTTCAGCCCGGTGTGGCCCGGCATGGAGGAATTCGCCGACTACAACGTGATGCCGAAGTACGTCGTCTCCACGACCCTCACCGAGGACGAGCTCGTGAAGAACTGGGGGGAGACGAGGATCCTGCGGTCGCTCGACGACGTCGCCGCGCTGAAGGAGACGGAGGGCGGCCCGATCATCGTCCACGGCAGCGCCTCCCTCAACCAGGCCCTTTCCGACGCAGGCCTGATCGACCGCTACCACCTGCTCGTCTTCCCGCTTCTGCTCGGCGCGGGCAAGCGGCTCTTCAGCACCACGGACAAGGACGCCCAGAAGCTGCGGCTCGTCGAGCACGAGGCCTACGCCAACGGTCTGCAGAAGAACGTCTTCGACGTCGTTCGCTGACGAGGCGCGGTGGGGTGGGGTGGGGCCCGCGAAACACCGGCCCCACCCGAGCAAGCCAGATCAGCCACACCCCAGCCCGTCCGGCGATTGAGGACGAGGCCGTTCAGGCCGAAGCGGGGGCCTGGGGGCGGCAGCCCCCAGCACGGGCCGGGCAGCCCCCAGCACGGGCGCGGCAGCAACGCCCAGGACTAGGAAACCCGCGGAACCCCGGAGGACCCCCGCACCATCAACTCCCCCCGCACCGAAGTGATCCCCCCGGGCGGCGCCTCCTCACGCCCCATCGCGATCCGCCCGGCCCGCGCCCCGGCCTCCGCCAACGGCAACCGCACCGTCGTGAGTGAGGGCACCGCGTCGATACTGAAGGGGAGATCGTCGAAGCCGGCCACCGACACGTCCTCGGGGATCCGCCGCCCGGAGTCGCGCAGCGCCGCGCACGCCCCGAGCGCGACGGAGTCGTTCGCGGCGACGACCGCCGTCAGCGACGGGTCACGCCGCAGCAGCTCCAGCGTCGCCTCGTAGCCGGACCTGCGGTCGTAGCGTCCGTGCACCGTCCAGCGGGGGTCCTCCTCGATACCGTGCGCGGCGAGCGCGGCCCGGTGGCCCTCAAGGCGGTGCCGGGTGGTGGTCCGCTCCTCGGGGCCCGCGATGTAGCCGAGCCGCCGGTGGCCGAGGCCGATGAGGTGCTCGGTCAGTTCCTGCCCGCCCCCGCGGTTGTCGAAGGTCAGCGCGATCGCCCCGGTCTCGGGTGCCGGCGGCCGCCCGCACAGCACCACCCGCGTCCCCGCCTCCGCGAGCTTGCGCACCTTCGTGTCCATCGCCGTCCGGTGCTCCGCGTCCTCGATCGCCCCGCCGGTCAGCACCACGGCCGCCGCACGCTGCCGCTGCAGCAGCGTGAGATACGTCAGCTCCCGCTCCGGGGAGCCGCCCGTGTTGCAGACCACCGCGAGTCTCTCCCCGCCCGCACGGCCGCCCGGGCCGCCGATCTCGGCCTGGATCGCGCTCGCCATGATCCCGAAGAACGGGTCGGCGATGTCGTTCACCAGGATCCCGACCAGGTCGGAGGTGGCGGCGGCCAGGGCGCTCGCGGGCCCGTTGAGCACGTAGTCCAGCTCGTCCACGGCCTTCAGCACCCGCTCGCGGGTGGAGGCGGCGACGGGGTAGTTCCCGTTCAGCACGCGCGACACCGTCGCGGGCGAGACCTGCGCGCGGGCCGCCACGTCCGCCAGGGTCACCGTCATGTCGTCGTCCTCCGGTCGCGCATCTTGTCGTCGCCCTCGTACACACCCGGACCCGTGACCACGGTTCCGAGCAGGTCGAAAGCCCTGGCCTCATCTAATCCTTGGCCAAGGTTCCGACCAGACCTTAAGCCCCCGACCCCCGGTTGTTCGCCCCCTCGAACAACTCGTCCTGGTCACGGTCTTGTCCGGACCACGGTTCAGAGGCTAGCTTCTCCGTATGTAGAAAGCGCTTGCTGCAACGCTCACCAGTGGGCGTACGCGGCGCGACGACCGCGTACGAAGGGAACGACGTGACACGCAAGACGGTGCGTATCGCCATGAACGGCGTGACCGGGCGCATGGGCTACCGCCAGCACCTGGTCCGCTCCATCCTGGCCCTGCGTGAGCAGGGCGGCCTCGACCTCGGCGACGGCACCGTGCTGTGGCCCGAGCCGATCCTGGTCGGCCGCCGTGAGCACGCGCTGAAGGCGATGGCCGAGCAGCACGGGCTGGAGCACTGGTCGACGGACGTGGACGCGGTCCTCGCCGACGAGACGGTGGACATCTACTTCGACTCCCAGGTCACCTCCGCCCGTGAGGAGGCCCTGAAGAAGGCGATCGCGGCCGGCAAGCACATCTACACCGAGAAGCCGACCGCCACCGGCCTCGCCGGCGCCCTGGACCTGGCCCGGCTGGCGGACGAGGCCGGCATCAAGCACGGCGTCGTCCAGGACAAGCTCTTCCTCCCCGGCCTGCTGAAGCTGAAGCGCCTCATCGACGGCGGCTTCTTCGGCCGGATCCTGTCCGTGCGCGGCGAGTTCGGCTACTGGGTCTTCGAGGGCGACTGGCAGGACGCCCAGCGCCCGTCCTGGAACTACCGCTCCGAGGACGGCGGTGGCATCGTCGTCGACATGTTCCCGCACTGGGAGTACGTGCTCCACGAGCTGTTCGGCCGCGTGAAGTCCGTCCAGGCGCTCACCGCCACCCACATCCCGCAGCGCTGGGACGAGAACGGCAAGCCGTACGACGCCACCGCCGACGACGCCGCCTACGGCGTCTTCGAGCTGGAGGGCGGCGCCATCGCCCAGATCAACTCCTCCTGGGCCGTGCGCGTCAACCGCGACGAGCTGGTGGAGTTCCAGGTGGACGGCACGGAGGGCTCGGCCGTGGCCGGTCTGCGCAACTGCCGCGTCCAGCACCGCTCGGCCACCCCCAAGCCGGTCTGGAACCCGGACATCCCCGCCACGGAGGTCTTCCGCGACCAGTGGCAGGAGGTCCCGGACAACGCCGAGTTCGACAACGGCTTCAAGGCCCAGTGGGAGCTGTTCCTCAAGCACGTCTACGCCGGCGCGCCCTACCACTGGGACCTGCTGGCCGGTGCCCGCGGTGTGCAGCTCGCCGAGCTGGGTCTCGCGTCCTCGGCCGAGGGCCGTCGTATCGACGTACCGGAGATCGGCCTGTGACCATCCAGCTCCCGGACGCGAGCGGGTCCCTGAGGGCGTACGAGCCCCGCCAGGAGCCGCTCGCCCTCACCACCGGTTCCCCGTTCACCTCCCGCACGGTCTTCTCGGCCGCGCACGTCGTCGCCGACCCCTTCGCGGACGTGTCCCCCGACTCGCCCGCCGCCGTCGACTGGGACGCCACCCTCGCCTTCCGCCGCCATCTGTGGTCGCACGGGCTGGGGGTCGCCGAGGCCATGGACACCGCGCAGCGCGGTATGGGCCTGGACTGGGCGGGCGCGGCGGAGCTGATCCGCCGGTCTGCGGCCGAGGCGAAGTCGGTCGGCGGCCGGATCGCCTGCGGCGTGGGCACCGACCAGCTCACCGGCCCGGCGTCCCTCGCCGAGGTCCGCGCGGCCTACGAGGAGCAGCTCGCGCTCGTGGAGCAGTCCGGCGCCCAGGCCATCCTGATGGCGTCCCGGGCGCTCGCGGCGGCCGCCTCGGGCCCCGAGGACTACCTGGAGGTCTACGGCCGGCTGCTCCGCCAGTCCGCCGAACCGGTCGTGCTGCACTGGCTGGGCCCGATGTTCGACCCGGCGCTGGAGGGCTACTGGGGGTCGTCCGACCTGGACGCGGCGACGGACACCTTCCTGGAGGTGATCTCGGCCCACCCCGACAAGGTCGACGGCATCAAGGTCTCCCTGCTGGACGCCCGGCGCGAGGTCGACCTGCGCCGCCGGCTGCCCGACGGGGTGCGCTGCTACACCGGCGACGACTTCAACTACCCGGAGCTGATCGCGGGCGACGAGCAGGGCTTCAGTCACGCCCTGCTCGGCATCTTCGACCCGCTGGGCCCGCTGGCGGCGGAGGCGGTCCGGGTGCTCGACACGGGGGATGTGAAGGGCTTCAGGGGGTTGCTGGACCCGACGGTCGAGCTCTCCCGCCACCTCTTCCAGACCCCGACCCGCTTCTACAAGACGGGCGTGGTGTTCCTGGCCTGGCTGGCGGGCCACCAGTCGCACTTCACGATGGTCGGCGGCCTGCAGTCGGCCCGCTCGCTCCCGCACTTCGCGAGGGCGTACGAACTCGCCGACGGTCTCGGTCTGTTCCCCGACCCGAAGCTGGCGCAGGAGCGGATGAAGAACCTGCTGTCCCAGTACGGGGTGAACCAGTGACGGAGCTCGCGCGTTTCTCCATCAACCAGATGACGGTCAAGCAGCTGTCGATACCGGAACTGGTCGACACCTGCCGTGCGTTGGGCGTCGTCAACGTCGGCCTGTGGCGTGAGCCGGTCGAGTCGTACGGCCTGGAGGCCACGGCCAAGCTGGTCCGGGACGCGGGCCTGACGGTGACGACGTTGTGCCGGGGCGGCTTCTTCACGGCGATCGACCCGCGGGAGCGGGCCGAGGCCCTGGCCGACAACCGGCGCGCGATCGACGAGGCGGCGGCGCTCGGCACGGACACGCTGGTCCTGGTCTCGGGCGGGCTCCCGGCCGGCTCGAAGGATCTGCACGGGGCGCGGGAGCGGATCGCGGACGCGCTGGCGGAACTGGGGCCGTACGCCGAGGAGCACGGCGTCCGCCTGGCCATCGAGCCGCTGCACCCGATGTACGCCTCCGACCGCTGCGTGGTGTCGACGCTGGCGCAGGCCCTGGACCTGGCCGAACGGTTCCCGGCGCGGCAGGTCGGGGTCACCGTCGATACGTACCACATCTGGTGGGACGACACGGCCCCCGCGCAGATCGCCCGCGCGGGCGCGTCCGGCCGTATCCACACCTTCCAGCTCGCCGACTGGACGACTCCCCTCCCGGAGGGCGTGCTGACCGGCCGGGGCCAGATCGGTGACGGCGCGATCGACATGCGGGAGTGGCAGCGGTACGTGGAGGACGCCGGGTACACCGGCGCCATCGAAGTGGAGCTGTTCAACGACGGCTTGTGGGCACGCGACGGCCGCGAGGTGCTGGCCGAGACGGCGGCGAGGTTCGTCGAGCACACCTTGTGATCCAGCCCTGAACCGCGCTCACACCGCCCCGCCCGGACGTTCCGGGCGGGGCGGTGGCCGTACGCGGGGGCCGGGGGAAGCCGGACGTCAGCGCCACCCCGCCCACCAGCAGCGCGGCGGCGCACCACCGCAGCGGGCTCACCGGCTCCCCCAGGAACAGCGCCGCCGACGACATCCCGAAGACCGGGACCAGGAGGGAGAAGGGGGCGACCGTGGAGGCGGGGTGGTGGCGCAGGAGCAGGCCCCAGGCGCCGAAGCCGAAGACCGTCGTGATCCAGGCGACGTAGACGACCGTGCCCGCGCCCTGCCAGTCCATCGCGCGCAGTGCCGCCAGGTCACGGGACGGGCCCTCCACGAGGAGGGAGAGGGCCAGCAGGGGCAGGACCGGGACGGTGCTCACCCAGACCATGAAGTTGAGGGAGTCGCGGGGTGCCGCCTTGCGGGTGAGGACGTTCGAGGCGCCCCAGCAGGCCGCCGCCGCGACGACCAGCGCGAAGGCGCCGAGCGGGCCCGAGGCGCCCTCGTCCACGGCCGCCACGGCGATCCCGGCCAGGGCGATCAGCATGCCCAGCAGCCGGGTGCGGGAAGGCCGTTCGCCGAGGGTGAGGGCGGCGATGGCCGCCGTGAAGACGGCCTGTATCTGCAGGACCAGGGACGACAGGCCGGCCGGCATCCCGGCGTCCATGCCGACGAACAGCAGGCCGAACTTCGCCACGCCCAGGACCAGGCCGACCGCCACGATCCACTTCCACGCCACCTTCGGGCGGCCCACGAGGAACACCGCGGGCAGGGCCGCCGCGAGGAAGCGCAGGGCCGAGAAGAGCAGGGGCGGGAAGTGGTCAAGGCCGATCTCTATGACCGTGAAGTTGACGCCCCAGACGGCGGCGACCAGCACGGCGAGAGCGAGGTGTGAGGGGCGCATGCCGCGAGCATCGCGTCCGGCGACCGTGAAGCACCAGCGATGATTGCTGCAGAGTTGGATGAAGCATCGCTGAATCATGGAAGTGGGGAGTCCCATGCTCGACCTCCAGCGGCTGCGCGCCCTGCACGCCGTCTCCGTGCACGGCACCGTCGGGGCCGCCGCCGTCGCGCTCGGGTACACGGCCTCCGCGGTGTCCCAGCAGATCGCCAAGCTGGAGCGGGAGACGCGGACCGTGCTGCTGGAGCGGGAGGGACGGGGTGTGCGGCTCACCGACGAGGCCCGGCAACTGGCGGCTACCGCCAAGGAGTTGCTGGCCATCGTGGAGCGGGCGGAGACCGATCTGGAGGAGCGGCGGGGGCTGCCGGCCGGGCGGCTGACCGTCGCCGCGTTCTCGTCGGCGGCGCGCGGGCTGCTGCCGGGCGTGCTGGCCGAACTGGCCCGCAGGCACCCGGCCCTGGACGCCCGGCTCACCGAGGTCGACCCGCATCTGTCGGTCGACCTCGTGGCGAAGGGAGCCGTCGACCTCGCCGTGGCGCACGACTGGGACATCGCACCGCTGCCCGCCCCGCCGGGCGTGGAACAGGCGGTCATCGGGGACGACCTGTGCGATCTGCTCGTGCCGGAGGGGCATCCCTTCGCCGGGCGCACGGCCGTACGGCGGGAGGAACTGGGCGGTGAGCGGTGGATCTGCCAGCCGCCGGGGCGGGTCTGCCACGACTGGCTGCTGCGGACGCTGCGCACGGCCGGGCACGAGCCGGACATCGTCCACCAGGCCGAGGAGAACCCGACGCTCGTCGCCCTCGTCGCGGCCGGGCTCGGTGTCGCGCTGATCCCGCGGCTGGGGCGCGGTGCGCTGCCCGCCGGGGTGGTGGAGGTGCCGCTCGATCCCATGCCGGTGCGGCGGCTGTACGCGCTGTGGCGGACGGGGGCGGCACGGCGTCCGGCCATCGCGGAGACCGTGCGGGCACTGGGCGAGCAGTGGCCGAAAGTGTCGGCTCACACGCCCCGTTGAGCCACCGGTTCACCCTGCGTACCGACTTCCGGAAATCCGGCCCGCGCCGGGAACCCGGTCCGGATCCGGGCCGTCCAACGCACAGGCCCCCGGAGAGTCACCACGGTGCGGTGTCGGCCCTCGCTGCCGGCTGCGATCGCTGACCACCCTCTCCGCCGTACCGCGACCGGCGGCCCCACCGCCACCGGCGCGACCCCCTCCAACCGCGCCGGTGGCGGCCCCTGCGCGTTCCCTTGACTGGCAGAAACTTCCCGGTTATTGGTGACGTCTTGGAAGTTTCCTTCAGCGGATCCCAGCGGATCATCTCCGGAAGGAGCGCACGTGCACGACACCGGCACGGGAAGCACGGGAAGCACCGCACAGCCCTCCAGACGCACCGTTCTCGCCGCCACGGCCGGCGTCACCGCCGGTCTCGCGGCCGCCGGGCCCTCGCACGCCTCCGGCTCCTCCGGCTCCTCAGGCCCCTCCGGCTCCTCCGGATCTCCGGATGACAAGCGACTGCGCGCCCACGTCTCGCGGATGACGCTGGAGGAGAAGGTCGGCCAGCTCTTCGTGATGCGGGTCTACGGCCATTCCGCCACCGCCCCCGACCAGGCCGACATCGACGCCAACCTCAAGGAGATCGGGGTCCGTACGGCCGCCGAGCTGGTCGCGAAATACCGGGTCGGCGGCATCATCTACTTCGCCTGGGCACACAACACCCGCGAACCGCACCAGATCGCCGACCTCTCCAACGGCATCCAGCGGGCCTCACTGGGACTGCCCCGCGGGCTGCCGGTGCTCATCTCCACCGACCAGGAGCACGGGATCGTCGCCCGGGTGGGCAAGCCCGCGACGCTCTTCCCGGGGGCCATGGCCGTCGGGGCGGGCCGGTCGCGGTCCGACGCGCGGGCGCTCGGCCGGATCGCGGGCGCCGAGTTGCGGGCGATGGGCATCCGGCAGGACTACTCCCCCGTGGCCGACGTGAACGTCAACCCGGCCAACCCGGTCATCGGCGTACGGTCCTTCGGCGCCGACCCGCGGGCCGTCGCCGGGCTGGTGGCCGCCGAGGTCGCCGGGTACCAGGGCTCCGGGGTCGCCGCGACCGCCAAGCACTTCCCCGGGCACGGGGACACCAACGTCGACAGCCACACCGGCTTCCCCACCATCACGCACAGCCGGGAGGTCTGGGAGAGGCTGGACGCGCCCCCCTTCCGGGCGGCCATCGCCGCGGGCATCGACTCGATCATGACCGCCCATCTGATGGTCCCGGCCCTCGACGACTCCGGCGACCCGGCGACCCTCTCCCGCCCCATCCTCACCGGCATCCTGCGCGAGCGGCTCGGCTACGACGGGGTCGTGGTCACCGACTCCCTCGGCATGGAGGGCGTACGGACCAAGTACGGCGACGCCCGGGTGCCGGTGCTCGCCCTGAAGGCGGGCGTGGACCAGCTGCTCAACCCGCCGAAGCTGGACCTGGCCTGGAACGCCGTGCTGACAGCGGTGCGTGAGGGCGAGCTGACGGAGGCCCGGCTCGACGAATCGATCCTGCGGGTGCTGCGGCTGAAGTCGAAGCTGGGGCTGTTCCGCGCGCCGTACGTCAGCCACGGCGGCGTCGACCGGGCCGTCGGCATCCGTACGCATCTGAAGGCGGCGGACCGGATCGCCGAGCGGACGACCACGCTGCTCGTCAACGAGGGCCGGCTGCTGCCGCTGTCCCGGCGCCGCCACCCCAAGGTGCTCGTGGTCGGGGCCGATCCGGCGTCACCGTCGGGCACGACCGGTCCGCCCACGGGAGTGCTAGCGGGCGCGCTGTCGGAACTCGGCTTCACCGCCACCGCCCTGTCCACCGGCACCGCCCCCTCGGCGGCGACCGTCGCCAAGGCGGTCGCGGCCGCCCGGGACGCGGACGCCGTGGTGGCGGCCACCTACAACGTCACGGCGAGCAGCGGCCAGAAGGCCCTGGTCGAGCAGCTCGTGGCGACCGGGAGGCCGGTCGTGGCGGTCGCGATCCGCAATCCCTACGACGTGGCCCAGCTGCCGTCCGCCCCGGCCTGCCTCGCCGCCTACTCCTGGACGGACGTCGAACTGCGGGCCGCCGCACGGGTGATCGCGGGCCGGGTGAAACCACGCGGGAAACTGCCGGTCCCCGTCCAGCGGGCGGATGATCCGGAGCAGGTGCTGTACCCGGTCGGGCACGGTCTGACGTACTAGACGTACGCCACGGACCGGGCGCACTACCCCCGAAGGGCGCAAACCGTCCCATGTCCCTGGCGTGCGCCCGCGATCACGGGCCACGCTGGGGCAGGGCTTCAGGGCCCTGAGCACTCAGGGGGACGGCAATGCGCAAGACGGGTTCGGCGGGGGTGGTGGGCGGGCTGCTTCTGCTGGTCGCGCTGCTGGTCGGGTGTCAGAGTCCGTCGGCGGGGGTGGCGGAGGACGGCCGGCTGGGCGAGCCGGCGACGGGGACGGGGACGAGCGTCGCGGTCTCACCGTCGCCGACCCGGCCGTCCGGGTACGGGGCGGTGTTCCTCGCGGTCGACGAGTGCAGTTCGTTCGGTACGACGAGCTTCACCGAGGTGCCGTGCACCGGCGAGCGGGCGGCGGC
This sequence comes from Streptomyces sp. NPDC041940, assembly GCF_055589465.1. Lineage (NCBI taxonomy): Bacteria > Bacillati > Actinomycetota > Actinomycetes > Kitasatosporales > Streptomycetaceae > Streptomyces > Streptomyces sp. NPDC041940. The sequence continues at coordinate 197,892 of NZ_JBVJBP010000015.1, forward strand.
GCGGGTCGTGGCGCGGCACGACGGCGCGGTGCGTGACGGACCGCGCTGCCCGCGGACCACGGACTTCGTGCTGCACATCAGCGAGCAGCGGCCCGCGTCCGACGAGGACGGCGACGGGGCGGTGCCGCGCGGCTACGCCTGTATGCGCAACCTCCAGCCGCCGCACCCCGGCGACCCGGGCGGCGGGGGCGGGCCGCGCACCATCGTGGGCGACTGCGTCTACGGCTCCGGCGACGGGCAGGTCCGTGAGACCGCGTGCGACGGGACGGGCGAGCGGAAGCCGGAGTACCGGGTGACCCGGGCGGTCGCCGGACGGGCCGACTGCCCCGGCTCGACCGTGCTGTACGTCCGGCTCGGCGGCGATCGGCCCGTGGGGTGCGCCCGGCCGCTGTGAGCGACGGCCGGGCACACCTCACCGCGTTACGGGCGCAGCGTCATCTCCCGCCGCGTCTCCCGCTTGTCGAGCTTGGCGTCGAACTTCGCCAGCGGCTTCGCCGCCTGCGGGTCGGCCTGTACCGCGGTGGAGGCGACGCCGGCCCAGTCGAGGATGCGGGCGGTGGCGAGGGCCTTCTGCTCGGGCACGAGGCCCGCGACGTTGGCTCCGTGGTTCATGCCCGGAGCGGTCATGACGTAGGAGTCCTTCGCGCCCTTGCCGACGCGGAACGGCTCCGCGCTCCACGGGTCGTTCTGGCCGTTGACGAAGAGCATCTGCCGGGCGTTGTGCCGGACCCAGGTGTCGATGTCCCGCATCGCCCCCGGCTGGAACTTCATGGGGATGTCGCGCGGGACGAAGTTGCGGGGCGGCTGGTAGCCGTAGCGGATGTACTTCCTCTCGATGTGCGGGAAGCCGATCGTCGGCGCGCCGAGCTGCGTGCCGGCCTGGTAGTAGTACGGCGTGTAGGTCGTCAGGCCCTGGTCGGCGTAGGCGGAGAAGCCGGAGATCGTGTCGACGGAGGTCCAGATCTCGTCGTCGGTGGCGTTCTTCGCGTCGGCCGGGATCTGGTCGCAGTCCTTCAGCAGGCTGTACTGCCAGTAGCCCCACACGTAGTCGAGGACGGTGGCCTCGTAGGCCTTGTCGAGGCTGCCGATGGTCGTGAAGGTGAGGCCGTTCTCCTCGGCGTGGGCCGCGTACTTCTTCTCCAGCGGCTCGCGGCGGACCAGCGCCTCGCGCTGTACGGCGTTCAGCCGGTCGCGGCACTCCTTGGTGCCGACGTGTGCGAAGAAGCGGTCGTAGGCCGCGTCCCGGTCGTTCACGACGTCGTTGGGGGCGACGTAGGCGACGACGCCGTCCATGTCGCGCGGGTAGAAGCGCTCGTAGTAGGTGGCGGTCATGCCGCCCTTCGAACCGCCCGTGGAGAGCCACTTCTTGCCGTAGACGCTCTTCAGGGCCTTGAAGACGCGGTGCTGGTCGCTGGCGGCCTGCCAGATGTCCAGCTTGGACCAGTTCGCCGGGTCGGGGCGGGACGGGGTGAAGAAGCGGTACTCCAGGGAGACCTGGTTGCCGTCCACGATCTGGGTGGGCTCGCTGCGGCGGGGCGTCGTGGAGACGTTGTAGCCGCTGGTGAAGAACACCGTCGGGCGGGCCACGTCCTTGTGCAGCACGGTGATGCGCTGCTGGAACGTGCCCTTCGACGGCTTCCGGTGGTCGACCGGCTGGGTGTAGTTCAGGACGAAGAAGCGGTAGCCGGTGTACGGCTTCTCCTCGACCAGGCTCATGCCCGGGACGGAGAGCAGCCTCTCCTTGATGTCAGTGGTGCTGCCGGTGCCGGTGGCCTCCGGCTCGGCGGCGGTGGCCGCTGACGCCGTGCCCAGTGTGCCTATGAGCACCGTGAGCGCCAGCAGCCATCTGAGCGCCTTGCGCATGCGCACTCCCCTGTGAGACAGATGTGCGCCGGAAGCTAGCGGACCAACTCACCGGAGCACCAGGGGACATAGGGAAAACCCTGTGCGCGGGCGGGGATTCAGCACAGGATCCAGCCGGTGCTGACGGACTTGGGGCCGACCCTGCCCTTGAGCCAGACGCAGCGGCGCCCGGCGTGCACGGTGACGGGGCCCGCGAGGTAGGCGTACTTGCCCTCGTCGACGACCGGGCGGTTGCCGCGCGCCTGCACGCTCACCGACATCTTCTGCTTCACGCCGGGTTTCTTGGTCACGGTCACGGCGCAGATGTAGCCGCCGCGTTTGTAGACGTACACGGTCCCGGTGGAGAACGGCAGGGTGCGGACCTTGCGGCCGGGGCAGGGCGCGGTGGTGGCGGCCTGCGCCTCGCCCGGCGCCGCCACGGCGAGCAAGCCGGAGGCGGTCAGCACGGCCAGGCCGAGCGCGAACCGCCGGCGTATCGCTCCACTGTCCACTGTTGTCCTCCCGTACCGCGTCGTGCGCGACCATCGGCGTATGGCTGTACGGACGCATGACGTATGCCGGACGGTTGCACGACCGTAACGAAGACGCCCTCGCCGGGTGCCCGTCAGCGGGACGCCCCGACCGGCTCCTCCGGCTCGGCGGCGCCGATGAAGGTCCGCCACAGGTCGGCGTAGCGACCGCCGCGTGCGAGCAGTTCGTCGTGGGTGCCGTCCTCGGTGACCGCGCCGTGGTCCATGACGACGACCCGGTCGGCGCGGGCGGCGGTGGTGAGGCGGTGGGCGACGACGAGGGTCGTACGGCGGCCCGCGAGGCGGTCGGTGGCCTGGTTGACCTGGGCCTCCGTGGCCAGGTCCAGCGCGGCCGTCGCCTCGTCGAGGAGCAGGACGTCCGGGTCGACCAGCTCGGCACGGGCCAGGGCGATCAGCTGGCGCTGACCGGCGGACAGGTTGCGGCCGCGCTCGGCGACCTCGTGGAGATAGCCGCCGTCCAGCGTGGCGATCATGTCGTGCGCGCCGACCGCGCGGGCCGCCGCCTCGACCTCGGCGTCGGTGGCGTCCGGGCGGCCGTAGGCGATGGCATCACGGACGGTTCCCTGGAAGAGGTACGCCTCCTGCGGGACGACCCCCAGACGGTGCCGGTACGAGGTGAGGTCCAGGGAGCGCAGATCGGTGCCGTCGACGGTGACCCGGCCGCCGGTGGGGTCGTAGAAGCGGGCCACGAGCTTGACCAGGGTCGACTTCCCTGCGCCGGTCTCGCCGACGAAGGCGACGGTCTGCCCGGCGGGGATGCGCAGGTCGACGCCGCCGAGCGCCTCTTCGTCGTCGCCGTAGGCGAAGTGCACGTCCTCGAAGGCGATCTCGCCGCGCAGGGAGAGGACCTCCAGGGGTTCGTCGGCGGACTTCGTCGACGTCGGCTCCTGGAGCAGCTCCTGGATGCGGCCCAGCGAGACGGTCGCCTGCTGGTAGCCGTCGAAGACCTGGGAGAGCTGCTGCACGGGCGCGAAGAACAGGTCGATGTAGAGCAGATACGCCACCAGCGAGCCGATCGCCAGCGTGCCGTTGTCGACCCGGGCGCCGCCCACGATCAGCACGGCCGCCGCCGCCACCGACGACAGGAACTGCACGAAGGGGAAGTAGATCGAGATCAGCCACTGGCCCCGGATGCGTGCCTGGCGGTAGTCGGCGCTGCGCTCGGCGAACCGCCGCCCGCCGTCCCGCTCACGCCGGAACGCCTGGACGATCCGCAGCCCGGACACCGACTCCTGGAGGTCGGCGTTGACCACCGACACCCGCTCGCGGGCCAGCTCGTACGCCTTCACGCTCGCCCGGCGGAAGAAGAACGTGGCGATGATCAGCAGGGGCAGTGTCGCGAAGACGACCAGCGCGAGCTGTACGTCGATCACCAGCAGGGCGACCATGATGCCGAAGAAGGTGACGACCGAGACGAAGGCCGTGACCAGGCCCGTCTGCAGGAACGTCGACAGCGCGTCGACGTCGGTCGTCATCCGGGTCATGATCCGGCCGGTCAGCTCCCGCTCGTAGTAGTCGAGCCCGAGGCGCTGGAGCTGGGCGAAGATCTTCAGCCGGAGCGAGTACAGGACCCGCTCCCCCGTGCGTCCTGTCATCCGGGTCTCGCCGATCTGGGCCGCCCACTGCACGACCACCGCGCCCAGCCCGAGCAGGGCCGCCGCCCAGACGGCGCCGAGCGCGGCCTGGGTGACGCCCGAGTCGATGCCGTGCCGGATCAGCACGGGCAGCAGCAGGCCCATGCCCGCGTCGGTGGCGACCAGGGCGAGGCTGACCAGCAGCGGCAGCCCGAAGCCGCGCAGCAGCCGGCGCAGGCCGTAGGACTCCTCCGGCTGGACGGCCCGCGACTCGTCGATGTCGGGGACGCCGGTGGCCGGGGGCAGCGCCTCGACCTGGGCGAGCAGCTCCGGGGTGGCGGGGCTCTCGGCGAGGGCGAGGTCCTTGCGCTCGCGGTCGCCGGTCCACAGCCGTGGCGTGACCCCGCGCTCGGCGTCGAACTCCGCGTCCAGCTCGTCCCGGACGGAGGTGTCCTCCTGGGGACAGGCGGGCTGGGTGTGGCCCGGGGAGACCGCGCCCAGCTCGTCGGGGTCGGTGAGCAGCCGCCGGTAGAGGGCGGAGCGGCGCTGGAGCTCGTCGTGGGTGCCGATGTCGGCGAGGCGGCCGCCGTCCAGGACGGCGATGCGGTCGGCGAGGTTCAGGGTGGAGCGGCGGTGCGCGATCAGCAGGGTGGTACGGCCCCGCATGACGCCCTTCAGGGCCTCGTGGATCTCGTGCTCGACCTTGGCGTCCACGGCGGAGGTGGCGTCGTCCAGGACGAGCAGGCGCGGGTCGGTGAGGATCGCGCGGGCGAGGGCGACGCGCTGGCGCTGGCCGCCGGAGAGGGTGAGGCCGTGCTCGCCGACGGTGGTGTCGTAGCCGTCGGGGAGCTCCCTGATGAAACGGTCCGCCTGGGCGGCTCGGGCGGCCTTCTCGATCTGCTCCTGGGTGGCGTCCGGGCGGCCGTAGGCGATGTTGTCGCGGACCGTGTCGGAGAAGAGGAACGAGTCCTCCGGGACCATCCCGATCGCGGACCGCAGCGACTCCAGGGTCAGCTCGCGCACGTCGTGGCCGCCGACGAGGACGGCACCGCGCGTGACGTCGTAGAAGCGCGGCAGCAGGAGGGAGACGGTGGACTTGCCGGAGCCGGAGGAGCCGACGACGGCGAGGGTCTCGCCGGGGCGGATCTCGAAGGAGAGCCCGTCGAGGACGGGACTGGTCTTGCCGTCGGCGGATTCATAACCGAAGGAGACGTCGTCGAACTCGACCGTCGCGGGGGCGTCGGCGGGGAGGTCCTTGGAGCCGTCCTGGAGCGAGGGCTCGGTGTCGATCAGCTCCAGGACCCGCTCGGTGCCTGCGCGGGCCTGCTGGCCGACGGTCAGGACCACGGCGAGCATGCGGACCGGGCCGACCAGCTGGGCGAGGTAGGTCGAGAAGGCGACGAACGTGCCGAGCGTGATGTGCCCGCGTACGGCGAGCCAGCCGCCGAGAGCCAGCATCGCGACCTGCCCGAGGGCGGGAACGGCCTGGAGGGCCGGGGTGTAGACCGAGTTCAGGCGGACGGTGCGCAGCCGGCCCGCGAAGAGCCTGCGGCCGACCTCCCTCAGCTTGCCGGTCTCCTGCTCCTCCTGCCCGAAGCCCTTCACCACGCGGACGCCGCTGACGGCGCCGTCGACCACGCCCGCGACGGCGGCGGCCTGGGCCTGGGCGTACCAGGTGGAGGGGTGCAGCCGGGTGCGGCTGCGCTTCGCGATGTACGCGAGGGCGGGGGCGACGGCCAGGGCGACGAGGGTGAGCGGCCAGGACAGCCAGGCCATGATCACCAGGGAGATCGCGAAGAGCAGGAAGTTCCCGATGGTCATCGGGAGCATGAAGAGCAGGCCCTGGATCAGCTGGAGGTCGCTGGTGGCCCGGCCGACGACCTGGCCGGTGGACAGCTCGTCCTGGCGGCGGCCGTCGAGCCGGGTGATCGTGCCGTACATCTCCGTGCGCAGGTCGTGCTGGACGTCGAGGGCGAGGCGGCCGCCGTAGTAGCGGCGGATGTAGGTGAGGACGTAGACGACCAGGGCGGCGGCGATCAGGAGGCCGGCCCAGGTGGTCATGTCCCTGGTGTGGTCGCTGATGACGTCGTCGATGATCACCTTGGTGATCAGGGGGACGAGGGCCATGACGGCCATGCCCGCCAGGGAGGAGCCGAGGGCGAGTACGACGTCCTTCGGGTGGCGCCATGCGTAGGCCCACAGTCGTCGTGCCCATCCCCGTTTCGGTGTCACACCGGTGCCTTCCATTCGTCCTGAGCTGCCGGAAGGCACCAACGTGTTTGGGAGCTGATTTCATCCCGCCGTGGAGGGATCGGCTGTTCTTCGGGTGCGGCGGTGTGGGGGTTGATCGCGCAGTTCCCCGCGCCCCTAAAGGAAGGGAGTTGTCCTTACCCGCAAGTAATAGAAGCGGGTCGTCTGGGTCGGGTTCTGGTTGTCGTCGCTGGCCAGGAGGACCTTGAGGGTGTTCTTCGTCCGGCCCGTGATCACCATGGCCTCGATGTTGTCGAGGAGGGGGTTCGGCTGGGGCTGCTTGGCCGTCGCGCCCAGGGTGGGGCAGGTGGCGAGGTCGGTGAGCAGGGTCTTCCGCAGGGCGTGGCGGGGGTCGGCCAGGTAGAGGCGGACCGTGTTGCCGACGCCGGAGGTGAAGCCGCGTTCCAGGACCAGGAGGCGGCCGTCGGGGGTGGCCTGGATCTCGGAGACGCCGAGGCCGGGGTCCGTGCCGTAGGTGTACTGGCGCCCGAGGCGGAAGTGGCCCCGGTGGCGGTCCCAGGTCTGGAAGCGGACGGTGTCGGCCGGGTCACCGGAGAGGGCGTACTCCATGGAGGCGACCAGGGTGCGACCGCCGGGCAGCAGGGTCAGGCCCTCGAACGTGCCGTTGGGCTGCGCGCGGCCCGCGGGGGTCACGCGCAGGTCGTCCGGGACCGGGAGACGGTCGAGGATCGCGCCGGTGCGGGAGTAGCGGCGGATGGAGGGCTCGGTCTCCGAGGTGACCAGGCGGGTGCCGTCCCGATCGACGACCAGGCCCTCGGAGTCGAGCGCGGTCCCGGTCTCGTCGGTGAGCGGGAGGACGGAGCGGGGCTTCAGCGTCCGCGCGTCCAGGCGGAACAGCGACGAGCGGTCGGAGAGGGCGGCGAGCGAGCCGTCGCTGTCTACGGCGAGCGCGGAGAAGTTACCGACGAAGGTGTCCTGGTACGTCGTCTTGTCGAGCGCGTCGGAGAAGCGGTCGATGGAGACGGACGGCGAGCAGGCGTGCGAGGGCTGCGGGGCGTGCGCCTGGGCGGGGCCGGCGGCGGTCAGGCAGGTGGCCGCCGACAGGCCTGCGGTGAGAAGGGCGAGGCGGGTTCTCAGGGGCATGGGCGTCACCGTAGGACGGGCCGGTGACGCCCGGTAGGCCGCGTGGTGAAGGGTCAGCTCGCCGCCAGGTCCTTGTGGATGACCTTGGCCACGGCCTGGATGGTGGTGATGCCGTAGTTCATGGTGCTGTTGCCGTGGGAGAGCACGGTCATCACGTAGTCGTGGCCGCCGCCCTTGAACGCGCCGACGCTGTGCACCCGCCAGCCGTTCGTGGAGCGCTGCAGCCAGCCGTTCTTGACGGCGACGGTGACGCCCGAGGGCACCCCGTACGGCGTTCCCCAGCGCTGGGACGAGACGACCTGGCCCATCAGCTTCAGGATGTAGGAACGGGAGTTGTCGCTCAGGACCGCGTTCTTGGCGGTGAGGAGCTTCAGCAGCTTCTGCTCGTCGGTGACGGTGATCTGGGTCAGGCCCCAGTAGCCGTTCGCGCCGGGCTTGGTCTGGGTCATACCGGCGGCGCTGAGGAAGCCCTTGATCTTCGTCATGCCGAGCTGCTTCCACAAGGTGGAGGTCGCCGCGTTGTCCGACTTGGTGATCATCGCCTTGGCGAGGGTGGTCTCGCGGTCGGTGAGATACCGGTTCGTCTTCTTCGCGTCCCAGAGCAGGGTGGCGAGAACGGTCACCTTGACGACGCTGGCCGAGTCGTAGGCGGAACTCGCGCGCAGCGTGCAGGTGGTGTTGGTGCTGCGGTCGTAGAGGCCGACGGCGACCGTGCCCTTGCGGCCGGCCAGCGCGGCGGTGATGTCCTTCTTCAGCTTGGCGGCGAGGCCGGCCTTGGCGGACGTGCAGGTCACGGCCGGCGGGGCAGCGGCGGCGGGCGAGGCGGCGGCGACGAGCGGCACGAGCACACCCGTACCCACGGCCGCCGCCAGCACTCTCGCGCGGCGGGATATCCCAGAAGTCATGCACCCTTGACTCGCGGACCCGGGGCAAAGGTTGTAGGCGTTGGTGAAGGCATGTACGAGTCGTTACCGGGCGCTGTGCGTTTCACAGGCAGTGGCCAGGTTCGGCACAGCGGCCACCAACCAGGGCTGGCCACCATGCTCGGGTGACATCTGCCACCGAACCCCAGATCCGCACCGCAGCCGTGCCCCCTTCACCCGCGCCGGGGGAACGGGCCGCCCCGCGTTGGTCGCTGCCCGTGCTGCTCGTGATCCTCGCCCTGGCCGCGGTGCTCTACTCCTGGAACCTGTCGGGCTCCGGCCTCAACAGCTTCTACAGCGCGGCCGTGCTGAGCGGCACGCAGAGCTGGAAGGCGTGGTTCTTCGGCTCGCTGGACGCCGGGAACTTCCTCACCGTCGACAAGCCGCCGCTCGCGCTGATGGTCATGGGCCTGTCGTGCCGCGTCTTCGGGTACGGCACCTGGCAGATGATGGCGCCGATGCTCGTGGCGGCGTTGGCCACGATCTGGATCCTGCACTCCTCCGTGAAGCGGGTGTTCGGGCACGCGGCGGCGGCCGTCGCCGCCCTCGTCCTGGCCCTCACCCCGATCACGGTCGCCATCAACCGCGACAACAACCCCGACACGCTGCTGGTGTTCCTGATGGTGGCGGGCGCCGCCCTCGGCCTGCGGGCCGTGCGGAACGGGCGGCTGCTTCCGCTGCTCGGTGCGGCGGCCTGCTTCGGGCTCGCCTTCAACACGAAGATGCTCCAGGGCTACATCGCGCTGCCCGCCGTGTTCGCGGTGTATCTGTACGCGGCCAGGCCCGCGTTGGTGAAGCGTGTGGTGAACCTGGGGGCCGCCGCCGTGGTGCTGGTCGTCTCCAGTTTCTGGTGGGCGGCCGCCGTGTCGCTGGTGCCGGCCTCCGAGCGGCCGTACATCGGCGGTTCGACGGACGGCACGGCCTGGAACCTGATCATGGGCTACAACGGCCTCGGCCGGATCCTCGGCGGCGAGGGCAACGGCGGTGGCGGCGGGGGCGGAGGCGGCGGCTTCTCCGGCACCGCGGGCCTCGGCCGGATGTTCAACGACATCCTCGGCGGCCAGATCTCGTGGCTGATCCCCTTCGCGAGCCTCGCGCTCGTCGGTGGCCTGGTGCTGTGCGGCCGCGCCCCGCGTACGGATCTCACCCGGGCCGCGCTCGTGCTCTGGGGCGGCTGGACCGCCCTGCACTACCTGACCTTCGCCCTGGCCGAGGGCACGATGCACCCGTACTACACGACCGCGCTCGCCCCCGGCATCGCGGCGCTGTGCGGAGGCGGCGGCGTGATGCTGCTGCGCGCCTTCCGGGCCGACCGGCGGTGGATCTGGGTGCTGCCCCTCGGGCTGGGCGTCACGGCCGTCTGGGCCGCGGTGCTGCTGCGGCGCGCCTCCGGCTGGAACACCTGGCTGTGGCCGTCGGTCCTGGTCGTCATGGCGCTGGCGATCGCGGGGCTCTTCGTCTTCCGCTCCGGCGTCTCGGGCCTTCGGCTGCGGTTGCTGGCCGTGTCGGTGACGGCCGCGATCGTCGCGGCGGTGGCGGGTCCGGCGGCGTACGCCCTGTCGGTGCCGTCCGGGTCGGGCGGCGGCATGGGCGGTACGAACCCGACCGCCGGACCGTCGACGGGCAGCGGCTTCGGCGGGCCCGGGGGCGGCGGTGGCGGTGGCGGTGGCCGGGGGTTCCCGGGCGGTGGCTCGGGCGGTCCCGGTGGGACTCAGCAGGGCGGGAACGCCCAGGCCGACGGCGGCAACGCCCAGGCCGATGGCGGCTTCCCCGGTGGCGGGATGCCGTCCGGCGGGCAGAGCGGGCAGGCTCCCGAAGGGGCGGGCGGCACGAGCGGTCAGCCCGGTGGTACGAGCGGCACGGGCGGCGGCCCCGGCCGCGGCATGGGCGGTGGCGGCATGGGCGGCGGCGCGAGCAGCGAGCTCATCTCGTATCTGAAGAAGCACCAGGACGGCGCCGAGTGGCTGCTGGCCGTGTCCAGTTCGCAGGGCGCCGCCCAGCTGATCGTGAGCAGCGGGGAGCCCGTCATCTCCATGTGGGGCTGGTCCGGCTCCGACAAGGCGATGACCCTCGCCAAGCTGAAGGAACTCGTGAAGAACGGCCAACTGCACTACATCCAGCTCGGCGGCGGAGGCATGGGCGGCGGCCCCGGCGGCGGCAGCAGCGTCAGCTCCGAGGTGACGGCGTGGGTGGAGAAGCACGGCACGGCGGTGAAGGAGAGCGAGTACAGCGAGAGCACGAACTCTGACTCGAACTCCAGCTCCTCGTCGCAGTCGAACCAGTCGGCGATCTACCGCCTGGACCCGTCCGACGTCAGCTGAGTCCCACACGAGAACGGCGAACGGCCCCCGACCCCTCGGTCGGGGGCCGTTCCCCTGTCCCCGATCATGGACACCGGGTTCCGGCGAACGAGTGAAGGGAAGCGCGGGCGTGGGCCACTGCCTGGAGATGAGCACCGGCGACATGCGGACGGTGGTGCGGCTGCTCACCGCGGTGGAGCGGACCGAGCGGCAGGAGCACACGCTCGACCGGGTGCGTACGGAGTGCGAGCGGACCGACGTCCGGTTCCAGGAGCAGGGCATCGACCTGGACGTCTCCATCGCCCGGGCCCTGGAGGAGCTGATCGAGGGCACCCCGAGCACCGACCTCTGTCCCTCCTACAGCTACGCCTTCTACCAGGCCGTCGCGGCGCACTTCTCCGACCCGACTGACCTCGGCGCCTGGCGGCGGCCGTCGTGGTTCCACTCCATGGACGACGAACTGGCCCGGCACGGCGTACCGTCCGACCTGCTGCCCGGCACGTTCCTGTTCCGCGGCCCGCCGCTGCGTCTCCCCCACCCCGGTGACGCGGTGCCGGCCATCGGGACCCTGCCGGCCCAGCGGGCCGGGGCCCTCGCGGAGGCCTACGCGTCCGTGCTCGACCGTCTCGATCCCGAGTACCGCGACGCGGCCCGCCGGTTCGCCGAGGTCATGCGGTTCGAGGCGGAGGAGTGGGAGAGTTCGCGGAAGCTCGGGACGAACCCGGACACGATCCTCTTCTGGTTCCACTGACCACTGCGGGAACTCTTGACGCCGTCCTTCCCATCGGGATACTTGCGGTCGACAGCGCGCCAACTGCCGTGTCAGCTAGCTGAGTTCGTCTCTTCCGACCTGATACCGCCGACGGCCCTACATGTCCGAGATCCCGAACGCCGTACGAAGTTTCGCCCCCACGCGTCACGCGGCCACCCCCACAGGAGGATCCCCCATGAGCCCACGCAAGGCAGTCGTCGCCGCCTTGGCCGCCGCGCTGCTGGCCGGCCCCGGCGTCGCCCAGGCCGCCACCCCGCAGACCACCGCGGCACCGGCCCCGGCCCGCGACCGCGCCGCCGCGGCCACCATCACCTGGTCCCTCGTCCGCGCGAGCAACCCCACCGAGGACCAGCGCTCGGCCTACGACCTGATCACCAGGGCCATGAACGCGGCCGTGGCCCGCTACAACAACCTCAGCGACCTGGGCAAGACCCTCACCGTCCGCTACGAGCCGGGCGTCCCCACCGCCGACGGCAACATCAACGGGACCATCCGCTTCGGCAGCAACCGCAGCTACATGAACGAGCGGACGGCCCTGCACGAGATCTCCCACACCATCGGCGTGGGCACCAGCTCGGGCTGGTCCCGCCTCGGCGGCAGCGGCACCTGGACCGGCGGCCAGGCCAGCGCCCTCGTCAGGCAGTACGACGGCTCCGGCGCCAAGATCTCCACCGGCGGCGGGCACTTCTGGCCCTACGGCCTGAACTACGACAACGAGTGGTCGGCCACGGCGGCCGACCGGCACGTCCACATCGTCGCCGCGATGGTCCGCGACGGCCTCTAGGCCGTGCTCGATACCCGGCGTCCGCAGGCCTGTTGCCGCGGGTGCCGGGTACCCGGTTCAGGCACACGCTGTGCGGTCGAAGGACGGGAGGTCGGGGCGGTGGCGGTGAAGGCGATGGGGTGGGCGCATTCGTTCCCCATGTCGGAGGGAGTGCGCGCCGGGCGGCAGTGGACACGGGGGCGTCTCGCGTCCCTGCCCTGGGCCGCCGCCGAGCCGGACACGGTGGACACCGTCGTGCTGGCCGTGTCCGAGCTGATCACCAACGCGCACATCCACGCGCACAGTGACGCGCATCTGGTCCTCACGTGGGACGGTGACTGCCTTCATGTGAGCGTCCACGACGAGGATCCGACGCTGCCGCGCCGGCGCGAGGCGGAGCCGGGGGATGTCGGCGGCCGCGGAGTGGCCATCGTGCGCAAGCTCGCCGACGAGTGGGGGATGAGGTGCCAGCGGCACGGCAAGACGGTGACGGCATGCTTCCGCCCCGCCGGCACCGGTACCGGCACCGATGAATGAGTGTCAGTCGGTCCCGGGGTGCTTGCCGGGGCCGTCGGCGCCGGGGGACAGCGGAGTGGGTGACAGCGTGGTGTCCTCCTCGCCGGGCTCCAGGAGAGTGTCGGCGGCGCCGACGATGAGGGGGTCGGGCATGCCGACCGCCTCGCGGTCCTTGCTGGCGTAGTCGATGCGCGACAGCAGACTCCGCATGGTCTCCAGCCGGGCGCGTCTCTTGTCGTTGCTCTTGACGACGGTCCAGGGGGCGTGCGCGGTGTCCGTGGCCCGGAACATGTCGACCTTCGCCTCGGTGTAGTCGTCCCAGAGATCCAGCGAGGCCAGGTCGGTGGACGAGAGCTTCCACTGGCGCACCGGGTCGACCTGCCGGATCGCGAAGCGGGTGCGCTGCTCGGTGCGGGACACGGAGAACCAGAACTTCACCAGCACGATGCCGTCGTCGACCAGCATCCGCTCGAAGGCCGGGCACTGGTCGAGGAACAGCTCGTACTCGTCCTTGGAGCAGAATCCCATCACGCGCTCCACGCCGGCCCGGTTGTACCAGGAGCGGTCGAACAGGACGATCTCCCCGGCCGTCGGCAGCTGCGCGATGTACCGCTGGAAGTACCACTGGCCCGTCTCGCGCTCGGTGGGCTTGTCCAGGGCGACCACGCGTGCGCCGCGCGGGTTGAGCCGCTCGGTCAGCCGCTGGATCGTGCCGCCCTTGCCCGCCGCGTCACGCCCCTCGCACACGACGACCAGGCGGGCGCCGGTGTCCTTGACCCACCGCTGGAGCTTGAGCAGTTCGATCTGCAGGACGCGCTTGGTCCGCTCGTACTCCTTGCGGCCCACCCTGCGGTCGTACGGATGGTTCTCCTGCCAGGTCCGGATGGGACGCCCGTCCGCGTCCAGCAGGATCGGCCGCTCCCGTCGGCTGGCATCCACGGTCAGCCCGTCCAGCAGCTTGCCCGCGTCGCCGGTGGCTTCGGCGTGTTCGGTGTCCTCGGTGTTCATCACCGCGCTCCCCGCTCGGCCCCCACCGTCGGTCAGAAGGGCATGCGGCCGCGGGTGCGGCGACCCGCGGAACCGCTGCGGCTCACCGCGCGCGAGCTGCTGTGGAAGGGCTTGCTGAAGAGCCGGCCCAGAACACCGGGCGCCTTGCCGCCGGCCCGCGCCCCCGCTCCGAGCGTACGTTGTGTGCCGCGCTCGGGGCGGCGAGAGAGACGGGGCACGAAGAAGGCCAGGACGGCCAGGACCACACACACGCCGATGACGACGGCGACTACCATGATCGACTCCCCTCACAGGTGGACTGACACACGAGTGCCCCGCCCTGCCCGGCCCATGTGAGGAGAGAGGAAACACGGCCCGGCCGGTCCGGCCGCGGCTCAGCCCAGATGCGTCGGCGCGAACATCCGCAGCACGGCCGGGAGCAGGACCACCGAGGGCCCGGGCGCGGCGAGCGCCTTCGCGAGGTCCCGCTCCAGGGTCTCCGGGGACGTCCGGACCCCGGGGACGCCGAAGGACTCCGCCAGTGCCACATAGTCCGGCCGGGTCAGTTCCGTCGCGGTCGCCTCGCCGAACGCGTCGCTCATGTACTCGCGCAGGATGCCGTAGCCGCCGTCGTCGACGATCAGCCAGGTGACGTTCAGGTCGTACTGGCGGGCCGTCGCCAGCTCGGCGATCGAGTACAGGGCGCCGCCGTCGCCGGAGACCGCGAGGACCGGCCGGGTCGGGTCGGCCGCCGCGGCTCCCAGTGCCGCCGGGAAGCCGTAGCCGAGGCCGCCCGCGCCCTGGGCGGAGTGCATGTGGTTGGGGCCCTTGGCGTCGAACGCCGACCAGGCCCAGTACGCGAGGATCGTCATGTCCCAGAACGACGGGGAGTCGGCCGGGAGCGCCCTGCGGACGGACGCCAGCACGTCCTGTTCCAGGGTGAGTTCCTGCGAGGCGATGCGCTCGGCGACCTTCCCCAGCACCTCGCGTACGCGCTCCGGGGCGTCCGGGTCCGTCCGCTCCGACACCGTCTCCAGCAGCGCCTGGAGCGCGAGGCGGGCGTCCGCGTGGATGCCCAGGGCCGGGTGGTTGGACTCCAGCTTGCCGAGGTCGGCCTCGATCTGGATCACTCGGCCGCGCGGCTTGAACGTGTGGTAGTTCGAGGAGAGTTCCCCGAGTCCCGAGCCGACCACCAGGAGGACGTCCGCGTCCTCCAGGAAGTCGGTGGTGTGCCGGTCCTCGATCCAGGACTGGAGCGACAGCGGGTGCTTCCAGGGGAAGGCGCCCTTGCCGCCGGGGGTGGTGACGACCGGTGCCTGGAGCAGCTCCGCCAGCTGCTTCAGCTTGCCGGAGGCGTCCGCCCGTACGACTCCCCCGCCCGCGATGATCGCCGGGCGTTCGGCCTGGGACAGCAAGTGCGCCGCTACGGCGGTCAGTTCGGGGCGCGGCGGCAGCTCCTCGGGGAAGGCGTCGCCGCCCGTCACCACCGGGATCACCGTGGGCGCGAGCAGCACGTCCTGCGGGATCTCCACCCACACCGGGCCGTGCGGGGCGGTCAGTGCCGACTTCCAGGCCGCCTCGATGGCGGAGGGGATCTGCGACTGGGTGCGGACGGTGTGGACCGACTTGACCACGCCCCGGAACGACGCCGCCTGGTCGGGCAGTTCGTGCAGATAGCCGTGCCGGCCGCCGCCCAGGCCGGCGCTGGGGATCTGGCTGCCGATCGCCAGCACGGGCGCGGAGGCCGCCGCCGCCTCCTGGAGCGCGGCGAGGGAGGTCAGGGCCCCCGGCCCCGTCGACAGCAGCAGGGGCGCGGCCTCGCCCGTGATCCGGCCGTAGGCGTCGGCGGCGAACCCGGCGTTGTTCTCCACCCGCAGGCCGATGTAGCGGAGGTCCGAGCGGCGCAGGGCGTCGAACATGCCGAGCGCGTGCTGGCCGGGCAGACCGAAGACGGTCGTCGCGCCGAGACCGGCCAGCGTCTCCACGACCAGGTCTCCGCCGTTGCGGCCGGGGGGCGGGTTGAGGGCGGCCTCCGTCTGGGCGGGCGTCGGGCGGAGAACCAGGTCGTGGTCGTGAGTCACTTCGCTTCCGAGTCCTTCCGGGCCGCGGCGATCTGGCGGGACATGATCGTGGTCAGTTCGTACGCCGTGTGGGACGCGGCCACCGACGTGATCTCGGCGTGATCGTACGCGGGGGCCACCTCGACGACGTCGGCGGAGACCAGGTTGCAGGACGACAGCCCGCGCAGGATCTCCAGCAGTTCGCGCGAGGTCATGCCGCCGGCCTCGGGCGTGCCCGTGCCGGGCGCGTGGGCCGGGTCGAGGCAGTCGATGTCGATGGAGATGTACAGCGGCCGGTCGCCGATGCGCTGGCGGAGCTGGTCGGCGACCTCGTCGGCGCCGCGCCGGTAGACGTCCGCCGAGGTGACGATGCCGAAGCCCATCTTCTCGTCGTCGGTGAGGTCCTGCTTGCCGTAGAGCGGGCCGCGGGTGCCGACGTGGGACAGGGCGGAGGTGTCGAGGATGCCCTCCTCGACCGCGCGCCGGAAGGGGGTGCCGTGCGTGTACTCGGCGCCGAAGTAGGTGTCCCAGGTGTCGAGGTGGGCGTCGAAGTGCAGCAGGGCGACCGGGCCGTGCTTCTTCGCCACCGAGCGCAGCAGGGGCAGCGCGATGGTGTGGTCGCCGCCGAGGGTCATCATGCGGGCGCCGGTGCCGAGCAGGTCGTCGGCGGCGGCCTCGACGGTCTCGACGGCCTCGTTGATGTTGAACGGGTTGACGGCGATGTCGCCGCCGTCCGCCACCTGCGCGAGGGCGAACGGCGAGGCGTCCTGCGCCGGGTTGTACGGGCGCAGCAGCCGGGACGCCTCACGGATCGCGTTGCCGCCGAAGCGGGCGCCCGGCCGGTACGAGACACCCGAGTCGAACGGCACGCCCACCACGGCGACATCGGCCCGTCCGCCGACCTCGTCCAGCCGGGGCAGCCGGGCGAAGGTCGCGGGGCCCGCGTACCGCGGAACGCGGGAGGAGTCGACGGGCCCGCGGGGAGTCTCGTTGCTGCTCATGAAGAAATGCCTTCTTTCCTACGCTTCATCGCGTATGTACTGCTTGCCTTATGACCTTACCGGGGAGTCGCGGCCGGTTCGGACGCGAGTTCGGACTCGGGCTCGGGTACCCGTCCCGCGAGGCGCTCGCGCCAGGCGGCGAGGACGGCGGCGTCGGTGGCCGGGGTGGCGAAGGAGACGGCCAGATAGGCGGCGAGGGAGGCGAGCAGGCCGTAGTAGACGGGCTCGTTGGCGAGGATGCCGTACGTCGCCATCAGGGCGACGACCGCGAGTCCGCCGACCACGACCGAGGCGAGGGCGCCGTGGACCGTGCCCCGCTTCCAGAGCAGGCCGCCGAGGATCGGCACGAGCAGACCGCCGACGAGGAGGTTGTACGCGACGGTCAGCGCCTCCACGACGTTGTCGATGGCGATGGCCGTGCAGATGACCGCGAGCCCCATGATCAGGATGAAAGCCCGGTTGCCCTTCACCTCGTCGCGCTCCTCCGCTCCTTCGCCCGGCGCCTTGACCATGCCCCGCAGCCGGGACCAGATGTCGTTGTTGGCGACGGTGGCGCAGGCGATCAGCGCGCCGGAGGACGTCGACATCACGGCGGCCAGGGCGGCGGCCAGCACCAGCCCTCGCACTCCGACGGGCAGTTCCTCCTTCACGATCGTCGCGAAGGCGTCGTCCGGGCTGGCGAGCTTCGGGTACAGCACCTTGGCCGCGGTACCGATGACGGCACCGGCGAGGGCGTACGCGAGGCAGTAGGTACCGGCGACGGTCCCGCCCCACTTGGCGGTCGTGTCGCTGCGGGCGGTGAAGACGCGCTGCCAGATGTCCTGCCCGATGAGCATGCCGAAGGTGTAGATCAGCACGTAGGTGAAGATCGTCTCGCCGCCGATGCCGAGCGGGTCGAAGTACTCGGTGGGCAGCTGCGCCTTCATCTCGCTGAACCCGCCGGCCTTCACCACGGCGATCGGCAGCAGCAGGAGCAGCACGCCGATGGTCTTCACGACGAACTGCACCATGTCCGTCAGGGTGATCGACCACATCCCGCCGAGGGTGGAGTACGCGACGACGATCGAGCCGCCGAGGACGATCGCGAGCGTGCGGTTCATGTCGAACAGGACGTCGAAGATCGTGGCGTACGCGATGGTCGAGGTCACCGCGAGCATGAGGGTGTACGCCCACATGACGACACCGGAGATCACCCCGGCCCGGCCGCCGTAGCGCAGGTCGAGCATCTCGGAGACGGTGTAGACCTTCAGCCGGGCGATGCGGGCGGAGAAGAAGACGGACAGGGCGAGCAGGCCGAGGCCGATGGTGAAGACCATCCAGGCGCCGGAGAGGCCGTACTGATAGCCGAGGCCCACACCGCCGATGGTGGAGGCGCCGCCGAGGACGATCGCCGCCATGGTGCCGGAGTACATGGCCGGGCCGAGCCGGCGGCCCGCCACCAGGAACTCGCTCTTGGAGCGGGCGCGGCGCATGCCCCACCAGCCCATGGCCAGCATTCCGGCCAGGTAGACGACGATCACGAGGTAGTCGACGGCCATGGGGCCTCCTTCGCGCACGCACAGGGCGCAGGTCTCGGTCGCGGGGGACGAGGTTGACGAGCACTGACACTAGGTGGCCGGAAAGCGACTGCGAAGTGTACGTTTCATCTATTCGAGCGGCCTCGGCTGGAGGGAACGCACACACCATGCCGGACCCGGCGGTCCCTCCGACACCTCCCGTCCTCCTCACGTCCCTCCTGGCCCGGGAGGACCTCTCCCTGCGCCGGATCGCCGGTCCGGTGGACGCCGGCACCGTCGTCCACTGGGTGCACACCTCGGAGATGGCGGACCCGTATCCGTATCTGCTGGGCGGGGAGCTGCTGCTCACGGCGGGCGTGCACATCCCGGAGGCGGCGGGGTCGGATGGGGGTCCCCCCGGTCGAGCGAAGTCGAGACTGGGGGAGTACTTCGACGACTACGTCTCGCGGATCGTGGCGGCGGGCGGCGCGGCCCTCGGCTTCGGGGTGGCGCCGGTGCACGACACGGTGCCGGCGGCGCTGGTCACGGCCTGCGAGACACACGGCCTGCCGCTCCTTGAGGTGCCGCCGCAGACCACCTTCTCGGGCGTGGCCCGCGCGGTCTGGCAGCTGATGGCCCAGTCCCGCCTCGCCGAACTCCGCCGCGTCACCGAGGCCCAGCAGAGCCTCGCCTCCGCCGCCTCCCGCCCCGACCCGGTCCCCTCGGTCCTCCGCCAGCTCGCCCAGCGGCTGGGCGGGTGGGCGGTGCTGTACGGGCCGGAGGGGGCGGAGATCGCGGGGGCGGGCCGGAGGCCCGGGGAGGAGGCGGCGTCGGCACTGGAGGGGCTGGCGGGGGTGGTGCGGCCTGGAGGTGAGGGGCCCGGCGGGTCCCCGCACCCCACCTCCGCCACCGACACCACCGCCGGTATCCACCTCGCCGCCTACGCGCTCGGCGCCGGACACGGGTTCGCGCTCGGGGTCGCGACGCCGCAGCGGTCCCCCAGCGACCACACCGTCGCCTCCGTCGCCGCCGTGCTGCTCTCCCTGCTGACCGGCGAGCAGCAGAGCGGCACCGGTGCCGCTCGATCATCCGCGCTGGTGCGGCTGCTGCTGGGCGCGCCGCCCGCGGAGGTCGCGTCGCTGCTCGGGGGTGAGAGGTGGGTCGTCGTGCACGCCCGGCCGGACGAGGACGGCGCTCCGGACGCCGTCGCGGCCTCCGCGCTGGGCGCCGCGCTCGGTTCCGCCCTGGTCGACCCGGCGGGTGACGTCGTACGGGTCCTGGTCCCGGCCGACCGGGCACCCGCCCCGCTGCCCGGCTGGACCCTGGGCGTCAGCGCCGCCGTCGCCCCGCACGACTGGCCCGCCGCCGACACCCAGGCGGCCCGCGCCCTGGCCCGGGCCCGCGCCACCCGGACCCCGCTGCTGCGGCACGCCCCGCGCCCCGCCCTCGCCGACCTGGTCCCGCCCGGCGAGGCGACGGCCCACGCCCGTACCCTCCTCGCCCCCGTCACGGCACACCCCGCGCTCACCGAGACCCTGCGCACCTGGCTCTCCCTGCACGGCAGTTGGGACCGCACGGCCGTCGCCCTGTCCGTGCACCGCAACACCGTGCGCCAGCGCATCACACGGTGCGCCACGCTGCTGGAGACGGACCTGGAGGACCCGGACGTACGGATGGAACTCTGGTTCGCGCTACGGCACATCTGAGTACGGGAGCGGTGTCCCTTCTAGGTACGTGACGCACATCCCAGCGTTCGATACGCCAGGGACGCCCACAGGCGGCTGCCTCACAATGGTTGGCATGCCGATACCCGGGACACCCAGCCGCGCCGAACTCGTCGACCACCTCGTCAGGACGCGCATCGCGGGCGACGTCGCCACCCCCCGCGAGAACAACCTCTCCCACTACCGCAAGCTGGCGAACAACGACCGCCACTACTGGCTCGGCCTGGAACTCGGCGCCCGCTGGACCGACGAGCAGGACGTCCTCGCGGTGATGGCGGAACGGGTGGGCGTGAACGACGACCCCGAGCACCGGTACGGCCAGGACACCATCGACCCGGAGCTGACCGTCGCCGGGCTCGAACGCATGGCCGGGCGGCTGCGCAAGGCGGCGGACGGGCAGCAGCGGGTGCTGTTCGCCACCGGCCACCCCGGCGGCCTGCTCGACGTGCACAGCTCGACCGCGGCGGCGCTGCGCGCGGCGGGCTGCGAGATCGTCGTCATCCCGGACGGCCTGACGACGGAGGAGGGCTACGTCATGCAGTTCGCGAGCGTGGCGGTGCTGGAGCACGGCGCCACCCTCTGGCACACCCACTCGGGCGAGCCGATGAAGGCGATCCTGACGGCCATGGAGCGCGAGGGCCGCCCCCTGCCCGACCTGGTC
This sequence comes from Streptomyces sp. NPDC041940, assembly GCF_055589465.1. Taxonomy (NCBI): domain Bacteria; kingdom Bacillati; phylum Actinomycetota; class Actinomycetes; order Kitasatosporales; family Streptomycetaceae; genus Streptomyces; species Streptomyces sp. NPDC041940. The sequence goes on from NZ_JBVJBP010000015.1 coordinate 218,416, forward strand.
GTCGCCGACCACGGCTGGGCGGGATACGCGGGCCAGCACGGCGTCGACTCCGTCGGCTACGCCGACTGCAACGACCCGGCCCTCTTCATCGCCGAGGCCGAGGGCACCGTGCAGGTGACGGTGCCCCTCGACGACCACGTGGTCAGCCCACGCCACTACGACCCGATGACGGCGTACCTGCTGGCGGAGGCGGGCCTCAGCTAGAGGTCCCGTCAGGTCTCGTCAGCTCTCGTCAGGTCTCGTCGCGCGGGACGCGGACCACGCCCTCCTGGATCACGGAGATGGCGAGGCGCCCGTCCTGCGTGTAGATACGGGCCTGTCCCAGTCCCCGGCCGCCGTACGCGGACGGGGACTCCTGGTCGTAGAGCAGCCACTCGTCCGCCCGGAACGGCCGGTGGAACCACATCGCGTGGTCCAGCGAGGCCCCGACCACGTCGCCGACGGCCCAGCCGCCCCGCCCGTGCGCGAGCAGCACGGAGTCGAGCAGCGTCATGTCGGAGACGTAGGTGGCGAGGACGATGTGCAGCAGCGGCTCGTCGACCGCGCCGCCCAGCTTGCCGTTGGTGCGGAACCACACCTGCGAGTGCGGCTCGCGCGGCTCGCCGAACTTCCCGTACGGCGGTTCCTCGACGTACCGCAGATCGACGGCCGCCCGCGCCTCCGCGAACTTCTCCACCACGGCCGGGTCGATATGGCCGTAGCCGCGCAGCCGTTCCTCACCGGTGGGCAGCGTGGCGGGGTCGGGCGCGGCCGGCATCGGCTCCTGGTGGTCCAGCCCGTCCTCGTACACCTGGAACGACGCCGAGAGATGGAAGATCGGCTTGCCGTGCTGGACGGCGACCACCCGGCGGGTGGTGAAGGAGCGGCCGTCGCGGATCCGGTCGACGGTGTAGACGATGGGCGCGCCGGGGTCCCCGGGGCGCAGGAAGTACGCGTGCAGGGAGTGCGCGGGCCGGTCCTCGGGGACCGTCCGCCCGGCGGCGACGAGCGCCTGCGCGGCGACCTGCCCGCCGAAGACCCGGGGGACGACGGCGGACCGGGACCGGCCGCGGAAGATGTCCTCCTCGATCTGCTCGAGGTCGAGGAGATCGAGGAGGTCCTGAAGTGCCTTACTCATGACAACTGTTGTACCGGCCAGTCACTACGGTCGGTTTACAGGCCCATGTCCTTCGCGATGATCGACTTCATGATCTCGCTGGTGCCGCCGTAGATGCGGTTGACGCGGTTGTCCGCGTACAGGCGGGCGATCGGGTACTCGTTCATGAAGCCGTAGCCGCCGTGCAGCTGGAGGCAGCGGTCGATGACGCGGTGGGCGACCTCGGTGCAGAACAGCTTGGCGGAGGCGGCCTCGGCGGGGGTGAGCTCACCGGCGTCCAGGGCTTCGGTGGCGCGGTCGGCGACGGCCTCGGCGGCGTCCACCTCGGCCTGGCAGGCGGCCAGCTCGAACTTGGTGTTCTGGAAGGACGCGACGGTCTTGCCGAAGACGGTGCGGTCCTGGACGTACTGCTTGGCGAACCGTACGGCGGCCTTGGCCTGGGCGTAGGCGCCGAAGGCGATGCCCCAGCGCTCGGAGGCCAGGTTGTGGCCGAGGTAGTAGAAGCCCTTGTTCTCCTCGCCGAGGATGTCCTCGACGGGGACCTTGACGTCGACGAACGCCAGCTCGGCGGTGTCGGAGGTCTTCAGGCCGAGCTTGTCGAGCTTGCGGCCGACGGAGTAGCCCTCGGCCTTGGTGTCCACGACGAAGAGGGAGATGCCGTGGCGGCGGTCCTCGGCGGTGGGCGCGGAGGTGCGGGCGCAGACGATCATGCGGTCGGCGTGCACGCCGCCGGTGATGAAGGTCTTGGAGCCGTTGAGGACGTAGTGCGTGCCGTCCTCGGAGAGCTTGGCGGTGGTCTTCATGCCCGCGAGGTCGGAGCCGGTGCCCGGCTCGGTCATCGCGATGGCCCACATCTCCTCGCCGGAGACGAACTTCGGCAGGAACCGCTTCTTCTGCTCGTCGGTGGCGAGCAGCTTGATGTAGGGCAGGCCCAGCAGGACGTGGACGCCGGAGCCGCCGAACTGGACACCGGCGCGAGCGGTCTCCTCGTACATCACGGCTTCGAACTTGTAGCTCTCCAGGCCCGCGCCGCCGAACTCCTCCGGCACGTTGATGCCGAAGACGCCCAGCTCGCCGAGCTTGTAGTAGAAGTCGCGCGGCGCCTGACCGGCGGCGAACCACTCGTCGTACACCGGTACGACCTCGGCCTCGATGAAGGCGCGGATGGTCTCCCGGAACGCCTCGTGATCCTCGTTGAACACCGTACGGCGCACGCCGCCACCTCCACGGACCTCGGTATGTCTAAGCGCTTGCTCACCCCAAGATACCGGCCAGTATCAACAAGCGTCCAGGGTGTGGGTGGTAACGCTCGTCACGCCACCGGGGACTCGGGCCCGTCACTCACCCGCCGCCGCGAACGCCCCCCGGGCCATCCGGTGCAGCAGCTCCGCGACCGCCCCCCGCCCGGCCAGCGCCCCGGCCCTGCCCAGATGCGGCGTCGAGTTCAGCAGCCCGAACACCGAGTGCACGGCCGACCGCGCGGCGGGCTCCGCCAGCCCCGGGTAGACCTCGCGCACCACACCCACCCACAGCTCCACGTACTGCCGCTGCAGCTGCCGCACCATCTTGCGGTCGCTGTCCCGGAGGCGGTCCAGCTCCCGGTCGTGCAGGGTGATCAGTGGACGGTCGTCGAGCGCGAAGTCGATATGCCCCTCGATCAGCGAGTCGAGGACCGCCTCCGCCCCGACCTCCCCGTCCGCCTCCGCCAGCCTCCGCTTCGCCCCGGTCAGCAACTGCCCGCTGATCCCCACCAGCAGCTCCGCGAGCATCGCGTCCTTGCCCGCGAAGTGCCGGTAGAGACCGGGCCCGCTGATCCCCACCGCGGCCCCTATCTCGTCGACTCCGACCCCGTGGAAGCCCCGCTCGGCGAAGAGCCGGGCGGCCTCCTTGAGGATCTGCTCGCGGCGGGTGGGTGCGTCGGTCCTGGTTGCCATGAAAACAATTCTAGACAGGGAGGTTAGCGGTCGTTAACCTGAAGGAAATGCGTTAACGCTCATTAACAAGGTGAGGGGACCCGCAGGATGCACGAGGCACCGGAGCTCACGACCGCGGCGGACCCCGCGTCGGAGCCCTTTCGGGCCAACGAGGAGGCACACCGCACCCTCGTCGACGAGCTGCGCGCCAAGCTCGCCACAGCGGCCCAGGGCGGCGGCGAGAAGTCCCGCGCCCGTCACACCGCGCGCGGCAAGCTGCTCCCCCGCGACCGCGTCGACACCCTCCTCGACCCGGGCTCACCGTTCCTGGAGCTGGCCCCGCTCGCGGCGGACGGGATGTACGAGGACCAGGCCCCGGCCGCCGGTGTCATCGCCGGCATCGGCCGGGTCAGCGGCCGCGAGACCATGATCATCGCCAACGACGCCACCGTCAAGGGCGGGACGTACTACCCGATGACGGTCAAGAAGCACCTCCGCGCCCAGGAGGTGGCCCTCGACAACCGCCTCCCCTGTGTCTACCTCGTGGACTCCGGCGGCGCCTTCCTCCCCATGCAGGACGAGGTCTTCCCGGACCGCGACCACTTCGGCCGGATCTTCTACAACCAGGCCCGCATGTCCGGCGCCGGCATCCCCCAGATCGCCGCCGTCCTCGGCTCCTGCACGGCGGGCGGGGCGTACGTCCCGGCGATGAGCGACGAGGCGGTGATCGTCCGCGAGCAGGGCACGATCTTCCTGGGCGGCCCGCCCCTGGTGAAGGCGGCCACCGGCGAGGTCGTGACGGCGGAGGAGCTGGGCGGCGGCGACGTCCACTCCCGCGTCTCGGGCGTCACCGACCACCTCGCGGAGAACGACGCGCACGCCCTGCGCATCGTCCGCACCATCGTCTCCACCCTCCCCGCGCGCGGGACGCTCCCCTGGGAGGTCACGCAGGCGACGGAACCCAAGGTCGACCCGCACAGCCTCTACGGCGCGGTGCCGGTCGACTCCCGCACGCCGTACGACGTCCGCGAGATCATCGCGCGCGTGGTCGACGGCTCCCGGTTCGCCGAGTTCAAGTCCGAGTTCGGCCAGACCCTGGTCACCGGCTTCGCCCGGATCCACGGCCACCCGGTGGGCATCGTCGCCAACAACGGCATCCTGTTCTCCGAGTCCGCCCAGAAGGGCGCCCACTTCATCGAGCTGTGCGACCAGCGCGGCATCCCTCTCGTCTTCCTCCAGAACATCTCCGGCTTCATGGTCGGCAAGGACTACGAGGCGGGCGGCATCGCCAAGCACGGCGCCAAGATGGTCACGGCGGTGGCCTGCACCCGCGTGCCGAAACTGACGGTCGTGGTCGGCGGCTCCTACGGCGCGGGCAACTACTCCATGTGCGGCCGGGCGTACTCCCCCCGCTTCCTGTGGATGTGGCCCAACGCCAAGATCTCCGTCATGGGCGGCGAGCAGGCCGCCTCGGTCCTCGCGACCGTCAAGCGCGACCAGCTGGAGGCGCGCGGCGAGTCCTGGCCGGCGGCGGACGAGGACGCCTTCAAGGCCCCGATCCGCGCCCAGTACGAGCGGCAGGGCAGCGCCTACTACGCGACGGCGCGCCTCTGGGACGACGGCGTGATCGACCCGCTGGACACCCGTCAGGTCCTGGGCCTGGCCCTGACCGCGTGCGCCAACGCGCCCCTGGGTGACCCCCAGTTCGGCGTCTTCCGGATGTGAGGGGACGGACGACGATGTTCGAGACAGTACTTGTGGCCAACCGGGGCGAGATCGCCGTACGCGTCATCCGTACGCTGCGGTCGATGGGCGTGCGCTCGGTGGCCGTCTTCTCCGACGCGGACGCCGACGCCCGGCATGTCCGTGAGGCGGACACGGCGGTCCGGATCGGACCGGCCCCGGCGTCGATGAGCTATCTGTCGGCGGAGCGCCTCCTGGAGGCCGCCGCCCGCACCGGCGCCCAGGCGGTCCACCCCGGCTACGGCTTCCTCGCCGAGAACGCCGCCTTCGCGCGGGCGTGCACCGAGGCCGGCCTGGTCTTCATCGGCCCTCCCGCCGACGCGATCTCCCTCATGGGCGACAAGATCCGCGCCAAGGAGACGGTCATGGCCGCCGGAGTCCCCGTGGTGCCCGGCGGACGCGACCCGGACCTGGCCGAGGCGGCCCGCGAGCTGGGCGCGCCCGTGCTGCTGAAGCCGAGCGCGGGCGGCGGCGGCAAGGGCATGCGCCTGGTGCGGGACCTGACCCGGCTGGAGGAGGAGATCGCCTCGGCCCGCCGCGAGGCCCGCGCCTCCTTCGGCGACGACACCCTCCTCGTGGAGCGCTGGATCGACCGCCCCCGGCACATCGAGATCCAGGTCCTGGCCGACGGCCACGGTCAGGTCGTCCACCTCGGGGAGCGCGAGTGCTCCCTCCAGCGCCGCCACCAGAAGATCATCGAGGAGGCGCCGAGCGTCCTCCTCGACGAGGAGACGCGCGCCGCGATGGGCGAGGCGGCGGTCCAGGCGGCCCGTTCCTGCGGCTACCGGGGCGCGGGCACGGTGGAGTTCATCGTCAACGGCGGCGACCCGTCCTCCTACTACTTCATGGAGATGAACACCCGCCTCCAGGTGGAACACCCGGTCACGGAGCTGATCACGGGCCTGGACCTGGTCGAGTGGCAGTTGCGGGTAGCGGCGGGCGAGCCCCTCGGCTTCACCCAGACGGACGTACGCCTCACCGGTCACGCGGTGGAGGCCCGTATCTGCGCCGAGGACCCGGCCCGCGGCTTCCTCCCCTCCGGCGGCACGGTCCTGCGACTGCGCGAACCGCAGGGCGACGGCATCCGCACCGACTCGGGCCTCACCGAGGGCACGGAGGTCGGCAGCCTCTACGACCCGATGCTCTCCAAGGTCATCGCGTACGGCCCCGACCGCGCAACCGCCCTGCGCAAACTCCGCTCGGCCCTGGCGGAGACGGTCACGCTCGGCGTGCAGACGAACGCCGGGTTCCTGCGCCGCCTGCTCGCCCACCCGGCGGTGATCGCCGGCGAGCTGGACACGGGCCTGGTCGAGCGCGAGGTAGAGGGGCTGATCCCCTCGGACGTGCCGGAGGAGGTCTACGAGGCGGCGGCGGCCGTACGCCTGGACGCGCTGGCACCCGAACCCGGCGGCTGGACGGACCCCTTCTCGGTCCCGTCCGGCTGGCGTCTGGGCGGCAAGCCGAAGCAACCGGCCTTCCATCTGAGGGTCCAGGAGGAGCTGGAGTACACCCCACGCGGCACCGCCACGGTCACCGGCGACCATGTCTCGGTCACCCTGGACGGCGTCCGCCACACCTTCCACCGCGCCGCCGACTGGCTCGGCCGCGACGGCGACGCCTGGCACGTACGCGACCACGACCCGGTGGCGGCGTCGCTCAGCCGCGCGGCCCACGCGGGCGCCGACTCCCTCACCGCGCCCATGCCCGGCACGGTGACGGTGGTGAAGGTCGCCGTCGGCGACGAGGTGACGGCGGGCCAGAGCCTGCTGGTGGTGGAGGCGATGAAGATGGAGCACGTCATCTCCGCCCCGCACGCCGGCAAGGTCACGGAGCTGGACGTGGCGCCGGGCTCGACGGTCGCCATGGACCAGGTCCTTGCGGTCATCGCACCCCACGAGGAGGCGGAGTGATGACAGCCAACGGCCTCCCGATGACGGTCCCGGCCGAGGACCTCCCGTCCCGCGTCCGCATCCACGAGGTGGGCGCCCGCGACGGCCTGCAGAACGAGAAGGCGACGGTCCCGACGGAGATCAAGGCGGAGTTCGTCCACCGCCTGGCCGACGCGGGCCTGTCGACGATCGAGGCTACGAGCTTCGTCCACCCCAAGTGGGTCCCCCAACTGGCGGACGCGGAACGGCTGTTCCCGATGGTGAGCGACCTTCCGGTGTCTTTGCCGGTCCTGGTCCCGAACGAACGCGGCCTGGATCGCGCCCTGGCCCTCGGAGCCCGCCGGATCGCGGTCTTCGCCAGCGCCACGGAGTCCTTCGCCAAGGCCAACCTCAACCGCACGGTGGACGAGGCCCTGGCGATGTTCGACCCGGTCGTCACCCGGGCCAAGGCGGAGGGGGCCCACGTCCGCGGCTACCTCTCCATGTGCTTCGGCGACCCGTGGGAGGGCGCGGTCCCGATCCCCCAGGTGGTGAAGGTCTGCCAGGCCCTGACGGACATGGGCTGCGACGAACTGAGCCTGGGCGACACAATCGGCGTGGCGACCCCCGGCCACGTGGTCGCACTCCTCGCGGCGCTGGACGAGGCGGGCATCCCGCCCACCTCCCTCGCCGTGCACTTCCACGACACCTACGGCCAGGCCCTCTCCAACACGCTCGCGGCGCTCCAGCAGGGCGTGACGACCATCGACGCCTCCGCGGGCGGCCTGGGCGGCTGCCCGTACGCGAAGTCGGCGACCGGCAACCTCGCCACCGAAGACCTCGTGTGGATGCTGCGGGGCCTCGGCATCGACACCGGAATCGACCTCGGCCGCCTCGTCGCCACGAGCGCGTGGATGGCCGGCCACCTGGGCCGACCCAGCCCGTCCCGCACCGTCCGAGCCCTGTCCCACGAGGACCTCGTGGACATCGAGGAGCACTGATCACGATGGATTACCGTCTCTCCCCCGAGCTGGAGGAACTCCGCCGCACGGTCGAGGAGTTCGCCCACGAGGTGGTGGCACCGAAGATCGGCGACTTCTACGAGCGGCACGAGTTCCCGTACGAGATCGTCCGCGAGATGGGCCGCATGGGCCTGTTCGGCCTGCCGTTCCCCGAGGAGTACGGCGGCATGGGCGGCGACTACCTCGCGCTGGGCGTGGCCCTGGAGGAACTGGCGCGGGTCGACTCCTCGGTCGCGATCACCCTCGAAGCCGGAGTCTCGCTCGGCGCGATGCCCGTCTTCCGCTACGGCACGGAGGCCCAGAAACGCGAGTGGCTCCCCCGCCTGTGCTCGGGCGAACTCCTGGGCGCGTTCGGCCTGACGGAGCCGGACGGCGGCAGCGACGCGGGCGCGACCCGTACGACGGCCCGCCTGGACTCCGCCACCGACGAGTGGGTGATCAACGGCACGAAGTGCTTCATCACCAACTCGGGCACGGACATCACGGGCCTGGTGACGGTCACGGCGGTCACCGGCCGCTCCCCGGACGGCAAGCCGCAGATCTCCTCGATCATCGTCCCGTCGGGCACCCCCGGCTTCACGGTCGCGGCCCCCTACTCGAAGGTCGGCTGGAACGCCTCGGACACCCGCGAGCTGTCCTTCTCGGACGTCCGCGTCCCGGCCGCGAACCTCCTGGGCGAGGAGGGCCGCGGCTACGCCCAGTTCCTCCGCATCCTCGACGAGGGCCGCATCGCGATCGCCGCCCTGGCGACGGGCCTGGCGCAGGGCTGCGTGGACGAGTCGCTCAAGTACGCCAAGGAACGCCACGCCTTCGGCAAGCCCATCGCCGCCAACCAGGCCATCCAGTTCAAGATCGCCGACATGGAGATGAAGGCCCACACCTCCCGCCTCGCCTGGCGCGACGCGGCGGCCCGCCTGGTGTCCGGCGCCCCCTTCAAGAAGGAAGCGGCCCTCGCGAAGCTCCACTCCTCCACGGTGGCGGTGGACAACGCCCGCGAGGCCACCCAGATCCACGGCGGCTACGGCTTCATGAACGAGTACCCGGTCGCCCGCATGTGGCGCGACTCCAAGATCCTGGAGATCGGCGAGGGCACGAGTGAGGTGCAGCGGATGCTGATCGCGCGGGAGCTGGGGCTGACGGGCTGACGGTCCCACGGGACCGGCGGCACCCCGGCCGTCCGGTCCCCCGCCGTCACGGTTCACGCACAGGTTGAACGGGACAACACCTACCCCCTGGACATCAGCTGAGGTTAGGCTAACCTGACCTGGAACTTGTCCGGCGGGCGCTTCGCCCCGTTCGAAAGCAGTCATACCCATGTCCCATGCCCGTGCCACCCACTTCACTCGCCGCGGCCTGCTCGCCGCCGGCGGCGCCCTCGGTCTCGGTGCCGCGCTTGCCGCCTGCGGGGACGACAAGGGCAAAGACGGTGACTCGGGCACGGCGGGCAAGGCCGGCAAGTCCGGCCCCTGGTCCTTCAAGGACGACCGCGGTACGACCGTGAAGCGGGACAAGGTCCCCGCGAACATCGTCGCGTTCACCGGTGTCGGCGCCGCGCTGTTCGACTACGGCATCCAGGTGAAGGGCGTCTTCGGCCCCACGAAGACCACCGGCGGCAAGGCGGACGTCCAGGCCGGCGACATGGACATCAGCAAGCTGACGATCCTGGGCAACGCCTGGGGCCAGTTCAACATCGAGAAGTACGCCTCCCTCGCCCCGGACGTGCTCATCACCACGATGTTCGACAACACCGGCACCCTCTGGTACGTCCCGGAGGAGTCGAAGAAGAAGATCGCCCAGCTGGCCCCCAGCGTCGCCGTCTCCGTCTACGACCGCCAGCTCACCCAGCCGCTGCAGCGCATGTGGGACCTCGCCGAGTCGCTCGGCGCGGACATGAAGGCCGCCAAGGTCACCGACGCGAAGAAGCGGTTCGAGGACGCCGCCGCCCGGCTGCGCGCCGCCGCCAAGGCCAAGCCCGACATCAAGGTGATGGCCGGCAGCGCCAGCGACCAGCTGTTCTACGTCTCCGGCACCAACCTCTCCATCGACCTGGAGTACTTCAAGGCCCTCGGCGTGAACTTCGTCGAGCCGCCGGAGAGCGCCAAGAAGCAGGGCGGCGGCTGGTACGAGTCGCTCAGCTGGGAGAACGTCGACAAGTACAAGGCCGACATCATCATGATGGACGACCGCTCCTCGGCCATCCAGCCTGCCGACATCACCAAGGCCACCTGGAAGAAGCTGCCCGCGGTGAAGGCCGGCCAGGTCATCCCGCGCTCCCCCGAGCCGATCCTGTCGTACGACAAGTGCGTGCCGCTGCTGACGAATCTGGCCGAGGCCCTCGAAAAGGCCAAGAAGGTCAGCTAGGCGCCACGTCACAGGGGCGGTTTGCATCGTGGGCGACTGCGGGCCGTGTGTGGCTGGTCGCGCAGTTCCCCGCGCCCCTGAGGTCCGCCGAACTCCCCCACGTCCACCAGGAGCCCACATGACGACGGCCGTAGCCGCCCCGTTCCGTTTCTTCTCCCTCCAGGTCGTACGGACGAGGCGGCTCGGTCCGTCTCTGGTCCGGGTCACCTTCGCCGGTCCCGATCTGCACGCCTTCCACTCGCTGGGGCGCGACCAGTCCCTGTCGCTGTTCCTGCCGCACCCGGGGCAGAGCGAGCCCGTCGTCCCGCTGGAGCTGGGCGACGGCTGGTGGCAGGGCTGGCGGGAACTGCCGGACGACGTACGGGCCGTGATGCGCTCGTACACGCTGCGGGCGCTGCGCCGCGACCCCGACGAGATCGACATCGACTTCGCCCTGCACGGCATAGCGGACGGCGCGGCGCCGGGCACCACGGCCGCCCCCGCCGGACCCGCCTCCCGCTGGGCCTCCCGGGCCGCCGCCGGCGACCGGGTGCTGCTGCTCGGGCCGGCCCTCGCCGACAACCGGGCGATCCGCTTCCGCCCGCCGGAGGACACCGGGCTCGTCGTGCTGTGCGGCGACGAGACCGCCGTACCCGCCGCGACCGCGATCCTGGAGTCCCTCCCCGCCGGCACCCGGGCCCGGGTCTGGCTGGAGGTGCCGCACGCCGGGGACATCCAGGACGTGCGCACGGAGGCGGACGCGGAGATCACGTGGCTCGTGCGGCACGACGGGGCCCCCATGGCCGTCGACGCCGTACGGGCCGCCGAACTGCCCGGCACCGAGCGGGCGTACGTGTGGCTCGCGGGCGAGTCCGGGCAGGTGAAGGCGCTGCGGCGGCACTTCGTCGGGGAGCGCGGGGTGGACCGGCGGCGTGTCACCTTCGTCGGCTACTGGCGGCAGGGCATGACGGAGGAACAGCTCCGGGCCGCGGAGTAAGCCGGGTACACCCGCTCTCCCGTGACGCCCGTCACGGGAGAGGTGTGTCCTGCACCATCCAAGTTAGGTTAGGCTTACCTAAGTTGATCCCGCACGGACCGTCCCCTCGGAGGACCCCCACATGCGCTCGCACCTGCTCAATGGCCTCACCGCGGAGCACTACCGCCGCTCCGTGACCGAAGGAGTCGAGCGGGTGGCGGCCAAACTCGCCACCACCGACCGTCCGTTCACCGGCGTCACCGTGGACGCCCTCGCCCCCGCCATCGACGCGATCGACCTGGACCGTCCGCTGGGCGACACCGCCGCCGCGCTGGACGAACTGGAGGACGTCTACCTCCGGGACGCGATCTACTTCCACCACCCCCGCTACCTCGCCCACCTCAACTGCCCGGTCGTCATCCCGGCGGTGCTCGGCGAGGCCGTGCTCTCCGCGGTCAACTCCTCGCTGGACACCTGGGACCAGTCGGCCGGCGGCACCCTCATCGAGCGCAAGCTCATCGACTGGACGGCCGCCCGCATCGGCCTGGGTCCCGCCGCCGACGGCGTCTTCACCTCCGGCGGCACCCAGTCCAACTTCCAGGCGCTCCTCCTCGCCCGGGAGGAGGCCAAGACCGACTCCCTCGCCGACCTGCGGATCTTCGCCTCCGAGGTCAGCCACTTCAGCGTGAAGAAGTCCGCCAAACAGCTGGGCCTCGGGCCGGACGCCGTCGTCTCGATCCCCGTCGACCACGACAAGCGCATGCAGACGGTCGCCCTCGCCCGCGAGCTGGAGCGCTGCGCGAGCGAGGGCCTGGTCCCCATGGCCGTCGTCGCCACCGCCGGCACCACCGACTTCGGCTCGATCGACCCCCTGCCCGAGATCGCCGAGCTGTGCGGCCGGTTCGGCGTGTGGATGCACGTGGACGCCGCCTACGGCTGCGGGCTGCTCGCCTCC
>NZ_JBVJBP010000016.1:0-51000 GCF_055589465.1 Streptomyces sp. NPDC041940
CCCCCCCCCTCCCCCCCCCCCCCCCCCCCCCCCCCCCCCCCCCCCCCCCCCCCCCCCCCCCCCCCCCCCCCCCCCCCCCCCCCCCCCCCCCCCCCGCACCGTGTGTACGCACGATCACCTCGTGAGCCTTGTCTCGCCCGGAGCAAAAGATAACAAAAAGGTCTTAAAGGGAGCTCGGCGTGCGGTTGCCGTGCCTCTGGCGTGTATGTTCCGGGGCCGAGAGCCATGGAAGGGACCAAACCGGTGAACAAGAAGCTCGCGGCCGCACTGTCCGGCGGTGCGGTACTGGTACTGGCGCTGTCCGGCTGCGGCGGCGACGAAAACGAGAAGCTGGACTCCTGGGCCAAGGACGTCTGCGACGCCGTACAGCCGCAGGCCAAGAAGATCGAGTCGGCCAATGCCTCGATCCAGAAGGAGACCTCGGACAACAGCACGCCGCAGGACGTCCAGAAGACCGACGCAAAGGCCTTCCAGGACATGTCCGACGCCTACAAGGCGATCGGGACCGCGGTGAACAAGGCCGGCGCGCCGGACGTCGAGAACGGCGAGAAGAAGCAGAAGGACGCGGTCACGGAGCTCAACACGATCTCCGCGTCGTACGCCTCGCTGAAGAAGCAGGTCGACGAGCTCGACACGAAGGACCAGGGCAAGTTCGCCGACGGTCTCAAGGACATCGCCACCGAGCTGGACAAGCTCAGCAAGAGCGGGAACGACGCGCTCAGGAACCTGGAGGAGGGCGAGGTCGGCCAGGCGATGGCCCGGCAGTCGAGCTGCAAGGCGGCGACGGGGCCGGCGTCGGCGACCTAGAGCTGACCCGTCGGTGAGGCGGCTGCGACTTGTGAGGGGGCCGCGACAGCTGAGCCGGGCGTGACAGCTGAGCCGGGTGTGACGGGGGCCTCAGCCGGGCGTGACGGCGGAGCCGGGTGTGACGGCTCAGCCGGGCGTGACGGCGGAGCCGAGCCGCACAGACCTGCGCGATACCCCGCACGGGCACGTGCGCCGGCGGTGCCTGCGGCCACAATGGAGGGCGTGAGTAACGCCAGCCAGTCACCCTTGTCCCCGCTGCCCGCCCCCGACCGCCCCGAGGTCGCCGCCCGGCTCCGGGACGCCCTGCTCGGGGCCTCCTTCACCGCCGACGGACTGCTCGAACTGCTCGGCGCCCCCGCGTACGCGGCGCTGGCCCGGAGCGAGACCGTGCCCGCGCTCCGGGCGACCCGCGGGGACACTCCGCTGGAGATGCTCGTCCGTCTGTTCCTGCTCCAGCAGCCCGTGCCGCACGCGCGCGTGGCGGACGTCCTGCCCGTCGACGCGTGCCTGGAGACCGGCTGGCTCGAGCGGGCCGGCGCGGACGAGGTCGCCGCCACGGTGGACGTGCGGCCCTACGGCGGGCCCGACGGCGAGGACTGGTTCATCGTGTCGGACCTGGGCTGCGCGGTCGGCGGCGCCGGCGGGATCGGCAGCCGCGACGAGGGAGTCGTCCTGGGCGTCGGCGGCGCCTCCACGACCCTCGCCGGCATCACCGTCCGCACACCCGTCGGCGCCGCCCTCGACCTCGGCACCGGCTCCGGCATCCAGGCGCTGCACGCGGCCCGGCACGCCACGCGCGTGACGGCCACCGACCTCAACCCGCGCGCGCTGCACATCACCGGTCTCACGCTGGCCCTGTCCGGTGCCCCGGCTGCCGAGCTGCGCGAGGGCTCCCTCTTCACCCCGGTCCGGGACGACGAGACGTACGACCTGATCGTCTCGAACCCGCCGTTCGTGATCTCTCCCGGTGCCCGGCTCACCTACCGCGACGGCGGCATGGGCGGGGACGATCTGTGCCGCACGCTCGTTCAGGAGGCGGGGGAGCGGCTGAACGAGGGCGGGTTCGCGCAGTTCCTCGCCAACTGGCAGCACGTGGAAGGGGAGGACTGGCAGGACCGGCTCAGGTCATGGGTGCCCCGGGGCTGCGACGCGTGGATCGTGCAGCGTGAGGTGCAGGACGTGAATCAGTACGCCGAGCTGTGGCTGCGGGACGCGGGCGACCACGAGGGCGACGTGGCGCAGTACCAGGCGCGGTACGACGCATGGCTCGACGAGTTCGAGGCGCGCAAGGTGAAGGCCGTCGGTTTCGGCTGGATCACCCTGCGCAGGACGGGCGCCGCCGTGCCCTCCCTCACGGTGGAGGAATGGCCGCATCCGGTCGAGCAGCCGCTCGGGGACACCATCAAGGCCCACTTCGACCGGCTCGACCACCTCCGCGGCCACGACGACGCCGCCCTGCTCGAAGGACGCTTCCGGCTGGCCGCCGAGGTCGTGCAGGAACAGGTCGGGATGCCCGGCGCCGAGGACCCCGAGCATGTCGTGCTGCGCCAGCACCGGGGCATGTGCCGGGCGACCCGGGTGGACACGGTGGGCGCGGGCTTCGCGGGCGTCTGCGACGGCACGATGAGCGCCGGCCGCATCCTCGACGCCATCGCCCAGCTGATCGGCGAGGACCCGGTGCTGCTGCGCGATCGCACACCGGCCCAGATCCGGCTGCTCGTGGAGCAGGGGTTCCTGGAACCGGTCGGCTGAGGGAACCCGGCGGGGCGGCGCACTGAGGGAACCCGGCGCACTGAGGGAACCCGGCGCGCTGAGGGGCGCCCGGGGAAGAGGCCCACCAATAAATTTCGAGTCGATTTGAACACCTCGTCCCGCACGGGTCCCGAGGCACCGGTCGTCCTCGATCCACGGTCGCGTCGCCCCGGCGTTCACCTACGGTTCGCCTGCCCGCCGCCCACGCGTGTCAGCCTCCCGGGGCTGGAGAGTCGCGGACTGGGGAAAAGGGGCACGGGGGCCATGGAGAGCGAACTGGCGATCTTCGCGGGAGCGGTGTTCTCCCTGTTCGGAGGCGGACTACTGGCGTGGACCGTGACGCGCGTACGCCAGCACCGTCCCGTCGCCGAGGGTGTGAGGCCCGTCGCATCGGCGACCCTCGCGAGCGTCGTCGCGGTGCTCGCCCTGGTGGTCGGAACATGGTGCTTCACCCGCCTCTGAAGCCCGAGTCGGCGTCGCGCCCGCCGGTAATCGAGAGGTTGCGCTCCGCATAGGGCCGGGCCTGGTCCGGGCACTCCGGGCGGCAGGAATGGTGGTAGTCGGGTTACCGTTCGAGTGGCCGTTGCGGGCTTTTCCCGTTTGACACGGGGGCGGGCTGTACCGTCACACTCCGCAGCGTCACCCACGACCCAGCCCCGGGCAAGCGACTCCGGGGAGGCCCCAGCGTCGACCGGAGAGAAGAGCGAAGTTGTCCCCGACCAGCGAGACCGCAGAGGGCGGCCGCCGACTCGTCATCGTCGAGTCGCCTGCCAAGGCGAAGACGATCAAGGGCTATCTCGGCCCCGGATACATCGTCGAGGCGAGCGTCGGGCACATCCGCGACCTTCCCAACGGCGCCGCCGAGGTGCCCGAGAAGTACACGGGCGAGGTCCGCCGCCTCGGTGTGGACGTCGAACACGACTTCCAGCCGATCTATGTGGTCAACGCCGACAAGAAGGCGCAGGTCAAGAAGCTCAAGGACCTGCTGAAGGAGTCGGACGAACTCTTCCTCGCCACCGATGAGGACCGCGAGGGCGAGGCCATCGCCTGGCACCTCCAGGAAGTCCTGAAGCCCAAGGTCCCGGTCAAGCGGATGGTCTTCCACGAGATCACCAAGGCCGCGATCCAGGCCGCCGTGGCCAACCCGCGCCAGCTCAACCAGAAGCTCGTCGACGCCCAGGAGACCCGCCGCATCCTCGACCGCCTCTACGGCTACGAGGTCTCGCCGGTCCTGTGGAAGAAGGTCATGCCGCGGCTGTCCGCGGGCCGTGTCCAGTCGGTCGCCACCCGGCTCGTGGTGGAGCGGGAACGCGAGCGCATCGCCTTCCGTTCCGCTGAGTACTGGGACCTGACGGGCACCTTCGCGACCGGCCGCGCCGGTGACTCGTCGGACCCGTCGTCGCTGGTCGCGCGCCTGCAGACCGTCGACGGCAGGCGGGTCGCGCAGGGCCGTGACTTCGACTCCCTGGGACAGCTGAAGAGCGCGAACACCCTCCACCTCGACGAGGCGAACGCCCGTGCGCTCGCCGCCGCGCTGGAGCAGACGCGGTTCGCCGTCCGGTCCGTCGAGTCCAAGCCCTACCGCCGCTCGCCGTACGCCCCGTTCCGTACGACGACGATGCAGCAGGAGGCCAGCCGCAAGCTCGGCTTCGGCGCGAAGGCGACCATGCAGGTCGCCCAGAAGCTGTACGAGAACGGCTACATCACGTACATGCGTACGGACTCCACGACCCTGAGCGACACGGCGGTCGCCGCCGCCCGCGCCCAGGTCACGCAGCTGTACGGCGCCGACTACCTGCCGCCGCAGCCGAGGACGTACGCCGGGAAGGTCAAGAACGCGCAGGAGGCCCACGAGGCGATCCGCCCCTCGGGTGATCGTTTCCGCACTCCCGCCGAGACCGGACTGACCGGCGACCAGTTCAAGCTCTACGAGCTGATCTGGAAGCGGACCGTCGCCTCCCAGATGAAGGACGCGACCGGCAACAGCGTCACGGTGAAGATCGGCGGCGCGGCGTCCGACGGCCGGGACGTCGAGTTCAGCGCGTCCGGCAAGACGATCACCTTCCACGGCTTCCTGAAGGCCTACGTCGAAGGCGCCGACGACCCGAACGCCGAGCTCGACGACCGCGAGCGCCGGCTGCCCCAGGTCTCCGAGGGCGACGCCCTGAGCGCCGAGGAGATCACGGTCGACGGGCACGCCACCAAGCCCCCGGCCCGCTACACCGAAGCCTCCCTGGTCAAGGAGCTGGAAGAGCGCGAGATCGGCCGCCCGTCGACGTACGCGTCGATCATCGGCACGATCCTCGACCGCGGGTACGTGTTCAAGAAGGGCACGGCACTCGTCCCGTCCTTCCTGTCCTTCGCCGTGGTCAACCTCCTGGAGAAGCACTTCGGGCGGCTCGTCGACTACAGCTTCACCGCCAGCATGGAGGACGACCTCGACCGCATCGCCCGCGGTGAGGCGCGGGCCGTGCCGTGGCTGAAGCGGTTCTACTTCGGTGAGGGCACGGGCGAGGGCGGTGCCGCCGACGCCGGCAACGGCGACGGGGACCACCTCGGCGGCCTCAAGGAGCTGGTGACCGACCTGGGCGCGATCGACGCGCGCGAGGTGTCGTCGTTCCCCGTGGGCAACGACATCGTGCTGCGGGTCGGCCGCTACGGGCCGTACATCGAGCGCGGCGAGAAGGACACCGAGCAGCACCAGCGCGCCGACATCCCGGACGACATGGCGCCGGACGAGCTCTCCGTCGACCTCGCCGAGGAACTGCTCGCCAAGCCGAGCGGCGACTACGAACTGGGCCCCGACCCGGCCACCGGCCACACCATCGTCGCCAAGGACGGCCGCTACGGCCCCTATGTGACGGAGATCCTCCCCGAGGGCACCCCGAAGACGGGCAAGAACGCGGTCAAGCCGCGTACGGCCTCCCTCTTCAAGACGATGTCCCTGGACACGGTGACGCTCGACGACGCCCTGAAGCTGATGTCGCTGCCGCGTGTCGTCGGCGCCGACGCCGAGGGCCAGGAGATCACCGCGCAGAACGGCCGCTACGGCCCGTATCTGAAGAAGGGCACGGACTCGCGCTCGCTCCAGGCGGAGGAGCAGCTCTTCACGATCACGCTGGAAGAGGCGCTGGCGATCTACGCCCAGCCGAAGCAGCGGGGCCGGGCGGCCGCCAAGCCGCCGCTGAAGGAGCTGGGCCCCGACCCGGTGAGCGAGAAGCCGGTCGTCGTCAAGGACGGTCGCTTCGGGCCGTACGTCACCGACGGCGAGACCAACGCGACCTTGCGCTCCGGCGACAGCGTCGAGGACATCACCCCGGAGCGCGGCTTCGAGCTGCTCGCCGAGAAGCGCGCGAAGGGGCCGGCGAAGAAGACCGCCAAGAAGGCGGCCAAGAAGGCCCCGGCGAAGAAGACGGCAGCGAAGAAGACCGCGGCGAAGAAGACCACGACCGCGAAGAAGACGACGGCCAAGAAGACCACGACGGCGAAAAAGACGACGGCCAAGACGGCCACCGCCTCGAAGCCCGCGGAGGACTGAGGCCCGTTCAGGACTGTTCGGGATCCGGACCGTAAAGGTCCTGATCTTCGCCCAGGGTTCGGAAAGCGAACGCCCCGGCGCACTTTGGTGCCGGGGCGTTCGCATGCCAGACCGGGCCCTCCAGGGTGTCGGTGGCTCCCGATAGGCTGAACGCATGACGCGAGCCGAGCACCCCACGGCCTCTCCGCCGGCCCCCGACGATGCCCTGGTCGCGGACTCCCGCGAGCGCGCCGTCCGCGCCCTGCTGCGCCGTCCGCAGTTGAAGCGGCTCTGGAGCGCACAGCTCGTGGGCGGTGTGGGCGACACCCTGGCCCTTCTCGTGCTGGTCCTGCTCACCCTCCAGGCGGCTGTCGCCGAGGGTGCGTTCGGGGGCGGCTACCGAGGCGTGGCGTTCGCAGTGGCGACCGTTTTCGGGGTGCGCGTCCTCGCGACGCTCCTCTTCGGCGCCGTGCTCCTCGGTCCGCTCACGGCGCTCACCTCCCAGGACGGCCCGCTCGACCGCCGCTGGACCATGGTCGGCGCGGACGGGCTGCGCGCCGCGCTGCTCATCGTCGCGCCGCTGTGGATCGACTGGATGCCCGACGACGCGCTGGCCATGCTCCTCGTCACGGCCTTCGTGACCGGAGTCGCCGAGCGCTTCTGGACGGTGTGCCGCGAGAGCGCGGCCCCCGCGCTGCTGCCCGCACCGCCGCCGGAAGGCGCCACGGTCCGGCCGCTGCCCGACCACCTGGACGCCCTGCGCCGGCTCTCGCTGCGCACCGGATTCGTCGCGATCCCGCTCGCGGCCGTCGTGCTCGTCGCCGCGGCCCTGTTCAACAACCTGCTGGGCGTCGGCATCGACTGGTTCGGCCAGCACCAGGCGGCCCTCGCCTCCTACGTCGCGGCCGGACTGTTCGCCGCGTCCCTGTCCGTGCTGACCTTCCTGGAGCTGCCCGCCACGCGCACCCCGCGCCCGCGGTCGCCGCTCGAGGGGCTGCGCCGCCCGAAGACGACCGCCGGCGCCGACAAGGGCCGCACCGGCGCGATGCCGCTGCTGGTACTGGCCTGCGCGGCCGTCGCCGCCGCGGTGTCCGCCGCCGTCGCCGTGGCCGTGCTGCACGCCAAGGACCTGGGCGGCGGCCCGGTGCTGTACGGCCTGTTCGTGGGCGTGCTGACCGGCGGTGTCGTCGTCGGCATCCGTACGGCGCCCGCCCTGCTGCCCGCGCTGTCGCGCCGCCGGCTGCTCGCGCTGGTGATCGCCTTCACCGGGATCGCGCTGCTGGCCGCCGGGCTGGTCCCGGACGTCACCACCGTGCTGCTGATCCTCGCCCTGGCCGGTGTCGGCGCGGGCATCTCCGCCAACATCGGGCACACCCTGCTCGACCAGGAGACCGAGGAGTTCCGGCGCTCCCGTACGACCGAGCACCTGCACGCGGTCGTCCGGGTGTGCGTGGCGCTCGCCGCGGTGATCGCCCCGCTGGTGGCGGCGGCGATCGGGCCGCACCGGCTGGAGAGCGGCAAGTTCGTCTTCGCGCACGGCGGCGCGGCCTTCACGCTGATGCTCGCCGGCGCCCTGCTGCTGCCGGTGGCCGCGCTGGTGCTGGCCAAGGTCGACGACCGTTCCGGAGTGCCGCTGCGCCAGGACCTGCGTGACGCGCTGCTCCGCGGCGACGACCCGGATCAGGCGCCCGCGAGCACCGGCTTCTTCATCGCCCTGGAGGGCGGCGACGGGGCCGGCAAGTCCACGCAGGCCGAGGCGCTCGCCGAGTGGATCCGCGGCAAGGGCCACGAGGTCGTACTGACGCGCGAGCCGGGGGCGACGCCGGTGGGCAAGCGGCTGCGGTCGATCCTGCTGGACGTGTCCAGCGAGGGACTGTCGCACCGCGCGGAGGCACTGCTGTACGCGGCCGACCGTGCCGAGCACGTCGACACCGTCGTACGGCCCGCCCTGGAGCGCGGCGCGGTCGTGATCTCCGACCGGTACATCGACTCGTCCGTGGCCTACCAGGGAGCGGGCCGCGACCTGTCGCCGACCGAGATCGCCCGGATCAACCGCTGGGCCACGAACGGGCTCGTGCCGCATCTGACCGTCCTGCTGGACGTCGCGCCGGAGACCGCGCGCGAGCGGTTCACCGAGGCGCCCGACCGGCTGGAGTCGGAGCCCGCCGAGTTCCACGCGCGCGTGCGGTCCGGATTCCTGACCCTGGCCGCGGCCGACGCCGGGCGGTACCTGGTGGTGGACGCCGGCCAGGAGCCCGAGGCCGTCACGACCGTCGTCCGGCACCGGCTCGACCAGGTGCTGCCGCTGTCCGAGGCCGAGATCAAGGCCCAGGAGGAGGCGCGGAAGAAGGCCGAGGAGGACGCCCGCCGCAAGGCCGAGGAAGAGGCCGCCCGCAAGGCCGAGGAGGAGCGCCTGGAGCGCGAGCGCCAGGAGCAGCTGGCCAAGCTGCGAGCCGAGGAGGAGGAGCGCAAGCGCCGCGAGCTGGAGGAGGCGCAGCGGCGCGAGGCCGAGCGGCAGGCGGAGGAGGCCCGGCGACGGGCCGAGGAAGCGCAGAAGAAGGCCGAGGAGGAGCGGGCGCGGCTCCTCGCGGAGGAGAAGGCCCGGGCCGAGGAAGAGGCCCGCCGCAAGGCCGAGGAGGACAGGCGCCGCAAGCAGGCCGAGGAAGAGGCCCGGCTGCGTGCCGAGGCCGAGGCACTCCGTCTGGAGAAGCAGCGCAAGGCCGAGGACGCGCTGCTGCGGGCCGAGGAGGCGCGACGCCTGGCGGAAGCGGCGGCCGCGGCGGCGGAGGCCGGGCCGAAGAGCCCTTCCCAGGGCTCTTCCCAGGGCTCTGCCCAGGGTTCCGCTCCGCAGGGCGCTTCTCATACGTCGGCCGGTCAGGACGCGGCGACCGTGCCGACGCCCGTGGTGACACCGGAGAACGCCCCGGGCGGCTCGGGTTCTGGCTCGGGCTCCGGTTCTGGCTCGGGCTCTGGTTCCGGCTCCGGTTCCGTGGACGAGACGACCGTGCTGCGCCGGGTGCGGGACGACGCCGAGGTGACGGCCGAGCTGCCGAAGCCGCCGGTGCCGCCGAGGGCGGGCGAGGAGACCGAGGTGCTGCCGCCGGTTTCTCCCCGGGCGGGGGACGAGACCGAGGTACTGCCCGCGGTTCGCCCCGGGGCCGAGGACACGCCTTCCTGGGCAGGTGACGAGACTGCCGTACTGCCGCCCGTACGTGGCGACGGACCGGCGGACCGGGTGCCGCCCGGGTACTTCCGTGACGACTCCCCGGCCGCCCGCCCCGACGGGACCGAGGACCGTACGCGCGAGATGCCCCAGGTCGACGCCGAGGACGGGCCGCGCCGCCGCCGGTCCGACTGGGCCGAGGAGACGCCGCTGGACGACCTGCCCTCACTCGCGGACGAGCTGCTCGGACCGCACGAGGACGAGCAGGACGAGGGCCGCGGGCGCCGTGGGAGGGGCCGGGGCCGCTGAGGCCCTGCCCGGCAGACAGGTCCGGCAGACAGCTCCGGAAGATCACCCGGCCCCGGCCCGCAGAGGGCCGGGGCCGGATTGTCAGTGGTCGCCCCCACAATGGACCTCGCAGCGGCAGTACGGTCCGCACCCGCGGACGTGACGGAAGGGCGGCGTGACCCATGACCGTGTGGGACGACCTCGTCGGGCAGGAGAGGGTGAGCGCCCAGCTGGACGCTGCCGCCAGGGACGCCGACGCCCTGGTCACCGCGGCCGGCACCGACACCCCTCCGCCCGAGGCGTCGAAGATGACCCACGCGTGGCTGTTCACGGGCCCGCCCGGAGCCGGGCGGAACCAGGCGGCGCGGGCCTTCGCCGCGGCGCTGCAGTGCGTCAGCCCCGACCGGGCCCTCGGCGGCTCCCCGGGCTGCGGCTTCTGCGACGGCTGCCACACGGCACTGGTGGGCACGCACGCCGACGTCACCACCGTCGCCGCGGTCGGCTCGCAGATCCTCGCCGACGACATGCGCGACACCGTCCGCAAGTCGTTCACCTCGCCGGCGACCGGCCGCTGGCAGATCATCCTCGTCGAGGACGCCGAGCGGCTGAACGAGAAGTCGGCCAACGCCGTCCTCAAGGCCGTGGAGGAGCCCGCCCCCCGCACGGTCTGGCTGCTGTGCGCCCCCTCCATCGAGGACGTCCTGCCGACCATCCGCTCCCGCTGCCGCCATCTGAACCTGAGCACGCCGTCGGTCGACGCCGTCGCCGACATGCTCGTACGCCGCGAGGGCATCGAGCCGAACGCCGCCGCCGCGGCGGCCCGCGCGACCCAGGGCCACGTCGACCGGGCCCGCCGCCTGGCCACCGACCCGGCCGCGCGCGAACGCCGTGCCGCCGTGCTGAGGATGCCGCTGCGCGTGGAGGAGGTCGGCGGCGCGCTCAAGGCCGCCCAGGAACTGGTCGACGCGGCCGCCGAGGACGCCAAGCAGCTCGCCGAGGAGATGGACACCAAGGAGACCGAGGAGCTGAAGGCCGCTCTCGGCGCGGCCCAGGGCGGCCGGATGCCGCGTGGCACGGCCGGTGTGATGAAGGACCTGGAGGACAAGCAGAAGCGCCGCAGAACGCGCACGCAGCGCGACAGCCTCGACCTCGCCCTGACCGACCTCACGGCCTTCTACCGCGACGTCCTCGCCCTCCAGCTCGGCTCCCGCGTGGCCATCGCCAACGCGGACGCCGAGGACGCCCTGGAGCGCCTGGCCCGCGGCAGCTCCCCGGAGTCCACGCTCCGCCGCATCGAGGCGATCGCCGGCTGCCGCGACGCGCTCGACCGCAACGTGGCGCCGCTGCTCGCGGTCGAGGCGATGACGATGGCGCTCAGAGCGGGCTGACACCCGGTGCGGCCGGGGGACGCGAGGGACCGGACCCGGGATTGACGTTGTAACTCGTACGAGGCACGACACGCACGCACGGCACTCATTTCGTCGCGCAGAGTTACGCTCGCTGGATGTACACAAGGCGTACCCCCCGCTCCGCCTCCACCCCCGCTCCCCGCCGCGCGGGCTCCGGCGGCGCCCACCGCAAGGCCCCTGGCGGAGCCAGGACCGCTGTCGGCCTCCTCGCCACGGCCGCGCTGCTCGTCTCCGCCTGCTCCTCGGGGAGCCCGACGACGTCCGCGGCCTCGGCGGCGGCGGAGCCGGCGGCACTGGCCGCGCTGCCGAAGTCCGTCCCCGCGGCGCTCACGTCGTACTACGCGCAGAAGCCGGCCTGGCGCGGCTGCGGGGTCCCCGGCTTCGAGTGCGCCACCGTCAAGGCGCCGCTGGACTACGCCGAGCCGGCCGCCGGTGACGTCCGGCTCGCCGTCGCCCGCAAGAAGGCCACCGGCGAGCGGCTGGGCTCCCTGCTCGTGAATCCCGGCGGGCCGGGCGGTTCGGCGATCGGCTACATGGAGTCGTACGCCGGCATCGGCTATCCGGCCGAGGTCCGGGCCCGCTACGACATGGTCGCGGTCGACCCGCGCGGGGTGGCCCGAAGCGAGCCCGTCGAGTGCCTGGACGGGCCGGACATGGACACGTACACGCAGACGGACATCACACCCGACGACGCGAAGGAGGGCGACGGGCTGGTCACGGCCTACCGGACGTTCGCCGAGGGCTGCGGCGCGGACGCGCCCAGGCTGCTGCGCCACGTGTCCACCGTGGAGGCGGCCCGGGACATGGACATCGTGCGGGCGGCGCTCGGCGACGAGAAGCTGAACTACGTCGGCGCCTCCTACGGGACGTTCCTCGGGGCGACGTACGCCGGGCTCTTCCCGGACCGGGCGGGCCGGCTGGTGCTGGACGGCGCGATGGACCCGTCGCTGCCCGCGCGGCGGCTGAACCTGGAACAGACGGCGGGCTTCGACACGGCCTTCCGGTCGTTCGCGCGGGACTGCGTACGCCAGACCGACTGCCCGCTGGGCGGCGCGGGCACCTCGCCCGAGCAGGTGGGCAAGAACCTGAAGGCGTTCTTCGAGGAACTGGACGACCAGCCCGTCCCCACCGGCGACCCCGACGGCCGCCGTCTCACCGAGTCGCTCGCCACGACCGGTGTGATCGCGGCCATGTACGACGAGGGCGCCTGGCCGCAGCTGCGCGAGGCCCTGACGTCCGCGATGAAGGAGGACGACGGCGCCGGACTCCTCGTCCTGTCCGACGGCTACTACGAGCGTGACGCCGACGGCGCCTACAGCAACCTGATGTTCGCCAACGCGGCGGTGAACTGCCTGGACCTGCCGCCCGCCTTCGACACCCCCGACCAGGTGCGCAGGGCGCTGCCGGACTTCGAGAAGGCGTCACCCGTCTTCGGCGAGGGCCTCGCCTGGGCGTCGCTGAACTGCGCGTACTGGCCGGTGCACGCCACGGGCGAGCCGCGCCGCATCGAGGCGAAGGGCGCCGCCCCCATCGTGGTCGTCGGCACCACCCGGGACCCGGCGACCCCGTACCGCTGGGCGCAGGCCCTGGCCGGCCAGCTCTCCTCGGCCCGCCTCCTCACCTACGAGGGCGACGGCCACACCGCCTACGGCCGCGGCAGCGCCTGCATCGACCGCACGATCAACGCCTACCTGCTGCGCGGCACCCCGCCCGAGGACGGAAAGCGCTGCTCATAACCGCAGCCCCAGGCCCCGGAGGGCCCGCCTCCGGGGCCGCTCCGGGGCCGGTACGGAGCACCCTTCGAAACTGTGTAGACTTACCGTCGTTGCTGATCGCACCATAGTGCGGACAGCGCGCCGCCTTAGCTCAGATGGCCAGAGCAACGCACTCGTAATGCGTAGGTCTCGGGTTCGAATCCCGAAGGCGGCTCCACTGGAACCCCAGGTCGCATTGCATGTGACCTGGGGTTTCCTGTTGATCGGGCCGTGGTGCCTACGCAGTCGGCGGGCCGTCCACGTGACGGCTCTCCATGAGGCCGTCCAGGTAGTGCGCGCGCATCGCGGCGCGCTGGATCTTGCCGCTGGTGGTGCGCAGCACCGCCCCGCGCCTGACCAGGGCCACCGCCGCCGGCCGGACGCTGAAGTCACGGGCGATGCCGCCCCTGATCCGGGCGGCGAGGCGGGGGAGCTCGTCGGCGCCGACCGAGCCGCGTACCTCGTGCACGACGACGAGCTGCTCCTCGGTGGCGCCGTCGGCGCCGGCCACCGGGACGGCGAACGCGGCACCGAACAGTCCCACCAGCTCGGGGTGCAGGTGCCGCAGGCCGTGCTCCACGTCCTGCGGGTAGATGTTGCGGCCGCGCAGGATCAGCATCTCCTTGAGGCGGCCGGTGACGTAGATCTCGCCGTGGTGGAGTGTGCCCAGGTCGCCGGTGCGGACGTATCCGGTGTCACCGTCGAGGGTGCTGACGCCGAACGCCTCGGCGGTGGCGTCCTCGCGGCCCCAGTAGCCCTGCGCGACGCTGGGCCCGCGCAGCCAGATCTCGCCGACCCGGCCCGCGGGCAGCACCTCGCGGGTGGCCGGGTCGACGATCCGTACCGTGTACTCCTCGGCCCTGCCGCAGCTGACGAGGTCACGGCCGGTCCGGTCCTCGGCGACCGGACGGAACTCGTGCTGTTCCAGGAGGGCTTCGTCGACGCGGGTGACGGCCAGTTCACGCGGCCCGGTGCCCGAGATGAACACGGTGGCCTCCGCCATGCCGTAGCAGGGCGCCATGGTGTCGCTGCGGAAGCCGGCCGGGGCGAAGCGCTTGGCGAACGCGGTGAGGGTGGAGGCCTGTACGGGCTCCGACCCGTTGGCCGCGAAGCGCCAGCAGGACAGGTCGAGTTCGGCGAGCTGCTCGTCGGTGATCTGGCGTGCGCACAGTTCGTACGCGAAGTTGGGCGCGGCCGACCAGTTGACCTGGTACTTGTCGATCATCCGCAGCCACCGGTGCGGTCGCTTCAGGAAGGTCGTCGGGCTCATCAGGACGCAGGAGCCGCCGAGCAGCAGCGGGGGCAGCAGGATCGCGAGCAGTCCCATGTCGTGGTACTGCGGGATCCATGAGCCGAAGCGGGTGGTGCGGTCGAGTCCGAACGCGGAGCTGAGGGCCGACGAGTTGTGCAGCAGGTTTCCGTGGTGGACCATCACTCCCTTCGGGTCGGAGGTGGAGCCGGACGTGTACTGGAGCAGGGCCAGGGTGTTCTGGTCGATGTCGGGCACCTGCCAGGCCTCGGCGTGTGCGGCGGTCAGGCCGGGGCCGTCGGTGATGGCGCAGGTGATCTCCCGGCCCGGGTCGGACGCCGCCCAGTCCAGGACGTTCGCTGCGACGGCCTCGCTGGTGAGGACGACGGCGACGGCCGCGTTCTCGGCGATGGAGTCCACGCGACGGCGCTGGTGGCTGTACTGGCCGGGCAGCGAGGACGGGACGGCGACCATGCCCGCGTAGAGGCAGCCGACGAACGCGGCGGCGAACTGCAGGCTCTCCGGATACAGGAGCAGCACCCGGTCGCCGGGCGCGTACCTCTCCTGGAGCCAGCCGGCTATCTTGCGGGCCTCGTGGTCGAGTCTGGAGTAGGACCAGGTCTCGTCCCCGTCGGGCGAGTCGGGGTCACGGACGAAGATGACGGCCGGGTCGTCCGGGGTGACATGGGCGTTCGTACGGATGCGGGCCGTGGCACTGCGGGCCTGCGTGAGTGTGTGTTCGTCCGTGAGCATGGGATCCCCCGGGGGGTAGCAGGAAGCGGGTGTGGGTGGGCGGGTCCGGTCACCAGTCGGTGGCCTCGCCCAGGGCCAGCAGGTCGTCCAGGTCGTCCGCCTCGACCAGGGCCGCGCCGGCCACCGGGGCGTCCGGGTCGTCGATCGCCTCTGCGAGCAACCGCACATAGGAGTCGAGGAGCCGGCGGACGGTGGATTCGTCGAACAGGTCGGTGGCGTAGCGGAACACGGCGGTCAGCGAGGAGGTGGTCTGCCGCATCTCCACGTTGATGTCGAACTGGCCCTCCAGCTGCGGTACCTCGATCAGTTCGACGCGCAGGCCGGCGTACTCGGTGTCCGTGCCGCGGGCAGCGGCCTCGGTGACCTGCATCAGAAGGGGTTCGAGGCGGCCGGGCGCGACCATGGTGAACACCATCCGCACGGGCGGGTTCCGGCTGTTGTACGGCTCCTCACCGGCGAGCAGGGCGTACGGGTGGCCGATGTGCCTCATGGCCCGCATCACCTGGCGCTGGGCCGTCTGGGCGGCCTGCCCGAACGTGGTCGTGTCAGTGAAGTGGGCGGGCAGGACGAGGGTGTTGACGAGGTAGCCGACGACCTCGCGCATGCCGGGACCACTGCGGGTGGTCGTCGGGCAGCCGACGAGGAAGTCGCGCTGTCCGCTGTAGCGGTGCACCAGGGCCTGGAACACGCCGAGGGTCAGCGCGAACGGGGTCACGCTCGCCCGCCTGGCCGCCTCGCGCAGGCGGGGCACGAGCTCGTCGGGGATCCGGGCCTCGCAGGTGGCGCCGTCGAAGACGGCCGGCGGGCGCGGGGACCGCGGCCGGTCGGCGGGGAGTTCGCCGGCGGTGGCGTTCGCGCAGAACTCCTGCCAGAAGGCGAGGAGTCGTTCGCGTCGCGGCCCTGCGAGCAGTTCCTGTTCGCCCTGTACGTAGTCGTCGTAGCCGCGGGCCAGGGGCGGCGGCGCGGTGTCCGTCGCGTAGGCGTCGAGCAGGTCCTGGAGCAGCAGCCACTGGGAGGTGGCGTCGGTGACGATGTGGTGGGTGCTGACGACGATCACGTGGTCGTCGGGTGCGACGCGCAGCAGGAGGGCACGGCACGTTCCTTCGCCGGTGAGGTCGAAGGGGGTGTCGCCGAACTGCTTGACGTGCTTTTCCAGCAGGCCGGTGCCGGTGACCCCGGGGACCTCCCGGACCTGGAGCCGGACCAGGTCCGGGAGGCCGATCACGCGCCGCGGGCCTGCCGCGGTCTCGGTGAACGTGGAACGCAGCACGTCGTGCCGGTCCACGACCGCGCGCAGGGCGCGCCGCAGCCGCGTCTCGTCGAGCGCGCCGCGGACCCGCAGGGCGGCCTGGACGTTGTAGGCGGGGCTGTCGGGCGCCATCCGGTACAGGAACCAGAGCGCTTCCTGCCCGATGGAGAGGGCTCGCTCCCGGACCATCAGCGAGCGGCGAGTTCGGAGTGGATGTGGGCGGTGATCGCGTCGATCGTGGGGTGGTCCCACGCGAGGGTGGCCTCGACGAGGATGCCGAACTCGTCCTCCACGTCGCCGCACAGTGTCAGGGCGTACACGGAGTCGAGACCGATCTCGACGAGCAGGTCGTCGGCGGCGATGTCCTGCGGCCGGACGTCGAGGAAGTAGGCGACGCGCTCGGTCAGCCAGGTCCGGATCGTCTCGGCACCGGTGGTCTCGGTGCCGGTGGTTCCGGGGGTGGCGGCGGGTGTGGCCATGAGAAGGCTCCTGGTGATGTGAAGGGTGTGGAAATTGGTGGGGTAGGGCTTCTGGTCCGGATACGGACAGGGGCCGGGGTCAGGCGCGCGCGAGCCGCGAACGGTCGAGGTCGAAACCGGCACGGTCTTCCTCCCTCGCGCTCAGTTCGGCGAACAGGCGCTGCTCCACCGCGTCGGGCAGGGCGCCCATGTCGTGGCCGAGGCGGGCGGCGATCCGGGCGAGGGCGCCGGTCAGCCAGGCGTCGTCGCGCAGGAACGGGTCGACGCCGTTCTGGTTGTGCTGCCACACGCCGATGCACGCGGCGGCCATCGACAGCTGCGCGTACCGTTCGGCCAGGGCGAAGCCGGAGCGGCCCGCGACCACCGAGTGCTCGCTCGGCGGCAGCCGGCGGCAGCGGCGGCCGAGGTCGTCGAGGTCGGCGCGCAGCAGGGCGGCGATCCGGGCGGCCGTGGGAGACAGCGCCGGGCCGCCGGAGTGGTCGTGGAGCAGCGCGGTGAGCTGGTCGGCGCCGCGCGAGGTGAGTTCCAGGGCCTGGTAGTCGATGTCGTCGAGCGGCGCCGACAGGTCGAAGAGCGCGGCGGGCGGCACCTCGGCGGTACCCCAGCTGGTGGCGGCGAGGCGGGGCAGCTGCGGCAGCGTCGTGGCCTGGCAGACGGCTGCGTTGGCGTGCGCGAAGGTGATGGCCGGCAGGTCGCGGAAGAACTTCTGGAAGATGCCGTAGCTGCCGTCGCGCCAGTACGAGTTGGCGCCGAGCAGGGTGCCCAGCGTCTGCGAGGACCGGTGCAGGACCTTGGGGACCACGTACTTGTTGACCGCGGTGATCACGCTGGTCTGGCCGGGCAGGACGTGCAGGGCGCGGCACGCCACGGTCGCCATGCAGTCACCGGCGAGCAGGTCGAGGAAGGCGCCGACGAGGGTGGCCCTGGCATGCGGCAGGTCGGCGACGCTGCGTCCGTACAGGGTGCGGTCGAGTGCGAAGCGGGTGACGGTGCGCAGCTGGGTGTCGGCGGTGCCGACCATCATGCCGGGCAGTACGGCACGGGTGGTCTGGAAGGCGCGCAGGACGGTCTCCATCGCGCTGCCGACCGGGCCGACGGGGGCGTCCGCCGGGACTTCGAGGCCGGTGAAGTCGGCGCCGCCGATGAGACAGCCCCGCAGCCCGACCGTGGGGAAGCGGTAGTCCCTGCGCAACCGGTCGGCCGGTGCTTGTGTGAGGTCCACCCACAGGTGGGAGTGGCTGCGGTTGCCGGGACCCGCGCCCGTGCGGGCGAGCAGGACGACGGCGTCGGCCCGGCCCAGGTTGTTCACGATCCGCTTGCGGCCGTCGATCCTGTAGTGGCTGCCGTCGGCCGAGGGTGTCGCGGTGAGGTCGGTGCGGGTGAAGTCGTTGCCGTGCGGCAGCTCGTTGTAGCCCGCCGCGGTCTTGCCGCCGGACAGCAGGATGTCCGCCATCCGCTTCTGCTGGACGTCGCTTCCCGCGGTCCACATCGCCGACCCGGAGATGTAGTTGGTGAAGCCGTGGCCGAGCGCCAGGGTCGGGTCGCGGCGGGAGACGGTACGCATCATGCGCATCAGGCGGTCGATCCGGCCCAGGCGTCCGCCGAGCCGCCTGGGCACGTACTCCGCGTTGAACCCGTAAGCGTCCAGCGCGGCTTCGCCGGCGGGCAGGATCTCGGCGCGCTCGTCGGCGGCGAGGACGGCTTCGTAGCCCAGCGGGTTGTCCGGGTCGTGGGCGTCGCCGAGCGCCATCTCCAGAACGTCGGGGCCGCCGGGGGCGGAGTTCGGGTCGGTCATGACGCCTCCTCGGCGAGGGAGCCGGCCGCCTCGGCGAGCGGGAAGGGCAGCAGGGAGAACATCTCGCCGCTGTCGTACTGGTCGACGAGCATCGGCATCAGCCGGTCGAGCACCGCCGAGCCGTCGGCGCCGTCCTCGGGCAGGCTTCCGGGCGTCAGGCGTTCGGCGAGGCGGCTGAGCGCGGCCTCGGCCCACAGCCCGTCCCGCCACAGGCCCGCGGTCGCGGTGGTGTCGGCGGCGACGCCGGTCCGGTTGCGCAGCCACACTTGGAGGCAGGCCGCGGCAGCGGAGCACAGGGTGTAGCGGTGCGCCAGGTCGAAGGCCGCGGCGGGCACGTCACGCGGGCTCGGCCGGTGGGCGGCCATCTGCTCGTGCGTGGTGTCACTGATGCGCAGCAGTCTCTCGGCGACGGTGAGCAGGGATTCGGGCGCCTCGCCGGACGCCACCAGCTCCCGCAGTTCCACGACGGCCCGGGGCAAGGACGCCGCGACGCTGTTGCCCGTGCGGGAGGTCAGCAGCAGCCGGGCCGGGTCGAAGTCGGGGATCCGCGCGTCGAACCTGGCCGCTGCGGCCAGGCCCTCGGCGTCGGTGCGCCCGGCGCGGTAGCCGCGGGCGAGGGCGGCGAACTGGTTGATCAGGGCGTTCAGGTTGACCAGCGTGTTGCCGTCGAAGATGCCGACGATCCGGTGGTCGCGCTCCAGTTTGGCGAACAGGCCGTGTGCGTAGTCCTCGCTGAGGAAGGAGCGGGCGCCGAGGAACTGGCCCATGGCGGAGATCAGTTCGTCGGCCGTGGTGGGCACCAGGTACTTCACCGCGGCCGACGAGACGCTCATCTCCTCGGTCAGGGTGTGCACGCCCCGCGAGGCGAGCAGTGTGACGGCCTCCATGGCGAGGAGGTCGGCGTAGGCCTCGGTGAGCGCGCGGTGTGCCTGCGGCAGGTCGATCAGCCGCTTGCCGTACAGCCGGTGCTCCAGGCCGAACCCGGTGGCGATGCGCAGCGCGTGGTCGCCGGCGCCGAGCGAGAGCGCGGCGCAGATCGTGCGGGTGATCTGCAGGCCGCGCAGGACGGTCTCGATGCCGTCGCCCTCCTCGCCGATCAGCGCGGAGGCGGGCACGACGGCGCCGTCGAAGGCGATGCCGCTGATGTCGGCGCCGCGGATTCCGTGCGTCTTCGCCGCCGGGAGACAGGTGTGACCGCCGTCCGCGAGCGAGGCCTTGTCGACCAGCAGCAGGCTGTAGCCACGGGTGCCGCCGGCCGGGGAGGTCCGGGCGAGGACGCAGACCAGGTCGCTGCGGGTGGCGTTGTTGATCAGCCACTTCTCGCCGTCGAGCCGGTATCCGCCCGCCACGGGGGTGGCGGTCAGCTCGCCGGAGAGCAGATCGCTGCCGTGGGCGCGCTCGGTCAGGCCCCAGGAGACGACGGCGCCGGACATGACGCGGGCGCCCAGCTCCTGTGCCTGCTCCGCCGTTCCGCCGACCCAGGTGCTCACCGCGCCCAGATACGTCTTGGTGTGCGCGATCGCCACGGTCAGATCGCGCCGGGCCACCACCCGTACCAGCTGGAGCAGGTCCTCGTAGCTGTGGAGGGCGCCGCCGTGCCGGGCGGGCACGTAGTGCGCGGGCAGGCCGAGCGCGTCGAGCCGGGCCACGGCCTCCGTGGGGAACGCCTCGGCGGCGTCGAGTTCACGTAGCCGGGCCGCGAAGAACGGCAGGTCCCGGCGGGCGGGATGGCCGAGGGAGCGGTCGAATCCGCCGGCCCGTTCGTACGGCGCGTACCGCCGCGGGGGTGCGAGTTGAGGTTCCGTCACGACTCCACCTGAATCTGAGAATGTGAGCACTCCGGGATTTCTGAATGGCCCCAGTCTTGGCCACCGGGAGGAGCGCTGTCGCAGGATCCCGGTGTCAGGATCCTGCGTCTGCATCTGGCTGCCAGCACTGAACCCGTTACCTCCGTCCAAAGGCGAACTAGTGTCTCCACTGCACGCCTAACAGGTGAGAGGGAATCCATGCCGAAAACATGTGGTTCGGGGATTCTGGGGACGATCGGCGACACACCTCTGGTGAAACTGGAGAGAGTGTTCCCCGGGGAACGCTCGCAATTCTTCGCCAAGATCGAGCGGTTCAACCCAGGTGGCAGCATCAAGGACCGAAGCGGCCTCAACATGCTTCTTGAAGCACTGCGCAACGGCGAGATCACGCCGGGGCGTTCCGTGGTCGTGGAATCGAGTTCGGGGAATCTGGCGGTCGGGCTCGCCCAGATCTGCCGGTACTTCGATCTGCGCTTCATCTGCGTGGTCGACGCCAAGACCACGGAGCAGAACCTGGCCATCATCCGGGCCTACGGGGCCGAGGTGGTGGTGATCGACGAGCGGGACCCCGCGACCGGCGAGTTCCTGCCGGTGCGGCTGCGCAGGGTGCGGGAGCTCGTGGCGAGCATCCCGCACGCCTACTCCCCGAACCAGTACGCGAACCTGTCCAACCCGCGGGCCCACGAGCGGACCATGCGGGAGATCGTGGAGGAGCTCGACGGGCGGCTCGACTACCTCTTCTGCTCCGTCAGCACCTTCGGCACGCTGCGGGGCTGCGCCGACCACCTCCGCAAGGAGGGGCTGCGCACCAAGATCGTGGCGGTCGACGCCCAGGGCAGCGCCATCTTCGGCCAGCTGCCCACCCGGCGGCTGATCCCGGGGCACGGTGCGTCCGTCGTGCCGGCCCTGATGGACCCGGCCGCGGCCGACGAGGTCGTTCACGTCTCCGATCTCGACTGCGTGGCGGCCTGCCGCCGCCTCGTGGTCCGCGAGGCGATCCTGGCCGGCGGTTCCTCCGGGGCGACGCTCGCCGCGGCGGAGCGAATGCTGCCGCGCATTCCGTCCGGCTCGGTCAGCGCCCTGATATTCCCCGACGGAGGGGACCGCTATCTCGACACCATCTATTCCGACGACTGGGTGCGCGAACACTTCGGTGAAGTATCGCACCTGTGGAAGGGCTGAGCCCCGATGCTCGTACTGCGCAAGGCAGACGTAGAGAAATTACTGGGTGGGAGGGAGAAGGAGCACATCGAGCTGGTCCGGCAGACGTACTCCCTGCATGACAAGGGTGCGACGGCCGTACCGCACTCGATATTCCTGCGCTTTCCCGACGAGCCCGCGAACCGCATCATCGGACTCCCGTCCTACCGTGGCGGCGAGAATCCGGCAGCAGGGCTGAAGTGGATTTCCTCGTTCCCCGCGAACATCCACTCCGGAATCGCCCGTGCCAGTGCGGTGATGGTGCTCAACTCGCTGCGCACCGGACACCCCGAGGCGCTGCTCGAAGCCTCACTGATCTCGGCCGCGCGGACCGCCGCGAGCGCCGCCCTCGCCGCCGACATCCTCACCGAGGGCCGGCGCCCGCGGGGCGTCTCCCTCATCGGCTGTGGCGTCATCAACCTGGAGATCCTGCGCTACCTCCGGGCCGCGATCGGCCCGCCCGGCGAGATCACGCTCTTCGACACCTCGCGTGTGCGCGCCGAGGAGTTCGCCCGCCGCTGCCATGAACTCCTGCCGGACGCCGAGGTCACCCTCGCCGACAGCATCGAGGACGCCCTGGAGGCGCAGCGCCTCGTCTCGTTCGCCACCAACGCGGGCGAGCCGCACGTGGACCTCACACCCGCCGGACCCGGCACCGTGGTCCTGCACGTCTCGCTGCGCGACATCGACCCGCTCTCCATCAACGGCGCGCACAACATCGTCGACGACGCGGACCACGTGTGCCGCGAGCGCACCTCGCTGCACCTGACCGAGCAGGTCACCGGCGGCCGCGCCTTCATCGACGCCTCCATCGGCCAACTCATCAACGGGTCGGTCGCGTTCACGCCCGACCCGGACAAGGTCACCGTCTATTCGCCGTTCGGTCTCGGCGTCCTCGACCTGGCCCTCGCCGTCGACGTGCACGCCACCGCCCGTGAGCTCGGCATCGGTGTGGAGATCACGGACTTCCTGTCCTGACCCGCCCGTACGCCGCCTTCCACAGCCCGTTTCCGTACCTCCACGAGGAGAACCATGTCCCAGCAGTCCGCCGCCCCCGAGTACCGCGTCGTCCTGAACGCCGAGGAGCAGTACTCGATCTGGCCCGCCGGCCGTGAACTGCCCGCCGGGTGGAACGCCGAGGGCACCCAGGGCAGCCGCGAGGAGTGCCTCGCCCGCATCGACGAGGTGTGGACCGACATGCGCCCGCTGAGCCTGCGCCGCCGCATGGAGTCCCAGGCCACCGCTGCCTGAGATCAACCGCCTGAACGTCACTTCGGAGAACCGTCCAGTACGCCAGGTCATTGAAGGAGCACCTGTTGAACGCCGCACAGTTGCCGGGGAACACCCTGAGCGGAACCGTCCCGCCCACCCTGCCCGCGCTCTTCGCCGCGCAGGCGGGCCGTACGCCCGGCGCGGCTGCCGTGCTGGACGGCCCACGCACGACGACCTACCGGGACCTGGCCCACGCCGCCGGGCGCACCGCGCGCTTCCTGCGCTCGCGGGGCGTGGGCCCGGGCTCCCTGGTCGGGGTGTGCCTCCCCCGGGGCACCGAACTCATCGCCACGCTCCTCGGGGTGTGGCAGGCGGGCGCGGCCTATCTGCCGCTCGACGCCGGTCATCCGCACGGTCGCCTCAGATCCCTGGCGTCCCGGGCCGGTGCCGAACTCGTCGTCACCACAGCCGCACTGCGCGGGCCGCTCGGGGAGGACGGCCCGCGCGTCCTGAGCATCGAAGAGCTGACCACCGCCTCCGAGGACGGCCCGGCCGGCCCGGCCTCGGCGGACCCGGCCTCGCTCGCGTACACGATCTTCACGTCCGGCTCCACCGGAGAACCCAAGGGCGTACAGATCACCCACGAGGGCATCGCGAACCGGGTCGCCTGGTCCGTGCGCGCCCAGCAGCTCGGCGCCGGCGACCGGATCCTGTTCAAGACGTCCGTCGGATTCGACGCGGCGGGCTGGGAGATCTTCGCGCCGCTGGTCTGCGGAGCGAGCGTCGTCGTCGCGCCGGACGGCACCGAGAAGGACCCCGCCGCGCTGCTGAAGGCCGTCGCCGACGGCGGCGTGACCGTGCTGCAGCTGGTGCCGTCCGTGCTGCGCCTGCTGGTCGAGGAACCGTCATGGGAGGGCTGCGGCGCGCTGCGGCTGCTCGCGTCGGCGGGCGAACCGCTGCACGCCGAACTGGTCGAGCGGGTCAGGGCGCTGGCAGGCCCCGGCATCGAGGTCTGGAACACCTACGGGCCCACGGAGTGCTCGATCGACATCACCGCCCACAAGGCCGACCCGGCGCGGAAGACCGGACCCGTCCCGATCGGCCGGCCGCTCACCGGGATGCGGGTCCTCGTTCTCGGGGCGGACGGCCGCCTCGCGCCCAAGGGCGTCACCGGCGAGCTGTACGCCGGCGGCACCGGCCTCGCCCAGGGCTACGCGGGGCGCCCCGGCCTGACGGCGGACCGGTTCGTGCCCGACCCCTACGGTCCGCCCGGCGCCCGCCTGTACCGCACCGGCGACCTGGTGCGCTGGAACGCGGCCGGTCTCCTGGAGTACCAGGGCCGTGCCGACGGTCAGCTCAAGGTCAACGGCGTACGCATCGAGCCCGGCGAGATCGAGGCCCAGCTCGGCGCGCACCCCGAGGTCACGGGCGCGGCCGTCGTCGCGTTCCGCACGCAGGAGGACGCGGTACGCATCGGCGCCGCCGTCACCACGCGCGGCGAACTCACCGGGAGCGACCTGCGCCGCTTCCTGCGCACCCGGCTGCCCGACAGCCATGTCCCCTCGCTGTTCCGCACGTTCGACGAGCTGCCCCTGACGCCGAACGGCAAGATCGACCGCTTGGCTCTGACCGCCGCCCTGGAGCAGGGCGACGACCTCACCGGGCAGGGCGCCTACATCGCCCCGCGCAACGCGGCCGAGGAGAAGGTCGCCGAGGTGTGGGCGGCGCTGCTGGGCCGCGAGAAGATCGGTGCCACCGACGACTTCTTCGCCCTGGGCGGCACGTCGCTGCAGCTCACCCGGCTCGCGGCCCGGCTGCGCGCCACCGGTGTCACCCTGTCGATGCGCGGCCTGTTCAGCGCCACCACGGTGGAGGCCCAGGCCCGGCTGATCGGCGCGCGAGACGCGGACAGCGCCCCGATCCCGGCGGTCGACCGCGCGGGCCGCCTGGCGCTCTCGTCCGGGCAGCGCAGGCTGTGGTTCCTGGACCGGATGGCCCCGGGCAGCCGCGAGTGGGTCGCCCCGCTGATCCTGCGCCTGCCGGCCGCGACCACGCCGGACGAGCTGCAGTCGGCGCTGACCGCGCTCGGCGGCCGTCACGAGGCGCTGCGCACGCGGTACGTCGACGAGGGCGGCGAACCCCGTCAGGTGATCGGCGCCGCACACCCCTTGGAGCTGCGGGTCGTCGACACCGGGCGCGAGCGGCTCGCCGAGCACTTCGAGGAGCAGTTCGCGCGCGGCTTCGAGCTGGCGACCGGGCCGCTGTGGCGGGCGCTGCTGGCCCGCATTCCCGGCGAGGACCACGTGCTGCTCGTCACCCTGCACCACATCGCGTGCGACGGCTGGTCCACGGTCGTCCTGGAGCGCGAGCTTCAGGAGCTGTGCGCCGCCGCCCGGGAGGGCCGCGAGCCCGTCCTGCCCGCGGTCGGCGTGCAGTACGCGGACTACGCGGCCTGGCAGTCCGGACGGCAGACGGAGGAGTTCGTCGCGGGCGAGCTCGCCCACTGGCGCACCGCGCTCGACGGCATCGCCGCGCTCGACCTGCCCGCCGACCGCCCCCGGCCCGCCGTGCGCGACCCGCGCGGCGCGGTCGTGCCGATCCGGATCGAGCCCGGGCTGGCGGCGGCCGTGGAGCAGCTGAGCCGTGAGAACGCGTCGACCCCGTTCATGACGCTGCTCACCGCGTTCGCCACGGTGCTGGCACGGCAGACCGGCCAGTGGGACGTGCCCGTCGGCACCCCGGTCGCCGGCCGCACACGACCGGAGCTGTCCGGCACCGTCGGCTTCTTCCTCAACTCCCTGGTGGTGCGCTGCGGGCTCGGTCCCGAGCTGCGGTTCGACGAGGCCCTGGGCCGGGTGCGGGCCGCGGCGACGGCCGCCTTCGCCCACCAGGAGCTGCCCTTCGACCGCCTGGTCGACGAGATCCAGCCGGAGCGCGACCTGTCGCGCACGCCGCTGTACCAGGTCGCCTTCGACATGCACAGCGAGGGCGTCACCAGCATCGCCACCGACGCCGCCGACCTGCGCGCCTTCGCCGAGTCGTGGACCGTCGCCAAGACGGACCTGTCGGTGTTCATCGGACGATCGGCGGACGGCTCCCTGGAAGGCGTCCTGGAGTACGCGGTCTCGCTGTTCGACGCGGCGACCGTGGAGCGGGTGCGGGAGCAGTTCGTGCGCCTCCTCGAAGAGGTGACCGCCGACCCGTCGGCCCGCCTGGCCGAGGTCCCGCTGCTGTCCGACGCGCAGCGGCGCCTGATCGCCACGGAGTGGAACGCCTCCGCCGCGGACTTCGGTGACGCCGGCGTGTGCGCCCGCTTCGAGGGGCAGGCCGCCCGTACGCCTGGTGCTCCCGCGGTCGGTTTCGCCGGTGAGGTGGTGACGTACGCGCAGCTCGATGCGCGGGCCAATCAGATCGCTCACCATCTGCGTGCGTCGGGCGTGGGTGGCGCTGGTGCCGTGGTGGGTGTCCTGCTCGATCGCGGTCCGGATCTGGTGGCGTGTCTGCTCGGGGTGTGGAAGGCGGGTGCGGCGTATGTGCCGATCGACCCGTCCTACCCGGCGGAGCGGATCGCCTCGATGCTGGAGAGCGCGGGCGCGGCCACGGTCCTGACGCATTCCGCGTACGCGGAGCGGTTCGGTGGCGTTGCGGACGTGGTTCTGGTGGACCGGCATGCGTCCGCGATCGATGGGCGGCCGCGGTCCGCGCCGGAGCGGACGGACGATGCCGAGGCGCTGGCGTACGTCATCTTCACGTCGGGTTCGACGGGTCGGCCCAAGGGTGTGGCGGTCACGCACCGGGGTCTGGCCAATCATGTCGCCTGGGCGGCGCGGGATCTGGCCTCGCGGGGGGCGACGGGTGCGCCGCTGTTCTCGTCGGTGGCCTTCGATCTGGTGGTTCCCAACCTGTGGGCGCCGCTGGTCACGGGTCAGCGGGTGCACACCGTCGCGCAGGACACCGACACCGCCGACCTGGCACGGGAGTTGGTGGCGGCGGGCCCGTTCAGCTTCGTCAAGCTGACCCCCGGGCACGTCGACGTCCTGGCCTCCCAGCTGACCGCGCAGGAGGCTTCCGCTCTGGCGCCGGTGCTGGTGGTCGCCGGTGAGGCGCTGACGCGGACGACGGTGGAGCGGTGGCGGGCGCTGGCGCCCGGGACCGACCTGGTCAACGAGTACGGGCCGACCGAGGCCTCCGTCGGCACCTGCGTCTTCCCGGTCACCGAAGCCGAGACGGGCGAGGTCATGCCGATCGGCCGCCCGCTGCCGAACATGACGATGTACGTCCTCGACGAGCGGCTGGCTCTCGTGCCCGTCGGGGTACCCGGTGAGCTGTACGTCGGCGGTACCGGTGTGGCGCGCGGCTACGCGGGCCGGCCCGGTCTGACGGCCGAGCGGTTCGTGCCGGACCCGTACGGGCCTGCGGGTGCTCGTCTGTACCGCACGGG
This sequence comes from Streptomyces sp. NPDC041940, assembly GCF_055589465.1. NCBI lineage: Bacteria > Bacillati > Actinomycetota > Actinomycetes > Kitasatosporales > Streptomycetaceae > Streptomyces > Streptomyces sp. NPDC041940. The sequence continues at coordinate 26,877 of NZ_JBVJBP010000016.1, forward strand.
TGACCTCGCCCGTACCCGTCCGGACGGCGCCGTGGAGTTCCTGGGCCGGCTCGACGACCAGGTGAAGATCCGCGGCTATCGCATCGAACCCGGCGAGATCCAGACCGTCGTCGCCGAGCACCCGGCGGTCCGTGAGGCGGTCGTCGTGGCGCGTCGAACGGCGGCCGGCGGCCATCAGCTCGTCGCGTACTACGTCCCGCGGGACGACGCGGAGGTGAGCACGGCCGACGAGCTCGCGGCGCACTGTGCCGCCCGGCTGCCGGAGTACATGCTCCCGGCGGCCTACGTCGCCCTCGACGAGATCCCCCTCAACGCCAACGGCAAGACCGACAAGCGGGCCCTGCCCGACCCGGACGACACCGGCCCGGACGGCGGCACGCCCCATGTCGCGCCGCGCACCGTCACCGAGGAGCGCCTTGCGGAGATCTGGACCGAACTCCTCGCGGTCGAGCCCGGCATGACGGACAGCTTCTTCCACTCCGGCGGCAACTCGATCCTGGCGATCCGCCTGATCGCCCGCATCCAGGAGGAGTTCGACATCGACTTCACGGTCCGGGCGGTCTTCGAGGGCCCGACGGTGGCTCAGCTGGCCGTGGCCGTGGAACGGGAGATCTTCGCGGATCCCGACGACCCGTCCGGTCTCGCCGGCGCCTCCACCCACCACCCCGACCCCGCGATCAACGGCCACGCGCCGGTCAAGGAGACAGCATGAGCACCGGTGCCGACACGCCCCCGGCCATCGACACGGACGAGGCACGCGACATGATCGTGCGGCAGCGGCTCGCCGGGCGGCGGCGTGCGCGCAGAAGCGCGATACCCAAGGCGGACCGGAACGCCCCGCTGCGCCTGTCGTACGGGCAGGAGCAGATGTGGTTCCTCAACCGCCTCGACCCCGGCAGCACCCAGTACCTCGTCCCGCTGCTCGTCCGGCTGACCGGGGCCCTGGACGCCGGCGTCCTGGCCGACGCCTGGCAGCGGCTCACCGACCGGCACGAGATCCTGCGCACCCGCTACGGGCTGCACGGTGAGGAGCCGGTGCAGATCGTCTCCGAGCGGGAGCGGGTCACGCTGCCCCTCGAAGACCTCACGCACCTGCCCGGGGACGAGCGCGAGGCACGCGTCCAGGCCATCGTCACCGGCGAGGTCTTCGTGCCGTTCGACCTGGAGCGCGACCTGCCGGTGCGGGCCCGTCTGATCCGGCTCGGCGACGAGGAGCACGTGCTCGCCGTCGTCTTCCACCACATCGCCTGCGACGCCTGGTCCACCGAGATCGTCGGGCAGGAACTCAGCGCCCTGTACGCCGCCCTCGTGAAGGGGGAGGAGCCGAGGCTGCCCGATGTCGCCGTCCAGTACGCCGACTTCGCCGCCTGGCAGCGCGCCGAGATGTCCGGCGCCACCCTGGAGCGGCACCTTGACCACTGGAAGGGCGAGCTGGCGGGCATCACGCCGATCGAGCTGCCCACCGACCGGCCCCGCAAGGCCGTCAGGGACGCGAGGGGTGACACGGTCGCCTTCTCCGTCCCGGCCGTACTCGCCGCCCGCGTGCAGGAGTTCGCCCGGGAGCGGGCCGCCACTCCCTTCATGGTCGTGCTCGCCACGTTCCAGAGCCTGCTGGCCCGGCACACCGGTTCCGCCGACGTCACCGTGGGCACGGTCGTGTCCGGGCGGGGCCGCCCCGAGCTGCAGGGCATGCTCGGGTACGGCATCAACACGCTGGCACTGCGCGGGAGATGGGCCGAAGGGACCTCCTTCCGCGATCTCGTCGACGCCACCAAGGGCACCGTCCTCGGCGCCTTCGACCACCAGGGCGTCCCGTTCGCCCGGCTGATCGACGCCGTGCAGCCCGAGCGCGACCTGTCCCGCAACCCGCTCTTCGACGTCGCCCTGACCATGCACGGCGAGCGCACCGGCGCCTTCGCCCTGCCGGGCATCGACGCGGAGCCGTACCGGGCCGAGGGCGACGCCGCCAAGTACGACCTCGACCTTCAGCTGCGCCAGGACGCCGACGGGACGCTGCACGGGCACCTGGAGTACGCCGTCGAGCTGTTCGACCGGGCCACCGCCGAGCGGCTCACCGGGCAGCTCGTCCGCCTCCTCGACGCGGCGACCGCGGCCCCGGACGCCGACCTGGCTCAACTGCCCTTCCTCGGCGCGGACGAGGTCCGCCTGCTCACGCAGGGCGCGGCCGTCACCGGCGAGGTCACCCGCACCGTCCACCGGGCCTTCGAGGAGCAGGCGGCCCGCACCCCGGACGCCGTCGCCGTGCACGCCGCCGGCGAGGAGCTGACGTACGCCGAGCTCAACGAGCGCGCCAACCGCATCGCCCACCACCTCGTCGCCCTGGGCGTCGGCCAGGAGACCCTGGTCGGTGTCTGCCTGGAGCGCGGCGCCGACCTGATGCCCGCCCTGCTCGGCGTCCTCAAGGCGGGCGGCGCCTATCTGCCGCTCGACCCCTCGCAGCCCGCCGACCGCATCGACTACATGCTCCAGGACGCCGCAGCTCCGGTCGTGGTGACCGAACGCGCCCACGCGGAACTCCTGAACGGTCTGCACGACGGGCCCGTCCTCGTCCTGGACGGGGAGGAGGGCCGCGCCGCGCTGGCCGCCCGGCCGGCCACGGACCCGGCCCCGCGGACCGACGCCGACAGCCTGATCTATGTCATCTACACCTCGGGTTCCACCGGCCGCCCCAAGGGCGTCGGCCTCACCCACGCCAACGTGGAGCGCCTGTTCACGGTCTGCGCGGACCAGACCGGGTTCCGCACCGACGACGTGTGGACGCTGTTCCACTCCTACGCCTTCGACTTCTCCGTATGGGAGATGTGGGGCGCGCTGCGGCACGGCGGTCGGCTCGTCGTCGTGCCGAAGGACGTCTCGCGCGACCCGTCCGCGTTCCTCGACCTGCTCGTCGAGCAGCGCGTGACGGTGCTCAACCAGACGCCGTCCGCGTTCCGCGCCCTGGTGGTCGCGGCCCGCGAGGGCGATGCGCGCGTAGGCGAACTGGCCCTGCGCACCGTGGTCTTCGGTGGCGAGAAGCTCGAAGTCGCCGACCTGCGGCCGTGGGTGGACCGACTCGGCCTGAACGCCCCCACGCTCGTCAACATGTACGGCATCACGGAGACCACCGTGCATGTCACGCACCATCTCCTCGACGAGGACGACCTCGCCCGGGGCGCCGTCAGCCCGGTCGGCGTCCCCCTCGACGACCTCGCCGTCCGTGTCCTCGACGCGCACGGCAACCTGGCGCCGATCGGGGTGCCCGGAGAGATCCACGTCGCGGGCCGCGGCGTCGCCCGCGGCTATCGCGGCCGTCCCGCCCTGACCGCCGAGCGGTTCGTGCCCGACCCGTACGGGGCGCCGGGCGACCGTCTGTACCGCAGCGGCGACATCGCGCGCCGCCTGGCCGACGGCAGCCTGGAGTTCCTGGGCCGCAACGACGCCCAGGTGAAGATCCGCGGCTTCCGCATCGAGCTCGGTGAGATCAACGCCGCCCTCACCGCGCTGGACGGTGTGCGTGACGCCGTCGTCGTGGTCCGGGAGGACACCTCGGGCGACAAGCAGCTCGTCGCCTACGTCGTCCCCGCCGGCGGCGCCACGCCCGACACCGCCGGGCTGCGCGCCCCGCTCGCCCGCGAACTGCCCGAGTACATGGTCCCGGCGACGTTCGTCACCCTCGACGCGCTGCCGCTGACCGACAACGGCAAGCTCGACACCAAGGCGCTGCCCGCGCCCGCCGCGCACGTGGCGGCTTCCGAGTACGTCGCGCCGCGCTCCGGCCTGGAGGAGCGCACCGCCGTCGTCTGGGCCGAGGTCCTCGGTGTCGACCGGGTCGGCGTCCACGACAGCTTCTTCGACCTGGGCGGACACTCGCTGCGCGCCATCACCCTCGCGGGCCGGCTGCGCGAGGCGGGGCTCGACGTCGGCGTCCGCGACCTGTTCGAGTACCGCACCGTGGCCCTGCTGTGCGAGCAGCTCGCCGACCGGGCGCCGGTCACCACCACCCACGGAGTACGCCCGTTCGCCCTCATCGGCGACGAGGACCGGGCCCGGCTGCCCGAAGGCGTCGTGGACGCGTACCCGATGTCGCAGGTGCAGATCGGCATGGTCGTCGAGATGCTCAGCGACGGCGGCCGGCATCCGTACCACAACGTCACCTCCTTCCGGGTCCCCGACGACCGCTCCTTCGACATCGAGGCGCTGCGCGCGTCGGTCGCTTCGGCCGTCGCCCGGCACGAGGTGCTGCGCACGTCCTTCGACCTCAACTCCTATGCCGCGCCGATGCAGTTGGTGCACGAGCAGGTCGAACTGCCGGTGGAGGGACGCGATCTGCGGGGCCTCGGCGACGAGGCGGTGCGGGACGCGCTGCGCGCCTTCACCGCGGAGGAGCGCTCCCGGCTGATCCCGCTGGACAGCGCGCCGCAGCTGCGCCTGTACGGCACGGCCTGCGACGACGGCAGCTGGTGGCTGACGATCACCGAGTGCCACGCGATCCTCGACGGCTGGAGCCACCACTCCCTCCTGATGGAGATCGTGGAGGGCTACCACCGGGCCCGCGACGGGCGGCCCGTGGACGCGCCGGACGCCCCCGCCGTGCGGTTCGCCGACTTCATCGCCGCCGAGGTCGCCTCCCGGGAGGCCGGCGACGACCGCGCGTACTGGACCGGCATCATCGAGGGCCACACGCCCTTCACGCTCCCCGAGGCCTGGGCGGGCGACGGGGTCGCGGGTGCCCCGCACCGGGTCAAGGTCCCCTTCCACGACCTGGAGCCGCAGCTGCGCGCCCTGGCGTCCACCGCCGGCGCCTCGCTCAAGAGCGTGCTGCACGCCGCGCATCTGAAGGTCCTCAGCACGGTCACCGGTGACGAGCGCTTCTTCACCGGCCTGGTGTGCAACGCCCGCCCCGAGGCCCTCGGCGCCGACGGCCTGTACGGCATGCACCTCAACACATTGCCGTTCGCCTTCGACGGCGCCTCCGGAACCTGGCGCGACCTGGTGCGCCGGGTCTTCGAGCGCGAGGTCGAACTGTGGCCGCACCGCGGCTACCCGATGCCCGACATCCAGCGGCAGGCCGAGGAGGGGCAGCGGCTCGTCTCGGTCCGCTTCAGCTACCACGACTTCGACCAGGTCGACCGCGACCGGGTCGACTACCTGGCGAGCATCGACGACAGCCCCACCGAGTTCCCGCTCGGCGTCTCGGCCCGCCTCGGCCACCTGTTCCTGACCGGCGGCCGCAAGCACGTCTCCGCCGAGGCCCTGGAGCGCCTCGCGGGCACCCTGCGCGAGGTCCTCGTGGCGATGGCCGCGGACCCGGAGGGCGATGCGGATGCCTCGTACCTCCCCTCCGCCACCAGGAAGACGCTCCTGGAACACGGCACGGGCGAGCGTGCCGACTTCGGTGACGCGAGTGTCTGTGCCCGCTTCGAGGAGCAGGCCGCCCGCACTCCCGAGGCGCCCGCGGTCGGTTTCGCCGGTGAGGTGGTCACGTACGCGCAGCTCGATGCGCGGGCCAACCAGATCGCTCACCAGCTGCGTGCGTCGGGCGTGGGTGGCGCTGGTGCCGTCGTGGGTGTGCTGCTCGACCGTGGCCCGGATCTCCTGGCGAGCCTGCTCGGTGTCTGGAAGGCGGGCGCGGCGTACGTGCCGATCGACCCGTCCTACCCGGCGGAGCGGATCGCCTCGATGCTGGAGAGCGCGGGCGCGGTGACGGCTCTGACGCACTCCGCGTACACCGGCCGTTTCGGAGGCGACCTGGGTCTGGTTCTCGTGGACCGGCATGCGTCCGCGATAGACGGGCGGCCGCGGTCCGCACCAGAGCGGACGGACGATGCCGAGGCGCTCGCCTACGTCATCTTCACGTCGGGTTCGACGGGCCGGCCCAAGGGGGTCGCGGTCACGCACCGGGGTCTGGCCAACCATGTCGCCTGGGCGGCCCGGGACCTCGCCTCGCGGGGGGCGACGGGTGCGCCGCTCTTCTCGTCGGTGGCCTTCGACCTGGTCGTCCCGAACCTGTGGGCGCCGCTGGTCACAGGTCAGCGGGTGCACACCATCGCGCAGGACACCGACACCGCCGACCTGGCACGGGAACTGTCCGCCGCCGGCCCGTTCAGCTTCGTCAAGCTGACCCCCGGGCACGTCGACGTCCTGGCCTCCCAGCTGACCGCGGAGCAGGCTTCCGCTCTGGCGCCGGTGCTGGTGGTCGCCGGTGAGGCGCTGACGCGGACGACGGTGGAGCGGTGGCGGGCGCTGGCGCCCGGGACCGAGCTCGTCAACGAGTACGGGCCGACCGAGGCCTCCGTCGGCACCTGCGTCTTCCCGGTCACCGAGGCCGAGTCCGGCGAGGTCATGCCGATCGGCCGCCCGCTGCCCAACATGACGATGCACGTCCTGGACGAGCGGCTCGACCAGGTCGCGGTCGGTGTCGCAGGCGAGCTGTATGTCGGCGGTACCGGGGTGGCGCGCGGCTACGCGGGCCGGCCCGGTCTGACGGCCGAGCGGTTCGTGCCGGACCCGTACGGGCCTGCGGGTGCTCGTCTGTACCGCACGGGTGACCTCGCCAGGACCCGTCCGGACGGCGCCGTGGAGTTCCTGGGCCGTCTCGACGACCAGGTGAAGATCCGCGGCTATCGCATCGAACCCGGCGAGATCCAGACCGTCGTCGCCGAGCACCCAGGGGTCCGCGAGGCGGTCGTCGTCCCGCACGAGACGGCGACGGGAGACATCCAGCTCGTCGCGTACTACGTCCCGTCCGGCTCCGGCACCAGTGCCGCCGAACTCGCCGAGCACAGCGGTGCCCGGCTGCCCGACTACATGCTCCCGGCGGCCTACGTCGCCCTCGACGAGATCCCCCTCAACGCCAACGGCAAGACCGACAGGCGGGCCCTGCCCGCGCCGGACGACACCGGCCTCGACGGCGGCACGTCCTATGTCGCGCCCCGCACCATCACCGAGGCACAGGTGGCGGCCATCTGGTCGCAGGTCCTCGGCCTGGAGCGGGTCGGCGTCCTGGACGGCTTCTTCGAGCTGGGGGGCCATTCCATCCGCGCGGTCGCGCTGGTCGGCGCCCTGCGTACGGCCGGCTTCGACGTCGGCGTGCGGGAGGTCTTCGAGTACCGCACGGTCGCCGAGCTGAGCGAGTTCCTCACCGGGCGCCCGGCGCCGCAGGAGACCGCCGCGCCCGTCGAGCCGTTCGCCCTGCTCGCCGACGAGGACCGGGCCGGGCTGCCCGAGGGCGTCGTGGACGCGTACCCGATGTCGCAGGTCCAGCTCGGCATGCTCGTCGAGATGCTCGCCGACGACGAACGGCGGGTCTATCTGAACGTCGCGTCGTTCCGCATCACCGACGGCACCCCGTTCGACGCGGACGCTCTGCGCGCCGCCCTCGACGTGGTCACCGGACGGCACGAGATGCTGCGGACCTCCTTCGACCTGGACGCCTTCACCCAGCCGCTGCAGATCGTGCACCCGAAGGCCCGGATCCCGCTGACCGTCGAGGACCTGCGGCAGCTGTCGGAGGGCGCTCGCGAGCTGCGCGTACGGGACATCATGAGCGAGGAGCGGGCCCGAGGGCTCGATCTCGCGGCGGCCCCGCTGCTGCGCATGACCGCCCAGGTCGAGGCCGACGACTCCTGGCGACTCGTCGTCACCGTCTCGCACGCCATCACCGAGGGCTGGAGCCACCGCGCCCTCCTGATGGAACTCCTCGACGTCTACCGCGCCCTGCGCGAGGGCGGCGCCCCCGCTCCCGTCGAGGCCCCGCCGGTGCGTTACGCCGACTTCATCGCGGCCGAACTGGCCTCCCTGGACTCGCAGGAGGACCGGGCGTACTGGCAGGACCTCATCGGCCGGCACGCACCGTTCGCGCTGCCCGCCGACTGGGCGGGGGACCCCGCCGAGCCGAGCGAGAAGTACCGGCTCGCCGTGCCCGTGCACGACCTGGAACCGCGCCTGCGCACCCTCGCCACCCAGGCGCGGGCGTCGTTCAAGAGCGTGCTGCTCGCCGCCCACCTGAAGGTCATGAGCACCCTCACCGAGGAGGACGGCTTCTTCAGCGGCCTGGTGTGCAGTGCCCGCCCCGAGATGCCCGGCGCGGAACGCGTCTACGGCATGTACCTCAACACCCTGCCGTTCGCCTTCGACCGCACCACGGGCAGCTGGACCGAACTGGTCCGCCAGGTCTTCGCCCGGGAGGCCGAGGTCTGGGACCGCCGGCGGTTCCCGATGCCGGTCATCCAGCGGGAGGCGGGCGCCGGCCGTCTGCTCCACGTCCGGTTCAGCTACCAGGACTTCGACCACGTCGACGACAAGCTCGTCGACGCCGGTGCCAGCGGCGGCGAGGGCGGCACCGAGTTCGCGCTCGCGGTCTCGGCGGTCTCCGGGCACCTGCTGCTCACCACGCACACCCACGCTCTGGCCCGTGAGCAGGGCGAGCGCCTGACCACCCTGTACCGGCAGGTCCTGGAGGCCATGGCCGACGACCCGCAGGGCAGCGCCCAGGACACCTGGCTGCCCTCGGAGGAGCGGGAGTGGCTGCTCGCGCAGAACGACACGGCCCGCGACTTCCCGGAAGCGACCGTCCTGCAGCGCTTCGAGGAACAGGTGGCCCGCACCCCCGACGCCGTCGCCGTACGGCACGCGGGCGGCGAGCTGTCGTACGCCGAACTCGACGCCCGGGCGACCCGGTTCGCCTACCGGCTGCGTGCGGCGGGCGTCGGCGATGAGTCCACGGTGGGCGTGCTGCTCGACCGCGGACCGGACCTGCTCGCGATGCTGCTCGCGGTGTGGAAGGCGGGCGGCGCGTACGTGCCGATCGACCCGTCCTACCCGTCCGAGCGCATCGCCTCCATGTGCGAGAGCGCGGCCGCGCGGCTCGCTGTGACGCAGGAGGGCTACGCGGACCGCTTCCCCGGCGGGGTGCCGGTGCTGGACATCGCCCGACTGGCCGACGGCGCGGGCGAGTTCGGCGCGGTGGCCCGGGTCGACGATCCCGACCGGCTCGCCTACGTCATCTTCACCTCCGGTTCCACCGGGCGGCCCAAGGGCGTCCAGGTCCCGCACCGGGGCCTGGCCAACCACGTCGCCTGGGCGGCGGACGAACTCGCCGCACGTGGCACGGGCGGTGCCCCGCTGTTCTCCTCGGTCGCCTTCGACCTGGTCGTCCCCAACCTGTGGGGGCCGCTGGTCACCGGCCAGGCGGTGCACGTCGTCCCGCAGGACACTCGGCCCGCCGACCTGGCGGCCGCGCTGCTCGACGGCGGCCCGTACAGCTTCGTCAAGCTGACCCCGGGCCACCTGGACATACTCACCGAGCAGCTCACCACCGAGCAGGTCGACCGGCTCAGCCGGGTCTACGTCGTCGCCGGCGAGGCCCTGCCGGGCTCCACCGCCAACCGGTCCCTCGAAGTCCTCGGCTCCGGCCGCATGATCAACGAGTACGGGCCGACCGAGGCGTCCGTGGGCTCCACCATCCACCCCGTCACCGACCACGTCGCGCTCGACGTCGTCCCGATCGGCCGCCCGCTGCCGAACATGACGGCGTACGTCCTGGACGCGGCGATGCGTGAGGTGCCGGCCGGTGTGGTCGGCGAGCTGTACGTCGGCGGCACGGGCGTGGCGCGCGGGTACGCGGGCCGGCCCGACCTGACGGCCGAGCGGTTCGTGCCCGACCCGTACGGGCCGGCGGGCAGCCGCCTGTACCGCACGGGAGACCGGGTCCGGATGCGGGCCGACGGGAACATCGAGTTCCTCGGCCGCCTCGACGACCAGGTCAAGATCCGCGGCTACCGCGTCGAACTCGGCGAGGTCCAGGCCGTGCTGGCGGCCCATCCGGCCGTCCGGGACGCCGTGGTCGCCGTGCACGAGCCGACGCCCGGCGACAGGCGCCTCGTCGCCTACTGCGTGCCCGCGGAAGGACAGCGGCTGCCGGACGCCGCGGCTCTCGCCGAGGACTGCGGGGCGCTGCTGCCGGAGTACATGGTGCCCTCCGCGTTCGTCGCCCTGGACGCGATCCCGCTCAACGCCAACGGCAAGGTCGACCGCGGGGCGCTGGCCGCGCCGGACCGTTCGGCGATGCGCTCGGGCCGCGAGTTCGTGGCGCCGCGCACCGACACGGAACGCACGCTCGCCAAGATCTGGTCCGGGGTGCTCGGTGTCGACGAGATCGGTGTGCACGACGAGTTCTTCGAGCTCGGCGGGCACTCGATCCTGATGATCCAGGTGCTCGCGGCGGCCCGCCGCGAGGGCCTCGCGGTCTCGGTCTGGCGCATGTACCAGCACGGCACGCTCGTCGACCTGGCCGCGGCCATCGACGAGGACAGGGCGGCGGCCGCCGCGGAGGAGGCCGCCAAGGCCGCCGAGGCGGAGCCCGCACCGGTCGAGGTCCCGGCCGAGCTGCTCGCCTCGCTCCTGCGGCAGGCCGCAGGCGGCGACGCCACACGCCTCACGGAGGGGCCGCTCGCCCAGGTCGCGGCCCTGCTCGGCGGCGGTGCACAGGCCACCGCCGAGGCCGGGGGGACGATCGCCCTCGACGACCTGGACGCCCTCATGGCCGAGCACCAGGTGCCCGGCGTGAGCCTGGCCCTGCTCGGCGCGGACGGCTCGGTGCGCACCCACGCGGCCGGTGTCCTCGCGGTGGACGGCGACCGGCCGGTGACCCCGGACACGCTGTTCCAGGTCGGCTCGATCAGCAAGCACGTCGCGGCGTTCGCGACCCTGCGGCTCGTGGCCGAGGGGCGCATGGGCCTGGACGACTCCATCGACACGCACCTGACGTCCTGGCACCTCGAGGAGCTGGACTCGGCACCCGGCGCGGTGACCGTCCGGCAGCTGCTCGGGCACACCGCCGGGCTCGCCCGGCACCGCAGCGTCGGATTCCCGCCGGGCGGCGAGGTTCCCACCCTGCGGGACCTCTTGGAGGGCACGGGCGCCGTCTCCACCCCGCGAGTGCGCCGCCAGCTGGTGCCCGGCTCCACGTTCCGCAAGTCCAGCACCCACTACTGGGTCCTCCAGCAGCTCCTGGAGGACGTCACCGGTGAGGTGTTCCAGGACCTCGCGCACCGCCTGGTCCTCGCGCCGCTCGGCATGACGGGAAGCAGCTTCGACCAGGACTTCCCGCGCACGTCGGGGCGTCCGGTGGCCCTCGGCCACCACGTCAAGGGCGTGGCCATGGAAGGGGGCTGGCGCGAACGCGCCCACCTCGCCGCCGCCGGCCTGTGGACGACGGCCGAGGACATCGCCCGGCTGGCCCGGCAGGTGCGGGCCTCGCTCCTCGGCCACGAGGGGGCCCTGCTGCCCCGCGCCGTCGCCCGGGAACTGCTCGCCACCCATCCGGGCAGCTTCTACGGCCTCGGCACCATCGTCGACGACACCGGCGGCGACGCCGAGTTCGGTCACGGCGGCGAACCCGCCGGCTACTGGAACCTCTCGCTCTCCCACCTCGGCAGCGGGGTCGGCCTGGTCGCCCTCACCAACTCCGACAGCGGCAAGAGCGTCGTCAAGCACCTGACCGCCCGGCTCGGCAAGGACGAAGAGCCCTTCGGCAAGGGCGAGCTGATGGCCGAGTGGGCGGCAGCGGGCACCGGCTCCGCCGCCCCCGCCGGTCATCCGCTGCTCAGCCCCGTCGTCACCGACGAGGAGCAGGCATGACCACCCACGGCCCGCGAACGGCCACCACCACCCAGGAGGACCCTGTGCACCACCCCCGCACACGCCACCTCATCTCCGTGGACGACCTCACCGACGACGACCTGCGCACCCTGGTGGCGGACGGTGTCGCCTTCCGCGCCGCCGAGCGCAAGGGCGGCCCGAAGCCGCTGCGGGACGAGGTCGTGGGCATCTACTTCAGCAAGACGTCCACCCGTACCCGTACCGCCTTCTCCAGCGGCGCCCTGCGCCTGGGCGCCTCCCTGATCACCTACGGGCCGGGCGACCTCCAGCTCAACACCGGTGAGACCAGCGAGGACACCGGGGTCGTGCTCTCCCGGATGCTCGACGTCCTGGTGGCCCGCACCGCGGGTGACGAGGCGGAGATGCGGGCCTGGGCGAGCCAGCGGCGGATGTCCGTCGTCAACGCGATGAGCGCCGGCGAGCACCCCACACAGGCCCTCACCGACCTCACCACGCTGAGCGCACACTTCGGCCGGCTGGACGGGCTGCGCGTCCTGTACGTGGGAGAGGGCAACAACTCGGCGTCCGCGTTCGCCCTCGCCCTCAGTCGCTTCCCGGGCGCCGAGCTGGAACTGCGCACCCCGCCCGGCTACGGGCTCGACCCGGCCTATCTCGCCAGGGCCGAGGCGCACGCCGCACGCACCGGCGCGAGCGTGCGCGAACGCCACGACATGGACGACCTGCCCGCCGACGTCGACGCCATCTACACCACGCGCTGGCAGACCACGGGCACCACCAAACCCGACCCGGACTGGCGGGACGTCTTCGCCCCGTTCCAGGTGAGCGCGCGGCTGTGGGAGACCAGCCCCAAGGCGGTGTTCCTGCACGACCTGCCCGCGCACCGCGGGGACGAGGTGACGGCCGAGGTCCTCGACGGGCCGCACAGCATCGCCTTCGAGCAGGCCGAGAACAAGATGCACAGCGCGATGGCCGTCCTGAAGTGGTGCCGGGCGGGCGGCCCGGCCGCACCGGGAGAGTGAGCGTCACCGACGGCCGGACGGCTCCCGCGCACCCGCAGGCGAAGGGGCCGGATCCGGTCCCGCTGCGACGCAACCGCGACTATCTCATGCTGTGGAGCGGCGCCGGGCTCACCCTGCTCGGCTCCCGCGCCACCTCGGTCGCCTACCCGCTGCTGCTGATCTGGTCCACCGGATCGGCGGCGGCGGGAGCGGTGGCCGCCTTCGCGGCCCAACTGCCGCATCTGCTCGTGCAGTTGCCCGCCGGGGCGCTCGTCGACCGGTGGAACCGGCGCCGCACGATGCTCGTGTGCAGCGCGGGCTGCGCCGTCTCCACGGCGAGCGTGGTCACGGCAGTCGCGGTGGGCCAGGTCCACTTGACCCACCTGGCGGTGGCCGCGTTCGCCGAGGGATCGCTGATGGTCTGCCACCGCCTCGCCGAACGGGCCTGCGTCCGCCAGGTCGTGCCGGCGTCGCAGCTCACCGCGGCGCTCGCCGGGAACGAGGCGCGGGGGCGGGCCGCGGGGCTGCTCGGACAGCCGCTCGGCAGCGCCGCGTTCGCCGCCGCCAGGTGGTCGCCGTTCCTGCTCGGGAGCGTCGCGCACCTGATGTCGCTGCTCGCCGTCCTGTGCGTCAGGGCGCCGTTCGGCGGCAGCCCGGCGGCCACCCGGCGCAGGCTCGGGCCCGAGATCGCCGAAGGGCTGCGCTGGCTGTGGCGGCGCCGCTTCCTGCGCCGGATCACACTGCTGATCTCCGGCAGCAACGTGATCTTCCAGGCGCTGGCCCTGCTGCCCGCCTTCGTCCTGTACGAGGACGGGCTCTCGCCCGCGACGGTCGGCGTGATCGCGGCGATCAGCGGGGCGGGCGGCGCCGTCGGCGCCCTGTGCGGCGGCTGGGCCACGCGCCGCATCGGCATGGCCGGCCTGGTCCGCGGGGCGCTCGCGGTGTGGGCGCTGCTCGTGCCCGCCCTCGCCCTGACCCGGCAGCCACTGCTCCTGGGAGCGCTGCTGGCCGGAATGAGCCTGGTGGGCGGCGCCGTCAACGTCGCCGGCGGCGTCCACCAGGTGCGCACCACGCCCGATGCCCTCCAGGGCCGCGTCAACAGCGCGCTACAGCTGGCGGGTTCGGGCGCCAACGCACTCGGCGCACTCGCCGGCGGAGTGCTCCTCGACTCCCTCGGCGCGGCCCGCACGGCCGCCCTGCTCGGTGCGGCGATGGGCGTCCTGGCGCTCGTCGCCGCCGCCTCCGCACTGTCCCGCCTCCTCGCCTCCGAGGAAGAGCAGGTCTCTCGGGAAAAGCCGCAAGAACCCGTACACGAACACGAAGGAGAACGCCCCTCATGAACACGACCCCCAGCTGGACCCCGCTGGTGATCACCCCGCAGAGCGCCGGGGTCGAGGCCTCGGCCGCCGGGCTGCTCAGGGTGATCGGCGACACCGCCGCCATCGACGACCAGCTCGTCAAGGAGAAGGCACTGGTCTTCCGCGGCTTCGGCGTCACACAGGAGGAACTCGACCCGGTCATGGACGAGCTGCTGCCCAACCGGCTCGCCTACGTCCACGGCAACTCGCCGCGCACCAAGGTCGGCAAGAACGTCTACACCTCCACGGAGTACCCGCAGGAGTTCACCATCTCGATGCACAACGAGATGTCGTACGCCCACGCCTGGCCGGCCCGCCTGCTCTTCTTCTGCCAGAAGGCCGCCGAGACCGGCGGCGCCACGCCGGTGACCGACTCCGCCCTCTGGCTCGAGTCCCTGGACCCGGAGGTCAGGGAGGCGTTCAAGGGCGGCGTCTGCTACCAGCAGAACCTGCACGGCGGCCTCGGCCTCGGCAAGAGCTGGCAGGACACCTTCGAGACCACCGACCGCGCCGAGGTCGAGGCCTTCCTCGGACAGACCGGCGCCCGGTGGGAATGGAAGCCGGACGGCTCGCTGCGGGTGCGCCAGGTGCGGCCCGCGACCGCTGTGCACCCGGTGACCGGCACGGAGGTGTGGTTCAACCAGTCCGACCAGTGGCACCCGGCGGGACTCGGCGACGACACCGCCGCCGCGCTCGCCCAGATCATGCCCGTCGACGAACTGCCGCAGTCCGTCACATTCGCCGACGGCACGCCCATCCCCGACGAGTACGTCCTCCAGATCCGTGACCGGGGCCTGGACGCCGCCGTGAACTGCGACTGGCGCACCGGTGACCTGATGCTCATCGACAACATGCTGGTCTCGCACGGCCGCCGGCCCTTCACCGGAACCCGCCGCGTGCTCGTCGCGATGTCCGACTGAGGTCCGATGAGCACCGCTGAGCAACTCACCCGTCCCGGCGTCCGGCGGTGCCGGACCGGCAAGGAGGCAGTCGTGACAGTGATCGGCGTCGGCATCACCGGGGAGATCGAGTCCTTGCAGGTCCACCGGGAGGACCCGGGCTCCCCCGTCGAGGACGTGCCGAACCGCAACGGCCTCTTCGTGGCGCTCGCCGGCCCTGTGGGCCGTGCGGGTCCCGTCGCCCCGCGCACCCGGGAGACCGCGCTGTCCCGTTCCCTGCTCGAACCCTTCGCCTCCTCCAGGAGCTGACCACCACCATGACCACCCAGGCGATACCCACCCCGACCGGAGTGCCGGCCCAGGGAGTCGACCTCCCGGGCCACTTCCCCAAGGTCTTCCTCGCACCCGACCCCTCCGTGGAGATCGGCGCGTACCTCACACAGCACCGGGCGGCCGTCCGCGGCGCCCTCGTCGAGCGCGGCGCGGTCCTGCTGCGCGGCTTCGCGGTCGACGGCGTGGACGGATTCAACGGCTCGGTGCACGCCCTGTCGGGCACCCCGCCGCTGACCTACGCGGAACGCTCCTCGCCGCGCTCCACCATCAAGGGGCAGGTGTACACCTCGACCGACTACCCGGCGGACGAGGAGATCTTCCTGCACAACGAGAACTCGTACCAGTCGGTCTGGCCGCAGACCCTGTACTTCTTCTGCATCGAGCCCGCCCACACACTCGGCGCCACCCCGCTCGCCGACATCCGCGCCGTCCACGCGGCCATCGACCCCGACGTGCGGGAGGAGTTCACCCGGCGCCGCTGGCGTGTGGTGCGCAACTTCCACGAGGACTTCGGGGTGCCGTGGCAGCAGGCGTTCAGCACCGACGACAAGGACCGGGTCGCCGCGTACTGCGCGGACAAGGGCATCGACGTGGAGTGGACCGCCGGCGGGCTGCGCACCACGGCGGTGCGCGACGCGGTGCACCGGCACCCGGTGACGGGGGAGAGCGTGTGGTTCAACCACATCACGTTCTTCCACGTCAGCACGGTCGCCCCCGATGTGCGCGACGGACTCCTGGAGATCTTCGCGCCCGAGGAACTGCCCACCAACTCCTACTACGGGGACGGGGCGCCGATCCCCGACGATGTCGTCGCTCATCTGCGCCAGTGCTACCGGGACGCGAGCACCCGCTTCGACTGGCGGCGGCACGACGTGCTGGTCGTCGACAACATGCTGGCCGCGCACGCCCGTGAGCCCTTCACCGGCCCGCGCAAGATCGCCGTGGCGATGGCCGAGCCGTCCGACGGCTGACGCCACGGGGCGCCCCCCGACACGGATCCGCCGCCGTACCCTTGTCAGGTACGGCGGCGGACTCATGCGCTCCCCGGGGGATTCAGAAGCGCATGCCTGTGCTCGCCGCGGCACGCGCACCGACCCGCGCGGCGAGGAGATCGAGGGTCTCGGGCGACAGGCGGGGGCGTGGACGCCGCGCGTGATAGACGAACGCCGGCGGCAGATTGCCCCACACCGTGCGGCCCGGCACCACCTCTTCGAAGGACGAGCCGAGCATGCGCCGGAAGCGCCGTGCCGACGGCAGGTACGTCGCGTGCACATAGCCGAAGGTCGTGAACGCCCCCTGCGGTGCGAGGACCCGGCGCACGGAGTCGAGCGTCGTCTCCTGCGTCGTCAGGTCCAGGCTGGCCCAGGGCAGCCCGCTGACGACGACGTCCGCCGCGGCCAGTCCGCACTCGGCGAGCAGCCGCGGCAGCTCGGCCGCCTCGGCGTTCAGGACCTGCACCCGCGGAAAGCGCCCGGCGAGCGACGCCGCGAGCCGGGGGTTGATCTCCACGGCCAGGTGATGCCCGCGACCGCCGAGGAGTTCCTGGATCACTCCCGTGAACGCCCCGGTGCCGGGCCCGAGTTCGACGACCACCGGGTTGCCGGACTCGGGCACGGGCAGGGCCACCTCGGCGGCCAGCCGGAGTGAACTGGGAGCCATGGCACCGACCTGCCGGGGACTGCGCAGGAACTCTCTGAACAACGACCCGGGTGCCGCGGTCTCACTCGTCAACTTCTGTGCCTCTCGGGCTCGTAGGGATCGGTGGATCGGCCGGTACGTCCGCGGCGGGACTACTCGCGCATGCCCGCCAGCTCCACCGGCCGGGTGCGCAGGGCGAACGACGCGGGCAGGGTGGCCGCGAGGACCGCGAGGAAGGCGCTCGCGGCTATCACCGCGCCCACCGTAGGCCATGGCACGACGATCGCGGAGCGCACGTCGAGCAGGCCGAGGGCGGTGCGGACGCCGAGCAGGTTCACCGCCGAGACGGCGGCGCCGAGCACCGCGCCGACCACCACGACCATCACCGACTCGACGGCGACCAGGCGCAGCACCTGAAGCTTCGTCGCGCCCGTCAGACGCAGCGCGGCGAGGTCGCGGACCCGGTCCGTGGTCGCCATGACCAGCGTGTTGGCCAGCGCGATGCCCGTGTAGACCAGGGCGATGGCCAGGATCATCAGCAGGCCGAGCCGGGTGGACTCGCTGGAGCGCGGGTAGTGCGCGTCGATCCACTGCCCGGCGCCGAGCACCTCGACGCCACTGGCCGCGCCCGCCGCGCGCAGCCGCCGGTCGACGGCGGCCCGGTCCGCGCCGGCGGCGACCTTGATGTCGACGCGGTCGACGCCCGCGCCGGCGGCGTTGCGCTCGGTGAGGTACACGCCGTTGTTGCCGGTGCCGACCCCGAGGACCGCGGCGATCCTGAGGTTCGCCTTGCGGCCGTCGCCCAGCCAGACGGGCACCCGGTCGCCGACGCGCGTGGTCAGCCATTCCTCGTTGACGACGATGCTGTCGTCATCGAGGTCGGTCAGCTTTCCCGCCACGACGGGGAGCTGGGACACCGCGGACAGGTCCGTGCCGCTGCCGACGGCGCGGGCCTCGGAGCGCACGAGGGCGGTGCCCTCCTCCAGGACGGTCACCCCGGTCGAACGGGACGTGCTGACCGTGACGCCGGGGACGGCACGAGCCGCCCGGACGAAATCGGCGGGCAGCGCCCGGCCCGCGTCGCCCGACGAGACCACGTAGTCGCCCCGCGTCTGGGCGCGGGCCTCGGCTGCCTTGGCCTCGTTGATGGTGGCGGTCGTGCCCATCAGGGAGCAGGCGAGCGCCACGGTGATGATGACCGGCGCCGCCACGGCCGCCGTCCGGCGCACTCCCGCCGCCGCGTTCTCCCGCGCCAGCATGCCCACGGCGCCCGGCAGCCGGGCGGGCAGCCAGGTCAGCAGCCGGGTCAGCGGCCGTACCAGAAGCGGCGCGAGCAGGGCCATCGCCACGATGAGCAACATCGGCTGGGTGATGTACGTCTTGCGCTTCAGCACGTCGCCC
Source organism: Streptomyces sp. NPDC041940 (assembly GCF_055589465.1). NCBI lineage: Bacteria > Bacillati > Actinomycetota > Actinomycetes > Kitasatosporales > Streptomycetaceae > Streptomyces > Streptomyces sp. NPDC041940. The sequence continues at coordinate 45,126 of NZ_JBVJBP010000016.1, forward strand.
GGATCGTCCACCAGCGCCGTCACCAGCAGGCCGAGGCCCGTGAGCAGCACGGCGGCGGCCACCAGGAGGCGGCTCCACGGCATCGTGCCGCTGTCCACGGCGGACTCCCGCAGCGCCGCCGTCGGGCCGGTGCGCCCCGCACGGAAGGACGCCACGACGACGCCGCACAGAGCCACCGTCAGGCCGGTCCAGAAGGCGACATGGAGCGGCCAGGCCTGCTGACCGATCCGGAACCAGGCCGGGGCGAGGCCCTGCCCCGACATCCACGAGGCGAGCCGCGGCGCGGCCCACCGGCCCAGCCAGCACCCCGCGCCCGATGCGAGCACCCCGATCACCAGGGCCTCCGCGTAGACCATGCGCCGCACCTGACCGGGTGTCGCGCCCGCCATCCGCAGGAGTCCGAACTCCCGCCTGCGCTGCGCCACCGCGAAGGTGAAGGTCGAGGCGACCACGAACACCGACACGAACGCGGTGATGCCGGCCGCGGTGCCGAGCAGGGCGTTCACGGAGACCAGGGCCTCCTCGTCGCGGTCCGGGTCGGGGTCGGCGCGCCGCCGGTCGTCGCCGGTGAGGACGGTCATGCCCGAGCCGGTACCGAGCGCCGCGCGGACGGCGGCCGGGTCGGCGTCCACCGTCACCCGGTCGATCCGCGGTGACAGGCGCGCGGCCTCGGCGGCGGTGAAGAAGACCACCGACTCGAAGCCGGCCGCCGGCACCGTGCCGACCACGGTGCGGGTGCCGGTGGCCTCGGGCGTGGTCACCTGGATCCGGTCCCCGGTGCGCACCTGCGCGGCGGGCCCGGTCGTGACGACGACTTCGCCGGGCGCTGAGGGGGCGCGTCCGGAGGTGAGACGGTACGGCGTGGCCGCGGCGACGGCCCATGAGTGGCCCACGAGCGCGGTGTCCGCACCGAACCGCCGCTCCGCGTCCGGCACCGAGACCGGGAACGTACGGTCCGCGGCGACGGGGCCCACCGTGGCCAGCCTGTCCGCCAGCTGCTCCGGCACCGCAGGGGGGTTGGACAGCGTCGACGTCCGCACCCCGATCGGGGTGTCGGCCTTCACCTCGTCGGTGCCCTGCACCACGACCCGCGCCTCGGCGAACCGTTCGGTGCCCCGCTCCGGCGCGTCGAACGTCGCCGCGAGCGCGAGGCCCGTGGTGGCGATGAGGCCGACGCCGAGCGCGAGCGCGACGAACGAACCGACGAAGGTGACCCAGCGGGCGCGCATCCCGCGCAGCGCGAGACTCAGCACGACGCCACCGCCGAGGCCTTCGACGGGACGGCGCTCAGGGAGGTCATCCGCTGGGCGACCTGCTCCGCCGTCGGCGTGTGCAGCTCGCCCTGGACCGTGCCGTCGGCGAGGAAGAGCACCCGGTCCGCGTAGGAGGCGGCGACCGGGTCGTGCGTCACCATGATCACCGTCTGGCCGCGGTCGACCATCCCCCGCAGCAGCGTCAGCACCTCACGGCTCGTGGTGGAGTCCAGGGCGCCCGTCGGCTCGTCGCCGAACAGCACCTCCGGCTTGGTGACCAGGGCGCGGGCGAGCGCCACACGCTGCTGCTGGCCGCCCGACATCTCACTGGGCCGGTGCCCGGCGCGCTCGCGCAGGCCGACCTTCTCCAGGACGTCCAGGACCTCGGACCGCCTGGGGCGGCGGCCGGCGAGCCGCAGCGGCAGTCCGACGTTCTGCTCGGCGGTCAGCGCGGGCAGCAGGTTGAAGGCCTGGAAGACGAACCCGATGCGCCGCCGGCGCAGCAATGTCAGCTTCTTCTCGCTCAGCCGGGTCAGATCGGTCTCCCCGAGGAAGACCTGGCCCCCGGTCGGCCGGTCGAGCCCCGCAGTGCACTGCAGCAGGGTCGACTTGCCGGAGCCCGAGGGGCCCATGACGGCTGTGAAGGTACCCCTCGGGATGTCGAGGCTGACCTGGTCGAGGGCGGTGACCGCGTTGTCGCCGGTCCCGTAGGACCGGGTCACGGAGCGGAGCCGGACGGCTGCTTGATTCATGGTGTCCACTCAATCGGGCCCGCTCGATGGGGACATCGCAGCGGGACGGAGTCTTGAGGGTGGAGGTAGCTCCACCCTCCTGTGCACGATGGCTGCACCCGGCACGGAAAGGGGAGAGCGCAGGGCTGCAGGAACCTGCACCGGCAGCGTCCTGCCCGCGCCGTCCCCGCCCGTGGGCCCCGGCGCGACGGATCATGGCGGGGCAGGGGCCCGTCAGGGGCCGACGACAGGGCGAGGGTGGATTCGTATGGGCGTCGCAGGAGCGGGGGACGTTGTGGGGGCGGGGATCAGGAGCCGTTGGTTCCGGCGCTACCCGGCCACGGGCGGGAGCGTCCGGCTGCGCCTCGTCGGCTTCCCGCACGCGGGCGGCACGGCGACCCTCTTCCACGGCTGGGCGGCCCGCCTGCCGCCCGGCGTGGAACTGCTCGCCACCCAGTACCCCGGCCGTCAGGAGCGCCTCGCCGAGCCCTGTGCCGAGTCCATGGAGGAGCTCGCCGACCGCGTCACCGACGCCCTGGAGGACGTCCTCGGGCCCGGACTCGGCGCCCCCCTCGCCCTGTTCGGGCACAGCCTCGGCTCCGCCGTCGCCTACGAAGTGGCGCGCCGCCTCGACGAGCGGCACGGCATCGTGCCCGAGCACCTCGTCGTCTCCGGGCGCGGCGCCCCGCACACCGAACGCGGCGGCGCCCTCCACCTCCTCGACGACGACAGCCTGATCGCCTCGGCCCGAGGCCTCGGGGACCTCGGCTCCGCCGTCTACGACGACCCCGACCTGCGCCCGCTGCTGCTGCCCTCGCTGCGCGGCGACTTCCGCCTCATCGAGTCCTACCGGCCCGCCGGGCCGACGCCCCTGCGCGCCCCGGTCACCGCGGTCGGCGGTGCGGACGACCCGGGATGCTCCCTGGCCGACCTGCTGTCCTGGCGCCCTCTGACCACGTCCACGTACGAGCACCAGGTCTTTCCCGGCGACCACTTCTACCTCGTACCGAACGAGGCACAACTCCTGACGTATCTCAACCAGCGGTGGTGAGCGCGGCGTTCGCCTGGGCCTTCCTGCTGCTGAGGTACGAGAGCAGCATCGGCAGGGAACTGGTCAGCAGCAGCACGGCGCCGCCGGCGGCGAGCACCCCCGAGCCGCCCCACTTCTGCCAGGAGCCGCCCGCGAGCAGCCCGACCGCGACACAACTGGGCGCCCACAGCAGGCTGCCGAGCAGGGACAGGCCCAGGAAGCGGGTCCAGGGCACACCGACGGCGCCGCACATCACCGGCACCAGCGTGCGCAGCACCGCGTTGAACCGGCCGAGCAGCACCGCCCGCGCGCTGTAGGTGCCGACGGTGTGCAGCGCCGCGCGGTAGCCGGGCGAGCCGGTCACCCGGGCCGGCAGGTTCGCGGCGAGCCTGGGACCCCAGCGGCGCCCGACCAGATGACCGATCACATTGCCCGCCAGGGCGCCGAGCACCGCCATCGCGATCGCGGCGGGCAGCGGCAGCGCGCCGTGGTGGGCGAGGACGCCGCTCGCCATCAAGGCGGTCTGCGAAGGGAACAGCATGCCGAGCAGAGGGAGCGCGGGCTCCGCCATGGGAAGCAGGAAGACGATCAGCAGCGTCAGCCACACGGGCACAGCCGCCAACTGTTCCTGGGTCCAGCCCATTTCGGTCCTCTCGCAGTGCCGTCGCCCCGTGGTCCGGAGCTCTTACAGCAGACCGCGCGGGGGCACTCCGGCACATCGCAGCTGGGCCCAGTCCTGTCCGGTAGCCGGTGCCCACCCCGATGGTGGAGCTAGCTGGGTGGTCCGGGCCGGAAAGGTCTCATAGCGTGCGGCGCATGCACCCCCCGACGATCTGGAACCGGCTCCATCTGCGCCACTACGTACGCAGCGGCTGGCCCTGGCGCGCGGCGCTGTACCTGCTCAGCAGCGCGGTCCTCGGCATCATCACCCTGCTCACGCTCGTGCTGCTCGCCGTCGCGGGCAGCGTGCTGATCGTGGTCGTCGTCGGCCTTCCGCTGCTGCTCGTGCTCGTCCTCACCGGGGTGCCGCTGGCCTCGGTCGAGCGTCGCCGGCTGCGTCTGATCGACAGCGAGCCGCTCGCCGATCCGCACCGCGAACCCGACCGCACCGGACTGACCGCCTGGCTGCGTACCCGGCTCCAGGAACGCGCCACCTGGCGTGAGCTGGGCTACGCGGTGCTCTTCGGCTTCCTGCTGTGGCCCCTCGAAGCGCTGGTCGTGGGCTCCGTCCTCCTCGTGTGCGGCGGGCTGCTCGCGGTGCCGGTGATGCTCGCGGTCGACGGCGAGGAGGCACGGGTCCTCAAGATGTGGATCGTGGACAGCTGGCCCGGGGCGCTCGGGGCGGCGCTGGCCGGGCTGTTGCTGCTGCCCGTCTTCGCCTACCCGCTCGGCGCGATCGCCGCGGGCCGGGCCGCCCTGACCCGCTTCCTGCTGGCCTCGCCGACCGGCGAACTGAACTCGAAGATCAAGGAGCTGGGCCGCTCCCGCGTCCGTCTCGTGGACGCCTTCGAGGCGGAGCGGCGCCGCATCGAGCGCGATCTGCACGACGGGGCGCAGCAGAGGCTCGTCGCCCTGTCCATGACCCTCGGCCTGGCCCGCCTCGACGCGTCGGACGGGCCGCTCGGCCCGCTGCTCGCCAAGGCGCAGGACGAGGCGGCCACCGCCCTCGTCGAGATCAGGGAGCTGATCCGCGGCATCCACCCCCAAGTCCTCACCGACAGAGGCCTGGTGGCGGCTGTGGAGGATCTCGCGGACCGCTCGACGATCCCCGTCGACGTGCACCTCGACCTGCCGGTCCGGCCCCCGGAGGCGATCGAGACGGCCGTGTACTTCGCGGTCAGCGAGGCCCTCGCCAACGTCGCCAAGCACAGCGGCGCGAGCAGGGCCGTGGTACGGGGTGGTCTGGACGGGGGGCAGCTGACCGTGGAGGTCGAGGACGACGGTCACGGGGGCGCGGACACCGGGCGCGGGACGGGCCTGCAGGGCGTCGCCGACCGCGTCTCGGTCCTCGACGGCCGCCTGCTGGTGTCCTCCCCGCCAGGCGGACCCACCGTGTTCCGCCTGCTGGTACCCTGCTCAACCGCCTGATCCGACCGCATGATTGAGGAACTGATGCTGCGCATCGTGCTGGCCGAGGACAGTGTCCTGCTCCGCGAAGGACTCGTCGGCCTCATGGAGCGCTTCGGGCACAAGGTGGTCGCGGCGGTGGGTGCCGCGGACGAGCTCACCGAGGCGGTCGCCGCGCACGAACCCGACATCGTGGTGACCGACGTACGGATGCCGCCCGGCTTCTCCGACGAGGGCCTGCGTGCCGCCATCGCCCTGCGCCGCCGCCGGCCCGGACTGCCGATCCTGGTCCTCAGCCAGTACATCCAGCGGTCCTACGCCGAGGACCTGCTCGACTCCTCCGACGGCACCGGGGTGGGCTATCTCCTCAAGGAACGGATCGGCCACGTCGAGGAGTTCGTCGACGCGGTGCACCGGGTCGCGGAGGGCGGCACCGTCGTCGACCCCGAGGTGGTGCGCCAGCTGATCAGGCACCGGCGCGATCCGCTGGCCCGGCTCACCACGCGGGAGCAGGAGGTGCTGGCGCTGATGGCGGAGGGCAAGTCCAACGCGTCGATCGCCGCGGCCATGGTGGTGAGCGAGGGCACCGTCAGCAAGCACTTCGGCTCCATCCTCACCAAGCTTGACCTCTCCCTCGACGACACGACCAACCGCCGCGTCCTCGCCGTCCTCGCGTATCTGCGCGGCCGACCCGGAGTGGACACCGCTTAGCCCCGCCTGGGCCAGTGGCCCGGCGCCCCCTGGGCCGCCCAGGCCCGCTTGGGCTGCTTGGGCCTGTTGGGTCGCTGGGTGGG
>NZ_JBVJBP010000016.1:51097-74344 GCF_055589465.1 Streptomyces sp. NPDC041940
CGGCTGGGGTGCTTGGGCTGCTTGGGCCTGTTGGGTCGCTGGGTGGGCTGGGGTGCTTGGGCTGCTTGGGCCTGTTGGGTCGCTGGGTGGGCTGGGGTGCTTGGGCTGCTTGGGCCTGTTGGGTCGCTGGGTGGGCTGGGGTGCTTGGGCTGCTTGGGCCTGCTGGGCCTGCTGGGTCGCTTGGGCGGGCTGGGGCGCTTGGGCCTGACTGGGCCTGACTGGGCCTGCTGGGCCTGCTGGGCCTGCTGGGTCGCCTGGGCCGGCTGGAGCGCTTGGGCTGCTTGGGCAGCCTGGGCTCCCTTGGTCGCTTGGGCTGCTGGGCCGCTTGGCTCCCTGGGCCCTTGGGCCGCCTGGGCCGCCTGGGCCGCCTGGGCCGCGTGGGGCCGGCCCGGGCTGCGTGGGGCCGGTCCGGCCGGTCCGGGACGCGTGGGGCCGGGCCGGGGCGGCGGGGTCGGCTAGACCGTCAGCAGGCCGCGCTGTGCCGCGACGGCCCCGAGCTGGAAGCGGCTGCGAGCGCCCAGCTTGGTCATGAGCTCGGCGGTGATCCGCCGGCTCGTGCGTACGGAGACCCCGAGCTTGCGGGCGATCACCTCGTCGGTGAGCCCGCCCGCCATGAGGCCGAGCACCGCGCTCTCCTCGTCGCTCAGCTCCCGCGCCCGGCCCTGCGGCCGTTCCTGGCCGAACTGGGACGCCTGCCGCCACACCTGCTCGAACAGGGCGCGCAGCGCGGCCACCGGCCCAGGGCTCGACAGCAGCAGCACACCCCGGTCGGGCTGGTCCGGGTCGAGCGGCACCAGGGCCTTGCTCCGGTCCCAGATCACCATCCTGAGCGGGAGCTGTGGCGCGGTCCTGACCTGCCCGCCCTGCTCGCTCAGCCACTGCGCGTACTCGGTGGTCGGCCGGTCGTTGCGGATGCTGTGCGCGTAGACGCACCGCACCCGCACGGACCGCTCCAGCAGCATCCGGTCGAGCGGCCTCGCCGCGTGCAGCCGGTCGGCCGGCTGCGCACCGCCGGGCAGCAGCGCCTCGGCCTCCTCGCGGCACTGCTGGCTCACCTTTTCGATGCACGCCTGGATCGCATCGGGACCCTGGGCGAGCTGTACCGAGTCGATTTCTTCGGTGCGGGCTCCGCGCCGGTATTCGGAGATGAGTTTTTCAGCCGCCAATTTACTCTCGGAGAGAGACAGCTGCAGTTTGAGCAATTCCCGTTCCTGGGACTGCACCAGCGACCTCAGGCCCAGTTCCGGATCGACCGCCCGCGCGCCTCCGAGGTGTTCCTGCGACGACTGCACCAGAGCCAGTTCGGCGAGTTCACCGAGGGCGCCGGTGGCCCGGTCGAGCGGCCATCCGAGCTGCTCCGCCATGTCCTGCGGGCTCGCGCCCGGCTGTCTCAGCAGAGCGCGGTAGGCGCGTTCCGCATCCATCCCGACGCCGATCTCCTTGAGCACGCTGGTCCCCCTCCGCTGTCGACTTCGGAGCCGACCCTAGCCCGCGGTCATGTCGGCTCATTTTCTCCGGCCGGAGGGGGGAGAAATCGAGGAGAAATAGCGGCGATGATTCGCTGGGGTACGGTCTGTGGCAGCTGAAGAGTTCAGCGACGGAGGGGATTCCAGGACATGCAGAAGAAGACGGGTTTCGTCGTTTCGGTGCTCGGCGCGGTCGCGGTCAACATCGCGCTGATGAGCGGTACGGCCGGCGCGGACGACCTGCCCTGGACGGGCCCCGGCCCCAGCCCCAGACCCGGCACCGCCGTGACGGACGTGACCTCCCTCGTGGACGGTGCGCTGGACGGTGCGCTGAACGGGGCTCTGGGCGACGGCGACCTGCCCTGGACCAAGTAGTCGGGACAGGCCGGTGTCACCGGGTGGCCAGGAGGCGCTCGAGCTGCACCGGCCGGCCCTCGGCGCGGGCCTCGCCGACGACGTCGACGAGCCGGGCGGTGCGCTCCTGCCACGAGGACGCCGACAGCACGGTGAAGTCCTGATGGGCCCGCCGCAGCCGGCCCACCGCCGCGGTGTCGCCCCGCAGGGCCTCGGAGCATGCCCGATCGGTCTCGATGCGTGCCTGAAGGAACCGGTCCCCGACGTCCCCGGCGGCCGTGAACGCCTCGCCCAGGGTCGATTCAGCGGCGTCGTACAGCCCCTGGCGCCACTGGGCCTCGCCCAGCGCGCGCAACGCGTACGCCTCGCCGAGCCGGTCGCCCTGGGCCCGGGTGAGCTCGATGACCTTCTCGCAGGCCCCGATCACCTCGCGCAGCTCGCCGATGCGCAGATACGCCTCGGCGAGCCGGTAGACGTTCTGGGCCCGGCCGCGCACCGACCCGCTCTCGGCACTGGCCGTGATGGCCTGCCGGGTCAGCGCGATCCCGGTGTCGTTGTCACCGCGCTCCAGTTCGATCTGCGCCAGCAGACCGAGGGCGTGCGCGGCGCTGACCGGGTCGTCGGTCTCCCGGAAGCGGGAGAGCGCGGCACGGCAGTGTTCTGCCGCGCCGTCGAGGTCACCGCGGAAGCGGGCGCACAGGGCGAGATTGCGCAGCACCACCGCCCGCTCGTGCGGGTCGTCGGCCCGGTCGAGCAGTTCCATCGCGGAGGTCAGCAGGCCGTCGGCGTCCTGGTAGCGGCGCTGGTAGATGGCGAGCGAGCCGAGCGAGCGCAGCATGACGGTGGCGCCGAAGGCGTCGTCGGTGCGCCGGGCGCTCTCCAGGGCGCTCTGTGCGGCCTGCTGCCAGTCCTCCTGGTAGTTGCGCATCTCGAACAGCGGCATGGCGCGCGCGGTGAGTTCCCAGGCGTGGGCGGCGGCGTCGTGCCGTGCCGCCGCGCCCACCATGGCGAGGATGGTGCCCCGCTCCGACTCGAACCACTCCAGCGGGTCGGCGAGCAGCTCCGTGACCGCGTCCGCCGGCAGCTCGTGGGTGAGCCGGGCCGAATGACGTGGCAGGTGGCCCGCCCCGTAGAGGAGCTGGTGTGCGGAGCCGGCGAGCGTGAGCAGGGTGCCGTAGGCGCGCTCCAGGGCGTCCGCACGATCCTGGGCGGAGTCCTCGTCGTGGGCGCGCTCCCAAGCGAACAGACGAAGCAGCTCATGGAAGCGGAACCGGGCCGACGGTCCGCTCTGGGTCAGGCACAGTTCGAGGAGCTGGGCGTCCACGAGCTCTTCGAGCAGGTCCTCGGCCTTCATCAGGTTCACGTCGAGCACCACGGCGCCCGCCCACGCGGCGAACCCCTCCACGGGGAGCAGCGCGAGGCGCCGGAACAGCACGGCCGCCTCGGGCGACAACTCCCGGTAGCTGAGCCAGAATCCGGCCCGCACTCCGCCGTCGGAGGGGCTGAGCACGTCGAGCCGGCCCGCTCCGTCCTCCAGGCGTGCGGCGAGCCGCTGCAGCGACCGGTAGGGGCGCGGGGTGAGCCGGCCGGCGGCGATGCGCAGGGCCAGCGGCAGATGCCCGCACAGCTCGGCGAGCCGCGCCGCGGCTTCGGGCTCGGCGGCGACCCGGTCCTGCCCGATCACGGTGGCGAGCATCCGGTCGGCCTCGGGCGCCGTCATCACGTTCAGCTGGATCTGGACCGCACCGTAGTCGCTGACCAGTTCGTCCAGCGGATCCCGGCTGGTGATCAGCACGACGCACCGGCCACGCCCCGGCAACAGCGGCTGGATCTGCCGGAACGAGCGCACGTCGTCCAGGATGACGAGCAGTCTGCGATGGTTCAGCAGGGAGCGGTACAGCGCGGAGCGTTCCTGGAGCCCGGCCGGTATCTGCGCGCTGGACACGCCGAGCCCGCGGAGCGCCTGGTCGAGGACGGACAGGGACGACAGCGGCCGGTTGGACTTGTCATAGCCGTGTACGTCGATGAAGAGCTGCCCGTCGGGAAAGCGGTCGGCGACCCGGTTCGCCCAGTGCACGATCAGTGCGCTCTTGCCGATGCCGCTCACCCCGGTGACGACGGCCACCGCCGGTGCGGTCCCGTCCGCACTGCGGCGCAGCAGCGTTTCCAGCACCTCGATCTCCGGCTCGCGTCCGGTGAACGTGGACAGCGCGAGCGGAAGCTGGGCGGGAACGCGCGGGGCGGGGTCGGACGAGGCCGCGGACGGGGCGGTGGTGGCGACCGCCTTGGCGGGCGCCGGCGCCCCGGAGTGCGCCTCGGAGTGCGGCTCGGAGTGCGGCTCGGAGTCGTCGGCGTCCTGCAGGACCCGGCGGTGCATCTCCTGCAGCACGGGTCCGGGTTCGATGCCGAGCTCGTCGACGAGGGCCCGGCGTCCTTCGCGGTAGACCTGAAGCGCCTCGGCCCGCCGGCCGGCCACGTGGTGGGCCTGCATGAGATGCGCCCGGGCCTGCTCGCGCAGCGGGTTCTCCTTCACCAGCGACGCCAGTTGCGCGCTGACCTTCTGGTGGTGGCCGAGCATCAGCTGGAGGGCCGCGTACTCCTCCCACAGATCGAGCCGGAACTCGGCCAGCTGACCGGAGACATCGTCGATGTGCGCTCCGGAGAGGCCGTCGAGCGCGGGGCCCCGCCACAGGGCGAGAGCGTGCTCGAACAACTTGGCCGCTTCCTCGGCCTGTTCATTGTGAGCGGCCACCATTCGGGCTCTCGCCACCGACTGGTTCAGGTCTTTCAGATCGATATAGCAGTGCGCTGAGTGAAGTATGTAGCCGGGGTGGCTCGTTTCGATCATTTCCGCGGGCACGGATGCCTCGCGGAAGATTCTTCGGAGCGCGGTAATGCAGATGGCGATCTGGTTCCGGGCGGTGGTCGGAGGCTCTCCCTGCCACACGGCCTCGGTGAGGCTGTCGACCGAGACGACCCGGTCGCAGGAAAGCAGCAACGTGGCCAGAACTGATCGCTGACGTGCACTGCTGATCCGTATCGGTTCGTCTGCGACGGCTGCCTCGAGCGGTCCGAGCAGCTTGAACGACACCCTTTCGCGCATAGCGAATTCACATCCCCGTCGGCCGTGCGACACCTACTCGCCCCGTTGCCCCCCATGCCTCACGCAGGGGGGAATTGGAAGGGCCGCACATGCAATGATCGCGAAAAGGAAGGCGAAGTCAACTGCGTTCCGGACATGCCCGTGCGGCCCTTGCGTCGCTCAGTTCACGGCATTGGTCCGCTTTGTGATCGGCCCGCGACTGAAGGAAAGAGCACTGCGGGGTTCGCGTGTCTCAGCGAGTGGTCTCACGCTCCACCGGGAGCCACAGCTCGGCGTCCGCCTCCTGGCCGTCGGGGGACAGGTGGGTGCGGAGGATCTCCGGGCCGGGGCGGGTGCGGTAGGGGTTGGACGGGAACCACTCGGTGAACACGTCCCGCCAGAGGTTCTGGATGGCCTCGGGGGCCGGGCCCGAGGTGGTGAAGACCGCCCAGGTGCCGGACGGGACGGCCAGGGCGGTGGTGCCCTCGGGGGCCGGTGCCGCGGTGATCACGCCGTGGTAGTAGTCGAGTTCCGTGCCCTCCGCACGGCTGGGGTCCAGGTCGTCGCAGACCGCGACGATGCCCCGGGGGTCCTGGTCGGACAGCTTCTTCAGGTGTTCCAGGGCCTGCTTGTCGAGGCCGCGGACGAAGTCGATGATCGACTCGTTGGGGCCTGAGTGGACCAGGGGGATCCGGGTCCTGAAGCCGGTGACGGTGAAGGCCGGGCGGTCCACCACTCGGTAGTGCATGCTGCTGCTCCCTTCGACGGTGAGGCGGAAGGTCAGCCGGGGCTGGGAGACGAGCACGGCGCCGGTGCGCCGGGCCTCGCCGGGGCCGACGCCGTGCATCGTGCGGAACGCCCGCGCGAAGGCCTCGCCGGAGCCGTAGCCGTAGCGCACCGCGATCTCCAGCAGCGTCTCGCCGCCCGCGAGCACCTCAGCGCCCGCGACGGTGAGCCGCCGGCGCCGGACGTACTCCGACAAGGGCATGCCTGCCAGTGCGGAGAACATACGGCGCAGGTGGTACTCCGAGGTGGCCGCGATCCGCGCCAGTTCCACGGCGTCAACCGAGTCGTCGAGGTGGCGCTCGATGTGTTCCATGGCCTGGTTGAGCCGTTCCAGCACGCCCGGTTCCTTCCTTCTTCGTGCCTCTTCGGTGTCCACCACGCTAGGGAGGAAGCCCCCTGCCGGACCCGACATCCCGTGCCCGATCGGGTCGGGTGCCGGTTCGCCCGAACGAGTCAGGCGGACCGTCGTCCGGCAGGCGTATTTAAGGGGGCCTTATCGTGAACGGCTAGCATCGCCCGTCGACCCGTCAGTTGCCGACCGTGATGAGGTGAGGACATGGGGGCGCCCAGGATCGCCGTCGCCGTGGTGACGATGGGCAATCGGCCCGAGGAGGTCGACGCGCTGCTCCGTTCCGTGGCCAAGCAGGACGTGCCGCCCGAGCGGATCGTGATCGTCGGCAACGGCTGCCCGCTGCCCGAGTTCGCCCGGCGGCTGTCCCTGCCCGGCGAGGTCACCCCCGTCGAACTCGACGAGAACCTGGGGTGCCCCGGTGGCCGGAACGCGGCTCTGGCACGACTGCGGGAGTTCGGCGATGTCGACGTCGTCGTCGATCTGGACGACGACGGGCTGCTCGTCGACGCCGATGTGCTGCGCCGCGTGCGGGACCTGTACGCCGCCGACGAACGGCTCGGCGTCGTCGGATTCCGCATCGCCGACGAACTCGGCGAGACGCAGCAGCGGCACGTGCCCCGGGTGGGTGGTTCGGACCCCATGCGGGGCGGCTACGTCACCGGGTTCCTCGGTGGCGGGCACGCGCTGCGGATGGCGATGCTCGACGAGGTCGGCGACTGGCCCGCCGAGTTCTTCTTCGCCCACGAGGAGACCGACCTGGCCTGGCGCGCGGCCGACGCGGGCTGGCACATCCTCTACGCGCCCGAACTGCTGCTCCAGCACCCCAAGACCTCGCCCGCCCGGCACGCCATCTACTACCGCGTGAACGCCCGCAACCGGGTCTGGCTCGCCCGCCGCCGGTTGCCGGTCGCGCTCGTCCCCGTCCATCTGGGCGTGTGGGTGCTGCTCACCCTGGCACGGAACCGTTCCGCCGCCGGGCTGCGGGCGTGGTTCGGCGGCTTCCTGGAAGGCGTACGGGAGCCGGCGGGGGAGCGGCGGCCCATGCGCTGGCGTACGGTGTGGCGGCTCACACGGCTGGGGAGGCCGCCCGTCATCTGACAGCCGGAGCGGCGTGAGAGAAGTGAGTGGGTCCCGGCCGTTCACCTCCGCCGACCGGGACCCGGAACCGGCCGCGGCGGCGACACTCCCCCGAGTGGCGCGTCCAGACGCGCACGCCGCCGGGCCAGATCCGACGTAGTGATCACATCAGGTCGGGCCAACGGATCGCTAACATATGGCCAACAGTGGGCCAGGGGGCGGACATTCGTCGAGGGCGGTGACAGGGGAAGGCGGGGGAGCGATGGGGGCATCTCCCTGCTCGGGCAGTGACGAGGGCTCCGGGGAGCGGTGTGCGCTGCGGTTCGGGCTGCTCGGCCCGCCGGGGCTCTACGACGTCGGCGGCGCAGGCGGCCGGAGCGAGGCGCGGGGCATCGCGAGCCCCAAGGTCCGGGTGCTGCTCGCCGCGTTGCTGCTCGACGCCGGGCGGACCGTCTCCGCCGAGTCGCTCAAGGACGCGCTGTGGGGCGGGGCTCCGCCCGCTTCCGCCCAGGCCTCGCTGCACAATCACGTAGCCCGGTTGCGGCGGTTGCTCGACGATCCCGAGCGGCTGCGGACCGTGCCGTCCGGGTATGTGCTGCGCGTCGACGAAGGCGAGCTGGACGTCCATCTGTTCGACGCCCGGGTCGCCGCGGCGCGTGCCGCGCACGCCGGACGGGACTGGGAGCGGGTCGTCCGCGTGTGTGCGGCCGCGCTCGCGCTGTGGCGGGGCGCCCCCCTCGCCGGGCTGCCGTCCGAGGTGGGCGGGTACGCCTTCGCGCAGCGGCTGCGCGAGGCACGGCTGCTGCTCCTGGAGTGGCGCCACGACGCCGAGTTGGCCCTGGGCGGCCCGCGGCTCGACGGGCTCGTGCCGGAGCTGGCGGAGTTGACCGCCGAGTATCCGCTGCGGGAGGCGTACCACCGGCAGCTCATGCTCGCCCTGCACCGCACCGGCCGTACCGCCGAGGCCCTGGCCGTCCATCACCGGCTGCGCACCCGCCTCGTCGACCGGCTCGGCATCGAGCCGGGGCCGGGGGTGCGCGAGGCGCATGTGGAGGTGTTGCGGGGAGCCGTGGGGAGTGGTGGCCCTAAGGCACCGCCCTCACCTGCTCAACTACCGCCACCGCCGGCGCATTTCACGGGGCGCGACGGAGTGCGCGACGCGCTGCGCCGTGCCCTCACGGCACCAGGGCCCCACCCCACCGCCGTCCTCAGCGGCATGGCCGGTGTCGGCAAGAGCGCGCTCGCGCTGCACGTCGCGCATGAGCTGGCGGAACGCTTCCCCGATGGGCAGCTCTACCTCAACCTGCACGGTGCCACCCCGGGCATGGCCCCCCTCACCCCCGGCCAGGCGCTCGCCGCCCTGCTGCGTGATCTGGGTGTCGAGCCCTGCCGTATCCCCGAATCCCCCGACGCGGCATCGGCGTTGCTGCGGTCCCTGCTCGCGCCGACCCGCACGCTGCTGGTGCTGGATGATGCCGCGAGCGCCGCGCAGGTACGGCCGCTGCTGCCGGGCGGTGCCCGGTGCGCGGTGATCGTGACCGGCCGTTCGCCGCTGACCGCCCTCGACGGCGTGACCCGCTTCCCGCTCGCCCCGCTGACGGACGAGGAGAGCGCCGAACTGCTGCGCAGGGCTTCGGGCCGGGCCGACCGGCACTCTCCGCGGGGACCTGACCCGGGCGCTCTCGATGCCCGCCACCCCCTTGTCGCCCTCACCGGCCGGCTCCCGCTGGCCCTGCGGGTCGTCGCCGCTCGGCTCGCCGCCCGGCAGGCCCTCACCCCCGACGTCCTCGCCGGTCAACTGGCTGCGGCGGACGAGCGGTTGCACCACCTGGAGTACGACGACCTGAGCGTCCGCCGGTCCCTGGCCGTCGCGCACGACGCGCTCGCCGCCGCCGAGCGCGAGGCCGACCGGGACGCGGCCCTCGCCCTGCGCCGTATCGGCGCGCTCGACCTGCCCACGTACGGCGTCCCGCTGCTGGCCCGTCTCACCGGCGCGGGCGAACGGCGTGCCGAGGCCGCCCTCGACCGGCTGGTGGATGTCGCCCTGCTGGAGGAGACGGCGTACGGCCGGTACGAGCCGCACGACCTGGTGCGTGTCTTCGCGCGTGAACGGGCCGGTGAGACGGCTGGTGAGGGGGCCGGCGGTGACGTCGTCGAGACGGCCCTGCGCTGGTACGCCGCCGTCGCCGAGCGCGTTCTCATCGCGATCGTCGAGCCCGGGCTCGATCAGGACGACCGCCGTCGGCCCACCGCGGGTGCGCCGGACGGGCTCGCGCCTGCCGACGCCGTCGCCCCCTTCGACAGCCCCGAGGAGGCCTTCGCCTGGGGGGACAGGGAGTTGGCGAACCTCGTCACCCTGGTCGGGCGGCACGCGGACGACCCTTGCCGGCGGCGGGCTGGTCTGGTCTCCGCCGTCGTCCGGCTGATCTTTCCCTATGCGCATCGCAGGGGGCGCGTCGCCGAGATGGAGGTGCTCGGGTGGGCCGGCCTCGCGGTGGCGCGGCGGCTCGGTGACCGGGCGGCACAGGCGTGCGCGCTGGTCGACCTCGCCGGACTGCACTTCCTGACCGGCCGGCAGAACGAGGCCCTCGACCTCAACGACCGTGCGCTGGACATCTGGCAGCGGCTGGACCACCTCTCCTGGATCCGCCGCTGCCTCAACAACCGCGGGCTGCTGCTCGACGGGCTCGGCCGGCACACCGAGGCGGGCGAGGCACTGCTGCTGAGCCTGGAGTACGCACGGCAGCTGGACGACCCGTACGGCGAGGCCGTCACCCACAGCCACCTCGGCAACCTCTACGAGCACACCGACGCGCGGGCCGCCATCGAGCAGCACCGGCGTTCGCTCGCCATCGGGGACGACATCGGCGCCGTCATCGTGCGGCACTCCGCGCACTGCAACATCGGCTACGCCCATCTGCGGCTCGGCGAACCGGCCGCGGCCCTCCCGCACTTCGAGGAGAGCCTGCGCATCCTCGGCAGCCAGGGCGACTGGCACGGCGAGTCCCAGACCCGGCTCGGGCTGGTCCGCGCCCTGCGGCTGCTGGGCCGCACCGGGCGGGCCGCCCGCGAGTGCGCCGAACTCCTGGACCGGGCCGACGCCCGCGCCGACCGCTACACCGGCGGTCTCGCCCGCCACCAGCGCGGGCTGCTGCTGCGGGAACGGGGACGACCCGAGGCGGCGCACGAGGAGTGGCGCTCGGCGCTCACGGCGCTGGACGGGACGGACGAGCAGACGGTCGTCACGGAACTCCGCGAACTGCTGGCCCTGTCCGACTGATCAACCGGCCGGTGTCGGGGGGCTGTTCAGCGGCCGGGCCCGGGCGGGTGCGCACCAGCCGGTCGAGGGCGGGCCGGACCGGCCTGCTCTGCTGGGGCCGCGGGCGATGCCCGGCCAACCCCCGCCCCTCATTTCGCGTCCGCATAGCACTCCACCACCGCCGTGGTGAACGGAAACCGCACCGGTGTCTGGCCGAAGGTCAGTCGGCCGGCCAGGGACGCGGCCTCCTGGATCGCCGTGACGACTGCTGCCGCTTCCTCCTCGGGGCAGTGCACGATCACCTCGTCGTGCTGGAAGAAGACCAGTTCGGCCGCGAGGTCCGCGCAGGTCCGGCGCAACGCGGCGAGCAGGAGCAGGGCCCAGTCGGCGGCGCTGCCCTGGACGACGAAGTTGCGGGCGAAGCGGCCGCGGGCCCGGGCGTTGGTGGAGGCGTAGCCCGGCACCCAGGGGGCGGCGGTGTCGGGGTGGTCGTCGTCGGCGACGGGGATGCCGGCCTCGTCCGGGCCGTCGTCCGTCGCCCGGGCCGCGGGCGGGCAGGTCCGGCCGAGCCAGGTCCGCACCAGTCGGCCTTCCTCGCCGGCTCGGGCCGCGTCGTCCACGTACGCCACCGCCTTGGGGAAGCGGCGTCTGAGCGCGGCGAGGTTCTTCAGCCCGTCGCCGGAGGTCTGGCCGTAGACCGCGCCGAGCACGGCGAGTTTGGCCTGGGCGCGGTCGCCGGAGAAGGCGCGGTCGGAGACGGACTGGTACAGGTCGCTCTCCCGGCCCGCCACCTCCATCAGCCCGGGGTCGCGGGAGATCGCCGCGAGGACGCGCGGCTCCATCTGGTCGGCGTCGGCGACGACGAGCCGCCAGCCGGGGTCGGCGACCACGGCCCGCCGGATCACCTTGGGGATCTGGAGCCCGCCCCCGCCGTTGGTCACCCAGCGCCCGGTCACCGTCCCGCCCGCGAGGAACTCGGGTCTGAACCGCCCGTCGCGCACCCAGTCCTGGACCCAGGACCAGCCGTGGGCGACCCAGATGCGGTACAGCTTCTTGTACTCGATCAGGGGCTTCACGGCCGGGTGGTCGACCGTCTCGATCTCCCAGCGGCGGGTCGAGGAGACCTTGATCCCGGCCTGCGCGAAGGCCTTGATCACGTCGGCCGGCAGGTCGGGCCGCACCCGGCGGCCGAAGGCCGTGGACACCTCGTCGGCCAGTTCGGCCAGCCGGCGGGGCTCGCCGCGGCCCGCGTACCGCTCGCCCAGCAGGTCGTGCAGCAGCGCGCGGTGCGTGTCGGCGCGCCAGGGCAGCCCGGCGCGGTTCATCTCGGCGGCCACCAGCATGCCAGCCGACTCTGCGGCCGTGAGCAGCCGCATGCGGTCGGGGTGCTCGGCGCTCGTGTGCCGCCGCTGCTGTTCGGCGTAGACCGCGAGGAGGTCAGGCAGGGGGAGCGGGACGCCCTGCGGATCGAACAGGGAGGACTGCGCACCCGGTTCGGCGGAGCGCTGGGGCGGATCGGGCGGTACGGGACCGCCGCGCAGCCGGGCCAGGGCGGCCGCGGCCGAGCGTGGTTCCCCGTACCGCCCCTCGTGGCCGAGGAGGAGGGTCTCGGCGGCCTCGATGTCGTAACACCGCTCGACTCGCACCCCCGTGGCGAGCAGGCGCGGGTAGACCTCGGCGGTGGACCGCCACACCCACCGCGTGACGCCGGGACGGCTCCGCACGGCCTCGGCGGGATCCGTCTCCCGCCGCACCGGCCCGACGGGCAGCCCGTCCGGACCGAGGGGGGCGACGTCCACGCCACCGTCCTCGGCCGGAGCGAGCGCCCACCGGTCGGTCATGCCGCGAGTCTGACAGGGGGGTCTGACAACGCCCCCCGGACGCCCCCGGACGCCGCCCCGTCCGGCCTCGCCGGGCGCTGTCAAGACTCGTCCGGTGTCTCCTTCCGCGCCAGCATGATCTTCTCCAGCACCGTCACGACGTACTCCTCGGTCCGCTCTTTGCCGATGCCGAGGCCGCTGAGGACGCCCTCGCCGTTCTCGTGCTCCAGCAGGGCCAGCAGGATGTGCTCGGTGCCGATGTAGTTGTGGCCGAGGCGCAGGGCCTCGCGGAAGGTGAGCTCCAGGACCTTCTTGGCGGCCTGGCCGTACGGCACGAGCTCCGGGGCCTCCTCGACGGCGGGCGGGAGTGCCGCCGTGGCCGCCTCGCGCAGCGCGTCGAGGGTCACGCCCTGGACGGTGATCGCCTTCGCGGCCAGACCCTCCGGCTCGGCCAGCAGGCCGAGGACGAGGTGCACGGGCAGGCCCTCGGCGTTGCGAGCGGACCTGGCCTCGTTGTGCGCGGCCATCACCGTGTTGCGGGCGCGGGGCGTGTAGCGGTTGAAGCCCTGGCTCGGGTCGAGGTCGGCCGACTCCTTCGGCACGAAGCGCTTCTGCGCGGCCTGCCGGGTGACCCCCATGCTCTTGCCGATGTCCGTCCAGGAGGCGCCCGAGCGCCGGGCCTGGTCCACGAAGTGGCCGATCAGATGGTCGGCCACCTCACCGAGGTGATCGGCGGCGATCACCGCGTCCTGGAGCTGTTCGAGGGGTTCCTGGTGAACCTTCTTGATCGCCGCGATCAGGTCGTCGAGGCGCACGGATGACGTGATGTTGGGGTTCGTCGTCATGGTGTCAACCGTAGGTTGCCCCCCAAGGGGTGTCAACCGAACGTTGACAGTCGAGTGCGTGGCACCATCGGGCCCGTGAGTACGTCCCCCATCGTCGACCGCGCGTTCGAAGCGGCCCTGTACGCGACCGGCGAGACGGCCCTCGACACCGGCGCGTCCCTGCTCGCCTCCGACCCGGCGGCGGATGCCGAACTCGACCGGCGCGGGGAGGAGTTCGTGGCGGCGTCCTGGCGAAGGGGCTGGCAGCCGGCCGACGTCGTACGGATCGTCCGGAGCGAGCTGGAGGACGTACACGTGCTCCTCGTGGCCGCGCTGATCCGCGCGCAGGCGCCCGGCGACCGTCCCCGCGGCCGCCGCTGGAGCGCGCAGCTCGCGGAACTCCCCGCCGACGCCCCGCCCCGCACCGACCGCTTCTCGCACGCCACCGCCGTGCTGGAGCTGTACCGCCTGCTGCTGCGGCTGCCCGCCCTCGAATCCCTCGACGAGAGGGCAGGGGAGGCGACCGGTGGGGCCAGGGCCGAGTCCCGCATGCTCACCCGCATCCGTGCCCTGCTCGCCAAGGCGGAGGCCACCGGGTTCCCGGAGGAGGCGGAGGCGCTCAGCGCCAAGGCGCAGGAGCTGATGGCCCGGCACAGCGTCGACGAGGCGCTGCTCGCGGCGCGGGCGCCCTCGCCCGACACCCCCGGCGCCTGCCGGATCGGTGTGGAACCGCCGTACGAGCAGGCCAAGGCGGTGCTGCTGGACGCCGTCGCCTCCGCCAACCACTGCCGCGCGGTGTGGAACGAGCCCTTCGGCTTCTCCACCGTCGTCGGCTTCGAAACGGACCTGGAGGCGGTCGAACTCCTCTACACCTCGCTCCTCGTGCAGGCCACGACCGCGATGACGGAGGCGGAGGCCGCGCAGCGCGCCGGGGGCCGCAAGCGCACCAAGACGTTCCGGCAGTCCTTCCTCGCGGCCTACGCCCACCGCATCGGCACCCGGCTGGCGGACGTGGCCCAGGCCCAGGTGAGCGACGACCTGCTCCCGGTCCTCGCCTCCCGCGACGTCGCGGTCACCGGACGGCTGGACCGCATGTTCCCGGAGACGACCACGACCCGGCTGCGCGGGGTGCGTGACGCGGCGGGCTGGACGGAGGGCGCGCAGGCGGCGGACCGGGCCCAGGTCGGGCACCGGCGGCCGCTGCGCTGACCCGCCGTCAGCCGCCGCGCCCGCGCTCCGTCAGTCGCCCGAGGACTCGAAGCCGCTCACCGAGGCCTCGGCCGCGCCGCTTTCCCCGCCCCTCCGGGCGACGTCTCCGTACGACCACTTCAGGGTGTGCGCGTCCTTGGTGGCGCCGGGCAGGGTGAAGGACGCCTTCCGCACCGGGAGACTCTTGGCGGAGCCCGCCTCGCCCCGGACGTAGGTGATGGTGAAGGACGTGGTGCCGCCCTTGCCGAGCGTGAGCGGCTGGGCCTTCGCGGCCTGGTCCGGGGACACGGACGTCGTGCTGTCGTCGGCCATCAGGTCCACGCCGGGGAAGCCCTTCAGCGTGCACTGCGCGCCCTTGTTGGTGAGCGTCACGGTGACGGTGCCGGTGTCTCCGGCGGCCGGGGCGGCGCCGGCCCCGACCTTCACGTCCATGTCGCCGAGCGCGCAGGCCGAACCGGCCGGCCGGTCCGCGTTCTTGACGTCGTCGGCGCCGGCCCCGTCGTCGTCGCAGGCGGTCAGCAGGAGCGTCCCGGCGAGGGCGGCGGCCAGGGCGAGGGGAGGAAGGGTGCGCATGGGGACCTCTGGTGCGTGATGGCGGTGAGCGGTTCCGATGGATGGATCATCTCGGACGGACGGGCCATCACGCACCCGGGCAGGCCGCCCTCCGGAGTCGCACTCCTACCCGAGTCCCGCCGTGGGCAGTCCGGTCGGGAGCTTGCCGCCCTCGCTCCTGGTGTAGGTCTCCGCGCCGAGGTCGCCCTCCCAGGTGACCTTCAGGCTGCTCTTGTCGAGGGAGTCGACCATGCCGGTCGTCCGGTCCTTGCTGCCGTCCGTGCACTTCAGGCGGATCATCCGCATCCCGGACTCCTCGCCCGCGGTGCCGCTGCACACGCTCCCGCCGGTGGCGAAGAGCGCGGCCTGCTTGCCGGTGATCACCAGGGCCACGGCCTTGCCGCCGGTCGTCGCGAGCCAGCTGCCCGCCAAGCCCGTGCCGGCGCCGGAGCCGCCCGAGCCGCCGCCCGTGGAGGCGGACGCCGAGGGCGACGGGGCCGGGCTGGACGCGGAGTCGTCCCCGGAGTCGCCGTCACTGCTGCACGCGGTCAGCGCGAGCGCGCCCGCCAGGCCCGCGGCCACGGCCGCGACCCGCAGCCGCCGACGTGCTCCCGTGCGACGCGAGAAGATCACCGAAGTCACTGCAAGCCCCCAAGCTGTAGCCGGCCGACCGGCCCGGACGGAACCGACCGGCCCCTGTGCCGGACGACCGAAGCAAGCTACCAGGGCCCGTCAAGAGACCCGGGGGGCGACCCCGTCGGCCCTCTACCGGGACGGCAGGGCCACGGGGCGCGCCCCCGGCGCCCCGCCCCGCCTCACCACGACGACTTCCGCACCCCCGGCAGATACCCCGCGTGCGCCTGCCCCCGCAGATTCACCCGGGACAGCCCGAACGCCCGGAAGTAGCCGCGCGGACGTCCGTCCACCTGGTCGCGGTTGCGTACGCGCGTGGCGCTCGCGTCGCGCGGCTGGCTGCGCAGTTCCGCCTGGGCGGCGAGCCGTTCGGCCTCCGTCGACGACGGCCGCCGGACGATCTCCTTCAGTTCGGCGCGCCGGGCGGCGTACCGCGCGACGATCTCCTGCCGCCTGTCGTTCTTCGCGATCTTGCTCTTCTTCGCCATCAGACCTTCACTCCCCGGGCGCGGATCCGGGCGACGGCCGCCTCGACTCCGATCGTGTCGACGGTCTTGACCGCCCTGGCGCTCAGCCGGAGGCGGACGTGGCGGCCCTCGCTCGGCAGCCAGTAGCGCTTGGACTGGATGTTGGGGTCGAACCGGCGGGACGTGCGCCGGTGGGAGTGCGAGATGCGGTTGCCGAAGCCGGGCCGGGAGCCGGTCAGCATGCAGTGCGCGGACATGGTGGTGACGTACCTCTCTGACTCAGGAGATGTAAATGGAATTCATTTTCAGTAGTGTAGCGGCATGGCACGCAACGAACTCCGGCCGGTCATCAAGCTCCGGTCCACCGCCGGAACCGGCTACACCTACGTGACCCGCAAGAACCGCCGCAACGACCCGGACCGCATGATCCTGCGCAAGTTCGATCCGGTCGCCGGCCGCCACGTCGACTTCCGAGAGGAGCGCTGACCATGCGCGAGGGACTCCACCCGGAGTACGGCCCCGTCGTGTTCCGCGACCGTGCCGCGAACTACGCCTTCCTCACCCGCTCGACCCTCTCGGCCCGGGCGGGCGAGAAGACGATCGAGTGGGAGGACGGCCACACCTACCCGGTCGTCGACGTCGAGATCTCCGACGTCAGCCACCCCTTCTACACCGGCACCGCCCGCGTCCTGGACACGGCCGGGCGCGTGGAGCGCTTCGAGCGCCGGTACGGAAAGAAGGGCTGACCCCGTGGCCGACTCTTCCGCGCTCTCCGTCGTGATCGTCGGCGGGCTGCACGCCGACGCCCGCCGGGCCGCCGTCGCACGGCTGCTCGCCGACGTGCCCGGCAGCGTCGCCCTCCACCACGACCTCGCCACGGCCGCCGCCGGCACGGTCGTACGGACCGTCCGGGACGCCACCGGCCTCCTCGACGCGGGGGAGGCGCCGCTCGTCAACGACTGTGCCTGCTGCGCCCTGCGCGAGGACCTGGTCCCGGAGCTGGAGCGGCTCGCCGACGCCGGACGCACGCCGCTGGCCGTCGTCGAGCTGTGGGACTCCGTCGAGCCCAAGGCCATGGCCGAGGTCGTCACGGCCGGCGGGCTCACCGTCACCGGTGTGCTCACCGCCGTCGACCCGGCCCTGGTCCTGCCGTACCTCGGCAACGGCGACGACCTGGCCGACGGCGGTCTCGCCGCCGCCGCGACCGACCAGCGCACGGTCGCCGACACCTTCGCGCGCCAGCTGGAGTACGCCCCCGTCCTCGCGGTCGCCGACTCCCCGGAGGCCGACGACGAGGACCGCGAGCTGCTCGCCCAGCTGCACCCGACGGCCCGCCAGGTCCTGATCGGTGAGGGCGCCCCGGCGGACACGGCCGCCGACTGGCTCACCGTGCCGGCCCCGCGCCGGCGCCCGCTGACCCCGCTGGCCGAGGCGGCCCTGGCCGGCTTCGACGTGGAGGCCGCGGCGGCCGCCCAGCATCCGGCCTGCGCCCTGCTGCCCGCCGAGGCCGACGCGCACGGCGTCTCCACCCTGGTCTGGCACCGGCGCCGCCCCTTCCACCCCGAGCGGCTCTACGCCGCCCTGGAGGACCTGACCTGCGCGGCGGCCCGCAGCCGGGGCCGGTTCTGGCTCGCCGACAAGCCCGACACGTTGTTCCACTGGGACGCGGCGGGCGGGGCCCTGTGTGTGGAGAGCGCGGGCCCCTGGCTGGCCTCCCTGCCGGACGCGGCCTGGGAGATGGTCCCGCCGGTGCGCCGCGCCGCCGCCGCGCTGGACTGGCACCCCGAGCACGGCGACCGCGGCCAGTACCTCGTCTTCACCTCGCCCGGCCTCGACCGGGACGGCCTGGAGCGACTGCTGGAGTCCTGCCTGCTGACCGACGCCGAGTACGCAGCCGGGCGCGACGCCTGGCAGCGGCTGCCGCACGCCTTCGACACCCTCCTGGAGGTCTGATCCCCGATGCCCCGCACGTCCGACCGCAAGCTCCCCGCCAAGAACCGTCCCAATCCGCTGGACCGGGCCGGGATCACGTACATCGACTACAAGGACACCGACCTGCTGCGGAAGTTCGTCTCCGACCGGGGCAAGATCCGCAGCCGCCGTGTCACGCGGGTGTCGTCGCAGCAGCAGCGGCAGCTGGCCAAGGCGATCAAGAACGCGCGCGAGATGGCGCTGCTGCCGTACGCCTCCCGCTGACGGGATCCGGCCCGGGTGAGGTTTCCCACGCTTGACGCGTGGGGGACCTCATGCCTGCGTCCGGGGCCTTCATCAGGTGCACGCCGGGCGGTCCGGCAGGGCCGGGTGACCCACCGGGTGTCCGCCGATGAGGTGATCCGGGCACCGGCCCGGAGGATGACGCCTCCGTCATGCGAGCGGCCCATTTCTTCCTGATCCCGCAGGTCACGGTCGTCTTCCGTATCGTGCCCGGCCCGCTGCCGCCCGGCCCACGGCCCGCGCGCCGCCAGCTCCCTCTTCTCCGTCGCGGCCCCCGCCGGGTCCTTCGCCCCCGCCGCCGAGTGGATGCTCCGCCTCCACCGGACCTCCGCCGAACCCGCCGACTTCCCCGTCGGCCGCCGGGAACGCGCGACAGTGCGGGGCCGTCAAACATGCAAGGGCTTCGGTAAAGCGGTCGCCAAAGCTGTAACCGCAGCACCACCCCGCGTGCACGTGCATCTGCTCATGCATCAGCACATGAACAGAGCTATGATCCGGGTCAGTTGACCACTGCATCAATGGCCACATAAGCCAGTGCACCACCGGGGAGCGACCTGTGAACCACGACGTGTACAACGGGATGGCGGCCGCCGGGCTGAACGGTGTGGCCTGGCAGAAGAGCCGGCACAGCAACTCGCAGGGCTCGTGCGTGGAGTTCGCCCGGCTCCCGGGCGGGGAGGTGGCCGTACGCAACTCGCGCTTCCCCGACGGGCCCGCGCTGGTCTACACCCGTGCGGAGATCGAGGCGATGCTGCTGGGTGTGAAGGACGGCGAGTTCGACCACCTGGTGGGTGGCTGACGGGTCGGCAGACCCCCTACAAACCGGGGGTAATCGGAAATACACGCGCTGTAACGCGCGTAGAACCGCGACGCGAGGAAGCGCCGCGGTTTCTTATTCGCTGCCGGGGCGCGGCAGCCGGAACAGCGCCCAGACCACCTTGCCGCTGAGCGCGCCCGCGAGCGGGTGCCAGCCCCAGCTGTCGCTGAAGGAGTCGACTAGGAACAGCCCGCGGCCCGACTCGGCCGAGAAGTCGTCGGTCTCCCGGGCGACCGGGCTGTCGTGACTGGGGTCGCGCACCGCGCACACCAGACGCTCGGTCCAGCGCATCAGGTGCAGCCGCACCGGAGGCTCCCGGTCCGCGGCACACGCGGTGTCGGCCGGCAGGCCGTGCCGCAGGGCGTTGGTGACGAGCTCCGAGACCACCAGGCGGACGTCGTCGAAGCGGTCGCCCATGTCCCACTGGTCGAGAGTGGAGCGGGTGAACCGCCGTGCGTCGCGCACCGCTTCGTAGCGGGCGGGCAGAGCGCAGGAGGCGGCGTCGGACACGGCCGCTGGATCAAGCGGCGGAAGGCCCTGCCGTAACGGCTCGAGCATGGTTGATCCATTCGTCCCCATGCGAGGCACTCCCGGGAATTCGCGGTCGGTGCGATGCGGCGGTGGTGCGGCACCATGGTTTCGGATGCGTTCAGCAGATGCAAGGGCAGATGCACGTGCAGGTGACCGGAATGAGCCGTCCCGTACCGCTTGTTGGTCAATTTTTCCGTCATCTTCGCGTCTTTCTCAAGCCGTTCGCATGCCTCCTTCTTGCATTCGCGCGCGTGCGTTCTCCGATGCGATTCCGTTTCCGTAACCGGACGAGTACTGCTCGGAGTGTTTTAGTGGCAGACTTCGGCCCCTGAAGACGTTGGGGAGGCTGGCGAACGTGAGCGCGGGAGAGCCGGGATCGGTGGTGCGGCGCATGCTGCTCGGATCACAACTCAGGCGTCTGCGTGAGGCGCGGGGCATCACGCGCGAGGCGGCGGGCTACTCGATCCGCGCCTCCGAGTCGAAGATCAGCCGGATGGAGCTGGGCCGGGTGAGCTTCAAGACCAGGGACGTCGAGGACCTGCTCACGCTGTACGGCATCACGGACGAGCAGGAGCGCGCCTCCCTGCTGTCCCTGGCGAAGGAAGCCAACGTCGCGGGCTGGTGGCACAGCTACTCCGACGTGCTGCCCAGCTGGTTCCCTACCTACGTCGGCCTGGAGGGCGCCGCCTCGCTGATCCGGGCGTACGAGGTGCAGTTCGTGCACGGCCTGCTGCAGACCGAGGCGTACGCCCGCGCGGTGGTCCGGCGGGGCATGCAGGGCGCGAGCGAGGCCGACGTCGAACGGCGGGTGGCGCTGCGTCTGGAGCGGCAGAAGTACCTCGTCGACGAGCGGGCTCCCGACTTCCACATCATCCTGGACGAGGCCGCCCTGCGCCGTCCGTACGGCGACCGCGAGGTGATGCGCGGCCAGCTCCAGCACCTCATCGAGATCTCCGAGCGGCCCAATGTGCGGCTCCAGGTCATGCCGTTCAGCCTCGGAGGTCACTCCGGCGAAAGTGGCGCGTTCACGATCCTCAGCTTCCCGGAGTCCGACCTCTCGGACGTCGTCTATCTGGAGCAGCTCACCAGCGCGCTCTACCTCGACAAGGCCGAGGACGTCGCCCAGTACGAGAAGGCGCTCAAGGAACTCCAGAGCGACAGCCCGGGTCCCTCCGAGAGCCGGGACCTTCTCCGGGGGCTCCTCCAGCTTTCCTGAAGGGCCCTCCAACTCTCCCGAAGGTCTCCTCCAACTTGCTTCAAACGCAAGTACGATGACGTGTGATCAGATCGTGAAGAAGCGATCAGAGGTCTGCTTAGGGATCGAGGGATCACATGTCGTCGTCCTACTTCACCGACCTTGCACAGCAGTACATCGACGGTGAGTGGCGCCCGGGTACCGGCTCCTGGGACATCATCGACTTCAACCCGTACGACGACGAGAAGCTGGCGTCGATCACCATAGCCACGGCCGACGAGGTCGACCAGGCGTACCAGGCCGCGGCCCGTGCCCAGAAGCAGTGGGCGGCGACCAATCCGTACGCCCGCCGCGCCGTCTTCGAGAAGGCCCTGCGCCTGATCGAGGAGCGCGAGGCGGAGATCTCCGAGGCCATCATCGCCGAGCTCGGCGGCACCCGGCTGAAGGCCGCCTTCGAGCTGCACCTCGCCAAGGAGTTCCTGCGCGAGGCGGTCCATCTGGCGCTGCGCCCCGAGGGCCGGATCATCCCCTCGCCGGTGGACGGCAAGGAGAACCGCGTCTACCGCGTGCCGGTCGGCGTCGTGGGCGTGATCAGCCCCTTCAACTTCCCCTTCCTGCTGTCGCTGAAGTCCGTCGCCCCGGCGCTCGCGCTCGGCAACGCCGTGGTGCTGAAGCCGCACCAGAACACCCCGATCGTAGGCGGCTCCCTGGTCGCGAAGATCTTCGAGGACGCGGGGCTGCCCGGCGGTCTGCTGAACGTCGTCATCACCGACATCGCGGAGATCGGCGACGCCTTCATCGAGCACCCGGTCCCCAAGGTCATCTCCTTCACCGGCTCCGACGCGGTCGGCCGGCACGTGGCCACCGTCTGCGCCCGGCTGTTCAAGCGCTCCGTCCTCGAACTGGGCGGCAACAGCGCGCTGGTGGTCCTCGACGACGCCGACATCGACTACGCGGTCGACGCCGCCGTCTTCAGCCGGTACGTCCACCAGGGCCAGGTCTGCATGGCCGCCAACCGTGTCCTGGTCGACCGGTCGGTCGCGGACGAGTTCACCGAGAAGTTCGTCGCCAAGGTGAAGACCCTCAAGGCGGGCGACCCGCGTGACCCGGAGACCGTCATCGGCCCGGTCATCAACTCCTCGCAGGCGGACGCCGTCTCCGGTGTGGTCGAGCAGGCCCTCGCCGAGGGCGCCACGGCCCTGGTGCGCGGCGGGCGGACCGACAACCTCGTCGAGCCGTCCGTGCTGACCGACGTCCCCGCCGGCTCGGCCCTGCTGAAGCAGGAGGTCTTCGGCCCGGTCGCGTTCCTCGTCCCGTTCGACGGCGAGGAGGAGGCCGTACGCCTCGTCAACGACACCCCGTACGGGCTGAGCGGCGCCGTCCACACCGGGAACATCGAGCGGGGTGTCGCGTTCGCCCAGCAGATCGACACGGGCATGTTCCACGTGAACGACGGCACCGTCCACGACGAGCCCATCGTCCCCTTCGGTGGCGAGAAGCACTCGGGTATCGGCCGGCTCAACGGCGACACGATGCTGGACTCCTTCACCACGACCAAGTGGATCTCGGTGCAGCACGGGCGCAGCGGGTTCCCCTTCTAGAGCACCTCCGCATGTCACGGGACCGCTGCTCGAGACTCACTCGAGAAGCGGTCGAAGGCAGCCGGCCGATGTCCGGATTTCGTTGCGGGAGGCCGGTCCGGCCCACCATGCTCGTACCGCGTCCGTCAGGGCTGCCAAAAGCAGTCGTACAACGCAACTCCCCCTTGAACCAAGTGGTTTGAGGGGGAGTGCTGGGTGATACTCAAATTGGAGTATCCGGTGGTACGTTGTGCGCACCGACGGACGGAGTGAGTGCATGCACGAAAAGGACGAGGTGCTCGACAGCCCGACCGGCTGGGTCGCCACGCATGTGCGTCGATACGTGGCCAGCGAGGGTTCGAAGGGGCACATCTGGTACGGCAAGCCCACCCTGCTGCTCACCACACGGGGCCGCAGCTCCGGGGCGCTGCGGCGGACCGGACTGATCTACGGGGAGGATCAGGGCAACTACGTCGTCGTCGGGTCCAACGGCGGATCCGACCGTCATCCTCACTGGTACCTCAATCTGCTGGCGGAGCCGCGGGTGCGGGTGCAGGTGGCCGCGGACACGTTCGAGGCGGTCGCCAGGGAGGCGGAAGAGGGGGAACGGGATCGCCTGTGGGAGGCGATGACCGTGATTTTTCCGCAGTACAAGAGCTACCGGAAGAAGACCGACCGGAAGATCCCCGTCATCGTGCTGGAGCCACAGGAGCCCGCACAGGACTGAGGGGAGTCCGACGCCTCCGGTGAGGAGGCGGCTACGGCGATGCTCGGGGGAGTGCGCGTCGGTCGAGGACCCGGTTCATCCCGGGTCCCGCGCGCGGACGGCAGGGGGCCGTGCCGTGAGGGGGGACGCGTCATCGTGCCGTTCCACCCACTCGTTTCTCATCGAAGGGTTGGGTGTTGTGCCATGGGCGGATTCAGTCGCCGGGGATTTCTGAGAACCACAGGGGCCGGGGGGGGGGGGGGGGGCACCCCGGGGGGTGGCGCGGGCACCGAAGAGGACACGCAGGGCAAGGGCCAGGTGTG
>NZ_JBVJBP010000016.1:74354-215663 GCF_055589465.1 Streptomyces sp. NPDC041940
ATCCCTCGCCTCTCCTCCATCCCCCCCCCCCCCCCCCCCCCCCCCCCCCCCCCCCCCCCCCCCCCCCCCCCCCCCCCCCCCCCCCCCCCCCCCCCCCCCCCCCCCCCGAGGCCGCGCGGGCCAGGGCCAGTGTGTGCGTACCGGAGTCGCCGGTCACGACGGTCGGCACGGCCGACCCCCGGTACGGCGAACTGGTCGCCAGGGGATTCAACGCCCGCTTCACCGGGGCGCCGGACCTCGTGCACGTGGTCCACACGCCCAAGCAGATCGACCAGGTCGTCACGGACGCCGTGGCGGCCGGGAAGCGGATCGCGGTCCGCAGCGGCGGGCACTGCTTCGAGAACTTCGCCGACCACCGCGACGTCCGGGTGCTCATCGACACCTCGCCCATGCGCGCGGTCTACTTCGACAAGGAGCACCGGGCGTTCGCCGTGCAGCCCGCCGCCACCCTGGGCGAGGTCTACCGCACGCTGTTCTACGACCACGGCGTCACCCTGCCCGCCGGGGTCTGCCCCCAGGTCGGGGCCGGCGGGCATGTCGCCGGCGGCGGATACGGCCCGCTGACCCGTCGTGACGGCACCGTCGTCGACCATCTGTACGGCGTCGAGGTCGTGGTGGTGGACGCCAACGGCAAGGCCCGCACCCTCACCGCCACCCGCGAGCGGGACGACCCCCACCACGACCTGTGGTGGGCGCACACCGGGGGCGGCGGCGGCAACTTCGGCATCGTCACCCGCTATCTGTTCCGTACGCCCGGGGCCTCGGGCGACGACCCCTCGGCCCTGCTGCCCAAGCCGCCCACCCGGCTCCGCTCCACCTATGTGACCTGGTCCTGGGCCGATCTCGACCTGGCCAAGTTCACCCGGCTCGTCACCAACTTCAGCAAGTGGTACGAGCAGAACCACGCCGACGCCCGGTACGGCAGCCTCTACAGCACCCTGCACCTCAACACGCACGCGATCGGCTCGATCTCCCTGGACATCCGCTTCGACGGCGGCCGCGCCGACGCCGCCGACCTGATCGAGCGGTACGTCACGGCCGTCAACGCGGGCACCGGACTGGAGCCGGCCGTCGAGCACACCGACGACCTCTGGCTCCAGGCCACCCTCGGCGCGCGCTTCGACACCGGCGGGTACGACCGGCACAAGTCGAAGAGCGCCTACCTCAGGCGGGCCTGGACGCCCGAGCGCATCAAGACCGTCCACAAGCATCTGACCGACCCCGCGTTCGAGGGCTGGGGCGCCGTCGACCTCTACTCGTACGGGGGGAAGGTCAACACCGTGGCGCCCGGGGCCACCGCCGTGCCCCAGCGGGACTCGATCCTCAAGGCGTGGTTCTCCGCGACCTGGATGGATCCGGGCCTCGACGACGTGCACCTGAACTGGATCCGCGAGCTGTACCGGGACGTGTTCCGCGACACCGGCGGCGTTCCCGTGCCGAACGACGACCACGACGGCTGCTACATCAACTATCCCGACACCGACCTGGCCGATCCGCGCTGGAACACCTCGGACGTGCCCTGGCACACCCTCTACTACAAGGACGGATACCGCCGCCTGCAGAAGGTCAAGGCGAAGTACGACCCCCGCGGCGTCTTCCAGCACCCGCTCTCCGTCCGGCTTCCCTGATCCCTCTCCTGATTCCCGGCTGAAAGGAAACCGTCACCGTGCGACCCGGCCGAGCCCTCGGTACACAGATCACCCTGGGAGGCGACCTCACCGTGGGCCGGCTCGGCTTCGGGGCGCTCCGCCTCACGGGCCCCCACCACTGGGGCCCGCCCACCCGGCCGGACAAGGCCGCCGAGGTGGCGCGGTGCGCGGTGGAACTCGGCGCGACGTTCATCGACACCGCCGACGTCTACGGGCTCGGCGCCAGTGAGGAGTTGCTCGCGTCGGCGCTCCACCCCTACGCGCCGGGCCTGGTCGTCTCCACCAAGGCGGGTGAGGTCCGGCCGAGTCCCCACCAGTGGCGGGTGCTGGGCCGGCCCGACTACCTCCGCCAGCAGGCCGAGTTGAGCCTGCGGCGACTACGGCTGGAGCGGATCGAGCTCTTCCAGCTGCACCGGGTCGATCCCCAGGTGCCGCTGGAGGACCAGGTCGGGGCGCTCAAGCAGCTCCAGGACGAGGGGAAGATCCGCCACATCGGGCTCTCCGAGGTGACGGTGGAGCAGATCGAGCAGGCCCGCGGCGTGGCCCGCGTCGTGAGCGTGCAGAACAAGTACAACCTCTACGACCGGCGCTACGAGAAGGAGCTGGAGCACTGTGAGCGCGAGGGCATCGCCTTCATCGCCTGGAAACCCCTCGCCGGTACGGCCCGGCCGGCCCCCGGCAGCGCGCTCGCCCGGGTGGCAGCGCAGACAGGCGCGACAACGACCCAGGTAGCCCTCGCCTGGCTCCTCCACCGCTCCCCGTCCCTGCTCCCCATCCCGGGCACGGCCTCCCTGTCCCATCTGCGGGCCAACATGGCGGCCGCGGAACTCGCCCTCGACGACGAGCAGCTGACCCTGCTCGACGGGGAATGAGCAGCCGGGGAACGAACGGGCCGGAGGCTGCCGCCCCCGGCCCGCCCCTGCTCCGGCGTTGTCGCCCGGCGCGGTCAAACGCTCAGTTCGTTCGCCACCGCCATCACGTACTCGCCGTATCCCGAGCGGGACAGTTTCGCTCCGAGGCGGTGGCAGGCGTCGGCGTCGATGAAGCCCATGCGGAGGGCGACTTCTTCGAGGCAGGCGATGCGTACGCCCTGCCGGTCCTCCAGGGTCTGGACGTACTGGCCGGCTTGGAGGAGGGACTGCGGGGTGCCGGCGTCGAGCCAGGCGAATCCGCGGCCGAACGTGACGAGTTTGGCCCGGCCCTGTTCGAGATAGATCCGGTTGACGTCGGTGATTTCCAGTTCGCCGCGGGCCGAAGGGCGTATTCGGTGGGCGATCTCCACGACGTCGTTGTCGTAGAGATAGAGGCCGGTGATGGCGAGATTCGAGCGGGGCTTTTCGGGCTTCTCCTCCAGGGAGACGAGCCGGCCTGATTCGTCGACCTCGCCCACGCCGTAGCGCTCGGGATCCGTGACCGGATATCCGAAGAGGACACAGCCGTCGAGGTCCCGGGAGTGTACGTCCAGGAGGTCGTAGAAACCGTTTCCGTGGAAGATGTTGTCGCCCAGGACGAGGGCGACCGAGTCGTCGCCGATGTGGTCCGCCCCGGTGATGAACGCCTGTGCCAGCCCGTTGGGAACGGGCTGTTCGGCGTAGGTCAGGGAGATCCCCAAGTGGCTGCCGTCACCCAGCAGTTGTCGCAGCTGAGGGATGTCGCCGGGCAGGGCGATGATGAGGATGTCCCGGACGTCGGCCAGCATCAGTGCCGACAGAGGGTAGTAGATCAACGGCTTGTCGTTGACGGGAAGCAACTGCTTCGAAACAGCCAGGGTGATCGGGTGTAAACGGCTGCCGTAGCCGCCTGCCAGCACAATTCCTTTCACTGGCTCCTCCTTAGTCTGGGCATTCTCAGCGACAGTAGGCCGGAAGTCTCCCGGCAGACAACAATCGCCCCGCCGATATCGACCGCGATACGAGGTGAGGAGTTCATGGTCACCTTCTGTTCAAGTTCGCTCGATCGGTTCTCGAGTCTGTTCCTTCCAAACCTGCATAGGGTGCACTTCATGGCTGTTGTTGATCCGCAAGGGGAGGAAGAACTGTCGTGGCGGCACTGACGAGCGAGAAACTCTTTGCCATCCTGCGTGAGTGCGCGGGGGAAGAGGAGTCCGTAACCAGCGCGGAAAACGCAGTTGACATGGAATTCACAGACCTCGGGTACGATTCGCTGGCCCTTCTGGAGACCGCGGCCCGGGTCTCGCGCGAGTACGACGTGGAGATCCCCGAAGAGGATCTTTCCGAGGTGACGACCCCCGCCGGGTTTCTGGCCGTCGTGAATACGCTGCTGAAGGTGGCTTGATTCCTCCGGCGGCACCTCGCACCCGGGTCGTCTTGTTGATTGCGCAACCGGTTTGTTGCTCGCGCAACGAAATTCCCGGCGCTGACAGCGCTTTCCTTTCTGGCGACGCCATGTCCTCCCTGTGGGGAACTTGTGAATCGCCTGAGGCGTTGATGCTCGGTAGACCAGTAGCTTTCTGCGATCTATGGGGGAACGTCGTGAAGCTGGGTGTTTTAGGCCCACTTTCCGTGCAGGTCGAGGGTGATCTGCACACTCCGAGCGCACCAAAGATGAGAAGCGTTCTGGCCACATTGCTGGTGCACGCCGACCAGGTGGTACCCGTGTCGTCACTGATACGCGAACTCTGGGACGAGGAGCCTCCGGTCAGCTGCCTGACCACGCTGCAGACCTACATCCTCAACCTGCGCAAGTTGCTGGCGTCCGCGACGGGAATGACCGCCCGTCAGGTCGCCTCCGAGATCCTCGTGACCCGGTCCGGCGGTTATCTCTTCCGGACCACCCAGGGGGATCTGGACGTCCACCGGTTCCATCAGCTCGTCTCGGACGGACGCCGGGCGCTGTCGTCGGGGGACGACAGCACCGCACTGTCCACCCTCTCCAGCGCGCTGCAGCTGTGGCGCGGACCCGCCCTCGTGGACGTCGTCGCCGGCCGGATCCTCGAAGGGCGGCGCCAGCAGTTCGAGGAGTCCCGGCTGGTCGTCCTGGAGTACCTCGTCGACACCCAGCTGCGGCTCGGCATGTACCGCGAGGTGCTCACCGAGCTCGCCGCCCTGACGGCCGACAACCCGTACCACGAGGGCCTGCACGCCCAGTACATGCGGGCCCTCTACCTCAACGGCCGGCGGGCGCAGGCACTGGAGCTCTTCCAGCGCCTGCGGGTCAACCTGGTGAACCATCTCGGTCTCGAACCCGGTCCGATGGCCCAGGAACTGCACCGTTCCATCCTCAACGCGGAGTCGATCGACGCGCAGGGCAACCTCCGCAGGCCCACCGGGGACATCGTGCGCATGTCGTCCTCCGGCGCGGTGCGCGTCTACTGACACCACGTGGAGCCCTGTCCGAGGGGCGGACGGGGCTCCACGTGCTCCGTGGGGCCGCTCAGTCCGGGACCGACGCGCTGACGAACCGGACCGGGGTGGGCAGATGGAGCGGGCCCTCGCCGCGCAGCCGGTCCAGCTCGGTGGTCAGGCGGTTGCGCAACTGCCGGTTCTCGTACTCCGGGAGGTGTTGCCAGAGCAAGCGCATTCCCTGTGTGTGGGACCAGTCGACCCAGGTTTCGCCGTCCGGCGCGCGCAGATCGATGTGCTCGTCGGCGATCTCCACGTCCGTGAATCCGGCGTCGATCATCGTCCGGGTCAGGTCCCCGGTGTCCTGAAGCCAGCTGTTGAACCGCCGCTTCAGCGCGTCCGGCCGCCAGTCGGCCGGCAGGTTGCGCAGCAGGCGCTCGGGGATCAGTTCCGTGAACACGGGCGGCAGGAAGGGAAACGTGTCCTCCGTGAAGACCGGGCTGGTGAACGCGATCCGGCCACCCGGCCGCAGCAGGGCCGCGTACCGGGGGAGCGCGGCCGGGGCGTCGGGCAGGAAGATCAGGCTGTAGCTTCCGGTCACCACGTCGAAGGAGGCGGGCGGGAAGTCCGGGTGCTCGCCGTCCATGACCCGGACCTCCACGTGCCGGTTGCCGAGCGCGGCGGCCTGCCGGCGGGCCTCCTCGACCATGGCCGGCGCGATGTCGATTCCGAGCACATGGCCGGACGGGCCCACCCTTTCCGCCGCCACGAACAGGGACGCGCCCCGGCCGCATCCCACATCGAGAACGCGCTGCCCGGGCCGCGGATCGGCCCTTTCCACCAGTCGCCGGCCCATCGGTGTGAAGAATTCGACGCCCAACTGGTCATAAGTAGCCGCGGCATTGTTGAACGCCTCGGTGACCGTTGATTTGTACTTCGTCTTGTCCATGGGTCCTCCGGGTGACGAAAGCCGACCCGACCACCCTGACCCGTCCCTCTGAAATGTGGGTCGGAAGGCGCTCGGTGGCCGCTCGAAACCGGCTTGTCAACGGGTCGAGCCGGTGCGGAAAAGGATTGTTGCGAAGGGGTGCGGAAGTCAGGATGAACTCATCGACGACCGACAAGGAGTGCCGACCGTGAGCGATCGCATCGACATTGTTCGCCGCATGGTGAACAGCTACAACACCGGAAAGACGGACGACGTAGCCGAGTTCATCCACGAGGAGTACCTCAATCCCGGCGCCCTGGAACACATGCCGGAACTGCGCGGCCCCGAGTCGTTCGCACTCGCGGTGAAGTGGCTGAAGCTCACTTTCTCCGAGGACGCGCATCTGGAGGAGATCGGCTACGAGGAGAAGGGCAGCTGGGTGCGGGCGAAACTCGCCCTGTACGGACGTCAGGTGGGCGAACTCGTGGGAATGCCCGCCACCGGGCGCAAGTTCTCCGGCGAGCAGATCCACCTCATCCGGATCGTCGACGGAAAGATCCGCGACCACCGCGACTGGCCCGACTATCTCGGCACCTACCGCCAGCTCGGCGAGCCCTGGCCCACCGAGGAGGGCTGGCGCCCCTGAGCAGCGCCTCCGTTCCGGCACACCGACGCCCAAGGGAAGGAACACGGTGAGCTCCTCCTCACCCGGGGAACCCCTGGAACCGACCGACCAGGACCTCGACGTACTCCTGAAGAACCTCGGCAACCTGGTGACCCCGATGGCCCTGAGGGTTGCCGCGACGCTCCGCCTGGTCGATCACCTCCTGGCCGGAGCCGACACCCTCGCCGGCCTCGCCGACCGCACCGGCGCCCACCCCCAGGCGCTCTCCCGCCTGGTCAGGCACCTGACCGTCGTCGGCGTCCTGGAGGGCGGAGAGAAGCCGGACCAGCCGCTGCGCCCCACCCGGCTCGGGATGCTCCTCGCCGAGGGCCACCCGGCCCAGCAGCGGGCCTGGCTGGACCTGAACGGGGCCGTCTCGCACGCCGACCTGGCCTTCACCGGGCTCCTCGACGTGGTCCGCACCGGCCGCCCCGCCTACGCCGGGCGGTACGGGCGGCCCTTCTGGGAGGACCTCTCGGCCGACGTGACGCTGGCCGACTCCTTCGACGCGCTGATGTCCTGCGACGAGGACCTGGCCTACGAGGCCCCGGCCGACGCGTACGACTGGTCGGCGGTGCGGCACGTCCTCGACGTGGGCGGCGGCAACGGCGGCATGCTCGCGGCGATCGCCCTGCGGGCCCCGCACCTGCGGGGCACCCTGGTCGAACTGGCCGGTCCCGCCGAGCGCGCCCGGCGCAGGTTCGCGGACGCCTCGCTGGACGGCCGGGTCACGGTCGCGGAGGGCGACTTCTTCAAGCCGCTGCCCGTCACCGCCGACGTCGTCCTGCTGTCGTTCGTCCTGCTCAACTGGTCCGACGAGGACGCCCTGACGATCCTGCGCGGCTGCGTCAGGGCGCTGGAACCGGGCGGGAAGCTCCTGGTCCTCGACCGTGCCGACGTCGAGGGGGACGGCGCCGACCGGTTCTTCAGCACGCTGCTCGACCTGCGGATGCTGACGTTCATGGGCGGACGGGTGCGCACCCGGGACGAGGTCGTGGCCCTGGCCGGATCGGCCGGTCTCGCCCTGGCCTCGGAGCGCACGAGCGGCTCCACGACCCTCCCGTTCGACTTCTCGATCCTCGAGTTCACCGCTGCCGCCGAGGAAGCGGCCCCGGCCCTCCCAGCACAGGAGTAGACACATGTCCGAACGCATCGTGCCGAGCGGGGACGTCGAGCTGTGGAGCGACGACTTCGGTGACCCGGCGGACCCCGCGCTGCTGCTCGTCATGGGCGGCAACCTCTCCGCCCTCGGCTGGCCCGACGAGTTCGCCCGGCGGCTCGCCGACGGCGGCCTCCACGTCATCCGCTACGACCATCGCGACACCGGCCGCTCCACCACCCGCGACTTCGCCGAGCACCCCTACGGCTTCGGCGAACTGGCCGCCGACGCGGTCGCCGTCCTCGACGGCTGGGGCGTCGACCGGGCCCATGTCGTCGGCCTGTCGATGGGGGCCACCATCACCCAGGTCATCGCGCTCGACCACCACGAGCGGCTGAGCAGCCTGACCATGATGCTCGGCGGCGGCCTCGACATCGACTTCGACGCCAACATCGAGCGCGTGATGCGCGGCGAACCCACCCTGGACGGCCTGCCCGGGCCCCAGCAGCCGTTCCTGGACGCGCTCGCCCTGATGAACCAGCCGGCCGAGGGCCGGACCGCCGAGGTGGCCAAGCGCGTGAGCAAGTGGCGCATCCTCTCGGGCACGGGCGTGCCGTTCGACGACGCCGAGTACGCGCGGTGGGAGGAACGGGCGATCGACCACGCCGGGGGCGCCCTCGCCGAGCCGTACGCGCACTACTCGCTGACCCTGCCGCCGCCGGCCCGGGCCGCCGAGCTGCGCGACGTCACCGTGCCGACCCTGGTCATCCAGGCCGAGCACGACCCGATCGCCCCCGCGCCGCACGGCAAGCACCTCGCCGGGCTCATCCCCACCGCACGCCTCGCGGAGATCCCGGGCATGGGGCACGCCCTGCCGTCCTCGGTGCACGGGCCGCTCGCCGAGGTCATCCTCGCCCACACCCGCTCGGCGGCCTGACCGTGGCGGACGAGCAGCGCGCGGGAGAGACGATGTACGGGGCGGACCTCGCCCGGGTCTACGACCTGGTGCACCGGGAGCGGGGCAAGGACTACCGCGCCGAGACCGAGGCGGTCGCCGCCGCGGCCCGGCGGAGCAGGTCGGGCGCCGGGCGGCTGCTCGATGTCGCGTGCGGCACCGGAGGGCATCTGCGGCACTTCGCCGGTCTCTTCGACCACGTCGAGGGGCTGGAGCTGTCCGCGCCGATGGCGGAGGAGGCGCGGGCCGCGCTGCCCGGGGTGACCGTGCACGCGGGCGACATGCGCGACTTCCGCCTCGGCACCACCTTCGACGTCGTGACCTGCATGTTCGGCTCCATCGGCTACATGACGTCGGTCGCCGAACTCGGCCGGTCGCTGGGCGCGTTCGCCCGGCATCTGGAGCCGGGCGGCGTGGCCGTGGTCGACCCGTGGTGGTTCTACGAGACGTTCGCCGACGGCCACGTCTCCGCCGACATCGTGACCGTCGACGGCGTCACCGTCTCCCGGGTCTCGCACTCCGCCCGCCGGGGCCGTACCTCGCACATGAACGTGCACTTCGTGGTCGCCGAACCCGGCGCCGGCGCCCAGCACTTCGTCGACACCCACGTCATCTCCCTGTTCAGCCGCGCCGAGTACGAACAGGCCTTC
The DNA here is from genome assembly GCF_055589465.1 of Streptomyces sp. NPDC041940. Lineage (NCBI taxonomy): Bacteria > Bacillati > Actinomycetota > Actinomycetes > Kitasatosporales > Streptomycetaceae > Streptomyces > Streptomyces sp. NPDC041940. The sequence continues at coordinate 83,602 of NZ_JBVJBP010000016.1, forward strand.
CGGGAGGCCGGCTTCACGGTCGAGTACCTGCCCGAGGCGCCGTCGGGCCGCGGCCTGTTCGTCGGCGTCCGGGCGTGAACCGAGCGACGGGAACCCGCAAGAAACGACGAGAGAGGTATGGCATGAACGACCACGAGGTCGATGTTCTGGTGGTGGGTGCGGGCCTCGGGGGCCTGTCGACGGCGATGTTCCTCGCCCGGCAGGGCGTCCGTGTGCTCGTGGTGGAGCGCAGGCCGGGCCTCTCGCCCTATCCGCGGGCCGCCGGGCAGAACCCGCGCACCATGGAACTGCTGCGCATCGGAGGCGTCGCGGACGAGGTGGTCCGGGCCGACGACATCCGCGGCACCCAGGGCGACTTCGTCATCCGGCTCGCCCAGAGCGTGCGCGGCGAGATCCTGCGGACCGTCTCGGAGAGCTTCGACGACATGGTCGCCGCCACCGAGCCGTGCACACCGGCCGGCTGGGCGATGCTGTCCCAGGACAAGCTGGAGCCGATCCTGCTCGCGCAGGCGAGGAAGCATGGCGGGTCCATCCGTTTCGACACGCGGCTGCTGTCGTTCCGCCAGTCCGACGACGGCGCCGGTGCCGGCGTCACGGCCCGGCTTGAGGGGCCGGACGGCGAGTACGACCTGCGCGCCGGGTATCTCGTGGGCGCCGACGGCAACCGCAGCCTGGTGCGGGAATCGCTGGGCATCGGGCGGTACGGGCACGGCACGCTGACCCACATGGTCGGGGTCATCTTCGACGCGGACCTCTCCGGGATCATGGAGCCGGGCACGACCGGCTGGTACTACCTCCACCACCCGGAGTTCACGGGCACGTTCGGGCCGACGGACCGGCCCGACCGGCACACCCTGTTCGTCGAGTACGACCCCGACCAGGGCGAGCGTCCCGAGGACTTCACCCCGGAGCGCTGCGTCGAACTCATCGGCCTCGCCCTGGACGCCCCCGAGGTGAAGCCCGAGCTCGTCGACATCCAGGGCTGGGAGATGGCGGCCCGGATCGCCGAACGCTGGCGCGAGGGGCGGGTGTTCCTGGTCGGTGACGCGGCGAAGGTCACCCCGCCGACCGGGGGCATGAGCGGCAACGCGGCCGTCGCCGACGGGTTCGACCTGGCCTGGAAGCTGGCGGCGGTGCTGCAGGGGCAGGCCGGGGCGGGGCTGCTCGGTACGTACGAGGACGAGCGCAAGGTCGCCGCGGAGCTGGTCGTGGCCGAGGCGCTGGCGATCTACGCGCAGCGGATGGCGCCGCACATGGCGGAGGTGTGGGACAAGTCGGTGGGGTACCCCGAGACGCTGCTCGGGTTCCGCTACCGGTCATCGGCGGTGCTGGCCACGGACGACGATCCGGCGCGGGTGGAGAATCCGCTGACGCCGAGTGGTCGTCCGGGCTTCCGGGGGCCGCATGTCCTGGTGTCGCGGCACGGGGAGCGGCTCTCGACGGTTGATCTGTTCGGCGACGGGTGGACGCTGCTGGCCGGTGAGCTGGGGTCGGACTGGGTCGCGGCGGCGGAGGCGGTCTCGGTGGAACTGGGGGTGCCGGTGAGGGCGTACCGGGTCGGGGCGGGGCTGACTGATCCCGAGAGTGCGGTGTCCGAGCGGTATGGCATCGGCAAGGCCGGGGCGAGTCTGGTCCGGCCGGACGGGATCGTGGCTTGGCGTACGGATGAGGCGGCGGCCGACGCGGTCGAGATGCTGGGCGGGGTGTTGCGTAGGGTTCTCGACCGCTGAGGGAATGGCTTCGCGCCCCGCCGGAGGGATTGGCGGGGCGCGGTGTCGTTGGCGGGTGCGGGCGGGTGGGGGTTGTTCGCGCAGTTCCCCGCGCCCCTAAAGAGCCTGGGCCAGGTTCGCCTTGGGGTCGCCGGTGAGTTTGGCTGCTCGGCGGACTCGGTCGAGGAGGAGGGCCTGGCGTTGGATCGCCGACGTGTCGGCCAAGGGGCCGGTGCCCGTGAGGGCCGCGCGGACGAAGGCGTCCATCGCGTTGAAGACCTGGTTGTCCTCGGGCAGCGAGCGCTCCGTCACCACGTCCTGCTGCTCGATCCTGACCACCGGCTTCAGCTGCTCCGGCGGGGTGAAGGCGCGCCGGACACTCACCCGGCCCCGGTTGCCCCACAGCGCGTAGGTCGAGCGGTAGGAGTGCTCGAAGCCGAAGTCCAGCTGGGCCGTCACGCCCCGGTCGTCGCTCAGCAGCACACTGCCCGCCACATCGGCCCCGGTCGCCTCGTCGACGCGCAGACACGCCCCGAGGACGTCGAGTTCCCCGGTGAGGTACAGCTGGGCGGCCCGCAGGGGATACACCCCGACGTCGAGCAACGCGCCCCCGCCCAGGGCCGGCTGGTACCGGAACGAGTCCGGAGCCAGCGGCGGCACCGCGAACGACCCCGAGAACAGCCGCAGTTCCCCCACGGACTCGTCCAGCATCGCGCGTACCGCCGCGTGCTGGGAATGATGCAGGAACATGAAGTTCTCGGCGAGCACGAGTCCGAGTTCCGACGCGGTCGACATCAGCTCGAGAGTTTTCTCGTACGTGTCCGACATCGGTTTCTCGACCAGTACATGCTTTCCCGAACGCAAAGCCCGTAGCGCCCACTCGTGATGCATGCCGGGCGGCAGCGGAATATAGACGGCGTCGAGATCGTTCCGCTCGACGAGTGCCGCGTAATCCCCCACGCCGGCGCAGCCGAAAGCGGCCCCCACTCGCTCGGCCCGGTCCTTGTCCCGACTGGCCACCGCGACGAGGTCGACGTGGTCATGCGCGGCGAGCACGGGCATGATCCGGCGAATCGCGATGTTCGCCGTGCCGATCACGCCCATGCGGAGCGCCCGTTGCTGACGGTGCTCTGGCATAGGGATCCTCATCACCTTGCGGGAGTCCAGTGGGTTCCCCACCGTACGGCCGGGAGATCAAGCACTGCTTGAGGAACGGTGGATACGGAAAACGGCAGTTCGAGCAGTTCGAGTGTTCTTCTAATTCGGCCCCGTACCTTGCCGAGGTAATCGGATGACGGAGGTGGCGGGGTGACGGCGGCGACGAATGCCCTGGGGCGCGAACTGCAACTCGTCCACGCGGCACAGTGGCTCTACGCGATCAACGCGGAGCCGTTCGTACCGGGGGCGGGTGACCCGTATGCCCGGCTGGTACGGGGATTCGAGATCGGCGAGAACGGCACGGACGGCACGGACGACGCGGGCGGAACGCTCGCGTCGATCGTGGAGCGGGGGCCGGTGTGGCGCAGCCGGCTCGACACCTGGGTCGTCACCGGCCCCGCGGCGGTGCGGGAGTTGTCCGCCGGCGCGGAACCCGCGGTGTCCGCCGCGGTGCCGCAGGCGGAGGCCTGGCTGCCCGCCCCGGAGCGGCAGCGCACGACGGGACTCGCCCGGGACCTGGCGCGGCGGGGCGGAACGAGGGTCGTGGGGAGGCTGGCCGGATCGCTGCGGGAGCGGGCCGGTGAGGCCGCGGAGCGGCTCGGCCCGGGCCCGGTCGACCTGGTGGCGGACTTCGCCGAGCCGCTGACCGCGGCCGCGTACGCCGTGGTCCTGGACGTCCCCGAGGAGCGGCGCGCGGCGTTCGCCGCCGACCTCGCCGCGGCGGCCCCGGCCGTGGACGCGCTGCTCTGCCCGCAGACGCTGGACACGACGCGGCGTCTGGCGGCGGGCGTACGCGGACTGCGGGAACTCTTCGCCGGGCGCGCCCACGCCGAGGCGGACCTGGTCCTCGCGGTGGCCGGGGCCCGGGCCGCGGCGGACCTGCTCGGCGACGCGCTGCGCAGGCTCCTCGACCGGCCGGGGGAGTGGGCGCTGCTGCGCTCGGACCCCGCGCACGCGGCCCGCCTGGTCGCGGAGGTCCTGCACCAGCGGCCGCCGTGGCGGGCCTGCCCCCTGGTGGCCCTCGCCCCGGCGGAGGTGGCCGGCACCCGCATCGAAGCGGGCGACACCGTCACCGCCGTCACGACCACCATCGCCGTACCGGCCGGAGCCGTCGGAACCAGCGGCACTGCCGGGACCGGCGGCACTGCCGGCATCAGCGGCCCTGCCGGGACCGGCGGCGCCACCGGCAGCACGGAGGCCGCCGGGGCCGTCGGCCCCACCGCGACCGGTGCGATCACCGCGCCCGGCGACACCACCAAGGCCCCCGGCGTCCCCGCCGCCCTTCCCGTGGCCGCCTGCGCCACCCTGCTCCCCGTCGCGCGGGCGCTTGCCGAGCACGGGCTGGGGGCGCTGGCCGCGCGGTTCGTGGTGGTGCGGGCGGGGGGTGAGGCGGTGTGGGGGCGGCGGGCGCCCCTGACCCGGCGCCTGGTCAGGCTGCCGGCACGACTCGGCGAGGAGGAGACGCGATGAGGGTTCTGTTCACCTCACTGGCCCACCACACCCACTACTACCCGCTCGTACCGCTCGCGTGGGCGCTGCGCACCGCGGGCCACGAGGTGCGGATCGCCAGCCAGCCCGAGCTGACGGACGTCATCACGGGCACGGGGCTGACCGCCGTCCCCGTGGAGTGGTCGCTCGGCGCCCTGGAGGACCTCGGGCTGCTCGGCAAGCTCCACGACGAGGCCTCGGCCCACGTGCAGGGCTTCGACTACGCCGCCCGGGGCGAACACCCCTGGGACTATGAGCAGTTGCTGGCACTGGAGAACATCATGGTGCCCACGCTCTACGGCGCGCTCAACAACGACACCATGGTCGACGCCCTCGTGGACTTCGCCCGCTCCTGGCAGCCCGACCTCGTCGTCTGGGAGACCTTCACCTTGGCCGGGGCCATCGCGGCCCGGGTGACTGGCGCGGCGCACTGCCGGCTGGTCTCGGGCCCGGACATCAGCGTGCGGGCCCGCAAGGAGTTCCTGCGACTGGCCGCCGAGCAGGAGCCGGAGCACCGTGAGGATCCGACCGCCGAGTGGCTGGAGCGCACGCTGCGGCGGCTGGGATCCGACGCCGGGTTCGACGAGGACATGGTCACCGGGCAGTGGACGGTCAACACCACACCGCCCAGCACGCAGCTCGACCTGAAGCTGCCGACCGTCCAGGTGCGGCACGTGCCGTACAACGGCCCCGCGGTGGTGCCGGACTGGCTGCGGGCCGACCCCGGGCGCAGCCGCGTCTGTGTGACGCTCGGCTCCTCGGCCTCCGACGTCGGCGTCGACATGGCCGACCTCCTGGCCCATCTCGCGGAGCTGGACGCGGAGATCGTCGCGACCGTCGACGAGGCGACCCGGGAGGCGGCCAAGGACCTGCCGGACAACGTACGCCTGGTCGACTTCGTCCCGCTCAACGACCTGCTGCCCACGTGCGACGCGATCGTGCACCACGGCGGGGTCGGCACCAAGGCGACGGCCGAACTGCACGCCGTGCCCCAGCTGATCCTGGCCTTCGGCTGGGACACCGAGGTGATGGGGCGCGGTCTTGAGGACATCGGCGCCGGCCTGTGCGTGCCGAGCGCCGACCTGCTTCCGGACGTCCTGCGCAAGCAGGTCCAGCGGCTGGTCGGCGAGCCGTCGTTCGCGCGTGGCGCCCGCCGGCTCCAGGAGGAACTGCTCGCGGTGCCCAGTCCCAACGAGGTCGTTCCGGTGCTGGAACGGCTGGTCGCCGAGCACGGCACGCACGGCTCAGTCCACGACCGAGGGTGAGGGATCCAGACGTGACGGACACCAAAGCGCTGGTGCTGGAACTGGCGCGCAAATACCACAAGGAACAGGAACCGCGCGGATTCGAACCCGGGGTCACACCGATCCTGTCCTCGGGCGCGGTCCTCGACGAGGAGGACCGGGGCGCACTCGTGGAGGCGGCCCTGGAGATGCGGATCGCCGCCGGGGTACGCACCCGTAAGTTCGAGAGCGAGTTCGCGCGCTACTTCCGGCTGCGCAAGGCCCACATGGTGAACTCGGGCTCGTCGGCGAACCTGCTGGCCGTCAGCGCGCTCACCTCGCCGAAGCTGAAGGAGCTGCGGCTGCGCCCCGGCGACGAGGCCATCACGGTCGGCGCCGGGTTCCCCACGACCATCAACCCGCTCGTCCAGAACGGCCTGACACCGGTCTTCGTGGACGTGGAACTGGGCACCTACAACGCGTCCCTGGCCCAGATCGAGGCGGCGATCTCCCCGCGCACCAGGCTCATCATGATCGCGCACGCCCTGGGCAACCCGTTCCCCGTCGCCGAGGTGGCGGAACTGGCCCGCAAGCACGACCTGTTCTTCGTCGAGGACAACTGCGACGCCGTCGGCTCCACCTACGGGGGCAGGCTCACCGGCACCTTCGGCGACCTGTCGACGGTGAGCTTCTACCCCGCCCACCACATCACCGCCGGCGAGGGCGGCTGCGTCCTCACCGCGAGTCTGGAACTGGCCCGGATCGTCGAGTCGATGCGCGACTGGGGCCGGGACTGCTGGTGCGAACCGGGCACGGACAACACCTGCCTGAAGCGGTTCGACTACCAGATGGGCACCCTCCCGGCCGGCTACGACCACAAGTACATCTTCTCCCACGTCGGCTACAACCTGAAGGCCACCGACCTCCAAGGAGCCCTGGCTCTAAGCCAGTTGAAGAAGGTCGACGACTTCGGCGCGGCCCGCCGGCACAACTGGCAGCGGCTGCGCGACGGCCTGGCCGACGTGCCCGGACTGCTGCTGCCGCGGGCCACCCCCGGCAGCGACCCCAGCTGGTTCGGCTTCGCACTGACCGTGCTGCCCGACGCGGGCTTCACCCGCAGGGACCTCGTCGACTTCCTGGAGGGCCGCAGGATCGGCACCCGCCGGCTGTTCGGCGGGAACATCACCCGCCATCCCGCCTACCAGGACGTGCGCTACCGGATCGTGGACGAGCTGGTCAACTGCGACACCGTCACGGAGGACACCTTCTGGATCGGCGTCTATCCGGGGCTCACCAAAGAAATGCTCGACTACGTCGTCGAGTCCATCACCGAGTTCTGCACGCGAAAGGGCTGATCCGACGATGTCCACCATGGCCACACCCACCAGCCGGGTCGCCGTCGTCACCGGTGCCACCAGCGGGATCGGCCTCGCCGTCGCCCGGTCCCTGGCCGCCGTCGGCCACCGCGTCTTCCTCTGCGCCCGGGACGCCGACCGGCTCGCGCTCACGGTCAAGGAGCTGCGCGCCGAGGGCCACGACGTGGACGGCGCCGCCTGCGACGTACGAGAAGTGGCGCAGATCGAGGCGCTGATGTCCGCCGCGGTCGAGCGCTACGGGCCCGTCGAGGTGCTCGTCAACAACGCCGGCCGCAGCGGCGGCGGCCCCACGCACACCATCGCCGACGAGCTGTGGGACGACGTGATGGCCACCAACCTGGACAGCGTCTTCCGCGTCACCCGCGCCGCCCTGACCACCGGCCGGATGCGGGAGGGGAGCTGGGGCCGGGTCGTCAGCATCGCCTCCACCGGCGGCAAGCAGGGCGTGGTGCTGGGCGCCCCCTACTCCGCCTCCAAGCACGGGGTCGTCGGCTTCACCAAGGCCCTCGGACTGGAGCTGGCCAAGTCCGGGATCACCGTCAACGCGGTGTGCCCCGGCTATGTGGAGACGCCCATGGCGGTGCGGGTCAGGCAGGGCTACGCCGCCGCCTGGGAGACCACCGAGGAGGAGGTGCTCGACCGGTTCCAGGCCAAGATCCCGCTCGGCCGCTACACCACGCCCGACGAGGTGGCGGGCATGGTCGGCTATCTGCTGACCGACGCGGCCTCGTCCGTCACCGCGCAGGCGATCAACGTCTGCGGCGGGCTGGGAAACTACTGAGGAGAGCCATGTCGGACGAGACCACGCACACCACCGTCCACGAGATCGAGGTGCGGGCCCCGGCCGGGGCCGTGTTCGACCTGGTCGCCGAGGCCTCCCGCTGGCCGGTGCACTTCCCGCCGAGCGTGCACGTCGAGCGCCTGGAGGGCGACGACCGGCAGGAGCGGCTGAGGATCTGGGCGACGGCCAACGACGAGGTCAAGTGCTGGACCTCGCGCCGCGAACTGGACCGTGCCGGATTACGGGTGACGTTCCGGCAGGAGGAGTCGCGGGCACCGGTGAAGAGCATGAGCGGCGAGTGGCTGCTCGAGCCCCTCGGTGATCAGGGGACCCGGGTGCGGTTCACCCACGCCTTCACCGCCGTCGACGACGCCCCCGAGCACGTCGAGTGGATCCGCCGGGCCATCGACACCAACACCGCGTCCGAACTGGAGGCCCTGCGCCGGGGCGTGGAGGACGCGGACCCGGAGCTCACCTTCACGTTCGACGACAGCGTGCGCGTCGACGGCTCGGCGAAGGACGCGTACGAGTTCATCCGGGCGGCCGACCGCTGGACGGAGCGGTTGCCGCACGTCGCCCGGGTCGTCCTCACCGAGGACACCCCGAACGAGCAGATCCTGGAGATGGACACGCGCACCGCCGACGGCGCGACCCACACCACCCGTTCCGTGCGCGTCTGCTTCCCGGCCGAGCGGATCGTCTACAAGCAGATCCAGACCCCCGCGCTGATGGCCGCCCACACCGGTGAGTGGATCTTCGAGGAGGACGACAAGGGCTGCACCGTCACCTCCCGGCACACCGTGCGGATCGCGCCGGACGCCGTGACGAGTGTCCTCGGTCCGCAGGCGGACGTGGCCGCCGCCCGCACCATGATCCGGGACGCCCTCGGCCGCAACAGCCTCACCACACTGCGGTGCGCGGCCGACCACGCCGAACGGCTGCGCGGCACCGAGCCGGTCCCCGCCGAGACGTATGTCGCCGTGCAGCAGTTCTACGCCCGGCAGATGCGGCTCCTCGACGAGCGGCGGGCCGAGGCGTGGGCCCGGACGTTCACCGAGGACGGCGTCTTCGCGCAGAACATCGCCCCCGAGCCCCTGCGCGGCCGGGACGCCGTCGCCGCCGCCGTACGCCGCAACCTGGAGCGCACGGCGGACACCCCGGAGCAGCGGCGGCACGTCTTCTCCATGCTCACGGTCCTGCCCGGCCCCGACGGCTCCCTGACCACCCGCTGCTACGCCCAGGTCCTGGTCACCCCGCCCGGAGGCCCGGCCAGGCTCCACCTGAGCGCGGTGTGCGAGGACGAACTGGTACCGCACGGCGACGGTTGGCTGGTCCGCCACCGCAGGGTCGAGCACGACGGCGTCTGAGCGCCCGCGCCGAGGGGCGCGCACACCGACGGGCCGCACCGGCGAACGGTGCGGCCCGAACGTGTCGTACGGCCTGAGCGGTCAGGTCAGGGAGAGACCACCGTCGACCGGGACGACCGCGCCTGTCATGTAGCGGCCCTCGGGGTCGGCCAGCGTGGTGATCCACCAGGCCACGTCCTCGGGACTGGCGACGCGCCCGAGCGGGATCCGTTCGGCGAGCTGGCCGAGGAACCCCTGGTACTGCTCGGCGGACATGCCGACGCGCTCGCCGATGCCGGTGTCGGTCACACCCGGGGCGACCGACACCACCCGGATACCGCGCGGGGCCAGCTCGACGGCCCAGGTGCGGGTGAAGTGGTTCAGCGCCGCCTTCGTACCCCAGTAGACCGAGTTGTCGGGGAACCCCTGGATGCCCAGCGAGCCGGCCGAGCTGACGTTGACGATGGTGCCGCCGGTCGCCTCCAGGGCCTCCAGCGCGGCCTGTGCGACGAAGGCCGGGGCGATCAGGTTGACGGCGACCTGCCGCTCGGTCGCGGCCCGGTCGAGTTTGGCGAGCGGCGCGAACGAGCCCGTCCCGGCGTTGTTGACCAGCACGTCCAGCCGCCCGAACGCCCGCAGCGCGGCCTCCACCACCGTCTCGCCGGCCCCCGGCTCGGTGATGTCCGCGACCAGGGTGCGGATGCCCTCGTGGCCCTCGGCCGTCTCGTCGAGGGCGGCGGCGGTGCGGCCCACGACCAGGACACGGTCTCCCCGCTCCGCGAAGCGGCGGGCCGTCGCACGGCCGATTCCGGTGCCCCCACCAGTGATGATCACAGTCCTAGGAGTCATGCCGGGACGCTACGGGCGAGGGCTCGAAGCCGGGTCGAGGTCAGAGCGCCGGCCGGTCGTCCCGGGTGATGTGCTGCTCCGCCACGAGCAGTTCGCCGTCCCGCCGGACCAGCCGGTCGCGCATCACGCACGACAGCTCCAGGCGCGGTGCGCCGCCCCGCGGGGTCGCGAGGATCTGCACGTACGAGACCGCCTCGATCCCGGCGCCGGTGCTCCGGGCGGTCGTCATCGTCACCCAGTGGCGGTGCGTCTCCCCGGCCGCGGCCCGCCCCTCGACCGCCGCCCGCGCACCGGCGGCGATGCCGTCCCGGCCCCGGACCGGCTCCGTCATCGACGGGGCCAGGAAGGTGGCTTCGGAGGTGAAGGTGCCTGCCCACGCCTCCGCCTCGCCACCGTCGAGCAACTGCATGTGGCGGGCGTAGAACTGCTCGATGTCCGTGCTGTTCATGAACGGCCTCCCTACGACGGTCCCCCGACCCTGGCGCACCCCTGTCGCACGTCTGTCGAATCCCGCTCGAGAGCGCCGCGCGGTCGTCGAGCGGTCTTCCAATGCCTTCCGAGCGGCTGCGGCCAGGCTGGCCGGGTCGTCCAGGAGGTGACCGTGCGCATCATTGACCTGTCCTCGCCGGTGGACGCCGGCTCGTTCGAACCGGACCCCGTGGTCCACGAGGTGATGTCCCCACGCGAGGGCGCGCTGCACATGCGCGACGAGATGCGGCGCCACTTCGACATCGAGTTCGACCCCGACGACCTGCCCGACGGCGAGTTCCTCTCGCTGGACCGGCTGAGTCTGACCACTCACACCGGCACGCACGTCGACGCGCCCTCGCACTACGGATCCCGGACGACGTACGGCACCGGCGTGCCCCGGCACATCGACGCGATGCCGCTGGAGTGGTTCCTCGCCCCCGGAGTCGTCCTGGACGTCCGGGGCCGCGAGGCCGGCGTGGTCGACGCGGCGGACCTGCGCAAGGAACTCGACCGGATCGGCTATGCGCTCGCCCCGTCCGACATCGTGCTCCTGCACACCGGCGCCTCCGCCTGGTCCGGCACCAGCCGGTACTTCACCGACTTCGTCGGCCTCGACGCGAGCGCCATCGCCTTCCTGCTCGACGCGGGCATCCGGGTGGTCGGCACCGACGCGTTCAGCCTGGACGCGCCGTTCACCACGATCATCGCCGAGTACCGGCGCACCGGGGACCCCGCCGTGCTCTGGCCGGCCCATGTCGCCGGACGCCACCGGGAGTACTGCCAGATCGAGCGGCTCGCGGGCCTGGAGGAGCTGCCCGCGCCGTACGGCTTCCAGGTGGCCTGCTTCCCGGTGAAGGTCGCCGGCGCCGGGGCCGGCTGGGCGCGCGCGGTCGCCCTCGTCGACGACCAGGACCCCCTGACCAGTCCCTGACCCGAGGAGTATCCATGTACAGCACCGACCTCGCCGAGGTCTACGAGACGGTGTACCGCAGCCGGGGCAAGGACTGGGCGGCGGAGGCCGAGGACATCGCGGCCGTGGCACGCCGGCACGCCCCGGGCGCCGACACGCTGCTCGACGTGGCCTGTGGCACCGCCGCCCATCTCGGCCCCTTCAGTAAGCTCTTCGCCACGGCGGAGGGCCTGGAGATCGCGGCGCCGATGCGTGATCTGGCGCTGGAGCGGTGGCCCGGCCTGACCATCCACGAGGGCGACATGCGCGACTTCGACCTCGGCCGCCGCTACTCCGTCGTCACCTGCATGTTCTGCGCCATCGGCTATCTCGGCAGCGTCGAGGAGATGCGCTCCGCCGTGGCCTCGATGGCCCGTCACCTCGAACCGGGCGGCGCGCTGGTCATCGAACCCTGGTGGTTCCCCGAGCAGTTCAAGGAGGGGTTCGTCGCCGGGGACCTGGCCAGCGAGGGCGAGCGGACCGTCGCCCGGATCTCCCACTCCACCCTCCAGGGACGCGCGACCCGGATGGAGGTCCAGTTCCTCGTCGGCGAGCCGTCGGGCATCCGGACCTTCACCGAGATCGACGTACTGACCCTGTTCACGCGTGAGGAGTACGAGCAGGCGTTCAAGGACGCCGGCTGCTCCGTCACGTACCAGCCGGGCCCGCCGACCGGCCGCGGCCTCTTCACCGGAGTCAAGGAGCGGGAGGTGTCCGGGCGATGACCACCTATGTCTGGGACTATCTGCGGGAGTACGCCGAGGAGCGCGAGGAACTCCTCGACGCCGTCGACACGGTGTTCCAGTCCGGTCAGCTCGTCCTCGGACAGAGCGTCTCCGGCTTCGAGCAGGAGTTCGCCGCCTACCACGGGCAGCCGCACTGCGTCGGCGTCGACAACGGCACCAACGCCATCGTCCTCGGCCTCCAGGCGCTCGGCGTGAAGCCGGGCGACGACGTCATCACGGTGTCCAACACGGCGGCCCCCACGGTCCTGGCCATCGACGCCGTGGGAGCCCGGCCGGTCTTCGTCGACGTGCGCGAGGAGGACTACCTCATGCGCACCGACCTGCTCCGGGACGCGCTCACCGAGCGGACCACGGCGATCGTGCCGGTGCACCTGTACGGGCAGTGCGTCGACATGGCCGCGGTGACCGCCTTCGCCCAGCGCCACGGCCTGAAGGTCCTGGAGGACTGCGCCCAGGCCCACGGCGCCCGCCACCACGGCCGGCTCGCCGGGACCATGGGCGACGCCGCGGCCTTCTCCTTCTACCCGACGAAGGTCCTCGGGGCGTACGGCGACGGCGGCGCGGTGCTCACCCACGCCGCCGAGACGGACGCGAACCTGCGCCGGCTGCGCTACTACGGCATGGAGGAGAGGTACTACGTTGTCCGGACTCCCGGCCACAACAGCCGCCTCGACGAGGTCCAGGCGGAGATCCTCCGCCGCAAGCTACGGCGCCTCGACACCTACGTCGAGGGGCGGCGGCGCGTGGCGCGACGCTACGCGGAGGGGCTGGGGGACACCGGCCTGGTCCTTCCCGAGAACGCGCTGGGCAATGATCACGTCCACTACGTCCACGTGGTCCGCCACCCCGAGCGGGACCGGATCATCGAGCGCCTCAAGGCGTACGACATCGAGCTGAACATCAGCTACCCCTGGCCGGTGCACACGATGTCCGGCTTCGCGCACCTCGGCTACCAGGAGGGCGATCTGCCGGTGACCGAGCGGCTGGCGAAGGAGATCTTCTCGCTGCCGATGTACCCCTCGCTGCCGCGGCACGTCCAGGAGAAGGTGATCGAGGCGCTCCGCGAGGTGATCGCCGGCCTGTGACGCCGTGCCCCCGTACGAAACGCCGTGTCCCGGTGAGGCAGTCCGCCTCACCGGGACACGGCGTTTCAAAGCCCTCGCCGTCAGCCCGCGTGGTACAGGCTGTGCAGGCAGGCGATCAGGCTGCGGGCCTGGACGTTGACGTAGTGGCTGTGCCGCAGCAGGTCCGACAACTGGTGCAGCGTCATCCAGCGGTGGTCGGGATGGTCGCGGGACACGTCCTGGTCGGTCTCCACGATCAGGTAGCGGTTCAGCGCGTGGAAGAAGCGCCCGCCCTCCTCGGAGAGCACCGTGTCGAACCGGACGCGCTCCTCGGGAGCCCCCAGCACCTCGTCGAGGAACGGCGGCGCGGCCTGGCCGGGCAGCTGCGCGTGGCTCTCCGCGACGCACTGCACGGTGGGGCCCAGCTCCACCACGTCCGCGAAGCCCGGCTCCACGCGCGCGTGCACGAGGACGTGCAGCACCCCCTCGAAACGCCGGACGAGGAAGGCGATGACACCCTGCCCCACCGGCTCGATCATCGGCTGGCTCCACCGGTGGACCTCACGGCCGCCGGCGTCGACCCGCACCCCGATGACGTCGAAGAAGGCGCCCGCGTCATGGCGGATGCGGTCGCCGGTGCGGCTCCAGTCGCGCAGCTCGCCGAGCGCGACCCGGCGGACCGCGATGTCGCTGCTGGTGCGCCGGTCGGTGATCCAGCCGAGGATCTCCGCCGCGCTGTGCACACTCACCGCCCCGGGATCGCCCGAGCGCAGCAGCGCCGACCCGAAGTCGTCCCCGTCCGGCTTCTCGGTGTCCGCACCGGTGAACGGCAGGCACGACAGCACGGTCCGGGCGTCCATGTTGACCGTGTCCCGGCGCCCCAGCAGCTCATGGATCTGGCCGAGCGTCATCCAGCGGTAGCCGTCGATGGCCTCCACCGGCTCGGGCAGCTCGATGACCACGTTGCGGTTGCGCTTGCGGTAGAACCACGAACCCTGCTCGGACTGCCGTACGTCCGCGAGCACTCCGGGACGGCTGTGGATGTCCATGAAGTGCTCCAGATACGGCACCGCGCGCCCTTGGTGGACCCGGGTGTAGTTGCTCCGGGTCGCCTGGACGGTCGGGGAGAGCTGGAGCCCCTCGGCGTTGCCGGGCTCGACCTTCGCCTGCATCAGGCAGTGCAGCACCCCGTCGATCGGGGCGGTGAGAATGCCCAGGATGCCGATCTCGGGCTGGTTGATGATCGGCTGGGTCCACCGCGCCACCGGAGCGCCCGGGTTGCTGACCTCCAGCCCGTGCACGGTGAAGAACCGGCCCGTGTGGTGGCGCAGATCGCCGGTGCCCGGGTCGGTCTCCCAGCCCTCCAGGGCTTCCAGGGGGACCCGGTCGACATGGGTGTAGGCCCGCCGGCCGTAGTCGGCGAACCAGTCCGTGAAGTCGGAGAGATCGCCGAGGGGGCCGGTCCGCGACCGGGCCGAATCGTCGATCCGCCGCTCGACCGGATCTCGTGTCGCCGCGGACGAGGGGGCAGGGGTGTCGCTCATGAGACCTCCAGGGAGGTGGTGCCCGCTGCCGCTTCCCACATCGCCCGGACGGAGTCGCCGAGTTCGATCGTGGGCCGCCAGCCGAGCACCTGGGCGGCGAACCGGATGTCCGCGCAGGTCCAGCCGCCGCCCTTGCTGGCGACCTCGGCGGAGTCGATCTTCACCGACGTGGCGTCCACGCCGGCCGCGTCGAACAGGGCGTCGACCAGGTCGCGCATCGGCACCGCCTCGCCGCGCCCGATGTTCACGACCAGGCCGGTGGCGGGCGCGTGCACCGCGGCGACGGCCGCCCGGGCCAGGTCCCGTACGTCGACGAAGTCCCGCCGGGCGTCGGCGACATCGAGGCCGATCACCTCGCCGGGGGCGAGGGCGCGCAGCCGGGCCACGACGGCACCGAGGAAGCTGGCCGTCGGGGTGTGCGGACCGCAGACGTTCACCGCGCGCAGCACGACCCCGTCCACCAGGCCCGCCCGGGTCCGGTCGAGCAGATGCTCGGAGCCGGTGCGCTTGGTCAGCCCGTACGGGGTCAGCGGGCCGGGCTCGCGCTGTTCGTCGATGCGGACCCCGTCGGGCACGGGGCCGTACTCGTGGATCGACCCCATCTGGACGATCCGCAGCCGCCGGGAGGTCGCGGCGCACCCCTCGACCAGGCGTTCCACCAGGTCGATGTGGGCGCTGCGCATCTCCTCGACGGTGGTGCCCCAGCCGCCGGTGGCGTTGACGACGGCGGTGACGCCGTGCCGGTCGAGGAGCGCCGCAATCTCCTCCGGCGCGGCGGCGGCGACATCGAGGGGGACGAAGGCGTCCGCACGGGTGTGCGGGGCCGGGTGCCGGGCCACCGCGAGCACCTGGTGCCCGGTCCGCAGCAGTTCGTCGCAGAGGCTGCGGCCGACGCACCCGGTGGCGCCCAGCACGGCCACGGTCCCGGCGGCCTGCCCGCCCTGTGTGGTGGTGGACATCGCCGGGCTCAGGGCGTGGCGCCGATGCCGGAGGGCTGCCACAGGGCCTCCTCGACCGCCTGGGACTCGGCGTAGTCGGGCAGCAGGCCCTGGGCCCGCGCCGACGCGAAGGACAGCGCGGCGGCGTCCCGCTCCGACTGCACGGTGTCCAGGCCCGAGGGGAGCCGCACGCCCAGGTCCTTGTCGAAGACGTCGACGGCCAGTTCGTTCTCGGCCACGTAGGGGCCCGTCAGCAGATACGACATGACGGTGTCGTCCTCCAGCGCGACGAAGGCGTGGCCGACGCCGACCGGGAAGTACGAGGCGCGGAAGTGGACCTGGTCCATCTCGACCGCGTCCCACTGCCGGAAGGTGGGCGAGCCGACCCTCAGGTCGACCACGATGTCCAGGACCCGGCCGCGCGCGCAGTACACGTACTTCGCGGTGCCGGGCGGCGTGACGGTGAAGTGGATGCCGCGGATCGTGCCGCGCCGGGACAGGCTGTGGTTGGTCTGCGCCACCGGGAAGTGCGGCCGCCCCAGGGCCTGCTGGAACGCGTCGAGCTGGAAGGGGGAGACGAACAGCCCGCGGTGGTCGCGGAACTGACGGGGGGTGAACTCGTACGCCCCCTCGACCTTGAGCTTACGGATCTGCATCGCTTGGTTCACCGTCCGGGAGGTAGTCGGGTACGGCAGGGCCGGCGGCCCGGGCGTGTGCGGGTGCGGCGCGCCGGTCACCGGCGGCGGTGCTCGACGGCCAGGCGCTCCAGCGTGGGGACGACCTGCGCGGGGGCGGGCGCGGCGAGCGCCTCACGCCGCAGGGCCTCGGCGTTGCGCTTGAAGACCGGCTCCTCCAGCAGGCGGACGAGCAGCTCGCGCAGCCCCTTCGCGCTGAGCTTGCCCGGCACGTAGAGCCCGGCCTGGCGCTCTTCCAGGTAGCGGGACTTGTTGATGGTGTCCCAGACGCCGTCGACGACGATGAGCTGGGGCACGGCGTGGATCATCGCGGTGCCGAAGCTGCCGGACCCGCCGTGGTGGATCACCGCGTCGCAGGTGGGCAGCAGCGCGTCGAGCGGGACGAAGTCCACGGCCCGTACGTTGTCCGGCAGGGTGTCGAAGTCCGTGAGCTGCTTCTCGTTGAGCGTGGCGACGACCTCGACGTCGTCGAGCCCCGCGACGGCCTCCAGCAGGTCCCCGATGGAGGCCCGGTCGGCGCCGAGCACCTCGCGGTGCGCCACACCCAGGGTGATGCACACCCGGCGGCCCTTCTTCGGCGGCTCCTGGAGCCACTGCGGCACCGTGGACTGGCCGTTGTACGGCACGTACCGCATCGGCACGTAGTGCAGGTCCACCGGGAGCCGCAGGGACGCCGGCAGCGGGCAGACGGTGAAGTCGCCCGTCACCGCGGCCTCCTCGAAGGAGGCGCCGTGCCGCTCCAGGCTCCAGGTGAGCCACTCGCGCAGCGGGTCGTCCCGCAGCTCCGGCGGGCGCGCGGCCAGCTGCCCGAGGAAGGTCTCGCGCATCAGTCCCGCCAGGTCGAGCCCGAACAGCAGCCGACCGTGCGCCGTCCCGGTGGCCATGGCGGCGATCGCGCCGGCGAAGGTCATGGTGTCCCACAGGACCAGGTCCGGCTTCCAGGAGCGGCAGTGCTCCACCAACTCGTCGACCATCTGGTCCGAGCAGCAGTTCTGGAAGACGACCGAGGTCATGGCCGTGAACACACCGAGCGTGTAGTCCGGGGTGAGCCGCTCCGGCCGGGTCTCGCTCATGTCGAGACCGACCTGCGCCTGGCTCTCCAGCTGGTCGACGTCCTGGCCGATGTTCTCCTGGGTCTCCTGCATCTGCTCGTCGAGATGCAGTTCCTCCCCGACGCCGACGGCGGTCAGCCCCGTCTTGGTGATCTCGTCGGTGAGATCGGGATGACTGGCGATCCTGACGTCGTGGCCCGCTGCCTTCAGGGCCCAGGCGAGTGTCACCTGGGCATGCATGTGCGACTTGGCGGCGAAGGTGGTGAAGAGTACCCGCATCCCAACCCCTGTTCCGGCGAACGACCCGTATGCGATGGGCCTCCACCCTCGGGCCGTGACCTCGTGCGGGAGTCGAGAGTCGTTGCAGCGGCGCTCGATCCGGGACGTATCGCGCGCTCCGCCCCTCCCGCGCTCGCGGAGAACAGCAGGTCATGTACTACCGTGGGATCAGCCGGCGGGGCCCGGCCTCAGTGAAAGGACCCCCCTGAGGGCGGAGCACCGGTCGCCGGTCCGTGCCGTGAGGGAGATTCAGCAGGGAGACCATGTCTGCCACGAGATTGCTCGTCCTGGGCGTCGTGCGCATGCACGGCCGTGCGCACGGCTATCTGGTCCGCTCCGAGCTGCTGTCCTGGGGTGCCGACGAATGGGCGCACATCAAGTTCGGCTCGATCTACCACGCGCTGCGGCAGCTGGCCAAGGACGGGCTGCTGAAGTCGACCGACATCCCGGACTGGCCGGGCCGGGTCGACTACGAGATCGCGCCGCCGGGCGACGAGGAGTTCTTCCGGCTGCTGCGTGACGCGCTGCGCCAGGGGAACAACCGGGCGGACATGCTGGGCGCCGCGCTCGTGCTGCTGCCCGCGCTCAGCCGCAAGGAGGCGATCGGTCTGCTGCGCGAGCGCATCGCGTCGCTCTCGGCCGAACAGTCGGAGCTGATCGCCAAGGTCGACGAGACGGCCGGCGAGCGGCCGCAGCGGGCCCACATCCGTGAGCTGCTCGGCCTCTGGGAGCACGGCGCCGCCAGTCAGGCCGCCTGGACCGAGGCGCTGATCGAGCGCCTGGAGGCGGGCGCCTACGTCATGGCGGGGGAGGAGAAGGGCGCCTGACAGGGAGCCCTTCCGGCCGTTGATCGGGATCGGGTGGAGGACGGCACGCCTCCCGTGATACTCAAGTTTGTATACCCATGACGCCGGTCCCGAGAGGACGATCGCTGTGCCGATCATGCTGACCTCGGAAGACGTGGACGACGCCTTCGACGACGAGGCCTTCATGGAGGAGCGGTTCTCCGACGTGCAGCGACTGCTCCTCGGCCACGATCCGGCGCCCGGCCCCGAGACCCTGGTCCTGCTCCCCGCCACGCGCTGCCGGCTGACCGTCGGACCGCACGACTCCGGCCCCTTCGGCCGCTGCTTCGCCGTCCGTCTCGAACCCCGCGCTGACCTGTCCGCCGCGTGCGTGGAACTGCTGCTCGCCGACGACGGGTCCCTCCTCGGCCTCGTGGACGCCGGCGCCCTCGACGGCTGGCGCGGCGCCATCCCCGCCGGACTCGCCGCGCGGTACCTCGCCCCGCCGGCCCCCTCCGCGCTCGCCCTCTTCGGCACCGGGGAGGCGGCCTGGGCCTGCCTTCTCGTCCTGCACCACGCCCTGCCCTCGCTCTCCGAGGTGCGTGTCGTCGGCCGGGAGCCGGACCGGGCCCGGGACTTCGCGGCCGCCGCCGCCCTGCGCACCGGCCTGCGGGTGCGCGTGTCCGAGGACGCCCGCACCACCGCCGCGGGCGCCGACGTCGTCGCCACCACCGGCGGCCACCCGCCCGTCCGCGCCGAATGGCTCGCGGCCGGAGCGCTCCTGATCGACCAGACCGCGACGGTCGCGCCCACCGCCCCGGGCGAACCCCGTAACCCGGTGACCGGCGCCCGCGCCTTCGACGCCGATGCCGATGCCGGTGCCGGCGCCGGTGCCGACGCTGCCCTGAGGGCTTGGCCTTCCGGCATCCGCCCGGGCGTCTGGTCCCCTGGTGGCGGTCCGGGCGTCGGGTCTTCGGACACCGGCCCGGGTGCCCGGTCGTCCGACGGGGGTTCGGGTGCCGGGCCGGGTGCCCGGTCCTCGGGCCGGGGTTCGGATGCCGGGCCTTCCGGTACAGGTTCGGGTGCCGGGGCTTCCGGTACAGGTTCGGGTGCCGGGGCTTCCGGTGGTGGTCCGGGTGCCGGGTCTTCCGGCTCCGGCCAGGGCGCCCGGCCGCCCGACTCCGGCTCGGCCGCTGAGCCGCCCGGCTCCGGCTCGGCCGCTGAGCCGCCCGGCTCCGGCCCGGCCGCTGAGCCGCCCGGCACCGTCCCGGCCGCACCGTCGCCCGATGCCGCGTCCGCCGCCCCGGGCCCCGCCGTCCGGCGCGTCAGCATCGCTCCCCCCGGCGACCGCTTCGCGGGCACCCCGCACGCGCCGCTCCCGCTCGCCGAGATCGTCGCGGGCCGGGCCCTGCCCCGGCGCAGCGGCTCCGACATCGTCCACTACCAGGGCGGTGAGCTGGCCGGCTGGAGTGTCATCGCCGCCGTCGCCGGCCTCGGCCACGCCTGGCAGCGGGACGTCGGCACCCCGGTGCGGCTGGGGCGCGGGAGCCCCTGACCGGGGGCGGGATCCAGCCGTCTACTAGGCCGCCGCGAGGAACGCGCCGGAGGGTTTCAGTCTGACCTCGGCGTACGCGTCGCCGGACGCCCGGACGATGAGGAGCACCGATCCCATGTCAGCCGATCAGCCCGGCCCCGCCTCCGGCGGCCCGGCCACCTTCGTGAACAGCTTCACGCTTCGCACCTCCCCGGAGGAGTTCGAGGACGTCTTCGCCCGCACGGCACGCTTCATGGAGCGGCAGCCCGGATTCCTCGGCTACACCCTCGTACGCCACCTGGAGAAGCCGCACAGCTACGTCAACATCGCCCGCTGGTCCGACGTCTCCGCCTTCCGCGCCGCCGTCGGCCAGGCCGACTTCCGGCCGCACGCCGAGGCGCTGCGGGCGATCAGCACCAGCAGCTCCAACCTCTACCTGGAGCGGCACAGCGCCACCGGGGAGGCACGATGACCGGGCGGGGCGCTCAGCGCGACGGGGGAGGCGGGCCGACCCGGCGGGTCGTGATCACCGGCATCGGCGTGGTGGCCCCCGGCGGCATCGGCACCAAGCAGTTCTGGCAGACCATCACCGGCGGCCGCACCGCCACCCGGACCATCAGCCTCTTCGACCCCGCCCCGTTCCGCTCCCGGATCGCCGCCGAGTGCGACTTCGACGCCGCCGAGCAGGGCCTGAGCAGCGAGGACGCCGAACGGCTCGACAGGGCGGCGCAGTTCGCCCTGGTCGCCCTGCGCGAAGCCGTCACCGACAGCGGCCTGGAGCCCAACCCGGAGACCGCCCACCGCACCGGCGTCAGCCTCGGCAGCGCGGTCGGCTGCACCCAGAAACTCGAACAGGAGTATCTGGCCCTCAGCGGCGGCGGACAGGAGTGGCTGGTCGACCACACCGCCGCGAGCGCCCACCTCTACGACCACTTCGTGCCCAGCTCCATGGCCGCCGAACTCGCCTGGGAGGCCGGCGCCGAGGGCCCCTGCACCGTCGTCTCGGCCGGCTGCACCTCCGGCCTCGACTCGGTCGGGCACGCGGTCGCCCTCATCCGCGAGGGCCTGGCCGACGTGATGATCGCCGGGGCCACCGACGCCCCCATCTCCCCGATCACCGTGGCCTGCTTCGACGCCATCCGGGCCACCTCGCCCCGCAACGACGACCCGGCGACCGCGCTGCGCCCCTTCGACCGCACGCGCAACGGCTTCGTCCTCGGCGAGGGCGCCGCCGTCCTGGTCCTGGAGGAACTCACCGCGGCCCGCGCCCGGGGCGCCCACGTCTACGCCGAGATCGCCGGCTACGCCTCGCGCGGCAACGCGTACCACATGACCGGACTGCGCACCGACGGACGCGAACTGGCCGCCGCCGTCGACGCCGCCCTCGACGAGGCCCGGCTCGCTCCCGACGCGCTCGGCTACGTCAACGCCCACGGCACCGCCACCAAGCAGAACGACGTGCACGAGACCGCCGCCCTCAAGCGCAGCCTCGGGGCCGCGGCCCACCGGGTCCCGGTCAGCTCCATCAAGTCGATGATCGGGCACTCGCTGGGCGCCATCGGCTCCATCGAGGTCGCCGCCACCGCGCTGGCCCTCGAACACGGCGTCATCCCGCCCACCGCGAACCTGACCGACCCCGACCCCGAACTCGACCTGGACTACGTCCCCCTGCACGCCAGGGAGCGCGACATGTCGGCCGCGCTCACCGTGGGCAGCGGCTTCGGCGGCTTCCAGAGCGCCATGGTGTTGCGCCGGCCCGAGGGGCGGGCCGCATGACCCCCGTCGTGGTCACGGGCATCGGGGTCGTCGCCCCCACCGGCGTCGGACTCGACGCCTACTGGGCGGCGACGCTGCGCGGCGAGAACGGCATCCGGCGTGTCCAGGCGTTCGACCCCAGTCGCTATCCCACGCGGCGGGCGGGCGAGGTGACCGGGTTCGAGGCGGGCGAGCACCTGCCCAGCCGGCTGATCCCGCAGACCGACCGCATGACCCAGTTCGCCCTGGCCGCCGCCGACTGGGCCGTCGCCGACGCGGGCATCGACCTCGACTCCGTGCCGTCGCTGGCACGCGGCGTCGTCACGGCCGGCGCCTCCGGCGGCTTCGGCTTCGGCCAGCGCGAACTGCAGCACCTGTGGGGCGAGTCCCCCAAGAAGGTCAGCGCCTACATGTCCTTCGCCTGGTTCTACGCCGTCAACACCGGCCAGATCTCCATCCGGCACGGCATGAACGGGCCGACCGGCGTCTTCGTCGGCGAGCAGGCCGGGGGCCTGGACGCCCTCGCCCACGCCGGACGCCAGATCCGGTCCGGTGCGCAGCTGATGATCTCCGGTGGCATGGACTGCTCCCTGTGCCCGTACGGCATGGCGGCACAACTGGCCGGGGGACGGCTCACCGCCGACGCCTACCTGCCCTTCGACGACCGGGCCTCCGGTCATCTGCCCGGCGAAGGCGGCGCGCTGCTCACCCTGGAGAGCGCCGAGGGGGCCCGTGCCCGGGGACGTCACCCCTACGGCGAGATCGCCGGATTCGGAGCCACCTTCGACCCGCGCCCCGGGTCGGGGCGGCCCCCGACCCTGCGGCGGGCCGTCGAACAGGCGCTCGCCGACGCCGGAGCCGACCCGGAGGAGATCGCCGTCGTCCTCGCCGACGGCGCGGGCGTGCCAGAACTCGACGCGGCCGAGGCCGAGGCGCTGACCGCGGTCTTCGGCGCGGGCGGAGTCCCGGTCACCGTCCCCAAGACGGCCACCGGCCGCCTCTACTCCGGCGCCGGTCCGCTCGACGTGGTGACCGCCCTGCTGACCCTGCGCGACGGCCTCGCCCCGCCCACGGTCAACGTCGCCCGGGTCCCCGACGCCTACGGCCTCGACCTCGTCGTCGGCGAGCCCCGCCCGGTCACCGGCACCGCGGCCCTGGTCCTGGCCCGCGGCCACCACGGCTTCAACAGCGCCATGGTCGTACGGGCCCCCGCCCCCGCCGAAGCGCTCGCGGGGCCCGGGCGGAAGGCGGCGGCGTGAACGGCGGCGAGCTGTACGTCCGGGCGACTGGGACGTGGCTGTCGCCCGTCGGGCGGGTCGCGGACGGTCGTTCCAGGTCCGGCGGTGACTTCGCGTACTGGTCCGGGGAGGGGGTGGCGGCGTGAACGGCGGCGAGCTGTACATCCGGACGGCCGGGACGCGGCTGTCGCCCGCCGTACGCGCCACGGACGGTCACTCCACGTCCGTCGATGCCCTCGCGTACCCGTCCAGGGAGAGGGGGACGGCATGAACGGCGGCGAGCTGTACATCCGGTCCACCGGCACCTGGCTGCCGCCCGTCGAACGGGTCGCGGACGCGGTTGCCGACGGCCGTTGCGACGCCGCCGTCGCCCGCTCCACCCGGATGGAGTCGGTGACGGTCTCCGCGGGGGAGCCCGCTCCCGAGATGGCGGCCCGGGCCGCCCGGACCGCGCTGGAGCGGGCCGCAGCCGAACCGGGCGACATCGACCTGGTGCTGCACGCGAGCTTCTACTACCAGGGCTTCGACCTGTGGGCCCCGGCCTCCTACGTCCAGCGGACCGCCGTCGGCAACCAGTGCCCCGCGCTGGAGGTCCGGCAGGTCTCCAACGGCGGCATGGCGGCCCTCGACCTGGCCTGGGCCTACCTGACCGCCGACCCGGCGAGGATCGCGGCCCTGGTGACCACCGGCGACCGCTTCTGCCCGCCCGGTTTCGACCGGTGGCGCAGCGACCCCGGAACCGTCTACGGCGACGGCGGCACCGCCCTCGTCGTCTCGCGGCACTCCGGTTTCGCCCGGGTCCGCAGCGTCGCGACCGTCTCCGCACCCGACCTGGAGGGCATGCACCGGGGCGACGACCCCTTCGGCCCGGCCCCGTTCAGCCACCGCGACGTCGTCGACCTGGAGACGCACAAGCGGGACTTCCTGGCCCGCCACGGCGTCGCCCCGACCGTCGCCCGGGTCGCCGCCGCGCAGGAGTCCGTCGTCAAGCAGGCACTCGCCGACGCCGGGCTCGGCCTCGCGGACATCGACCGGTTCGTGCTGCCGCACCTCGGCCACCGCAGGCTCCACGTCGCCTACTTCGCGAAGTTCGGCATCGACCCCGAGCGCACCACCTGGTCCTGGAGCCGGAACATCGGGCACCTGGGCGCCGGAGACCCCTTCGCCGGACTCGACCACCTGGTCACCAGCGGAGCGCTCGGCCCCGGTGACACGTGCCTGCTCTTCGGCGTCGGCGCCGGCTTCAGCTGGTCCTGCGCCGTGGTCGAGATCCTGAACACGCCTCCCTGGAGGGACCGATGAACGGCACCGCACGCCCGGTCGCCCTGCTGCTGCCCGGCCAGGGCTCGCAGCATCTGCGGATGGCCGCCGGACTCCTGGACGCCGAGCCCGTCTTCGCCGAGGCGATGGACGAGGCCCTGACCGCGCTCACGGACCTCGACGGCCACAGCGCCGGTCTGCGCGAGGACTGGCTGGGGACGGCCGACACCGCGGTGATGGACCACGTCACACGTTCCCAGCCGCTGCTGTTCGCGGTCGACTACGCCCTCGGGCGGCTCGTCCTCGACTGGGGGATACGGCCCGTCGCCCTGCTCGGGCACAGCATCGGCGAGGTGGCCGCCGCGGTCCTCTCCGGCGTCTTCACCCTGCGGGACGCCGCCGCCCTGGTCCACGACCGCGTCGGACGGCTGGCCCAGGCGCCGCCCGGCGGGATGGTCGCCGTCGCGGCCACCCAGGACGAGGTGGCGCCCTTCCTCACCGACGGCGTGGTCGTCGGCGCCGTCAACGCCCTGCGCCAGACCGTCCTCGCCGGCCTCGACGACCCGCTGCGCGGCGTCACCGCGGCACTCACCGACGCCGGGTTCGTGCTCCAGCGCGTACCGGCCTCCACGGCGTTCCACAGCCCGTCCCTGGCCCCGGCCATGCGCGGAGCGGGCGAGCGGATCGCCGCGCTCCCCGTCGGCGAGCCCCGCATCCCGGTCATGTCCGGGTACACGGCCCGGTTCCTGACCCCCGCGGAGACGAAGGACCCGGCCTTCTGGTCCCGCCACCCCGTCGCGCCGGTGCTCTTCTGGCCCGCCCTCGACGCGCTCCTCGCCGAAACCGAGGGCGACCTGGTGCTCGTCGAGACCGGCCCGGGCCAGGGCCTCTCCCAACTGGCCCGCCGCCACCCGGCCGTGCGCTCCGGCCGCTCGTCCGTCGTCCCCCTGCTCCCGGCCCGGCCCGGCACGGCCGACCAGGACGTGACCGCCGTACGCGCCGCCGCAAAGGCTCTGGGCGTGTAGCGCGCGTCGAGTGCCCTTGTAGGCACGCGGCCTAGCGTCGCCGGTGGCGCTTCGCCCCTTCTCCTTCCCTCTTCCCTCTTCACCCTTCTTCTCTCGAGGACGGTGTCATGCTGACGACCGATCAGACCGACAGCGAGCTGGGCCGGCATCTGCTGACCATCCGAGGCGTGCAGTTCATCTTCGGCGCCCAGGGCGACCCCTTCGCCATGATCCTGCGCGCCGGTGACGACGACCCGCTCGACCACGGGGCACGCGCCCGCGAACAGGGCCTGCACGAGAGCAGCGTCGGGGCGTGGGTGACCGCGAGCCGCGAGCTCGGCGCCCGTGTCCTCGGCGACCCGCGGTTCTCCCCGCGCCACGCCGAGGAGGGGCCGCAGTCCCACCCGGGCGTCGACGTCTGGGACAACCCCCTGCTGTGCCACGTCGTCCCGCTCGACGACGCCCGCCTCAACCTCGACCCGGCCGCGTACGCCACGCTCGCCGAGGTCTCCGCGCCGCTGCTGTCGGCCGAGGCGCTCGCGGCGCGGGCCCCGCAGATCGAGGCGGCCTACCGCGAGACGCTCGCCGCGACGGGCGAACGGTTCGACCTGTACCGGGACTTCGCCGTCCCCGCCGCCCTGCGCGTGGTGGCCGAGGTGCTCGGTCTGCCCGACGAGACCCGTGAGCGCCTGCCCGAACTGCACGCGGGCCTCGCCACTGCCCTGGACGCCGGGAGCTGCCCGCAGCAGCTCGCGACCGCCCGGGCGCTGCTCACCGCCGTGTCGGGCCTGTCCGCCGAGCTGACCGGCCTGGTGGAGGCCGGCCGCGCCACCGGCCTCACCGGGCTGTCGCCCGAGGACGCGGTCGCGATCGGCGCGCTCGCCGTCGTGGTGGGCGTCGAGGTCACCGCGACCGCCGTGTGCAACGCCGTCGAGGTGCTCCTGGCCCACCCGGAGGAGTGGCAGCGGATCGGGCAGGACCCCGAGGCGGCCCCGGCCGCGGTGCGGGAGGCCCTGCGGCTGGCTCCGCCGCTGCGGTTCGAGAGCCGTATCGCCCGCGAGCAGGTCGAGTTCGACGGCAAGACGATCGAGGAAGGCCGGCGCGTGGTGGTCCTCGTCGACGCGGCCAACCGGGACCCGGAGGCCTTCGCCGACCCGGACGCCTTCACGCCCGGCCGCGCCGACGGCGACCGCTCGCTCACCCTCCTCGGCGGTCCCGCCGCCCCGGTCACCGACGCGCTGGTCCGCGTCCAGACCGAGGCCGCCGTCCGCGCCCTGGCCGCCCTCCGGCCCGCCCTGCGCACCAACGCCGAGGTGCTGCGCCGCATGCGCTCGGCGGCGCTGCACGGCGTCCTGCGCTTCCCCGTCGCATGACCGGACGCCGTATGACCGGACGTCGCACGACCGGACATCGCATGGCCGGACGTCGCACGACCGGACATCGCATGACCGGACCGGCCCACACCAGGGGAGGAGCACCGCGATGCGTGTACTGCTGACAGCCTTCGCACAGGACGCCCATCTCAACGGCATCGTCCCGCTCGCCTGGGCGCTGCGGACCGCCGGGCACGAGGTCCGGGTGGCCGGCCAGCCCGCCGCGGTCGAGAGCATCACCCGGGCCGGTCTGACGGCCGTACCGGTGGGCGAGAACCACCGGATGGACGCCGTCATCCCCACCGTCGGCCCGGGGATGCTCATGCACCACCTGGACCGCGACTACCTGGAGAACCGCCCCGAGCGGCTGAGCCTCGACTTCCTGCGGGCGTCGAACGCGATGCTGACGGCGACCTTCTACGCCCAGATCAACAACGACTCGATGATCGACGCGCTCGTCGACTACGCCCGCTTCTGGCAGCCGGACCTGGTGCTCTGGGAGCCCTTCACCTTCGCCGGGGCCATCGCCGCCAAGGCCACCGGGGCCGCCCACGCCCGGCTGCTGGCCTTCCCCGACCTCTTCGCCCACACCCATCTGACGCTGCGCCGGCGCCAGGCGGACCTGCCCGCGGAACTGCGCGACGACCCGCTGGAGGAGTGGCTGGCGTACACCCTGGACCGGCACGGGGCCGCCTTCGACCCCGACGTGGTCACGGGACAGTGGTCGGTCGACCAGATGCCCCCCGGGGTGCGGATGGAGCTGGGGCTGCCGACGGTGCCCACGCGCTACGTGCCGTACAACGGGCCGGGCCCGGCTGTCGTACCGGACTGGCTGCGACGCCCGCCGGAGCGCCGCCGGGTCTGCCTCACCCTCGGGCTCACCATCCGGGACACGGAGTTCCCCAACGCCGTCGACGTCAACGACGTCTTCGCCTCGCTGGCCGACCTGGACGTCGAGGTGGTGGCGACACTCAGCGAGAAGGAACTCGCCCAGGTGTCGCGGGTGCCCGACAACACGCGGGTCGTCGACCACGTCGCCCTGCTGGCGCTGCTGCCCAGCTGCTCGGCGGTCGTGCACCACGGTGGCGCCGGCACCTGGGCGACCGCCGCCGCCTACGGGGTGCCGCAGGTGGCGCTCGGCTGGATGTGGGACGCGATCTACCGGGCCCAGCGGGTGGAGGAGCTGGGCGCGGGGCTGCATCTGCACTCCGAGGGCCTGACGGTCGACATCCTGCGCGACAAGCTCGTCCGGGTGCTCGACGACCCGGCGTTCACGGAGGGGGCGCGGCGCCTGCGGCTGGCCATGCTGTCGGCGCCGAGCCCCAACGAAGTGGTGCCGACGCTGGAGAAGCTGACAGCCCGTCATCGGGTGAGGGTGGGAGAGGCGTGAACATCCTGGTGACCGGTGCGGCCGGCTTCATCGGCTCGCACTTCGTCAGAACACTGCTGAGCGGCGGTTACCCGGGGCACGAGGACGACCGGGTGACCGTCGTGGACAAGCTCACCTACGCGGGGACGCTGAACAACCTGCCTCCGCACCACCCGCGGCTGACCTTCGTGCAGGGCGACATCTGCGACACCCCGCTGCTGGACAAGGTCTTCCCGGGCCACGACGCGGTGGTGCACTTCGCCGCCGAGTCGCACGTGGACCGTTCGGTGACGGGCGCCGAGGCCTTCGTCCGTACGAACGTGCTCGGCACCCAGGCCCTGCTCGAAGCCGCGCTGCGGCACGGGACGGGCGTCTTCGTCCAGGTCTCCACGGACGAGACGTACGGCTCCATCGCCGAGGGACGCTGGACCGAGGACGAGCCGCTGCTGCCCAACTCCCCGTACGCGGCGTCCAAGGCGTCGGCCGACCTGATCGCCCGGTCGTACTGGCGTACCCACGGCCTCGACGTACGCATCACCCGGTGCGCCAACAACTACGGCCCCGGCCAGCACCCCGAGAAGCTGGTCCCGCTGTTCGTCACCCGGCTCCTCGACGGTCAGCCCGTCCCGCTGTACGGGGACGGCTCCAACCTGCGGGAGTGGCTGCACGTCGACGACCACTGCCGGGCGGTGCGGCTGGTGCTCGACGCGGGCCGGCCGGGGGAGATCTACAACATCGGCGGCGGCACCCATCTGACCAACAGGGAGATGACCGGCCGTCTCCTCGCCCTCTGCGGGCGCGACTGGGACCTGGTCCAGCGGGTCGCCGACCGCAAGGGGCACGACTTCCGCTACGCGGTGGACGACTCCAAGATCCGCCGCGAACTCGGCTACGAGCCGCGCTGGTCGCTGGAGGAGGGGCTGCGCGAGACGGTCGAGTGGTACGCCGCCCACCGTGACCACTGGGACGCCCGGGAGGAGGGCGCCGACGAGAGGCACGGCAAGGGGTACTAAAACTTGAATATCCGGGTCGCCCTCCCCTATGCTCGCTGGGTACCCAAATTTGAGCACCCGAAAGAAGGGGCGGGCATGGGCGGCGCCGATTTGGCGATCCAGACCGAAGCTCTGAAGAAGAAGTACGGCGACAAGGAGGCCCTCGCGGGACTCGACCTGGAGGTACCCCGAGGCGTCGTATACGGCCTTCTCGGCCCGAACGGCGCCGGAAAGACCACCGCGGTCCGCATCCTCTCCACCCTGCTGAAGTACGACGAGGGCATGGCGCGGGTCGCCGGCTACGACGTCGCCACCCAGTCGGCGCAGGTCCGCTACAGCATCGGACTCCTCGGGCAGCACGCCGCGGTGGACGAGGACCTGAGCGGCCGTCAGAACCTCGTGATGTTCGGGCGCTTGTACCACATCGGCAAGCGCACAGCGCAGAGCCGAGCGGACGAACTGCTGGAGCGCTTCGGCCTGACCGAAGCCGCCGGAAAGCCGGCCAAGCAGTACTCCGGCGGTATGCGGCGGCGGCTCGACCTCGCCGCCAGTCTCATCCTGGCCCCGTCCGTGCTGTTCCTCGACGAGCCCACCACCGGGCTCGACCCGCGGGGCCGCAACGACGTCTGGGAGTCTGTCCGCGGCCTGGTCGCCGAGGGCCGCACGGTCATGCTGACCACCCAGTACCTCGAAGAGGCCGACCAGCTGGCCGACAGGATCGCCCTCATCGACAACGGCAGGGTCGTCGAGTCCGGCACCCCGGACCAGCTCAAGAACAAGATCGGCGGAGACCGGATCGATGTCGTGCTCCGCCGCTCGAGCGACCTCGAACGGGCCGGCCGCATGATCGGCGCGCTGCTGCGGGCCGAGCCCGAGACGGACACCGACAACCGGCGCGTCAGCGTCGTCGTCGCCAACCGGGTCGCCGCCCTCACCTCGGTCGCCCGGGAGCTCGACGACGCCGGCATCGAGGCCGAGGACATCGCCCTGCGCAGGCCCACACTCGACGAGGTGTTCCTGAACCTGACCGGCAACAGGTCGGCCACGTCCGCCGAGCAGAGCCT
This sequence comes from Streptomyces sp. NPDC041940, assembly GCF_055589465.1. NCBI lineage: Bacteria > Bacillati > Actinomycetota > Actinomycetes > Kitasatosporales > Streptomycetaceae > Streptomyces > Streptomyces sp. NPDC041940. The sequence continues at coordinate 113,644 of NZ_JBVJBP010000016.1, forward strand.
CAAGGAGGTCGCCCCGTCATGACCGCGATCATCGCGCCCGAACTGCCCAGGAACCCGCTGGCCAAACTGGGCTGGGTCCTCGCGGACTCCTGGACGCTCACGCTCCGCGGACTGTCCCACTGGGCCCGCAACCCCACCCAGATCCTCGCCGGCCTGGCCTTCCCGATCCTCATGGTGCTGCTCTTCGGCGGCATCTTCGGCAGCGGGATGCAGGTCGAGGGCGGCGGGGACTACATGGACTTCCTGATGCCCGGCATGTTCGTCATGTCGATGGCCTTCGGCATCGGCGAGACCATGGCCGGCGTCACCGCCGACGCCTCCAAGGGCGTCACCGACCGGTTCCGCTCCATGCCCATGTCCGCCGCCTCGGTCGTCATCGGGCAGAGCATCGTCAACATGCTCTACAGCACCGTCGTCCTGATGATCCTCATGGGCTGCGGGGTCATCGCCGGGTGGAGCTGGAGCGACGGGTTCATGCAGGCGCTCGGCGCCTTCGCGCTCCTGCTCCTGCTGCGCTTCGCCCTGCTCTGGGTCGGCATCTACCTCGGCCTGATCATCAAGACCCCGGAGGCGGCCTCCGCCGTCTACACCCTGCTGTTCCCGCTGGGCATCGTCGCCAACACCTTCGCCTCCCCGGAGATGATGCCGGGCTGGCTGGCGACCATCGCCGAGTGGAACCCCCTGTCCTCCACCGCCCACGCCACCCGGGAACTGTTCGGCAACCCCGGAGTCGGCGGCACCTCCTGGATCGCCGAACACGCCATGCTCATGTCCTTCGTCTGGCCGCTCGCGATCTTCGCGGTCTTCTTCCCGCTGGCCGTCCGCAAGTACCGGTCCCTGAGCCGGTGACCCCACCCTGAACCGGGGATGTGAGCCGGCCAATCCCCCGGACCGGCTCACATCCCCCCGGCTTCCCGGCGACTTCGGAGCCCCGCCCCCCAGCAGCTTGTCCGCCGGCCGGGCGGGCAACTCCTCGACTCGCCCACTCACCTGGGGACGATCTCCTTGGCTCGTGCGCCGGAGGCCCGGCCGTCTCCTCGCCCGGTCCGCCGCCCTACATCGGGTGCCGCCCTCGGTCTGTTCGTCAGCCGCGGGGGCCGTCTCCTCGCCCGGTCTGCCGCTCCCGGCGGGTCGTGCCTCGACTGTCCACCGACCTCGGAGGGCTGCCTCCCTTGGCTTGTGCGCCGGCCGGATGGGCCGCCCATACACCTGCCTGTCGCCCCACCCCGGGGGGCCGCCCTCGGTCTGTCCGTCAGCCGCGGGGGCTGTCTCCTCGCCCGGTCTGCCGCTCCCGGCGGCCAGCGCCCGACCTGCCCACGCCCTCCCGGAGGGCCACCCCACGACCTGCCCACCACCCCAGCGGTCGGCCTCGCCAGCCGTACCGCAGCCCCCGACGGGACGTCGACCACGACTGGAGTCGGTGAAATTAGCGTGCACGGCATGAGCCTCTTCGACATCGCCATCGCGGAACTCAACGGCAAGCCCGACCTGCTGGCCCGCCACCGCGGCCGGACCCTGCTCATCGTCAACGTGGCGTCCCAGTGCGCCCTGGCCAGCCAGTACGCCGGACTCGACACGCTCGCCCGCCGTCACCACGAGGACGGGCTCACCGTCATCGGCGTGCCCTGCAACCAGTTCGGCGAGCAGGAGCCGGGCACCCCCGAGGAGATCGCCGGCTTCTGCTCCCTCCAGCAGATCTCGTTCCCGCTCACCGAGAAGACCGCCGTCAACGGAGCGGACCGCCACCCCCTCTACGCCGCCCTGACCCCCTGCGCCGACGCGGAGGGCCACACCGGCGACGTGCGCTGGAACTTCGAGAAGTTCCTCGTCTCGCCCACCGGAGAACCCGTGGGCCGCTTCGGCCCCACGGTCGACCCGCAGGACCCCGAACTCCTGCGCGCCGTCCGCGCGCAGACGCAGACGCAGACGCAGTGAGCCCCACACGGAAAGGATGATTCGTGAACCAGACGCCGGTTACCGCAACCGACGAGGGCATCCAGGTCTTAGGTGCCCGAGAGAACAACCTGAGGGACGTCTCCCTCGTCATCCCCAAGAACCGGATCTCGGTCTTCGTCGGCGTCTCCGGCTCCGGAAAGTCCTCCCTGGTCTTCGACACCGTCGCCGTGGAGGCCCAGCGGCAGCTCAACGCCACCTTCCCCTGGAACATCCGGCACGACCTGCCCAAGTTCGAACGCCCGCACGTGGACGCCGTCACCCGGCTGACCACACCGGTCGTCGTCGACCAGCGCCCCCTCGGCGGCAACGCCCGCTCCACCGTCGGCACCGTCACCGACGTCTACACCGTGATGCGCGTCCTCTTCGCCAACCACGGCAACGACGGACTCGGCCAGACCTGGCTGTACTCCTTCAACGACCCCAAGGGCATGTGCCCCGAGTGCGAGGGCCTCGGCCGCGCCCGCCGCCCCAGCCCCGAGCTGATGACCGACCCCGGCAAGTCCATCGCCGAGGGCGCCATCCTCCTGCCCGGCTACACCGTCGGCAGCGCCAACTGGCAGTTCTACGCCAACTACGAGCACCTGGACGCCGAGAAGAAGCTCGCGGACTACACCGCCGAGGAGACGCACACCCTGCTGCACGGCAGCACCGGCACGGTCGAGGTGACCTACCCCAACGGCAACGTACTGGCCCTGCGCTACGAGGGCCTGGTGGACAGCTTCGTCCGCCGCCACCTCAAGCGGGACACCGGCGGCATGAGCAAGGCCGCCCGCGACAAGGCCGCCGAGTTCTTCACCGACGGCGTCTGCCCCACCTGCGAGGGCGCCCGGCTCAACCAGAAGGCACTCGCCACCCGCATCGACGGCCACAACATCTCCGACTGGTCCCAGATGCAGGTCAGCGACCTCATCGGCGTCGTCGCCACGCTCAGGGAACGGCTCGACACCCCGCTCGTCACCACCATCATCGAGACCCTGGAGCAGATCCAGGCCATCGGCCTCGGCTACCTCACCCTCGACCGGTCCACCACCTCGCTCTCCGGCGGCGAGGGTCAGCGGCTCAAGCTCGTCAACCACCTCGGCAGCGAACTGACCGGCCTGACCTACATCTTCGACGAGCCCAGCGTCGGCCTGCACCCCCGCGACGTCAGCCGCCTCAACGACCTGCTGCGCGCCCTGCGCGACAAGGGCAACACGGTCCTCGTCGTGGAGCACGACCCCGACGTCATGGCGGTCGCCGACCACGTCGTCGAGATCGGGCCGCGGGCCGGCGTGCACGGCGGCACGATCGTCTTCGAAGGCGCCTACGACGAACTCCGCACCAGCGACACGCTCACCGGGCAGGGACTGCGGCGCACCGGCGGGATCAAGGAGAACCCCCGCACCTGGGGCCGGACCCTGCCGATCCGTAACGCCACGGCCAACAACCTGAAGAACGTCTCCACCGAGATCCCCTGCGGTGTCCTCACCGCCGTCACCGGGGTGGCAGGCGCCGGCAAGAGCTCCCTGATCGCCCACGCCTTCCGCGACCAGTACCCGGGCTCCGTCTTCGTCGACCAGTCGCCCATCCCGCGTTCCTCGCGGTCCACCCCGGCGAGCTACCTCAAGCTGATGGATCCGATCCGCAAGCTCTTCGCCAAGGCCAGCGGCGAGGACGCCTCCCTCTTCAGCTTCAACTCCAAGGGCGCGTGCGAGGAGTGCGAGGGCCGCGGCCTGCTCATCACCGAGGTCGCCTACATGGACCCGGTCACCACGCACTGCGAGGTCTGCGAGGGGCGCCGCTTCAAGGAGTCGGTGCTCCAGCACCGGGTGCGCGGCAAGAACATCGCGGACGTCCTGGCCATGTCCGCAGAGGAGGCGGGGGAGTTCTTCCTCTCGGGCCCGCTGCGCGCCAAGACCAAGGCGCTGATCGAGACCGGCATCGGCTACCTCGGCCTCGGCCAGTCGCTGGCCACGCTGTCCGGCGGTGAACGCCAGCGGCTCAAGCTCGCCGACCGGCTCTCCGGCTCGGGCACGGTCTACATCCTCGACGAGCCGACCACCGGCCTGCATCTGTCCGACATCGACAACCTGAACGGGCTGCTGAACCGGATCGTCGACCGGGGCAACACCGTCGTCGTCATCGAGCACGATCTGGCCGTGATCTCCCAGGCCGACTGGGTCATCGACCTCGGGCCCGAGGGCGGCAACACCGGCGGCGAGATCGTCTTCACGGGCACGCCCGCCGAACTGGCGAAGGCGGCCCACTCGCACACCGGACAGCACCTGAGCCTGTACCTGGAGAACTAGGCGGAACCAGGCAGTCGCCACGGACCCTTGCGGACAGAACCTGACCGCAAGGGTCCGTAGTTTCGTCCTTGTCAGGAAGAAGGCGTCAGCCGGCAGACGTCAGTCAGCAGGCGTCAGGCAGTAGGCATACCGACGAGAGGCGGCCGTCCATGGTGAAGCACGTGGGACCCGAGGCACCCGGCGACGAGCGCGGAGCGCTCCTGTCCTTCATCGCCGAGCAGCGCGGCGGCATCCGGCGGGCCCTGCTCGGCCTGACGGCGGAGCAGGCCTCGTCCCGCCCCAGTGCGAGCGAGCTGTCCCTGGCCGGTCTGCTCAAGCATGTCGCCGAGGTCGAGCAGGGCTGGATCGCCCGGGCCAAGGGCGAGCCGCCGGCGGTGCACCGCGACGAGTCCAACTGGCACGAGTGTTTCGTGCTGGTCGGCGACGAGGACGTGGCATCGCAGCTCGCGTACTACGAGAAGGTGGCGGCCGAGACGGAGGCCTTCATCCGCGCGGTGCCCAGCCTCGACGACACCTTCGAGCTCCCGGCGACTTCCTGGAACCCGAAGGACGAGTGGCTCTCGATGCGCTGGCTGTGCCTCCACCTGATCCGCGAGACGGCACGGCACGCCGGCCACGCCGACATCATCCGCGAGTCGCTGGACGGCGCAACGGCCTTCGCGCTGGTGGCCGCGGAACAGCAGGCGGAGGCCGCGTCCTAATCTGGACCCCATGTCAGCGATCCGCCTGCTCGTGCTCGGCGCGGTCCGCCAGCACGGGCGGGCCCACGGCTACCAGGTCCGGGGCGACCTGGAGTACTGGGGCGCCCACGAGTGGTCCAACGCCAAGCCCGGCTCGATCTACCACGCCCTGAAGCAGCTGGCGAAGCAGGGGCTGCTGGTGGCGCACGAGATCGCCCCGTCCACGGCCGGTGGCCCGCCGCGCACGGAGTACGAGATCACCGAGCAGGGCACCGCGGAGTACTTCACCCTGCTCCGCCGGTCGCTCACCGCCTACGACCAGAAGCCGGACGTGCTCACCACCGCGCTCGGCTTCATGGTGGACCTCGGCCGCGAGGAGGCGCTGGGCCTCCTGGAGCAGCGGGTGCGGTCCATCGAGGAGTGGCGCGCGACCGTCGTCGGGGACTACCTGCCCGAGGGCGGCCCGGAGCAGCTCGGCCACATCGGCGAGATCATGAACTTCTGGGTCCACTCGGCCGACACGGGCGCCCAGTGGACCCGCGACCTCATCGAACGCATCCGCGCCGGCGCCTACACCTTCGCGGGCGAGGGAGATCCGTTCGTCGCCGTGCTGCCTGAGGACGGGAAAGACCGGTACGCGAAGGGGGAGCGGCACCCGGAGGACGACCACGGACCCGGGGCTTCAGTCCCGGGTCGTTGACCTGTGCGTGCGAAAAGGCAGGAGGTCAGGCCTCTCCGGCCGCGCGGGAGGGACGGTGAGAAGGCGCCCTTCGGGCACGGTGCCGCGTGAGGTGATCAACCAGCCTTCCAAGGCTTCGACGAGTTCGTCGGAGCCCAGAAGCAGAGCGGCGTGAGGCAGACGGGCCAGGTCCTCCATGGCCCGCAGGACATCGGCGAAGGGCTCGCGGTGCAGGGCGTGGGCCCGGCGTTCCGCACCATCGAGATCCCCCGTCACCACGTTCTTGTGCCAGGCGATCATCACATCGCAGCAGCCGATGAAAGCGTCCTGACGGCCGAGGACGAGTTCGGGTCGGTCGTTGAGGCCGAAGACCCGCAGCGTCTCCTCACCCTTTCGGGTCTTCGCGTCGAACCTCCCGCTCGCGAGCAGGAGGGTCAGGTGATCAAAAGGATCATCCACACTCGGGTCGATCAGAAGGCACTGCCCGAAGTCGTCACAGGGGTACTCTTCGCGTTTGTGGTTGCTGTTGCAGCGCGAACATGCCAGCAGGTGGTTGTGCCAGCAGAAGGTACGCAACGGCTGGCGCGACTTGGGTTCGAAGTGGTCGATGTCCGTGCCGACACTGTCCAGGCAGTACATGCACCGCTCCAGGCCCGGCGCCATCCTCAGCAGAAGTCGGCGGATACCGGCCTTGGCGTCGGTCCCGGCCTTCCACTGGTCCTGTGCGGCCTTACTGGTCGCCCCCAGCTTCCGAATCCGATCCGTACGGTCGGTGCACAGGCTCAGCAGTTCTGCGTCTGCGGGGAGCCGCCGTAAGGGAATCACCGGCCGCTCCCGAGTCGGGCCGCCACCTCGTGCGCTCGTGCCGAGCGGCTGCTGGTGAGCAGGGCGGCCAGCTCGCGGTACTCCTGGATCTCCCGCTCACTGGCCTCGCCCGAGTAGACCTTCTTCTCCAGGCGTACGAGCCTGCGGCGCGCCTCTTCCGCCCGGCTGGAGTACGGAGTCTCCAGCCCGAAGAGCTCGGACAGCACCGCGTCCTCGCCGCTGCCGTACACGATCCTCCGGTACAGCGCGTCGTCCACGACCTCCGGACCGCCCTGTTCCTCCGGGCCGGGCAGCCGGATCAGCCCGCCGGGATCGGCGGCCTGGCAGATGTACGGACTGTGACTGGTGACGATGAACTGGATCCGTGGGAAGTGCGCGCGCAGCCAGTCGCCTATGCGACGCTGCCACGTCACGTGGAGGTGGGCGTCCACCTCGTCGATGATCACCACGCCAGGCATCCGCACCACGGGGTGCCCGTCGTCGTCCAGGCCCGCGTCCAGAGTGCCGTATGCGTTCTGCACCTGCCGCACGATGTCCAGCACGAGCGAGGCCACGACCCGGAAGCCGTCGCTCGTCTCACGCAGGGGATAGGCACGCTCCCGGTCTCCGGCAGGGGAAATCCATAATCCGTCGGCGGTCACCCGCAGGGCGCGGTAGCCGTCCGGGAGCAGCCCGTCGGACAGTAACTGCATCACCGTGTCCAGCAGTTCGCCCGCGTCCCGCTGTTCCTCCAGGCTCCGGTGCCTGAGCTCCCGCAGCCAGGAGACGCCTTCGGCGAGCGACGCCTCCTCATGGAAGAGGGAGGCCATCCGGCCCGCCGGTCCGGGCGCGAGCATCAGTTGCTGGGCCTGCCCGCTGCCACCCGTCATCCGCCGGAAGGGGCCGTAGGCGGCGCAGAACCAGCCCTGGGGACTGTGAGCCCAGGGGCCGCGTGCGGCGGTTCTGGTCGCGTCCTCCCCGCCGCAGTCGGACGCCAGGTGAGGCTGCGGCGGAGCCCCGTAGCGCGGCAGGTCCGGGGCGTCCTTGGGTACCGTCCAGCGGAGCCCGAGGGTGAGGGGACCGTCATCCGGCCCCACGTCACGTCCGGTGAATCGGTCGACTGCGGGATCGGGCTGCACGTACGCCCGTGCCCAAGCGTCGCACTCACCGGTGCTGATCCAGCCGCCGAAGTCCTGCACCAGGGACCGCGCCACCTGCGGGCCCGCCAGAGACAGCGCCAGAGCCCGCAGCAACGTGGACTTGCCCGAGCCGTTGCGCCCGGCGATCACGGTCCAGCCGCCACCGTCACGGGGTGCGGTCAGAGGGAGTCGGTGCTCCACGGCACGCTTGCCTGTGAAACCTCTGACGTTCGACAATCCGATTCCGGATACGTACACCTGACCTCCCCTCAGCCCTCAGCCCGAAGCTTGGCCACCCTCTCACGGCGGACCGACATCGGGGGAGGGGCGGCCGTCAGGGCCGGAACTCGCTGTGACATCCGCGTATACGAGAAGACGGGCGCCCCTGCTCTCAGCGATGCGGCACACGTCGGTCAGGGCCTCGCTCATGCGAACGAGGAGATAGCGGAGCTGGACGGCGGTCACGTGCTCGTCGTCGAGCATGTCGGCGAGGTGGGCGAGAAGGTCGCCGGCCATGGCGAGTTGGACGCTCTCTGCGGTGTCGGCGGCCCGGGAGAGACGCCCGCTGCCGTCGGTCAGGAGATAGCAGGGCTTGCCATCGGGGCTCGCCCAGGGCAGGAGGCGGGCGGGGGTGAGGGCGTGGTGTGTCATGCGGTCAGTCCCAGGCAGTGCGTCGGGTGGGGATGCCGGTGCGCCGGCAGGTGGATGCGGATGCCCTGCGGGGCGATCAGCAAGGAGCGACGCCGGGCTTGTCGGCGCCGTTCCTGTTCTCGGCGTTCGTGCGCGATGAGGTAGGGGCGCACGAGGTTGTGGTCCTCGCCACGCAGGGGGCGCGCGCCGAACTGGTGAGGAGACGGTCCTTGGGTGGGCGGGGGCAGGGGCTCGTGTCCGTCCCGCGCGCCGAGCCGACGTCGGCCCGTACCGGGGGCGACGAGGCTGAGCAGCGGTTCGAGGAGGCGGGCGATGAGGCCGAGCATGGGATGACTCCGTGATCGATGTCGCGTTGTGTAGCGATCCGAGTACAGAGTGAATCGGCCCGTATTAGGCTCGCCAGGGGGTTCGAGGTGACAGAGCATTTGTCACAGAGGAGTTGATCTCGTGGGCACCAACTACGGCGACTGGCTCAAGGAACAGCGCGAGGCGGCGGGGCTGACGCAACAGCAGCTGGCCGAGGCGGCAGTCATGACTCGAACGCACATCGCGCATATCGAGGCCGGGCGCCGGGTGCCGTCACGGGAGGATGCGCGGAGACTCGACAACGCGCTGTGCACGGGAAATGTGCTGAGCAGCTTCCTGCCGCAGGAGGAAGTGGCGGTCGCCGACTACTTCGAGGCGGCCCGGCTGCTCGAACAACAGGCGGTGATGATCAGGGAGTTCGCTCTGTCATTCGTCCCGGGCATCCTGCAGACGAAAAGGTACGCGCGTGCGGTTCTGAGCACGTCGTTCCCTCCGGTGAGTGAAGAGGAACGTGACAGGCTCGTTGTCACACGCCTTGAGCGGGCCAAGATCCTGGACGACCCGGTGACGCCCGTAGTGTGGGCGCTGTTGGACGAGGCGGTGCTGCGGCGGGTCGTGGGTGGCCCGGGCATCATGGCGGAGCAGGTCATGCACATGGTTCGGCTAGCGGAGATTGGCCGGGTGCGAGTCCACGTGATGCCGTTCGACGTCGGCTTCCATCCGTTGATGGAGAGCATGCTCACGCTGATGGACTTCGAGGATCAGCCACCAGTGGCGTACGGCGAGGGTTCGCACATGGGCAAGCTCCACGATTCCCCGTCTGTGGTTCGGACGCTGGAGGGGCGTTACGCTCTGGCGCTGGGCGACGCACTGCCACTCAAGGAGTCCCTGGCCCTGCTCAGGGCCACAGCGAAGGACTATGAACACCATGACTGATCGCGTCATGTCCGATGCGGCGATAGCAGCAGGATGGCGAAAGTCCTCCCACAGCAACAGCGAGGGCGGCAGCTGCCTCGAAGTCCTCGACGGCCATCGCCGAGGCGTTCCCGTACGCGACTCGAAGAATCCCCACGGCCCGGCAGTGATCGTGCCTGCCTCCGCCTGGTCGGCGTTCGTCACTGCGGTCAGGAGTGGCGGCTTCCCCTCCTGACCGCCCGTTGACTCACGTCCACTCGTCCGCCTTGACCTCCGTCTGCTTCAGTACGCGGTCGATCGCGTCCGAGGCCTGGTCCGGCGGGTAGCCGTAGAGGCGGAGCAGCAGTTTCACCTTGCCCCGGATGCGGTCGCGGGCCTGGCCCTTGACGCGCCAGTCGACGGTGACGTCCTTGCGGACGAGTTCGCACAGCTTGTGGGCGATCTCGGCGAGGACGCCCTGGCCCAGCTCCAGCGCGGAGGGGTTGTCGGCGACGGCGTCGTAGAACGCCAACTCGTCCTCTGTCAGCCCGAGCTCCTTGGCGCGGGAACGGTCGGCGGAGATCGTGCGGGCCAGATCGACGAGCAAGTCCATGACCTCGGCGGAGCTGAGGAGGCCGTTGTGATAGCGGTTCATGACCTCCTGCATCTTCTCGGTGAAGGTCCGCTGACGTACGACGTTGCCTGGATGGGCGTCCCTGATCTCCTTCTTGATGGCCCGCCGCAGAGCCTCGATGGCCAGGTTGGGATGCCGGCTGGCCCGCATCTGCTGGACGAAGTCCTCGCCCAGGTGGGACAGGTCGGGCTTGGTGAGCCCGGCGGCGTCGTAGATGTCGACGACACCGTCGGCGGCGACGACTTCGGCGTTGAGCTGCCTGACGAGCCGGTTCACGTCGGCCTCGGTGGCGAGTCCGTCGACGCGACGGTCGTCGACGGTGAGCTTCTGGCGAGACGTGCGGACCGAGGAGTAGAACCGGATGTCTGGAAGAAGGTCCTGGACGTCCGGGTGGGTGGAGCAGAGGGAGAAGGACCGGGACAGCAACTGTGCGTAGTGCATGAACAGTTGGTGGCGGGTGGGCTTGCCGGGCTCCAGGTCCGGTTCGGCTTCCTTCAGGAACTCGAGGACGTCGTAGAGGGCTTCCTTGTAGCCGTGGGCGTCGAGGGTCGAGCGCCAGGGGCAGGGACGCAGTACTTCCCCGATCCGCTGGTGCGTGCGCCGTACGGACGCGCACGCCTCCTCGACGGGGGCGCCGATAGTCCGGTTCTCCTGGTCGGGGGCGGAGTACTCGCGGAGGGCGTCCGTGAGTTCCTGGGCCACGCCGAGGAAGTCGACGACGAGGCCCGAGGGCTTCTCACCCCAGGTGCGGTTGACGCGGGCGACGGCCTGCATGAGGGCCGCGCCGCGCATCCGGCGGTCGAGGTAGAGGGTGTGCAGGGGCGGGGCGTCGAAGCCGGTCAGCCAGAGGGACTGGACGATGGTGAGTTCGAGTTCGTCGTTCTCCTCCTTGTCCACCACGCGCTTCTGGATCCGCTTGAGCTGGGTGGGCGTGCGGACGTAATCGGCGACGTCCGGGTTGTCCTCGTGACCGGGGTTGCCGGTGAAGACGACGCGTACCTTGCCGGTGTCGTCCGGGTAGAGGCCGCTGACCGGGTCCCGCTCGCCGGCCCACTCCGGGCGGCGGCGGGCGATGGCGTTGAAGAGGCGGGCGGCGATGGCACGGGAGGAGCACACGATCATGCCCTTGCCGGGACGGCCGGTGAGCTTGAGCATTTCCTTGCGGCGGGTGTCCCAATGCTCGAGGATCGTCTTCGAAAGCTCCTCTATCCGCTCGTCGGCGCCGATCAGGTCCTCGAAGGAGGCGAACCGGCGCCGGGCACGCTTCTGTTCGGCCTCTGTCAGCCCTTCCACCAGGCCCTCTGCCTGGGCGTCGAGGTCGTCGAGGTCGATGTCGTCGGGAAGCTTGACCTTGTGGAGGATCGCCTCGTAGTAGACGGGGACGGTGGCGCCGTCGTCCACGGCCTGGGTGAGGTCGTAGGTGTGGATGGTGGGACCGAAGACCCGCTCGGTACTGCCGGTGGCGTTGTCGATCGGGGTGCCGGTGAAGGCGATGAAGGTGGCGTGTGGGAGGGCATCGCGGAGGTTGCGGGCGAAGCCGTCCTCGAAGTCGTAGTGACTGCGGTGGGCCTCGTCGACGACGACGATGATGTCGTGACGCGGGGAGATGACGGGATGCCTGGCGCCAGCCTTCCGCTCGGCCGGGCTCACGCGGAACTTCTGGAGCGTGCTGAAGACGACCCCGCCGCCGCTGGTGTCCCGAGTGAGGAGGTCCTTGAGCTCCTGGGCGTTGTGTGCCTTCTCGGGTTCGCCGGTGATCCGGTGCAGGCTGTGGCTTCTGGCGAAGGTGCCGAAGAGCTGGGTGTCGAGGTCGATACGGTCGGTGAGGAGCAGGATCGTCGGGTTCGACAGCTTGGGGGTACGGGCCACTTTGCCGGTGTAGAACAGCATCTCCTCGCTCTTACCGGCGCCCTGTGTGTGCCAGACGACGCCTGCCTTGCCGTCCGTCGCGGCAGCTGACTCGGTGGCGGCCACGGCCTCGCGCACGGCGAAGTACTGGTGGGCTTTGGCGAGCTTGACGGTGTCGACGTCGGCGCCGGTGCCTTCGGCGGAGTAGGAGAGGTAGGAGCCGATCAGGTCCAGGAAACGGTCGGGTTCGAGCGGGCCCTGGATTATGCGCTCCAGGGCGCGTCCGTCCTGCCACTGCTTCTTGCGGAGCAGGGTTCCGTCCTCGTCGGCGTGCCAGGGGGCCATGTGCTGCCAGGGCGTGAAGGGGGTGCCGAGGCCGGCGGTTATGCCATCGGAGGCGACGGCCAGGAGCAAGGTCCTGAAGACCCCGTCGTTGCGCAGCTCCCGCCGGTAGTTCCGGATCTGGTCGTAGGCCTTGCGGGAGTCGTCGGGGCCGCTGGCCTTCTTCAACTCGATGATGCCGAGGGGGAGTCCGTTGACGTACAGGACGATGTCGAAGACGAACTCCCGGCCACGGGAGGTGCTGCGTACGCGGACCTGGGAGGCGGCGACGAGGTCGTTGCCGTGGGGATTGGAGAAGTCAACGACGCGGACGGTCTCGTGCCGGTCGGTGTCGGTGAGAGGGTCCCGGTAGGAGACCTTCACGGCGTCCATGGTGAGACGGCGGTAGAACAGCCAGTTCTGGCGGAGGTCGGAGCCGGGCGACTGCTTGAGCAGTTCGTCGATGGCGGCGGTGACGGCTGTCTCGGGCAGGTGGGGGTAGCGGGTGGCGATGGCGGTGCGCAGACGGGGGTAGAGGATCAGGTCGTCCCAGGACTTGCGCTGTCCGTGGGCGGGCCCGAGGTCCTTCCCGTCGACATGCAGCCACCCGAACTCCCCGAGCTGCTCCAGCGCGATGTGCTCCCAGTCCTTCTCGGAGAAGGAGAGCGCTTCGGCGTGGGAGGCGGCAGCCTCGGAGTCGGGGGGCGGCTGCTCGTCGGGGTCCACGCTCATACGGCGTCCTCCACGACTCGTTCGGCGTCCTTGATACGAAGCTTGCCGGTGACCAGCTGGGGGAGGAGGGTGTCGCGGAGGGCGGTAAGGGCGCGGTTCTCCCGCTTCGTAGCGCTTGCCCGCTCGACGAGCGGTACCACGGACTGGGCGAAATCAGCGGCGGCGCTGTCGGTCGGGAGCTTGACGCTCAGATTGGCGATTCGGTCTGTTGCCAGTCGGCCAGTGCCATGCCCTGCGAGGTCCACGTAGCTCAGGATCTCTGGTGTCATCGACTTGATGGCCAGGAAGAGTGCGACCGGGTTGATCCCGGTGCGGGGGATGAGCGCCTTGCAGTCCTGCCCGAAAGCGACCTCTCTTTGAGTGAGCCCGACGCGGAACTCCGACGTCAGACTCATGCCGCGGACAACGAAGATGATGCTGCCTGCGGGGACGAGACGAGTCCCGTTCTGGGCACCCTCCGGAGTCACTTTGCGGTCCGAGTCATCAATCCACGGTGACTTGAGACTTGCGGCAGAGATCCAGGGGATGTCTCCGCCCCAGTAACTGGGCTCGCTGGTCTTCGGTGTACCTCCAGAGAACCACCGCGCGGTCTCGGAGAGCGTGACCCCGACCCAGCCCTGGGGAGACGACGACTCGCGAATATACAAAGTCTCTGCCAGTTCAGCAGCTGTCTCGGCGATCCGGTCGTTGACGGCGATCTTGTCGTCCAGGGCGCCGAGGACTTCGGCGACGGCTCTTTGTTCGAAATCTGGAGGAATGAGAAGTCGGAGTTTTCTGGCGGATCCAATGTTGAAATGTTGCTGGACGGCTCCCACGGTGTGTGCGTGGATGAAAGATCTTGCCGTAGCGTTGATCGCGTAGCAGAGGAAAGAGGGGTTCACGTGTGAGCTCGGACGAGCGATGATTACGTCAGAGCAGTTCGCCGGACCCATTCCGTCCGGGATCAATGCCGCAGCGCCAGGGGATCCGGTGCGTACGATGATGATGTCATTGGCGTGTAGCTGGGATTTCGCCAGCTTCTGGTGAAATGACTCTGTCGTGAAAGCCATATCGGAAAGGTCCAGGCGTCCTGGCTTGACGTTCTTGGAGCGCAGAAACGGGATTCCGGAGCGGACATATTCGCTGGCCATTGGGCCGACGTGGCCAACGGTGAGAGTGGAACACAGGTCAGACAGGAAGTAGCTGCGCCAACCTTCCATCACACCCTCCCCAACTGCTCACGCACCGTAGCCTCCAGGCGACCCGACTCCTCGAACAGCCCGAACAGCTCCTTGCTCAGCCGCGCCACCCGTTCCTCCACCGGTTCCGCGTCCGGGTCCTCCTCCGGTTCCGCGGTCCCCACGTACCGCCCCGGTGTCAGCACGAACTCGTGCTCCCGCAGCTCCTCCAGCGACACGCTCCGGCAGAACCCGGGTACGTCCTCGTACGCGCCGGCGTCCGAACCCTCCGCGCCCCGCCACGCCCTGAACGTCCCCGTGATCCGGGCCAGTTCCTCGTCCGTCAGCACCCGCTCCGTGCGCGAGGCCATGACGCCCAGCTCCCGGGCGTCGATGAACAGCACCTCGTTCTTCCGACCCCGCACCCACTTCGAGTGCCGCCCCTTGCCATCCCCCAGGAACCACAGGCACACCGGAATCTGCGTCGACCGGAACAACTGGCCCGGCAACGCCACCATGCACGCCACCAGGTCGTCTTCGACCATCGCGCGCCGGATGTCGCCCTCGCCGCCCGACTTGCTGCTCATGGAACCGTTCGCAAGGACGATGCCCGCCCGGCCGCCCGGCGCGAAGTGGCTGACCATGTGCTGGATCCACGCGAAGTTCGCGTTGCCGACCGGCGGGGTGCCGTACACCCACCGGTCGTCCACGCCCAGCAGTTCCCCGCCCCAGTCGGAGATGTTGAACGGCGGGTTGGCCATGACCACGTCGGCCCGCAGGTCGCCGTGCTGGTCGTCGCGGAAGGAGTCGGCCGGGCCCTCGCCGAGGTCGGCCTCGATGCCGTGGATCGCGAGGTTCATGTGGGCCAGGCGCCAGGTCGTGAGGTTGCGCTCCTGGCCGTACACGCCGACGTTCATGCGGTCGCCGCCGTGCGTCTCCACAAACCGCTCCGCCTGCACGAACATGCCGCCCGAGCCGCACGCGGGGTCGAGAACCCGCTCGCCCTCCTCCGGCTCCAGCATCTCCACGAGGAGCTTCACCACGCTCGGTGGGGTGAAGTACTCACCGCCCTTGCGGCCCTCCTGGAGCGCGAACTGTTCGAGGAAGTACTCGTACACCTCGCCCATGAGGTCCCGCGCCCCGACCCGCTGCCCGTCCTCGCCCACCTGGGCCTGGAAGGTGAGCCGGTCGAGCAGCTTGACCAGCCCGGCGAGGGTCGTCTCGTCGACGCGGCCGCTGTTGTACTGCTGGGGCAGCGTGCCCTTCTTCAGCGAGGTGTTGAACTTCTCGATCGTCTCCATGGCCGTGTCGATGACCTTGCCGAGGGTCGGGTCCTCCAGCGTGCCCTTGGCACGCTCCAGGACGGTCTCCCAACGGGCCGTCGGCGGGACGTAGAAGATCCCGGCGCCGGTGTAGAGCTCGCGGTCCTCCACGATCTGCGGGATCGCGGACGCCGGGGGCGCCCCGTCGAAACCGAGTTCCTCCAGCAGCCAGCCCCCGGGCCGCAGCCCCTCCTCCAGATGCGCCCGCTTCTCCTCCATGGCGGCCGACACGTACTTCAGGAACACCAGCCCGAGCACGAAGTGCTTGTACTCGGCGGCGTCCAGGCTTCCGCGCAGCTTGTCGGCGGACTTCCAGAGGATGGACTTCATGTCCTCCGGCTTGGCTTCCTTCTTCTTCCTTGGCGGCACGGGACCCTCACTTCTCTCGACTCACTGCGAAACACTCACCGCGTAGCACCGCTGCGCACTCGACTCCGGCTCCGACCGTGCCGGACCACCCCTACTCCCACCGCCCCCGTCACTGACTCCGCAACGCCAGCACCCCGTCGGCGGCTCCAGCCGACACCCGCTCCGCGAGCCGGTCCAACGCCTCCAACTGCCGTCGCACATCAGCCCGCAGCCGCTCCGTCTCGGTCAGGATCGCCTCCAGCTCGGCAATCTCCTCCGGCGGCAGCTGCGGCAGATCCATGTCGCGCACGCTCACCCGGCGAACGAGCGAACCACTGCCACGATGCTGGTTGCGGGGAGCCTGGAGAAGACGGGCCAAGGAGTGCGGACGCATCCACAATCCGCCGGGAGACACCGGCCCACCCCGGGCGGCGTTGCGGATGTGCTCCCGATAGGCCGTGATGCGCACCCCCTGCACGGGTGCCAGCAGGACGCACCCGCCGGCCGTGTCGACCAGGCAGCGTGCCCCGTGCTCGGCGAGCAGCAGCACGTCACCCAGCTCGGTGACCTTCGCGGACGGATAGGCCGCGAGGTCCTCGGGTGCGATACGCCGTGCCCCCAGCGGCAGTTCGCCGAGCATCTCCTCACGCCCGACGACCGGCAGGCCCGCCTCGCCGATGTGCTCCGCCTTGACACGATGCCCGTTGAGCAGCCTCAACTGGCCCGCCTTCAGGAGGACGTCGAGCTTCCGGTGCCGTACCGGCGTGTGCGAGTCCCGTCGGCTGACGTTCATGTCGCCCACCCAGTCCCGTAGGCCGGGAAGGGCGGCGGCGACGGCCCGGCGCGCGGTGAGCGTCTCCTCGAAGTGGTCGACGTGCGCCTCGGGCGCCGCCAGCCGGTGGGCTGGGAGAACCGAGCGGTTGTCCAGCAGCTGCTCGCGGCCGGGGCCGGACGCCCGTATGTTGACACGCTGCGCGTCCTGAGGGTCGTAGGTGCCGGTGTTCTCAGGCCGTTCCTCGCCGGGCTCGGGAACCACGCCGGGGCGCATGAGCTCGACCACCTGTTCGCCCCACGTCTCGGCCTTCCCGCCCGTCCGCTGGGAGATCCGGTCGGCGTCGACGAGGAGTACCGAGCGGGGCTCCGGGGACGGTGGGCGCAGCACCAGCAGGGCGTACTCCGCTCCCGTGCGGAACGGATGGATGCGGCGCGGGAGCTGGACGATCGCTTCCACGCAGCCTCTGTCCAGCAGGGCCTCGCGCGTGCTGACGGTCGGCGTACGGACGGAGGCCGGTCCGGTGCCGCTGGTGCGGGTCAGTGTCCAGGTGGGGACGACGACGTAGGCGCGGCCTTCCGGCCGCAGCCGGCGCGCGGCTTCCAGCGCCCACCACAGCGGTCCCTCGGCATCCCGCTCCCGCTCACCTGACACGTAGGGCGGGTCGGCCAGCACCAGGTCGGCGGTCGAGAAGTCGTGTGGTTCGACGGGGGCCTGGTTCCAGGCGCGTAGGGTGTCGAGGTCCGAGGGGGAAGCGCAGACGTCGGCGGCCCCGGCTTCGTAGCAGAGGAGCCGGTAGCGCAGCAGTTTGCGCAGCAGCGGGTCGGGCTCCACGGCCACGAGTTCGCCGTGGCCACGGAGGCCCTCGTACGGTCCACCGCCCATCCCGAGCAGCAACTCGCCAAGCCCCGCGCACAGGCTGATCGTCGAACGCTGGTCCGGCCCGCCCTCGTTGGGGCCGATCAGCGCGGCGACCAGTGCGACGACTCCCCGGGGCGTGATGTCCATGACGAGGTCGGATTCGAGCCGCCTGGCGATCTCCAGGCCCTCGTCGTCGAGACCGAGCAGCGCGTCGGCCGCCCAGCCGGGTGCGCCGATCTCGTCCATGAGGTCGTGAGCGGCGCGGACGACATCGGGATCGGCTGCCTCGTACTCCGGGAGGAGTTCCGCGGGGAGCGCCTCGGTGATCCAGTCCTTGCCCTCCGCCGACATCGCGATGACGGCGAGTGCCTGTGAGATCAGCGTCTCCGCTGAGCCCAGCCGGTGTTTGAGCGCGACCAGGCCGCGCAGCCGCAGGGCGCGGCGGAAGCGGTCGCCGTACGTTTCCAGGCGGCCGTTCTCATCGGGTTCGGCGTCGGGGACGGTGCGCAGATCGAGCCAGTCGGCGATCTCGGCCGCGTCGAAGAGAGGCTTGCTCTCGCTCCCTGCACCCGTCAGGGGGGCGGGAAAGGGGATACGGGGGTCGCCGGGGCCGCCCACGACCTCCCGGGAGAACCGCCGCCGCCAGTTGCTGACGGTGGGGCGGCCAACCCCGGCGAGTTCCTTGATCTCACCGAGCGAGACGGGGGTGTGGGACGGGGCCGGTACGGGGCCGGGCCCGGGCGGGGTCTCCGGATCGGGCGTGGCGGGGCGGTTCCATGACATGTACGTGGGCTTCGGCCGGGACACGCCGACCTCACAGCCGGATCTGCTCGGCACCGGCCAGCACGAGCGGCTTGCGGGCGAGCACTTCGGGGATCTGGCTGAATCGCCGGTGCAGTGCCGCCTTCTCGGGTGACACGTACTCCAGGAGCTGGAGCAGCGTTTCGTAGTCCATCTCCAGATGGCGGTGGCAGATGCGCTCGTGGTGACCGATGCGGTTACGGAAACGGCGTACGTGGTCCAGTTGCTGCTGGAGCGCTCCGCGCCTGCCCCGGTAACCATGGAAGGCGTGGCGGAGGGCGGGGTTCCAGAACTGCATCTCGTAGTTCTGGCCCCGACCGGTCAGGCCGACCCAGAAGCCGAGCGTCAGCTTGGCGACCATGTCGTCGGGCGTGACGCCGGACCCCAGTTCCTGCTGAAGGGCAAGCTTTGCGCTGCGGACCTGTTGCAATCCCTTGGTCGTCAGCCGGACCCGCGGTGACTCCCACCAGTCGGAGCGGCCGTAGCGGCCGGCCAGCCTGGAATGGAACGCGTTACGCATCGAGACTTCGAAGTCGCGGAGCGCGCTCAGGAACGCGCGCGATGCCTCACCGTCCCAGTAGTAGAGCCGAAGGGCGACGAGAGGGTCCCCGCCGCACTCGTTGAGATACGGCTGGAATCGCTCGGCCGAGATCGCGTCCGAGATCCGCTTGACCTCTTCTTCCGTCACCACTGTGCCCCCTGAACGAACGGTTCCGTGTTACCTTCGGAGGCGTGAGCCCCGGAGTACTGTCACTGCTTTGCACACAGCCCGGGGCACAGCTATGTCCGGACCTGTAATGCCAACCTGAGCGAACGGGCGCACAGCTGTTCCAGGGACGACCGCCTTCGTCGCCTCTCAGTGCACGTAACAGTACGACGTTGGATAGTAGATGTCTAGCGCCGGGTGAGAAGGGGGGTTCTCACCCGGCGCTAGCGTTTGGGAGTGCACTCCTTGGATGGAGCGGCTATCAATGGTGGAACCCGGTCGCCGCCCCCTTGTCCCTGGTCAGGGGACCCGCCTGCCGGCGCAGTTCCGGCAGCAGCCGTTCCAGGTCCTGGGTGAGCAGCTCGGCGAGGTCCGCGGAGAAGCCGTTGCGGCACACCACGCGCAGCACGGACAGATCCTCCCGGTGCGGCGGGAAGGTGTACGCGGGCACCAGCCAGCCGCTCTCGCGCAGCCGCCGGGAGACGTCGAAGACGTCGTACGACGTCACGTCCGGCGCGGTCGTGAAGGCGAACACCGGCAGCTGGTCGCCCCGGGTCAGCAGCCGGAAGTCGCCGAGCGCCTCGACGCGTGCGGCCATGCCCGTGGCCACGTCCCGCGCGGCCTGCTGCACGGCCCGGTAGCCGTCCCGGCCCAGCCGCAGGAACGTGTAGTACTGCGCCACGACCTGCGCGCCCGGCCGGGAGAAGTTGAGCGCGAAGGTCGGCATGTCGCCGCCCAGGTAGTTCACCCGGAAGACCAGCTCCTCGGGCAGCGCGTCCGCGTCCCGCCACAGCGCCCAGCCGACCCCCGGGTAGACCAGCCCGTACTTGTGCCCCGAGGTGTTGATCGACGCCACCCTCGGCAGCCGGAAGTCCCACACCAGGTCCTCGTCGAGGAAGGGCGCGACCATGGCGCCGGACGCCCCGTCGACGTGCACGGGGATGTCGAGCCCGGTCCGCTCCTGCACCGCGTCCAGCGCCGCGCACAGCTCGGCGACCGGCTCGTAGGACCCGTCGAAGGTCGAGCCCAGGATCCCCACGACCCCGATGGTGTTCTCGTCGCACAGCTCGGCCGCGGCCTGCGGGTCCAGATGGAACCGCTCGCCCTCCATGGGCACGAGACGGGCCTCCACCTCCCAGAAGTTGCAGAACTTCTCCCAGCAGACCTGCACGTTCACGCCCATCACCAGGTTGGGCCGGGCCGCCGGGTACCGGTCGGCGTTGCGCCGCGTCCAGCGCCGCTTCAGCGCCATCCCGGCGAGCATGCACGCCTCGCTCGACCCGGTCGTCGAACACCCCACGGCCGCCGCCGGGTCGGGCGCGTGCCACAGGTCGGCGAGCATCGCCACGCAGCGCCGCTCCAGCTCGGCCGTGCGCGGGTACTCGTCCTTGTCGATCATGTTCTTGTCCCGGCACTCCGCCATCAGCAGCCCGGCCTCGGGCTCCATCCAGGTGGTGACGAAGGTGGCGAGGTTCAGCCGCGCGTTGCCGTCGAGCATCAGCTCGTCGCGCACCAGCTGGTGGGCGGTCGCCGGTGTCACGGGCTGGTCCGGGAGCCGGTGCGTGGGCGGGGCCTCGGCCATGTCGCCGACCGGGTTGGCGGGGCCGTAGAAGGGGTTGACGGACAGCCGGCGTTCGCCGGACTGGCGGGGTCCTTCGTTGAGCGGCAAGGGAGCCTCCAGGGGTGGGAACGAGAACGGGAAGGTGAGGTCATCGCAGCGGCGACCCGTCGTCCCGCAGCTGCATCTGCGGCCGTCCCGTCACCAGCAGCCAGGCCGGCAGCGAGGCGATGCAGAGCAGGGTGAGGATCCCAGGCGAGGCGACCAGCACCGCGGCGACGAAGAGGCTGATCCAGCCCTGCCGGGTGATGGCCAGCAGCACCCCGAGCACCCCGGCGGCCACGCCCACCGACGGATGCACGCCGGACACCAGGGCGTGCGCGCACAGACCGAGCGCGGTGCCCACGAACACGGCCGGGAAGATCCGTCCGCCGCGGAACCCGCAGGACGCGGCGACGAGCATCGCGGCCAGTTTCACCACCGACATGACGGCGAACTCCCCGGCCGACCAGCCGTCCGGGTCGTGCGCCAGCTCGGCGATCTCGTCGAGCCCCTTGAACAGCGTCAGATGGCCGCCCAGGGCCGCGAGGCAGCCCAGCACGATCCCGCCCGCCGGGAGCATCAGCATCGGGTGCCGCAGCCGGCGGAAGGCCCCGTGGACGTACGGGAGCGCGCGTACGGCGCACATGCCGAGCAGCGCGCCCACGCAGGCCACCACGACCGCCGCCAGCATGTCCGTCCAGCCCGGCTGACCGAAGGGGGGCAGGTCCAGGTCGAAGCTCGGGTGGTCGATGAGCACGGCGGTCTGGGCACCGGCCGCGGCGGCGGTCAGCGGCGCGAAGAGGTTGTCCCACAGCAGTCCGCGCGTCTTCTGCCGGGTCAGGACCTCGGAGATGACGAGGGCCGCCCCCACGGGCGTGCCGAACAGGGCACCGAGCGTCGCCGCCTCCGCCAGCGCCGGCCAGATCCGGCCCGGCGCCCGGGGGATGAGCCGGCCGCCCAGCCAGACCGCGACGCCGACGTTCACGGCGATGATCGGGTTCTCCGGGCCGAGGCTCGGCCCGCCGGCCAGCATCAGCGCGGTCGCCAGCAGCAGCCCCGGCAGCACCACGGGCGGCAGGACCGGGGCGTCCAGGCCGAGGGTGGCCGGATCGGGGCCCGCGTGCCCCGGCACCTTCCACACCACGAGACCGACCGCGACTCCGGTCGCGAACAGCACCGCGAACATCCACGCAACGGAGTACCGGCCGACCCCCAGCGCGTCCGGCACGGTCTGCCACAGCACGTCCTCGAGCTGCTCGGCGGCGATCTCCACCCCCACCAGAAGCAGGCTGGAGATCACTCCCACGGCCAGGGCGGGCAGGATCGACGGCAGCAGGGTGCGGGCGGGGGTCGACGGGGTGACGGAGCGCGCCCTGTCTTCGGTGTCCTGGACCACGGGCACACGATAAACGGATCAAACGGAACAAACCGGAAACACGCTTGCACCTCACGTGGCGTGAGGCCCGACCGTGAATCCCACAGCAACAAGAGAAGGGAGCGGAAGTGAGCTACTCCGTGGGACAGGTCGCGGGCTTCGCCGGCGTCACGGTGCGCACGCTGCACCACTACGACGACATCGGCCTGCTCGTCCCGAGCGAACGCAGCCACGCGGGCCACCGGCGTTACAGCGACGCCGACCTCGACCGGCTGCAGCAGATCCTGTTCTACCGCGAGCTCGGCTTCCCCCTCGACGAGGTCGCCGCCCTGCTCGACGACCCGGCAGCGGACCCGCGCGCCCACCTGCGCCGGCAGCACGAACTGCTGACCGCCCGGATCGAGAGGCTGAGCAAGATGGCGGCGGCCGTGGAGCACGCCATGGAGGCACGCACGATGGGCATCGACCTGACACCCGAGGAACGCTTCGAGGTCTTCGGCGACAAGGACCCCGAACAGTACGCCGAGGAGGCCGAGCAGCGCTGGGGCGGCACCGAGGCCTACGCCGAGTCACAGCGCCGGGTCGCGAGCTACACCAAGGAGGACTGGAAACGCATGCAGGCCGAGGTGGCCGACTGGGGCGAGCGCTACAACGCCCTGCTGGACGCCGGTGAACCCGCGACCGGCGAGACGGCCATGGACCTGGCCGAGGAACACCGGCAGCACATCTGCGGCTGGTTCTACGAGTGTTCGTACGACGTGCACCGCTGCCTCGGTGAGATGTACGTCGCCGACGAGCGCTTCAAGGCGTTCTACGACTCCATGCGCCCGGGCCTCGCCGAGCACCTGAAGGACGCGATCGCCGCGAACGCGGACCGCCACCGCGCCGGGTAAGAAGCGCGCAAAAAGGGAGAGCGCTTAATTTGCGCGAGCCCTCTTGCTTCTTCAGGTAATGCGGCGACCGCCCGCCCAGCAGTCAATCTACTCATAACTTTAGGCCGGAAGGGGCGTGTTAGTTTCGAGCAAAGCGGGGGGAGCGCTTGTGGCGAGTCATGTGAAAAACGTGAGCCCGGACGTGAGGGGCCCGAACGGCGCGGAGTCGGTGGCGAGCGTCGCCAGAGCGCACACCGGGCTGCTGCTCACCGGCGTGCTGCTCGGCCTGCTGGGGGTGGGCGCCTCGCTCGCCCAGCCCTGGGCCATCGGCAACCTGATCGAGGCCGCGGGCGGGGGAGCCTCGATGACCGGCCCCGTCGCCCAGCTCGTCGCCCTCTTCTGCGCGGGCGCGCTCTTCTCCTCGCTCCAGGCCTATGCCATCGGGCGGGCCGGGGAGAATATCGTCCTCGACGTTCGGCGGATCCTGGTCGGCCGGCTTCTGCGCGCCGATCTCACCGCGTTCGGAAAAGAGTCGCAGGGCGATATCTTCACCCGCACGGTCACCGATACGTCCCTGGCGAGAATTGCCCTCGCGCAGAGTCTCGCCCAGCTGATCGTCAGCGGCGCCACGGTCATCGGCGGCATCGTGCTGATGTTCCTCATCGATCTGTGGCTGATGGTCATCACCATGAGCTGCCTGGGGACCGCCAGCATCGTCTCCGTCACGCTCGCCCGGAAGCTGCGCAAGGCCGCTCTGCGCAACCGGGACGACACGGGCGCCTTCGCCGGCGGCATCCAGCGCGTGCTCTCCGCGCTGCCCACGGTGAAGGCGTCCCGCGCGGAATCCCGTGAGGCCGCCCGCATCGGCGAACTGGCCGAGAGGACGCGGCGCTCCGGCATCCGGGTCAACGCCTACAACGCACTGCTGACGCCCTCCATGAACGTCGGCACGCAGGGCGCCCTGGCCGTCGTCGTGGGCGTCGGGATGGCCTGGGTGGCCCGCGGCGAGATGGACATGGCCAGTCTGACCACGTTCATCATGTATCTGTTCCAACTGGTGTCGCCGCTGGTGATGCTCTTCATGGGGGTGGGCCAGCTCGTCCAGGGCCGGGCCGCCATCCAGCGGGTGGACGAACTCGCCCGCCTGCCCCAGGAGGGCGACGGTACGGCCGGAGCGGCGGGCTCCGCGGCCTTCGGGCACCTGGCCCCGCACTGGCCGGCGGTCGAGTTCCACGACGTGCGCTTCGCCTACCGCCGAGGGAAGCAGGCGGAGCGGACACCGGTCCTCGACGGCGTCTCCTTCAGCGTGCCGACCCGGGGGCTGACGGCGGTGGTCGGGCCTTCGGGCGCGGGCAAGACCACCATGTTCCAGCTGCTCGAACGCTTCTACCCGGTGGACGGCGGCCTCGTCCGGCTCGGCGGACAGAACGTCGAGGCGCTGCCCCTCGACACGGTCCGCGGGCTGGTGGGCTACGTCCAGCAGGACAGCGCGGCCATGCGCGGCACCATCCGGGAGAACCTGACCTACGCCAACCCCCACGCCGGTGACGACGCCGTCCGGGAGGCGGTGGCGATGGCCGGCCTCACCTCGGTGATCGCCCAGCTCCCGCGCGGCCTGGAGACCGAACTCGGCGACCAGGGCAGCGGGTTGTCCGGCGGACAGCGCCAGCGCCTGTGCATCGCCCGCACCCTACTCCAGCGGCCCGCGGTCATGCTGCTGGACGAAGCCACCTCCAACCTGGACTCCGACTCGGAGCGGGACTTCCGCGAGGTGCTGCGCCGCGTCTCCGGGCGGTGCGCGGTCATCGCCATCGCCCACCGCATCTCCACGGTGATCGACGCCGACCAGATCGTGGTGATGGAGGCGGGCAGGGTCCGGGCCACCGGAGTGCACCAGGACCTGATGGAGCGCGACGAGCTCTACCGGCGCCTCGCCGGTTCGCAACTGCGCGCCGAGCCCGGCCTCGCCGCCCCGGCGGCCCGCCCGGTACCGGTGGAACCGTGGTCGCCCCCGCCCTCCATCGCGGTCGGCTGGCCGTCGTACGCCGGACTCGCCGAGCAGACCTTGCAGCTTCGGCCCGTCAAGAGTGAGGAGCACTGGTGAGTACCACCGACGTCGCCATCGTGGGCACCGGACCCAACGGCCTCGCGGCCGGCGTGGTCCTGGCCCGTGCCGGTCTGCGCGTGGAGCTCCACGAGGCGGCCGAGAGCATCGGGGGAGGGCTGCGCACCGCCTCGCTCTTCGACTCCGGGGTGGTGCACGACCTGTGCTCCGCCGTCCACCCCATGGCCGCCGCCTCCGCGTTCTTCCGCGCGTTCGACCTGCCGGCCCGCGGGGTCGAGCTCCTGCATCCCGAGATCAGTTACGCCCATCCGCTGGACGGGGGCCGTGCCGCCCTGGCCCACCGCTCACTGGCGAAGACGTGCGAGCACCTGGGCGCCGACGGCCCCGGCTGGCGCCGGCTCATGGGCCCGCTGCTCGAGCGCAGCGAAGAGGTCGTCGACCTCGTCCTGACCGGACCGCGCACCCTGCCGCGGACCTCAGCGGCGGCCCTGCTGCTGGCGCGCCGGGCAGCGGTCCACGGCAGCGGGCTCGGCGCGGCGCTCTTCCGCGGCGAGGAGGCGCCCGCCCTGCTCACCGGTGTCGCCGCGCACGCCGTCGGCAAGCTGCCGAGCCTGGCGTCCGCGGGGGTGGCCATGCTGCTGGGCCATCTGGCGCACGGGACGGGGTGGCCGCTGCCGCGCGGTGGCAGCGGACGTATCGCACAGGCGCTGGCCGACGACATCACGGCCCACGGCGGCGTCTTCCACACCGGACACCACGTGACGGACCTGGCCGAACTGCGCGGCGCACGCGCGGTGTTGCTCGACACCAGCCCCAAGGGCCTGCTGGCTCTCGCGGGCGGCCGGCTGCCCCGTGCCTACGCGCGCGCTCTGGAGCGGTTCCGCTACGGCCCGGGCGCCGCCAAGGTCGACTTCCTGGTCTCCGAGCCGATCCCCTGGGCCGACCCGGCGGTGGGCCGCGCCGGAACCGTGCATCTGGGCGGCACGCATGCCGAGATGGTGCGCCAGGAGACGGCGAACGCCCGCGGAGTGCGTACCGGGGAGCCGTTCGTCCTCGTCGTGGACCCGGCGGTGGCCGACCCCGGGCGTGCCCTGCCCGGCAAGCGCCCGGTGTGGGCGTACGCGCATGTGCCGAACGGCGACCCCACCGACCCCTACGACCTGGTCCGGGCGCGGATCGAGCGCTACGCCCCCGGGTTCGGGGACACCGTCGTCGCCCACCGTTCCGTCGCCGCCGCCGCGTACGAGGCCTACAACCCCAACTACGTGGGCGGGGACATCGGTTCCGGGGCGATGACGCTCTACCAGAGCATCGCGCGGCCCCTCCCGCGCCTCGACCCCTACCGGACCCCGCTGCCCGGAGTCTTCCTGTGCTCCTCGTCCACTCCTCCGGGCCCCAGTGTGCACGGAATGTCTGGATACCTGGCCGCCCTCTCCGCACTCCGGCATTGTTTCGGGATATGTGAGGTACCCGACTTGGCGCCCGATTCGGCACCACTTGCATTCCGGCGTCCCGGATAAATGCGCGGCGCGCTCCTTGGGAATCGGTGACCAAAATCCATGGAACTGGCCATATCGCTTTGGTACGGTGGTGCCAACGAAGCTCCCCACAAGCTCCGTTGAGGCGTTACGCCGTCTGACCATTCTCTTGCCCGGCTCCAACTCCTCGGCTTCATGACGCTCCCATCGGTATGGCAGTGGGGACATCACGAACGGGGGTTCCGTGGTAACCGGAGTTGAAGACATAGGGTACGGCAGGCAGTTCGAAGGGTGGTACGACCGGCTGATCCCGGACGACAGGATTACCGCCGAGGCTGTAAAGGGGTTGCAGGCGCGCCATCCCGCTCCCGAGGCGGGGACCCTTGAATTCGGTGTCGGCACCGGCCGGATCGCCATTCCACTGTCCCGGAGCGTCGGCCGGGTGACCGGCGTCGACTCCTCTCCGGAGATGCTGGACGCGCTGCGCGTCAAACTCAAGGACGGCGGGGACGTCACCCCGGTCCACGGGGACATACGCACCTACACCTCGGAGTCCCGCTACGGAATGGTGTACTGCGTCTGCGCGACCTTGTCGTGCCTGACCACTCCCGAGGACCAGCGACAGGCCGTACGACGCGCTGCCGACCTGCTCGTTCCCGGTGGACGGCTGCTCATCGAGACGCACAACAAGCCGCCGATCCTGGACCTTCACGAGGGCCGGACCCGCGCCACCTACTTCGTCCCCTACCCGGAGCCCGGGACGGGTGTGCAGACCCACTCCACCCTGCTCGACGGCGGTCTGTGGCACTGCTCGCACATCCTGTACCAGGCCGACGGCACCACCCGGGTGGGCAGTGAACTCACCCGGCTGACGACCCCGGAAGACGTCGACGGCTACGCCCGCGCGGCCGGTCTGGAGCCCGAGGCCCACCTGTCCCGCTGGGACGGCACCCCTTACAGCCACGAGGCGCCCATGTTCATGTGCTCCTACGTCAAACCCTGAGCGCACTGCACACAGCACACGGTTGGCTATGAGGGGGTTGCACGTGGGGCGTCCGCCAGTACTTCCGGTAGACAAGAAACTCGGCCTGGTGGTCAGAGTGATGAGCGGCGAACTGACAGCGGCCGAAGCCGCACGGGAAGCAGGGGTGTCCGAGCAGTCGGTGTCGAACTGGCGCCGGCAGTTTATTGAGGGCGGCCGCAGCGGCCTGGCCGGCGAGGGTGGAAGACCCACCGAGGAAGCGTCCCGGATGGCCGAGCTGGCAAAAGAGAACGCCATGCTCAAGGTGACGATCGGCGAACTCTACATGGAACTGCGGAAATACGGCCGGAGCGCGGCCTTGCGCCCGCCGCAGCGACGTGAAGGAACCCGCCCGGGTCGGCTCGTCAACTAACCCATAAATTGAGCCCGGGATTGCGTGTTAGCGTTCCGGGCAGACAGTCACTTCACATCACGGGGGAGGGAATGTGGCGTCTTTGGAGCGCCAGTTTGCCATCGGCATTTCTGGATTGGCCGGCGCCAGCCTGCTGGCCGGTGCGGTAACGAGATTCACTGGAAAGCGCGAGCGTGCGCGCCGCTACCAGCTGCACGAGAGACCGGACGGAAGTCTCGTCGAGGTCGACGTCCATGTTCCTCCGCGGGCACAGCGCGCCGTTCTGCTCGACAACGGCATGGGTGCGCCCCAGGAATACTGGGACTGGGTCTGCGGCGCACTTCCCTCGGACATGGCGTACGTGCGGTTCAACCGCCCCGGCTACGGGCTCAGCACGCCGGACACCCGGTACGGCCTGGACCCGCACTTCGAGCTGTTGCAGGAACTGCGCGACACCTACCTGGCCGGCCTTCCGGTCGTGCTGGCGGGCCACTCCCTGGGCGGCTACCTCGTCGCGGCCTATGCCGCGCTGCATCCGGACGCGGCCGAGGGCGTGACCCATGTGGTCATGATCGACGCCACCGAAGTGGTCAGCCTGCGCCACGCCCGCCGAACCGACGTCGACCGCTGGTCCAACCAGCGGATGGTGATGGAGCAGGTGTTCGCCGGCACGGGTCTCTCGGTCTTCCGCCCGGCCATGAACCGGAACCAGCAGTACCGGCCGGACGTCAACCGGAGCTACCGGGCCTTCCAGACGACCCCCCGCACCTGGGCCACGGCCCATCGGGAGTACCGGGACGCGATGACCTATCCGCAACTGACCGATCTCGACTGCCCGCTGACGGTCATCACGGCGGAGAACAACATCGGCGACAACACCCTGCACGCCGGCATCCAGGCCAGGCTGGCCGTCATCTCCCAGCGGGCCCGGCACCACTTCGTCGCCGGCTCCGATCACGAATCCCTGCTCTCCGTGCGGCCGCACGCCGAAGAGGTGGCGGAGCTGATCGTCGGCGAACCGCCCTCCGAGCCGCTCGGGA
Source organism: Streptomyces sp. NPDC041940 (assembly GCF_055589465.1). Lineage (NCBI taxonomy): Bacteria > Bacillati > Actinomycetota > Actinomycetes > Kitasatosporales > Streptomycetaceae > Streptomyces > Streptomyces sp. NPDC041940. The sequence goes on from NZ_JBVJBP010000016.1 coordinate 142,346, forward strand.
CGTCGTGGCGGCCGTCCACCAAGGGACTCCGGGCCGTTGACAGCGCTGCGGAGCGGGAGGAGGAGTTGGCATGATCATGTTGCCGAACACCGAACGCGTGAAGGTCGCCGCCGTCACGACGTCGCTCGCCGTATGGCTGGTCGCGACGGCCGTGGCCCAGATCCCCGAGCAGCGCTTCGACGGTCTCCTGCGCCGCGGGAAGCTGCGCATCCCGACCCCGAACTGGCGCTTCTTCGGGCCGAACCCCGGCGTCAAGGACAACCACCTTCTCTACCGCGACCTCGACGACGGCAAGCCCGGTGAGTGGACAGAGGTCCCGATCGTCCAGGACCGGCCGTGGTACGCACTGGCCTGGAACGCCCGCAACCGCAGCCCGAAGGCCCTCTTCGACGCCACCCAGCACGCCCTGACCCATGCGGTCGCCTTCGGATCCGAGGTGCTTCCGGTGACGACGGCGACCGGGTACCGGCTGCTGGCCCGCTACATCCAGCTCCACCTGCCGCATGCCGAGGGCGCCTCGCACAGCCAGTTCATGCTGCTGCACTCGTATCCCACCAGTCCGGAAGACCGGAACATCGAACCCGTCTTCGTCTCCATGGAATTCCCCCTGGAGGGAGACGTCACCCCGGCTGACGCGCCTTCGCGCATTGCCGCCTAGCGAGTCGATCAACCCCCTCGACTGGAAGCCGCGAACTCACTCGGCACCCTCGTGCCGCGTGAGTCCGCGCCCTCCCGCCGAACGGCTGGAGAACTCGCCCCGAGCTTTTCTGACAGAAAGAGGACAACCATGTCTGTTGTGGCCGACTTCGCCAACACCGAGCTGGCGGACGTGACCCCGGGCCGTATCGGCAACGAGGCGACCCCGACCATGCTCACCCCGACGGCCACCATCGCGACCCCCGAGGGTGTCGCCGTGACCGCCGCGACCGCCTACGCCTTCAACGAGGTCACGAACGACCTCGCGGGCTGAACGGCCGGCCGGCGGGCGATGCTGACCGGCATCGCTAGCTCCGTCCGATGAAAGACGCGGCGGCACGGTACGCCCGATACGCATACCGTGCCGCCGCTTTTCGTATCCACCGTACTCGTATTCACACCATCGGGAGCACCCATCCATGTTCCTCAGCGCTCCGCCCGAGGTCACGGCACGCCGAGTGGCTTCGCTGGGTACGCTGGTCTCCGCACTCGAAATGCTGAGCCAGACGCGTAAGTTCGAAGAAGGCGAAATGCTGAGCGGGCAGTTGGCGAACATGCGCCCCAAGTTCGCCAAGCGCTTTCCCCGGCTGACCCGCGCCCTGGAGTCCAAGCAGGCGGCGGTCGCCCTGTACGGGATACAGGCGGGCGCTTCCGCCGCCACACTGATCTGGGGCCACAAGCGCGGAGTGCGCACGGTGGGCAGTGCCGTTCTGGCGGCGACGGGCGCGGCCGGACGGCTGCGCTCCCCCTTCGGCGGGGACGGCGCCGACCAGCTCCAGCAAGTGATCAACATCGCCCTCGCCTCGACCGGCACCTTCAAGGACGGCGACAAGGCCCGCGACGTGGCGATGCGCGCGCTGGCGCTGGAGACGAGCATCTCCTATGTCGCGTCCGGTGTGGTCAAGCTCGTGTCCCCGGTGTGGCTCAGCGGAGAGGCGTTCAGCGGCGTCATCCGTACGCGCAACTACGGCGACCAGCGCGTCTACCGGCTCGTGCACAAGTACCCGACGGTCGGAAAGCTCGTGACCTGGGGGACGATCGCCGCGGAGGTCTCCTTCCCGCTGGTCTTCGTCCTGCCCAGGCCCGCGGCGAAGGCCTACCTCGGCTCCATGACGCTGTTCCATCTCGGAATCGGACAGTTCATGGGCCTCAACCGCTTCGTACTGGCGTTCGGCGCCACGCATCCGGCACTTCTCTACGTCTTCGCCCAGCGGGACGAGCGCGCGGAACGGGCCGGTCACCCTGTGTGATCGACCTCGATCACCACGGCCGTGCCGTACGCGCACACCTCCGTGCCCACGTCCGCCGCCTCCGTCACATCGAAGCGGAACGCGAGCACACCGTTGGCGCCACGCGCGCGTGCCTGCTCGACGAGTCGCTCCATGGCCTGGTTGCGGGTCTGCACGAGGGTCTTGGTCAGCCCGCGCAGCTCCCCGCCGACCATCGACTTCAGCCCGGCACCGATCTGGCTCCCCAGGTGCCGGGAGCGCACGGTCAGGCCGAAGACCTCGCCGAGCACCTCCCGTACGCGATAGCCGGGTACGTCGTTCGTGGTGACGACGAGGACCTCGGGCCGGGGGCCCTGTCCACCGCCGTATTCGTCGATGCCCATGGTTCACAGCTTTGACCGGGACCGCCCACAGTGCATCCTGAGTACGCCCATGGAACCTGGGCCATGACGGCCGCGTTGATACTTTGAGGCAGTCAGCCCCAGCCCGTATCCCCCCAGCAGCAGGAGCCACATCCCCGTGACCACGCTTGCGCTCGGCCCCGAGTGGCTCAGCCCGGACTACCTGATCTCCACGTTCAGCCTGCCCGGCATCCTGCTCATCGTCTTCGCGGAGTCCGGACTCTTCGCGTTCCTGCCCGGCGACTCCCTGCTGTTCACGGCCGGCCTCTTCGTGGCCGAGGGCACCTACATCACCCAGCCGCTGTGGCTGGTCTGCACGCTGATCGTGATCGCCGCCGTCGTCGGTGACCAAGTGGGCTACATGATCGGCAAGTTCCTCGGCCCGAAGCTCTTCAACCGGCCGAACTCCAAGCTCTTCAAGCAGGAGAACCTGGACAAGGCCCACGAGTTCATGGAGAAGTACGGCCCCAAGGCGATCGTCCTGGCGCGCTTCGTCCCGATCGTGCGCACCTTCGCCCCCATCGTGGCCGGCGCCGGCCGCATGAAGTACCGCACGTTCCTCACGTACAACGTGATCGGCGGCATCGCCTGGGGCACCGGCGTCACCCTCGCGGGCTACTGGCTCGGCCAGATCGGCTTCATCAAGAAGAACGTCGAGTCGATCCTGATCCTGATCGTCCTGCTCTCCGTCCTCCCGATCGTCATCGAGTACCTGCGCGAGCGCTCCAAGAAGAAGAAGGCGGCGGCCTCGGCTCCGGCCCCCCAGTCCCAGCTGCCCGCCATGGACGACGCCACGACCCAGCTCCGCCGCATCACCCCGGACGACCAGCCCCCGCACCACCAGCAGCCGTACGGCGACCAGAACGGCTACAACGACCAGCAGTACTACAACCAGTACCCCCAGGCCCCGGGCTACGGCCAGCAGCAGCAGGGGAACCAGCAGCCTTACAACGGCGGCTACTGACCCGACCTGCTTTTTCAGGGGCGCGGGGCTGTATCGATATGCGGCTCCGCCGCGTGGGCGCGATCAACCACGAACCGCCCGCGGCCGCCAACGGACAGGAAGCCCCGACCCCATGGGCAAAGGGCGTCAGAAACCCCTGGTCCGCTTGGCGGCCCGCCGCTTCTCCGCGGACCCGATCCGCAGGAACATCCGCGAGATCTCGGACCCCAGATTCACCCCGATGGCGATCGCCATGGCCAGCGCCACCGCCTTGGACAGCGACACCAGCCCCTCGTCGATCTCGTTCTGCGCGATCGCCAGCAGACCGAAGTACGTCGCGGAACCCGGCAGCAACGGCCCGATCGCGGCGGTCGTGAACGGCAGAGCCGAAGCGAACTGGTACCGCGACAACAACTGCCCGAACAGCCCCACCAGCCCCGCCGCCGCGGCCGTGGACGCCACCGGCGAGATCCCTCCGGCAAGGTGCATCGCGCCGTACACGATCCACGCGACACCCCCGTTCAGCGTCACCCACACCACGGTGGATCGTTCCTGCTGAAGCAGCACGGCGAACGCCAGCGACAGCAGCATCGACGCCCCGATCAGCAGCACCGGATCGTCGGAGATTCCGAGCGCCCCGTCCGGGTTCAGCCGCGCCCCCAGCTGCACACCGAAGTACAGCACCAGCAGCACACCCGCGACGATGCCGACGAAGAAGTACAGCACCTCCAGCAGACGCGCGGACGCGGTGATGTAGAAGCCGGTCAGCCCATCCTGCACGCCCGCCACCAGCGCCCGCCCGGGCAGCAGCGCGAACAGCCCACCGGTGATGACCGCGGACGCGTTGACGTTCACATGGACGAGGGTGAGCGTGACCCCGATCGCGGCCGGCGGCATCGCGGCCACCGTGAACTGGTAGAACTCCGGCAGCCCGCGCCCCGCGCACAGCCACGCCAGCCGGTCACCGAGCATCGCGCCGAGCGCGGCCGCGACGAACACGAGCAGATCACCGCCGACGAGCACGGAGGCCGCACCGGCCAGCAGCCCGCTCGCACCGGTCAGCGCCCAGCCGGGGTAGGGGTGCCGGTTACGCCGGATCTCCGCCAGCCGCCGGTAGGCCTCCTCCAGGGAGACCGCCGTCTCGTCGTCGCTGAGATCGTCCACCAGCTGGTACACGGCCGCCAGCCGCGTGTAGTCGGTGCCCCTGCGGCGCACGGTCCGCGACGCCGTGACCGGGTCGTCGACGAGCGACGGCTGGTAGGAGATCGCCAGCAGCGTGAAGGTGACGTTCGGCTCGCAGCGGTCCAGACCGTAGGACCGGCAGACGGCGAACATGGCCGCCTCCACGTCCTCGGCGCCCTCACCGCCCGCCAGCAGCAACTCCCCGATACGCAGCGTCAGGTCGAGCACGCGCGGCACCGCGGGACCCGCCTCGTCGCTGCCGCGCTGGCTCGTCTCCGGCGCCGGCCGCTCCGCCACCGGCATGCGCAGCATGGTGCGCATCCGGTCCTGCCAGGGCACGTCCTTGGTCAGGCTCACGACGGGGATCCCGCTCGGCGGGGTGAACGCGGACAGGGCGTGCTTCGCGCTGTACGTGCTGGGCGGCGTGAACGCCGACCCCTCCTCGTCCACCGAGGGTGCCTGCGCGACGTCCAGCCCCTCCGGCACGGTGAACTCGGAGGTGGTCTCGGGCTCCGCACCGGTCGTCCGGTGCAAGGCGAGCCCTTCCGGGATCGCGAACTCCGACGTCGTCGACATCTCCCCGTCCACGACGGGTCCGGCGGGGGGAGGCCGGAACGCACTCCTCGCCTCGTCCGACTTCGGCTTGCGGTCCTCCGCGTCCGTCACTGCCTGGCGCTCCCTGTACGACACGTCAGCCTCGTACCCCCCATAGCCTCAGTATGCGCACAAACGGACGAACGGGCCGCACGCGCAAGCGTGCGGCCCGAGAGCATCAAGGGAGGAGGTCAGTGACCGCCCGACTCCTTGAAACGCTTGTAGGACCGCTCGATCTCGACCTCGGCGTCCGTACGACCCACCCAGTCGGCGCCCTCGACCGACTTGCCGGGCTCCAGGTCCTTGTAGACCTCGAAGAAGTGCTGGATCTCCAGGCGGTCGAACTCCGACACGTGGTGGATGTCCCGCAGGTGCTCCACACGCGGGTCCGTCGCCGGGACGCACAGCAGCTTGTCGTCGCCACCGGCCTCGTCCGTCATACGGAACATGCCGATCGCACGGCACTTGATGAGACAGCCGGGGAACGTCGGCTCGTCCAGGATGACCAGCGCGTCCAGCGGGTCGCCGTCCTCGCCGAGGGTGTTCTCGACGAAGCCGTAGTCGGTCGGGTAGGCGGTCGAGGTGAAGAGTCGCCGGTCCAGGCGGATACGACCGGTCTCGTGGTCCACCTCGTACTTGTTGCGCGAACCCTTCGGAATCTCGATCGTGACGTCGAACTCCACCGGTGGCTCCTCCATGATCAACACATAGTTCTGGTGGTTAAGTGTCCCTCACGCAGGTGTGTGATCGCGAAAGGGGCTGGTGTTCGTGCCAGAGCTGAGGCCATGGCGGTCCGCGAGACCGCACATGGTGCGGATCGCGGGCGCCGTACGACCCCGCCTGGCCCGGGCCGCCGCGGCCGCGAAACCACGGGTCGCGCGGCTTGTACAGGCCGGGAAACCGCAGGTCGCACGGGTCGCACGGGCGAAGACCTGGCAGTACACCGCGGGTGCCGCCACCGCCGGTCTCGCACTGGCCGCCGGTGTGGTGACCGCCGCCGGTCCCTGGGACTCCTCGGGTCAGCGTACGGCCGAGCGGGACCGGGCCGCCGCCCTGAACCGCCCGGGTGGCACAGATCACGGCGGCACCTCCGGCGCCCCCGGCCGCCCCCGGCCCGCGCCCAGCGCCGCCCCGGTGCTGACCGGCCTCGGCGGCGTCAGCAAGGTGAAGGCCGCCCCCGACGGCAAGGCCCTCGCCAACGCCCTCACACCGCTGCTGAAGGACCCGGCGCTCGGCCCCCGGCCCGCCGCGGCGGTCGTGGACGTCACGAGCGGCAGGCGCCTCTACGGCACGGGCTCGGACGCCGCGCTCACCCCGGCCTCGACGACGAAGATCGCCACGGCCGTCGCCGCGCTGTCCGCCATGGGCGCCGACCACCGCATCACCACCCGCGCCGCGCTGGAACCCGACACCGAGGAAGTCGTCCTGGTCGGCGGCGGCGACCCCACGCTCACGGCCCACGAGGACGACGGGGGCTGGGCGAGCCTGCGCGACCTGGCCGCCGAGACGGCCGGTTCCCTCGCCGAACGGGGCGTCCGCGAGGTGACGCTCTCCTACGACACGACCCTCTACGCGGGCGACGAAAAGCACCCGATCGGGGTCAACCCCAACCTCGCCCTCGTCAGCCCCCTGATGGCCGACGAGGGCCGCACCGACGACTCGACGAGAGGGCCGGTCGCCCGTGTCCCCGACCCGGCCGCGGACGCGGCCCGCCGGTTCGGGGACCTCCTGAAGTCCCATGGCATCAAGACCACGGCCCCCGGCCCGTCCAAGGCCACCAGCCGGGCCAAGACCCTCGCCACGGTCTCCTCGCCCCCGCTCTCGGCCCTCGTCGAACGCATGCTGACCAACAGCGACAACGACATCGCCGAGGCCCTCGCCCGCCAGACGGCCCTCGCGACCGGCGACCGTGCCGACTTCGCCGGCGCCGACCGGGCGGTCGGCGCGCGGCTGCGTGAACTCGGCCTCCCCTTGAAGGGCGCCGCCTTCAAGGACGGCAGCGGCCTGAACCGCGCCGACCGGCTGACGGCGGACCTCCTCACCGCCCTCCTGGCCAAGGCGGCCGACCCCGACCGCCCCGAACTCCGCCCGGCCCTCACCGGCCTCCCCATCGCCGGCTTCACCGGAACCCTGACCAGCCGTTACACGGACGGAGCAGCCGGCGTCGTACGCGCCAAGACCGGCACCCTGACCGGCGTCAACACCCTCGCGGGCACCCTCGTCGACCAGGACGGCCGCCTCCTCGCCTTCGCCTTCATGGCCAACGACACGACCAACCCGGAGGCGGCCCAGAAGGCCCTGGACAGAGCGGCCACGACCCTGGCGGAATGCGGCTGCCGCTAACGCCCCCGCCCGGCTGCGGCCAGTCGCCCCGCCCGGCTGCGGCCAGTCGCCCCGCCCGGCTGTGGGCAGTCGTTCCGCTGGGGCGGAACGGGTGGGCACAGCCGACAACGCCGAGCACCGGCCGAGAAACCCCGGCCCCTGCCGACCCGCAGAACACCGAGTACCTGAGAACGGCCCCCGGGCGTCACCCACCCTCGCCGCCCTGCCCCAGCGGCGAGCGCTCACGTACGGTTGACGCATGACGAGCATCGGTGGTGCTTCAACCGGCATGGTCGACTGGAATCTCGCGGTCGCGACCGCGACCCGGCTCGTACGGCCGGGCCCCGACGTCAGCCGGGACGAGGCCCGCGCCGTCGTCGCGGAACTGCGCCGGCACGCCAAGGCCTCGGAGGGACACGTCCGCGGCTTCACCCGCCTGGGCACCGAGGAGGGGCACGACACCCCCGTCCTCGTCGTCGACCGCCCCGGCTGGGTCCGCGCGAACGTCGCAGGATTCCGGGAACTCCTCAAGCCCCTGCTCGACAAGATGCAGGACCGGCGCGGCAACACCCCCGGCGGTGCGGTGATGAGCGCGGTCGGCGGCAAGGTCACCGGCGTCGAGCTGGGCATGCTGCTGTCCTTCCTGGCCTCCCGCGTCCTCGGACAGTACGAGACCTTCGCCCCCGCCACCGCCGGGCTCCCGGCCGCGGAGAACGGCGGCGGCCGGCTCCTGCTCGTCGCCCCGAACATCGTGCACGTGGAGCGCGAACTCGACGTCGACCCCCACGACTTCCGCCTCTGGGTGTGCCTCCACGAGGAGACCCACCGCACCCAGTTCACCGCCGTGCCCTGGCTGCGGGACCACCTCGAAGGCGAGATCCAGTCCTTCCTGGGCGAGACCGACGTCGACCCCATGACCGTCCTGGAACGCGTACGCGAAGCCGCCCAGAGCCTCGCCGGGGGCCGCCCCGAGGCCGAGGAGGACGACGGCGGGCGCTCCCTCGTCGAGATCGTGCAGACCCCCGCCCAGCGGGAGATCCTCGGCCGCCTCACCGCCGTCATGTCCCTGCTGGAGGGCCACGCGGACTTCGTGATGGACGGCGTCGGACCGGACGTCGTACCGACCGTCGGAGAGATCCGCGAGAAGTTCCAGCAGCGCCGCGCGAAGGGCGCCTCCCGCCTGGACCTGGCCCTGCGCAAGCTCCTCGGCCTGGACGCCAAACTCCGTCAGTACCGCGACGGCGAACGCTTCGTCCGGGCCGTCGTCGACGAGGTCGGCATGGACGGCTTCAACCGGGTGTGGACCTCGCCCAACACCCTCCCGACCAAGACGGAGATCGCCAAACCGGCGGACTGGATCGCGCGGGTGCATCGCAGGACCGAGTAGTGAACATCGCGGCAAGGTCGTGAAAGGAATCCGGTCGACGGCAGGCGAACGCCCCTCCAATCACCCGTCCGAGGGACCGTGAGGCAGGGGTAGGCGTGCAATGCTCGGGGAACGGCCCGGTTCTGTCACCATCTACACACTCTGCGTGACCGAACCTCGGGCTCACCCCCCGACAACTTCATGAAGGGAACCGGACATGGGTCCCCATCCTGCGGTCGCGGCGATACGCCTGGCGGTCCGCCGCGTCCTCCACGACCTCCTCACCGAACACCACAGCGCCACCGCCGCGCTCCCGCACGCCCCCTCGCACGAGCCTCCCCCACTCTCGGCTTCGCTCGAGCGGGAGGTACCCCCATCCCCGCCGCTCGTGCTCGTGGCATGCTCCGGCGGCGCCGACTCCATGGCCCTGGCCTCCGCCCTCGCCTTCGAGTCCCCCAAACTCGGCATCCGAGCCGGCGGGGTGACCGTCGACCACGGCCTCCAGCCCGGCTCCGACGCACGCGCCGCGGAAGTCGTCCAGCGCCTGCGCGAACTCGGCCTCGATCCGGTTGACTCCGTCGCCGTGACCGTAGGACGCGGCGGCGGCCCGGAAGCCGCCGCCCGCGACGCCCGCTACGCCGCGCTCGACACCGCGGCCGAAAGCCACGGCGCCACCGCGGTCCTGCTCGGCCACACCCGCGACGACCAGGCCGAAACCGTCCTCCTGGGACTTGCCCGGGGCTCCGGCATCCGCTCCCTGTCCGGCATGGCCGCGGTCTCGGGGGCCGGCGGCCGTTACCGGCGCCCCTTCCTGGAACTCGACCGGCAGACCGCCCGCAAGGCCTGCATGGTCCAGTCCCTGCCCGTCTGGGACGACCCCCACAACGCCGACCCGGCCTACACCCGCTCCCGGCTGCGCCACGAAGGCCTGCCCGCCCTGGAGAAGGCCCTCGGCAAGGGCGTCGTCGAAGCCCTCGCCCGTACGGCACAGCTCTCCCGCGACGACGCCGACGCCCTCGACGCCTGGGCCGGCCGGGTCGAGGCCACCGTCCGCGACGCCACCGGGGTGCTGGAGTGCGCGAAGCTCTACGCCCTGCCCCCCGCCGTACGCCGCCGCGTCCTGCGCCGGGCCGCCATCGCGGCCGGTGCTCCGGCCGGCTCGCTGTTCGCCCGCCACATCGAGGAAGTCGACCGGCTCATCACCGGCTGGCGCGGTCAGGGAGCCATCAACCTCCCCGGCAAGGTCGTGGCCCAGCGGCAGGGTGGCAGACTGGTGATTCGGCAAGGCTGAACCACGACCCCTCCGGGCAGTCGATGGAGGGGCCGCTCAGCCGGTGGGACGACCGAAAGTGATGCGGGTGGACGCGAAAGACATGGGTGCCGACCTTCAACAGGTACTCATCACCAAGGAAGAGATCGACGCCAAGCTGGCAGAGCTGGCCGCGAAGATCGACGCGGAGTACGCGGGCAAGGACCTGCTGATCGTCGGAGTCCTCAAGGGCGCGGTGATGGTCATGGCCGATCTCGCCCGGGCGCTGTCCACCCCCCTCACCATGGACTGGATGGCCGTATCCTCGTACGGGGCGGGCACCCAGTCCTCCGGTGTGGTGCGGATCCTCAAGGACCTCGACACCGACATCAAGGGCAGGCACGTCCTCATCGTCGAAGACATCATCGACTCCGGCCTGACCCTGTCCTGGCTGCTCTCCAACCTCGGCTCGCGCGAGCCCGCCTCCCTCAAGGTGTGCACCCTGCTGCGCAAGCCCGAGGCCGCGAAGGTCGCCATCGACGTGGAATGGGTCGGATTCGACATCCCCAACGAATTCGTCGTCGGCTACGGCCTGGACTACGCCGAGAAGTACCGCAACCTCCCGTTCGTCGGTACGCTCGCGCCCCACGTCTACGGCGGCTGAATCCCGGCCGGGATGCCGTGACGGTGATCGGGAACCCCAGCGGACTTCCCGCCGTTGGAGCATGCGTAGACGGATCGCCAGTCGTCCCGCGCAGCTTCAGGTGACAATGCTGGGGTACCGTCCGAAGAACAGTCTTTATCAAACTCACTATGGCAGGAGGGACGGGGCGGCACCGCTCCGTATGGATGGACGTGAAGCGATACTTCCGTGGGCCGGTCATGTGGATCGTGCTGGCCGTCCTTGCCGTGGTCGTGTTGATGCAGGTCGTCGGCTCGTCCGGTGGCTACAAGACGGTGGACACCGGCCAGGTCGTCCAGGCGATCAACCAGAACAAGGTGGAGTCGGCCAAGCTGACCACCGGTGACGAGCAGACCATCAAGGTCACGCTCAAGGACGGCGTAAAGGTCGAGGGCAGCTCGAAGATCCAGGCGAGCTACATCGGCGACCAGGGCGTGGACATCGCCAACACGCTGCAGAACAAGTACCAGGACAAGCAGATCTCGGACGGCTACACCATCTCGCCGTCCAAGCAGAACCCGTTCATCGGGATGCTGATCTCCTTCCTGCTGCCCCTGGTCCTCATCGTGGTCATCTTCCTGTTCCTGATGAACCAGATGCAGGGTGGCGGCTCCCGGGTCATGAACTTCGGGAAGTCCAAGGCCAAGCTCATCACCAAGGACACCCCGAAGACGACGTTCTCGGACGTCGCGGGCTCGGACGAGGCCGTCGAGGAGCTCTACGAGATCAAGGAGTTCCTCCAGGAGCCGGCCAAGTTCCAGGCCGTCGGCGCCAAGATCCCCAAGGGCGTGCTGCTGTACGGCCCGCCCGGCACCGGCAAGACCCTGCTCGCGCGTGCCGTCGCGGGCGAGGCGGGCGTGCCGTTCTACTCGATCTCCGGTTCCGACTTCGTCGAGATGTTCGTCGGTGTCGGTGCCTCCCGAGTCCGTGACCTGTTCGAGCAGGCCAAGGCGAACGCCCCGGCGATCGTCTTCGTCGACGAGATCGACGCGGTCGGCCGCCACCGCGGCGCCGGCCTCGGCGGTGGTCACGACGAGCGCGAGCAGACCCTGAACCAGCTGCTCGTCGAGATGGACGGCTTCGACGTCAAGGGCGGCGTCATCCTGATCGCCGCCACGAACCGCCCGGACATCCTCGACCCGGCCCTTCTGCGCCCCGGCCGCTTCGACCGCCAGATCGCGGTCGACCGCCCGGACATGCAGGGCCGTCTGGAGATCCTCAAGGTCCACCAGAAGGGCAAGCCGGTCGCGCCCGACGTCGACCTCTCGGCGGTCTCCCGCCGTACGCCCGGCATGACGGGCGCCGATCTGGCCAACGTGCTGAACGAGGCCGCCCTGCTGACGGCCCGCAGCGACCAGAAGCTGATCGACAACCACATGCTGGACGAGGCGATCGACCGTGTGGTCGCGGGCCCGCAGAAGCGGACCCGGATCATGTCGGACAAGGAGAAGAAGATCACCGCGTACCACGAGGGCGGACACGCCCTGGTCGCGGCGGCCTCACCCAACTCCGATCCCGTCCACAAGATCACGATCCTCTCCAGAGGCCGTGCCCTCGGCTACACGATGGTGCTGCCGGACGAGGACAAGTACTCGACCACGCGCAACGAGATGCTCGACCAGCTGGCCTACATGCTGGGTGGCCGCGCGGCCGAGGAGCTCGTCTTCCACGACCCGACGACGGGTGCCGCCAACGACATCGAGAAGGCCACCGGCCTGGCCCGCGCGATGGTCACGCAGTACGGCATGACCGAGCGTCTCGGCGCGATCAAGTTCGGCGGCGACAACACCGAGCCGTTCCTCGGACGTGAGATGGCCCACCAGCGCGACTACTCGGAAGAGATCGCCGCGCTGGTCGACGAAGAGGTCAAGAAGCTCATCGAGACCGCGCACAACGAGGCGTGGGAGATCCTGGTCGAGAACCGCGACGTGCTGGACAACCTGGTCCTGGCCCTCCTCGAGAAGGAGACGCTGGGCAAGGAGGAGATCGCCGAGGTCTTCTCCCAGATCGTCAAGCGCCCGCCGCGGCCCGCCTGGACCGGCTCCTCCCGGCGTACGCCGTCCACCCGTCCGCCGGTCCTCTCCCCCAGGGAGCTGGCCCTGACGAACGGGGCGAACGGCGCGACGCCGGCGATCTCCACCGCGAAGAGCACCGCGGCGGAGCCCGCCCCGACGCCCGAGCCCACCCCGGAGGACCGCCCCGAGAGCTGACCACGCTCTCCGCTCCCGGCGGCCCCAGGGCCCGGAATGGATGCCGCGCCCCCCAGGTTTTAGCCTGGGGGGCGCGGCTTTTCGCCATCTCCGCGCGCCGCCCCATGAAGCACACAGGAACGAGGCACCCAGATGACCGACCCCGTGACGCTGGCCGGCGAGGGCCAGCTCGGCGAATTCGACGAGAAGAGAGCCGAGAACGCCGTTCGGGAACTGCTGATCGCGGTCGGCGAGGACCCGGACCGCGAGGGGCTCCGGGAGACGCCGGGGCGAGTCGCGCGGGCGTACAAGGAGATATTCGGCGGGCTGTGGCAGAAGCCGGAGGACGTGCTGACGACGACGTTCGACATCGGGCACGACGAGATGGTGCTCGTGAAGGACATCGAGGTGTACTCAACCTGTGAGCACCATCTGGTGCCGTTCCGCGGCGTCGCGCACGTCGGGTACATCCCGGCGACCAGCGGAAAGATCACCGGGCTGTCCAAGCTGGCCCGGCTCGTGGACGTCTATGCCCGGCGCCCGCAGGTGCAGGAACGACTCACCACGCAGATCGCGGACTCGCTGATGGAGATCCTGGAGCCGCGCGGGGTCATCGTGGTCGTGGAGTGCGAGCACATGTGCATGTCGATGCGCGGCATTCGCAAGCCCGGCGCGAAGACGCTGACGTCGGCCGTGCGAGGGCAGCTGAGGGACGCGGCGACGCGGAACGAGGCGATGAGCCTCATCATGGCGCGCTGACGCCCGGCGTCACGTCGTGGGGGCCGTGCCCGTGCCGTTGTGTTCGTCGTCCTCCGGGAGTTTGCAGACGCGCTCCAGGAAGATGGCGGCCGCTATGACGGCGATGCCCGCGACGACGGAGAGGCCGGCGTAGATGGCCTGGTCGCGGCGGGCGGGGATGTCGAGGGACTCCAGGAGGAAGACGCCGGTGCCGCCGTACATGCCGGAGACGAGGGCGGCGACCAGGGCGCTGGCGTGGCCGAAAACGACCGCGCGGGCCGCCATCATGGGGTCGACGCCCTTGGCGTCGGGCTGCCGCTCGCGCTGGTCCTTGAGACGGGCGCGGAGCGAGAGCGCCGTGGCCAGGAGGACCACGGCGATCATGGCGAGGACGATGGGGGCGGCCATGGGGACGCCGGGAAGGGTGCCGACCGAGTTCCACAGCCGGGCCCCGGCCCAGGACAGCACCCCGGCCACGACGAAGACGCCGACCAGCACCCTGATGCGCAGCTCTCTCACGGTGTCCCTTCATTCCCCCGGTGGTGGCCCCGTTCCGCGGCCGTCTTGACCTTAACGGCTACTCGGGCAGCCGGAGTTCCAGGTCCTTGCGGGGTGCGACGCCCGTGCGGGTGACGGCGTCCAGCAGGCTCGCGACCGGGCCGCGGCCGGGCAGTTGCGCCTCGGGGTCGAGGTCGTGCCAGGGGGCCAGGACGAAGGCGCGTTCGTGGGCCCGGGGGTGGGGGAGGGTGAGCTGCGGGTCGTCGGAGACGACGTCGGCGTAGGACACGATGTCGACGTCCAGGGTGCGGGGGCCCCAGTGCTCGTCCCGGACGCGGTGGAAGGCCTCCTCGACCGCGTGTGCGCGCTCCAGGAGCGAGGAGGGCGGGAGGGTGGTCTTCAGGACGACGACCGCGTTGAAGTAGGCGGGCTGGCTGCCGGGGTCCACGCCCCAGGGCTCGGTCTCGTAGACCGGGGAGACGGCCTTGATGCGCAGGCCGGGGGTGTCCTCGAGCGCGTCGACGGCTCCCTGGAGGGTCTCCAGGCGGTTGCCGAGGTTGGACCCGAGGGCGACCACGGCCCATTTCGGATTGCTCAGCGTGGTGTCGGCGGCGTCGACCTTGTCGACGACGGAGGCGGGTACCGGCTGTACGGTCGGGTCGCTGGGACCCTTGAGGAAGGGTGCAGTCATACTCGGCTCCGGGTGATGGTGACGGTCACGTCGTCGAAGGGGACGGTGATCGGGGCGTCCGGCTTGTGGACGCGTACCTCGACCTCCTCGACCCCTTCGTGCTTCAGACATACCTGGGCTATCCGCTCGGCGAGCGTCTCGATGAGGTTGACGGGCTCGCCCTCGACGACGGCCACGACCTCCTCGGCCACGATGCCGTAGTGAACGGTCTTCGCCAGGTCGTCGTCGGCCGCCGCCGGCCGGGTGTCCAGGCCGAGGACGAGGTCCACGACGAAGGTCTGGCCCTCCTCGCGTTCCTCGGGGAACACACCGTGGTGCCCACGGGCCTTCAGGCCGCGCAGCGCGACACGATCCACGCGAATCACTCCTGCAATCGTCGGTCACGGCCGGTCCGTGCCGTGTGCGGGCGGCACACCGGCCTCAGTCGAATCTACCTGCGAGCCCGGGCGGGGCCGGGCAACGGGGGTGGGCGCCCGGACCGGGCCGGGCAACGGGGGTGGGCGCCCGGACCGGGCCGGGCAGGATTCATCCAGCGTTTCCCCTGGCGAACCCGGCGGCTCATGGGTTGGTAGCCGCCCATACCCGGGGGTCCGTGATTCCAACCACGTCGCCGTCCCGCGTCCGGCCGCGTCCGGCCCTTGTGAGGCGCCTACCCACTCAGGAGGGGGTCTCTTCGCCCTCGTCCTCGTCGGTTTCGGCCAGAACGGGGGAAGCGTGGTGCGACCAGAGTTTCCACCCCTGGGGCGTGCGCCGGAACACGTTGGTGGCGACCACGAGCTGGCCGACGAGCGGGCCGAGCTCCTCGTCGCCCTCGGGGGCGGGGCCGCCGCTGAGGATGTTCTCCGTGCAGTTCACCAGGGCGGTGTCGCCGGTGACCGAGACGTGTACGTCGGTCAGGAAGAACTGGATGTAGTCGGTGTTGGCCATGATCAGGGCGTACGACCGGAGGACCTCGCCGCGGCCGGTGAGCACGGGCCAGCCGGGGTGCACGCAGGAGACCACTCCGGTGTCGGCGGGGTCGTGGTACGACTCGTCGACGCCCAGGTCGGAGGGGGTCAGCCAGAGCGACGCCAGTTCCTCGAAGTCGCCGCGTTCCAGTGCCTCGTAGAAGGCGGTGTTGGCGGCCTCGACCTGTTCGACGTCGGTGTGCGGGGCGCTCACCGGGCTCCTTCCGCGCCGGTGTCCGTCGTACGCGCCCCTTCGATGGCGTGGGCGACCCGTACCGCGTCGGCCGTGGCGCGTACCTCGTGCACGCGTACGGCCCAGGCGCCGGCGTGTGCCGCGAGCGCGGAGACGGCGGCGGTGGCCGCGTCGCGTTCGCGTGCGGGCGGGGGCGGGCCGTCGGGGCCGGCCAGGACCCGGCCGAGGAAGCGCTTGCGGGAGGCGGCGACGAGCAGCGGGTGGCCGAGGCGCAGGACCCGGTCGAGGCCCGCGAGGAGCGCGAGGTCGTGCTCGGCGTCCTTGGAGAAGCCGAGCCCGGGGTCGACGA
This sequence comes from Streptomyces sp. NPDC041940, assembly GCF_055589465.1. Classification (NCBI taxonomy): domain Bacteria; kingdom Bacillati; phylum Actinomycetota; class Actinomycetes; order Kitasatosporales; family Streptomycetaceae; genus Streptomyces; species Streptomyces sp. NPDC041940. The sequence goes on from NZ_JBVJBP010000016.1 coordinate 158,615, forward strand.
CGACGCGGTCGGGGGCGATGCCGCCGGCCAGGACGGCCTCCACGCGCGCGTGGAGTTCGTCCACGACCTCGCGGACGACGTCGGCGTACTCGCCCGTGACGTTGCCGCCCTGGAGGAAGCCGCGCCAGTGCATGACGACGAAGGGGGCGCCGGCGTCGGCGACGGCCGGGATCATGCGGGGGTCGGCGAGCCCGCCGCTGACGTCGTTGACGAGGGCGGCGCCCGCCGCGAGGGCCCGTTCGGCGACGGAGGCGCGCATGGTGTCGACGGAGACGGTGACGCCCTCGGAGGCGAGGCCGCGGACGACGGGGATGACGCGGCGCAGTTCCTCGGCCTCGTCCACCCGGGCGGCGTTGGGGCGGGTCGACTCGCCGCCGACGTCGACCAGGTCCGCGCCCTCGGTGACCAGGTCGAGGCCGTGTTTGACGGCGGTCGTGGTGTCGAAGAAGCGGCCGCCGTCGGAGAAGGAGTCGGGGGTGACGTTCACGACTCCCATGACCGCGCAGCGGTCCCATTCCGGTAGGCCCGCCACGCGCCCGCGTCCGCTCTGGTTGCTCATATGTTCAGCGTAGGCCCCGGCGGGGGCCGTCAGGCGCTGCGGCCCAAGTGACGGCCCTGTGCGGGGGCTCGGTCATGCCGCCCGGACGTTGCGTTCCGTCGTCGTGCCGTGGGCGCAGGGGCGGCGGCCCGCCGGGCCCCGGCGGCGCAGGAAGCGCGGCAGGGGCAGGGCGAGGTTGACGAAGCCCTCGGCCTGCATGGCGGCGAATCCGATGCGGGGCAGGTCGGCGGAGGCGCCGTAGACGACGAAGCGGGGCTCCCAGCGCGGCCGGAACTTGGCGTTGAACTTGTACAGGGACTCGATCTGGAACCAGCGGGAGAGGAAGACGAGCAGTCCGCGCCAGGCGCGCAGCACCGGGCCGGCGCCGATCTTCTCGCCGCGTGCCAGGGCCGCGCGGAACATGGCGAAGTTGAGGGAGACACGCTCGATGCCGAACCTGGGGGCGGCCTGGAGGGCGGCCACGATGAGCAGTTCGTTCATGCCGGGGTCGGCGGAGCGGTCGCGGCGCATGAGGTCCAGGGAGGCGCCGTCGGTGCCCCAGGGCACGAAGTGCAGGATCGCCTTCAGGTCGCCGTATTCGCCCGGGTGGTCGTCCTGTTTGTGGGCGGTGGCGATGAGGCAGTCGCCGTCGGCCAGGTCGCCGATCCGGCCCAGGGCCATGGAGAAGCCGCGCTCGGTGTCGGTGCCGCGCCAGTCGTCGGCGGCGCGGCGGATGCGCTCCAGCTCGGCCTCGCCGAGGTCACGGACACGTCGTACCCGGGTTTCGTAACCGGCGCGCTCGATGCGCTTGACCATCTGGCGCACGTTGCGCATCGCGCGGCCGGCGAGTGAGAAATCCTTGACGTCCACCACCGCCTCGTCACCCAGTTCGAGGGCGTCGAGCCCGGTCTCGCGGGTCCACACCTCGCCGCCGGTCTCGGAGCAGCCCATGACGGCGGGGGTCCAGGAGTGGGCCTTGGCCTCGTCCATGAACTGTTCGATGGCGCCGGGCCAGGCCTCGACGTCGCCGATCGGGTCGCCGCTGGCGAGCATCACGCCGGAGACCACGCGGTAGGTCACGGCGGCCTTGCCGCTGGGGGAGAAGACGACGGCCTTGTCGCGGCGGAGCGCGAAGTGGCCGAGGGAGTCGCGGTGGCCGTGCCGCTCCAGCAGGGCGCGCAGCCGGGCCTCGTCCTCCCCGGTGAGCCGGGCGGCCGGGTGTTCGGGGCGGAAGGCCAGGTAGATGGTGGTGACGGCGGTGAGCAGGCCGAGGGCACCGAGCGAGACGGCCACGGTCCAGGAGGTGTTGCCCTGGTAGTCGACGGGCCCCTCGAAGCCGAAGAGGCCGTAGATGACGTGGGTGATGCGGTCGGCCAGGCTCGGGTCGCCGATGATGCGCTCGGAGTGGACGCTGACGATGAGCAGGCCGAGCATCAGCGAACCGGCGCTCATGAGCACGAAGTTGGCGAGCGCCCGCCAGCGGCTGCGCGGGTCGGGCAGGGCGTCGAACTGGTCGCGGTGGCGCAGCAGCGGTGCCAGCAGGGCCAGGGAGATGAGTACGCCCACGAGCGAGTGCCGGTACGTGAACTGCGCGACGGCACCGGCGGGCAGCAGGGCGACGGCGGCCCGCCAGGCCCGGCGCTTGCCGCGCTTGAGGCCGTGGGCGAGCAGCAGCAACAGCACGCCGGTGCTGAGCGAAAGGGCGGCCGCGAAGGGGCCGAGCGCGCCGGGCAGGACCTCGGCGATGGCGTGCATGCGGCTGTGGCGGAAGCGCGGGAACACGCCCGCGGCGATGTCCAGGACACCCACGAGGGCGCACGCTCTGCCGACCAGGACGGGGACGGCCTCGGGGCGCGGTCCGCGCAGCACGCGGCGCACCCGGTTCACCCGGCCCGTGGGAGCCGCGTCGCCTCTGCGACTCGGAACCTCGACCGACATTTCCTCATCTGTCCTGACAGACATCGCATCCCGTAGTTCTGCGAGAGACCTTGGATCCGGTACCGATTCGGGCATCCGGCGACATTGCGCCCTCTAGGACGGTGTCTCGTGGGGAGAGGTTCACTCCCCACGTCAAAGCCGTTTCAAAGGCCAAGGAAAGTCCGGGACAAGCCCTCGCGAAGGTGTGGTCGCGGGGGCTGCCGGACGGAGAGCGCGGACAGGTAACCAACCCATGGGTCTCACGAGCAACAACGTGCTGCTGCTGGCGGCGCTGTCGGCCGTGCTGCTGTTCGCCGGCACGGTCTGGCTGTGGCCACGGCTGGCCCGGCGCGGCTGGCGGGCGGTGGGCGGGCGCGTCGGCCTGCTGCTGGCCACGCAGTTGGCGCTGTTCGCGGCGGTGGGCCTCGCCGCCAACCAGGCCTTCGGGTTCTACGCGAGCTGGGCGGACCTGTTCGGGCAGGAGAAGGACCAGGGTGTGGTCGTCGACCACGCGCGGGGCGACGGCCCGCTGGAGGTGGTCGCCTCGCGGCGGGTGCCGGGGGCGGGCGGCGCGCGGCCCCAGGCCGGCGGCCGGGTCCAGGAGGTCGCCATCGTGGGCCGGACGACCCGCATCGCCACCCCCGCCTACGTCTATCTGCCGCCGGAGTACTTCCAGCCGCGGTACCGCACCCGTTCGTTCCCCGCGGCCGTCGTGCTGACCGGTTACCCGGGCACGGCGTCGGCGCTGGTGGAGAAGCTCCATTACCCGCGTACGGCACTGGAACTGGCCCGGGCGGGCCGGATGCGGCCGACGATCCTCGTGATGCTGCGGCCGACGGTGGCGCCGCCCCGGGACACGGAGTGCGTGGACATCCCGGGCGGACCGCAGACCGAGTCGTTCTTCGCGAGGGATCTGCCCGACGCGCTGCGTTCGCACTTCAGGGTGGCCGAAAAGCCGGGCCGGCTGGGCATCATCGGCAACTCCACGGGCGGCTACTGCGCGTTGAAGATCGCCATGCACCATCCCGATGTGTACGCCGCGGGGGCCGGTCTCTCCGCGTACTACAAGGCGCCGATCGACGCCACGACAGGTGATCTCTTCCAGGGCGACAAGGAGCTGCGGAATCGCGCCGACCTGTGGTGGTACCTGAAGCACAGGCCCGCTCCCGACACTTCGCTGCTGGTCACCAGCAGCAAGGAGGGCGAGTCCAACTACAAGGACACGCTGCGGTTCATCGAGCGGGTGAAGAACACCGGGCGGACGCGGATCTCGTCGATCGTCCTGGAAAGCGGAGGGCACAACTTCAACACCTGGCGGCGCGAGATTCCGGCCACGCTGGAGTGGATCAGCGGGCGGTTGGGCGACCGTTCGCGCACCGTTGGGAATGATCTTGAGAATTGATTGAAGGGCAGATTCCGCTCCGTGTCGAGTTCTGATGCGGTGTGAACACTTCGGTATGGCTTTGTTTTGCGGGGTGGCTCACCATGATTCGCCTACGCGCGGTAAGTTTCTGGCCATGTCACGTGGACGACACCGCCATTCCCCGCCCCTGCACAGGCTGCTCCCCCCGTCGGCGATCGCGGGCGTCTCCCTCGTCTGCGCCCTGGGGCCCTGGGTGTTCACGGAGCCGATGGCGCTCCGCGGTCTGGCGGCTGCCGCCGCGATGACGGCGGTCGTCGGCGCGGTCGTGCTGCGCCGCTGGGACAGCCAGGCGGGCAAGCGCGTCGCCGACCTCACGCGCGGGCGCGCGAGCGACGAGTGGCGCTTCGAGGAGCGCGTCGCCGAACTGGAGGGCGACCTCGAGGAGTCCCGCGAGCTGCGCGTGAAGCTCGAGCAGCGGCTGCGCGCCAAGCGCACGGAACTGGCCGGGTTGCGCAACGAACACGCCGCGCTGCTGCGCCGGTACGCCACGTCCGAGACCGAGCGCGCGAGCGTCCTGGAGGACCGCCGGGTGCTGGAGATCGAGGCGACGGTTCCGGTGCGGGCCGCGCTGCCCGCGGGGGCGGCGAAGACGGCGGACGCTTCGGCGGAGGCGGACGAGGCACCCGCCGCGGCGGTCGAGGACCTGACCGTCGAGGAGGAGCCGGCGGTTCCGGCCGTCTTCTCGCCGGAGGGCTCCCGGCTCTTCCTGCGTGCGGCGGCCGCGCTCGCCCGGTTCGACGGCGACGCGGCCCCGGACCCGGACGGCGGCCCGGACGGCGATGGCGACGGCGCCCCGGAGGACGACGAGGACGAGCCCGCGCAGGAGGGGACGGACGAACAGCCGGACCTGCGGGAGCCGTCGCACACGGACGAGCCGCAGGGCCGGTCCGAGGCGGTGGACGGGCACGAGCACGCGACCGCCGACACCGCGGGCCGGGCCGACACGTCGACCAGGGCCGAGACCGGGGCCGGGGCCGGGGCCGGGGTCGGGGTCGGGGTCGGGGCCGGGTCGGGGGCCGGGGGGCTTTCGCAGTCCGCCGCTCCCAGCCGCCACTACACCGTGCCGCCCGCCGTGGCCGTGGCCGTCGCCCCGCAGGCGCCGGTGCGGCGTCCGCGGACCGAGGGCGGGTTCGACTTCTTCGGTACAAAGCAGGAGACGTCGCGCGCCGCCCTGGAGGCCGTGCAGAACGAGGACCTGGCGGATGTCGTCGGCCAGGAGGCCCTCGCCCTGCACAAGGCCGAGGCCGAGGCCCGGTACAAGCCCGCGGACGCGGAGTCGCGCGGGATCGGCCAGGTCATCGACCTGACCGCGCACGACGAGACGGAACAGATCGACGTGCAGGGGCTGCGCAGCGCGGTTTCCTGACCCCGCCTTTCGGTTTCGGCGGCCTCTCGGTCCCGGCCGGTCACGCCACCCAGCGGTCCGGCAGCGCGTCCCCGCGCCCGGTCCGGGACCGCTCCGCCTGCCGGGCCAGCAACTCGCGCGCCTCGTCCGCGTCCCGCAGCCGCGCCCGCACCACCTTGTTCGCGCCGGTGTCCACACACACGTCGGCCACGCCCCGGGCCCGCTCCCAGGGCCCCTGTGTCATCCGTACGCTCTGCACCTTGGCGTGCGGCACCAGCGCCAGACTCCGTGCCAGCAGCCCGGAGCGCGCCGCGAACACCGCGTCGGTGACGGCGAGTCCGTACCCCCGCCACCACACCGGCACGCACCACCGGGCGCGGCGCGGCGACGGCGACAGGGCCGCGCTCTCCGGCACGGTCACCCCGGGCAGCACCAGCGCGACGACGGCCTCCGCGAGTTCGCGCGGGGCGACCGGCACCAGCACGGAGTTGGACGAGCCCGCCACGTCGAGCTCCACGCGCACCCAGCCGCGCCGCCGCCACAGCAGCGGCTCCACGATCCGCACGGTCTGCACCCGGCCCGGCGGCACCGTCTCGTGGGCCCGGTCCAGCAGGCCGTGGTCGATGCGCAGCCCGTCGGGCGACTCGCCCACCGTCCAGTCGTACTCGGCGACGAACCGCCCCACACTGCTCGCGCCCGCCGCGCCCAGCAGCGGCAGGGCGACCGCGAGAACTGTCCACAGGCTGTGGGTGACCAGCCACAGCACCGGCGGTACGACGAGCGCCGCGGCCAGCGACCCCCAGGTCGCGCCCGTCAACACCAGTGACACGGCGAGCACACCGGGCGGTACCCGCAGCAGCTGCCGGGACGGCGCCTCACCGACCTCGTGCGCGGTCTCGGGCGCGAAACCGGCCGCCCGCGCGAGCAGTTCGGCCCGCAGGGTCCGTGCCTCGTCCGCGCCCAGGAAGGCCAGTTCGTCCTTCTTGTCGGTCCCTATGACGTCGAGTTTCAGCTTGGCGACGCCCGCGACCCGGGCGAGCAGCGGCTGCGTGATGTCGATGGCCTGGATGCGTTCCAGCCGGATGTGCGCGGTGCGCCGGAACACCAGGCCGGTGCGGATGCGCAGTTCGGTGTCGGTCACCGCGAAGTGCGTGAACCACCAGGAGCAGAAGCCGTAGAGGGCCGCGGCCGGGACGATCACGGCGAGGCCGATCAGCAGCGTGGTCGTCGTCAGCCGGGCCAGATGGCGCTGCGCCCCGTCGGGGTCGTGCACGGCCCAGCCGATAACCACAGCGACCGGCGCCCAGGCCCGCCGCAGCGGCGTGAAGGGATGCAGCCGCCGCTCGGCCAGGGCGCGGGCGGGGTCGGCGGGGTCGGGGGTCTTGACGGGCTTGACGGACGCGGCGGTCCCGGCGCTCCGGGTGGTCTCGGTGGCCCTGGTGCTGCCGGTGGCTCCGGTGGTCTCGGTGGTCTCGGTCACCCCGGTGGTCCCGGCGGTCTCGCTGGCCCCGATTGCCCCGGTGGTCTCGGTGGCCCTGGTGCTGCCGGTGGTCTCGGTGGCTCCGGTGCTCCCGGCGGTCTCGCTGGCCCCGATTGCCCCGGTAGGCCCAGCGCTCTCGGTGGCTCCGGTGGTCCCGGTCGCCCCTGCGGCCCTGGTGTTCCCGGTGGTCTTGGCCGCCGCGGTGGTCCCGGTGGTCTCGGTGGTTCCGGTGTTCCCGGAGGTCTCGGTCGCCCCTGCGGCCCTGGTGTTCCCGGCCGCCCCGGCGCTCCCGGTGGCCTCGGCGGTCCCGGTGCCCCCGGTGGTGCCCCCGTCGGCCCCACCGGCCCTGCCGGCCCCACCGGCCCTGCCGGCCCCACCGGCCTCGGTGCCCCCGCCCGTCTCGGCTCTCTCGGGCGTCGTCACAGTCCCGCCGATCGGGCCTCGCCCAGCTCGGTGAGCCGGTCGCGCAGTCGTTCCGCTTCGGCCGGGTCCAGGCCGGGGATGGTCGCGTCGGTGGCAGCGGCGGCCGTGTGCAGTTGCACGCTGGCCAGCCCGAAGTGCCGCTCGACGGGCCCGGAGGTGACCTCGACGAGCTGCATCCGCCCGTACGGCACGACCGTCTCCTCACGCCACAGCACGCCCCGGCTGATCAGCAGGTCGTCGGCGCGCTCGGCGTACCGCCAGGAACGCCAGTTGCGGTCGATCATCACCCAGCCCCAGGCCATCAGCGCCAGCGGCAGCACCGCGAAGACGGCCCAGGCGGGCCCGGCCAGCAGGCCCGGCAGCAACCCGGCGGCCAGGGCGATCAGCCCCAGCCACACCACCAGCAGCAACCGCCGCATCTTCAGCAGCCCGGGCGGCAACGCGATCCACACCGGCCCGTCCCCGACCGCCCCCGCCGGCTCCGCCTCCCGCGCACTCCCCGTATCCATGAGGCCAGCGTACGTAGGAGAGACTGTGTCCATGACTCCTACGACGGAGACCATGGTCGGAATCGGCGGCGCCGCGGAGAGCACCGACATGGTGCTCAACATCGGCCCCCAGCATCCCTCCACGCACGGAGTGCTGCGGCTGAAGCTGGTCCTGGACGGAGAGCGCATCCAGCACGCGGAGCCGGTGATCGGCTATATGCACCGCGGCGCCGAGAAGCTGTTCGAGGCGCGCGACTACCGCCAGATCATCATGCTGGCCAACCGCCACGACTGGCTGTCGGCGTTCTCCAACGAGCTGGGCGTGGTCCTCGCCGTGGAGCGGATGCTCGGCATGGAGGTCCCCGAGCGCGCCGTGTGGCTGCGCACGCTGCTCGCCGAGCTGAACCGGGTGCTCAACCACCTGATGTTCCTCGGCTCGTACCCGCTGGAACTCGGCGGGATCACCCCGATCTTCTACGCCTTCCGGGAGCGCGAGGAACTCCAGCACGTCATGGAGGAGGTCTCCGGCGGGCGGATGCACTACATGTTCAACCGCGTCGGCGGCCTCAAGGAGGACCTGCCGGCCGGGTGGACCACGCGCGCGCGTGCCGCCGTCGCGGACGTGCGCTCGCGGATGGACCGGTTCGACGACCTGGTGCTCGGCAACGAGATCTTCCGGGGCCGCACCCGGGGCGTCGGCAGGCTCACGCCCGAGGCCGTGCACGCGTACGGGGTCAGCGGGCCGATCGGGCGCGGCTCGGGCGTCGACTTCGACCTGCGCCGGGACGAGCCGTACCTGGCCTACGGCGAACTGGGCGACGTCCTGAAGGTGGTGACCCGGCAGGAGGGCGACTGCCTGGCCCGCTTCGAGTGCCTCCTGGAGCAGACGCACAACGCGCTCGACCTGGCCGACGCCTGCCTCGACCGGCTCGCGGAGCTGCCGCCCGGGCCGGTCAACCAGCGGCTCCCGAAGGTCCTGAAGGCACCCGAGGGCCACACCTACGCCTGGACCGAGAACCCCCTCGGCATCAACGGCTACTACCTGGTCAGCAAGGGCGAGAAGACCCCGTACCGGCTGAAGCTGCGCTCGGCCTCGTACAACAACATCCAGGTGCTGACGGAGCTGCTGCCGGGGACGCTGGTCGCGGACATGGTGGCGATCCTGGGGTCGATGTTCTTCGTGGTCGGGGACATCGACAAGTAGGCCCTCACGGCCCTCACGGCCCTCACGGCCCTCACGGCCCTCACGGCCCTCACGGCCCTCACGGCCCCGAGAGCGGGTCAGGAATCCCGACCGGCTGCACCAGCCAACCGAAGTCGCCGAGACCGCCCGTCGCCGTCAGCTCGGCCGCCTCCCCGGCGCTCGCCAGGGCGCGGACATAGGCGGCGGGGTCGGTGGACGCGAGCGTGAGCGGGGGGCGTGCGCCGGTCATGCCCAGGGCGTGCAGCGCCTCACGCTGGGGGAGGAGCCGCCCGCCGGGCAGCGCGCACGCGTCGAGCGCGACATGGGCGGTGATGTCGCAGGAGCCGTCCGGTACGGCGGTCGTCTCGCGGCCCTCCCGGAACCCCGTGAGCGTCCCGAAGGGCGGCCGGGTGTCCGCCGTGTGCGCGTAGTCCACGGCGACGGCGAGCCCCCGGTCGAGCGTGGCGGCCGCCGAGGCCCAGGCCTCGTCCCTGGTCACGCCGATCTCGGCCCGCAGCCCCGGCTCGCCGGACAGCGGCCACCACCGCCGCAGCCACCGCGCGTGCTCCCCGTCGACCGGCTCCCCGAGCCGCTCGCTCCCGTCCTCCCGGACCAGCACCAGCCGCGCCGTGCCCGCGGAGTCCACCTCCGCGACCTCCACCGGCACGTTGTCCAGCCACTCGTTGGCGAACAACAGCCCCCTCGTCCCTTCCGGGGGCGCGGCCAGCCACTCGATCCGGTGATCGAGCCCGGCGGGCCTCCCGGCGAGCTCGACGGCGTACGCGCGCGTGCGGGCCGCCACCTCGGCCGGGAGCGCGGCGAGCACCCCGCCGGCCAGCTCGCCCCGCCCGGCCGCCATGTCGACGAAGTCCAGCACCGCGGGCCGCCCCAGCGCCTCGTCGACCCGGCACAGCAGCCGCGCCACGGCCCCCGCGAACAGCGATGACGCGTGCACGGACGTACGGAAGTGCCCGGCCGGCCCCTCCTCCCGCCGGTAGAAGCCGGCCGGCCCGTACAACGCCTCGTCCGCCGCCGCTCGCCAACCGCGCCACTCGTGCAACTCGGGCCTCGTACCTGGTGTCACCGGGTCAGGGTAAGCGCACACAACGAACGCAACTCCACCTTGCGGAGTACACGCGACCGGTGCGGATCGGTCCTCCGGTTGACCCCTGCACCTATCGCGCTTCCCTACGCTGGGTTACGTGCAGCGCCTCTATGACTTCCTCCGCAGGCACCCGATGTGGGTCGACGGCTCCTGGGCCGTGGTCCTCCTCGGGATCTCCGTGGTCGGCGGAGCGGCGAACGGATACGGTTCACCGGCCGTCGCCCTTCCGCTCACCCTGCTGCTGTGCCTGGTGGTCGCGCTGCGCCGCCGCCTGCCGGAGAAGATGCTGCTGCTCGCGGCCGCGGTCGGGGTGGCCCAGCTGATCACCGACGTGGAGCGGGGTCCCGCCGACTTCGCCCTGCTGGTGATCGTCTACACGGTCGCCGCGGAGGGCGCGCGCTGGGCCTCCCGCTTCGCGCTGGGCGCCGGTCTGTGCGCGGCCCCCGTGTCCCAGCTGCGCTGGCCGAGCGACGCGACGAACGTCGCGGGCAACATCGCCCTGACGGTCTTCATGGCCGTGCCCTTCGCGCTCGCCTGGGTGCTGGGCGACTCCATCCGCACCCGCCGCGCCTACTTCGCGCAGCTGGAGGAGCGGGCCGCCCGCCTGGAGAGGGAGCGCGAGGCCCAGTCCAAGGTCGCCGTCGCCGCCGAACGCGCCCGGATCGCACGCGAGTTGCACGACGTCGTCGCGCACAACGTCTCCGTGATGGTGGTTCAGGCCGACGGCGCCGCCTACGTCCTCGACGCCGCTCCCGACCAGGCGAAGAAGGCGCTGGAGACCATCTCCTCCACCGGCCGCCAGGCCCTCGCCGAGATGCGCCGCCTGCTCGGCGTGCTGCGCACCGGAGAGCACCAGGAGGCCGGCGAGTACGTGCCGCAGCCCGACGTCCAGCAGATCGAGGACCTCGTCGAGCAGTGCCGTACCTCCGGACTGCCCGTCGACTTCAAGGTCGAGGGCACCCCCCGGCCGCTGCCCAGCGGCGTCGAGCTCACGGCGTACCGCATCGTGCAGGAGGCGCTCACCAACACCCGTAAGCACGGCGGGCCCAACGCGGGCGCGAGCGTGCGGCTGGTGTACTTCGACGACGGCCTCGGCCTGCTCGTCGAGGACGACGGCAAGGGCGCCCCGCACGAGCTGTACGAGGAGGGCGGTCTCGACGGCCAGGGCCACGGCCTCATCGGCATGCGCGAGCGGATCGGCATGGTCGGCGGCACCCTGGACGCCGGACCGCGCCCGGGCGGAGGATTCCGCATCAGTGCGCTGCTGCCGCTCAAACCCGCCTGACGCGGTCACACACCCCGCGCTGACACCTGTAACGCTCCCACCACAAAAGAGACTTGGAAGAGGCCCCGATGACGATCCGCGTGATGCTCGTCGACGACCAGGTGCTGCTGCGCACCGGGTTCCGGATGGTGCTCGCCGCCCAGCCGGACATGGAGGTCGTGGCGGAGGCGGGCGACGGGGTCGAGGCCCTCCAGGTGCTGCGGTCGACCGAGGTCGACGTGGTGCTGATGGACGTCCGCATGCCGAAGCTCGACGGGGTGGAGACGACCCGCCGGGTCTGCGCCGACACCGACCCGCCGAAGGTGCTCATCCTGACCACCTTCGACCTCGACGAATACGCCTTCTCCGGGCTGAAGGCGGGCGCCTCCGGCTTCATGCTCAAGGATGTGCCGCCCGGTGAGCTGCTCGCCGCGATCCGCGCCGTGCACAGCGGGGACGCGGTCGTCGCGCCCTCCACCACCCGACGGCTCCTGGACCGCTTCGCACCGATGCTGCCGGGCACCGCGAAGCAGCCCCAGCACGAGCAGCTGGAGCGGCTCACCGGCCGCGAGCGCGAGGTCATGGTGCTGGTCGCACAGGGCCTGTCCAACGGCGAGATCGCGGCCCGGCTCGTGCTGTCCGAGGCGACCGTGAAGACGCATGTGGGCCGCATCCTGACCAAGCTGGGCCTCAGGGACCGGGTGCAGGTCGTGGTGCTGGCCTACGAGACCGGGCTGGTACGGGCCGGCGGGCACGGCTGAGCCGGGCGGCGACCGGGGGCGACCGGGCGGCTCCCGTCGGCCGTCCGAGGCTCCCCTCCTATCTGAGGATCCCCTCCAGGAACTCGCTGCCGAGCCGGGCCACCACCGTCACGTCCAGCTGGTGCAGGACGTAGCGCCCGCGGCGGCGGGTGGTGAGCAGGCCCGCCTTCTTCAGCACGGCCAGGTGCCGGGATATCTCCGGGGCCGTCATGCCGTGCGCCTGCGCCAGCTCGCCCGTGGTGTACGCGCTGCGGGCCAGATTGCGGCAGATCCGCATCCGCACGGGGTGGGACAGCGCGGTCATGCGCAGGGCCAGCTGTTCGAGATTGGGCGGGGCGGCGAGCTCGGGGGAGCCGACCGGGTAGTGCAGCACCGGCTGCCAGCCGTACCGGTGCAGGACCATCAGATGCGGCCAGCCCAGGCTCGTCGGGACGAGCAGCAGGCCGCCGTCACCGGTGGACGTGCCGTCGTCGTCGCCCAGTTTGTCGACCGTGATCCGGGCGGCCGCCTCGTCGAGCGTGATCGCCGGGGACACCGCGGCCAGCGCCTCGGTCATGCCCTTGCGCCGGAAGAGGTCCGTCTTCAGCCGCGCGTCCGCCGCGAGCTGATGGCGCAACCGGGACCAGGCCTCCGCGAAGAACGCCTCGTCGCAGTCCTGGAGGAACTGCCGCAGCCAGGCCCGGATCGAGGGCGGGTCGTCCAGCAGCCGCCGGCTGAACCGCATTTGCTGGGGCCCGCGCGCGGCGGCCAGGTCCAGGGCCCGGCGGCGCACCTCGGGGTCGGACAGCGCGGTGGGCCCGCACGAGCCGTACCCGAGGGCACAGGTGAACTCCAGTGCCGCGTCCACGAACTGCTCGTCCGACAGCTTGTCGAGCAGGTCCAGCTCCTCGGCGAGCGTGCCGCCCGGGAGGGTGCCGCCGCCCGGGACGCCGGCGAAGGGCATGAACAGGTCCGAGAACGTCGACCGCCACAGGAAGTCGGCCTCGCACATCCGGTCGGCCAGATGCGGGTCGAGCCGCGCGGTCACGCCCGTCACCCAGCCCTGGAGACCCGGATGGTGCCCCGGCTCGGACAGCGCGTGCAGCGCCATGCCGAGTTCGGCCAGAGGGGAGGGCACGACGGCGATCTCCTCCGGCCGCAGCCCCGCGATGTCGATGTGCACGCTCATGCCTTCATGGTGCACCCCGCCACTGACAACGCCCCCGTCGATTGACGGGCCTCGTCAATCGACGCGACGTCGCCCCCGGCGCGGGAGCAGGGTGGGAGCACCGGGGCAGCCGCGGAGCCTTCGGACCTCCATCACCCCGTCCAGCCAAGGCGATTCACCATGAGCATCACGCAGCAGCACCTCCTCGACGTCCACCGCGCCCGGCAGCTCGGCGAGCCCGCCCCGCCCGCGCCCGGCACGCACGACCTGCGGGTCGTACGGGAGTGGCGCGACGAACGACGGTTCCGCGCGGTCCTGGCCGGGCGCCCGGTCGGCGGCCGGCAGCGGATCCGGCACGCCCTGGGCCGGTGGCTGCACCCCCGCCGCCGCTTCACCGGCTGACCACACCGCCCGCCCGCCCGCCGCCCGCCCGACCGCTCCTGCCGCCCGACCGCTCCTGCCGCCCGTCGGCCGACTGTCCCCTCCGGCCGCACGCCGCCGACCGACCGCCACCGCGCGAGGCCGGCGGCCTGCTGCCCGTTTCCGGCTACCTGCCGCCCTCCCCGGGCAACCGGGCGACGAAGTCGGCGACCGCCGCCTTCACGTCCTCGGCGGCCCACTCCAGCCCGGCGGACCGCACGAACACCTCCGTGCGGGCCAGGCCCGGACCGCCCCGGCTCCAGGCGGCGGCGAACAGGAAGACGCCCGTCTCCTCGGCCGTCCGGACCGACGCCTCCATGAGGACGTCCGCCTCGTACGGCAGCCAGACCTGGAAGTCGTGGGTGTGCGGTACCTCCGGATACACCCGCGCCCACGGCACCCCGGCCGCCGCGAACCCCTCGCGCAGGGCGGCGGCCACCACGCGCGCGTGGGCGACGTACTCCGGCAGCCGGGGCAGCTCCCGCTCCAGACCGGCCAGCGCCGACAGGGCGGTGGGGAACTGCTGGAAGACCTGGCCGCCGTACCGGTGCCGCCAGGTCTTCGCCTCCTCCACCAGCTCCTTCGGGCCGGCGAGCGCCGCGCCGCCGAACGCCTCGAGGGACTTGTAGAACGACACGTAGACGCTGTCCGCCAGGCCCGCGATCTCCTCCAGGGACCGGCCGAGGTGGACGGTGGACTCCCACAGCCGGGCCCCGTCGAAGTGCACCACCGCGTCCCGCTCCCGCGCGGCCTCCACCACCTCCGTGAGCTCCTCCCAGGACGGCAGCACGAAACCGGCGTCCCTGAGGGGGAGTTCCAGCATCAGCGCCCCGAAGGGCTCCTCGAAGTCGCGCACCTCGGCGGCGGTGGGCAGCCGCGGCTCGTCCGTCACGCGTACCGGGCGCAGGCCGCCGACCTCGCTGAGCGCGTTCCGCTCGTGCACCTCGGGATGGCTGAGCGCGTGCAGGGCGACGGTCGGGTCGCCGGTGCGGCCCGCCCAGCAGCGCAGGGCCACCTGCTGGGCCATCGTGCCCGTCGGGAAGAACGCGGCGGCCTGGGTGCCGAGCAGCCCGGCGACCTTCGCCTCCAGCGCCTCGACGACCCCGTCGCCGTACACGTCGGACAGCTCGTCCAGGTCGTGGACGCCCTCCGCCGCGTCCAGCTCCGCCAGGCGCTCCCGGAGCGTCTTGTGGAAGCCGAAGCGCGCGAACACCCGCCGTGCGCTGCGATGGGCGGCCAGCCGCCGCTCCCGGAGCCCCGTCAGCCGCTCCCCGCCCTGCTGTTCCGTCGTCTCAGTCATGCCCCGGATCCTGCCTCGCGAGCGTGCGGACGGGCACCCGCATTTCCCGCCCTCCCTGTGGATGGCTTTCCACACACCTGTGGACGACCGAACACCCCTCGAACCGATCGCGTTAACATGACGAGAAATCGTCCGGTACCCGGAGCGGACTGGAACGGGAAGGCCGCCGTCGAGTGAACACAACCCCACAGCCAGAGCCCAAGGACCGCCCCGCGCGGCTCACCGTCGGCGTCGTCGGCGCCGGCCGCGTGGGACCCGCACTGGCCGCGGCCCTGCAGCTCGCCGGGCACCGCCCGGTCGCCGTCTCCGCGGTCTCCGACACCTCCCGGCGCCGTGCCGCGCAGCTGCTGCCCGACGTGCCCGTGCTGCCGCCCGCCGAGGTCCTCCAGCGGTCCGACCTGGTCCTGCTGACCGTTCCGGACGACGCCCTGCCCGACCTGGTCGCCGGACTCGCCGACACGGGGTCCGTACGGCCGGGACAGCTGCTCGTCCACACCTCCGGGCGCTACGGCGCCCGGGTGCTCGACCCCGCCCTGCGCGCGGGCGCCCTGCCGCTGGCCCTGCACCCCGCGATGACCTTCACCGGCACGCCCGTGGACGTCCAGCGGCTGGCCGGCTGCTCCTTCGGCGTCACCGCGCCCGAGGAACTGCGCCTCGCCGCCGAGGCCCTCGTCATCGAGATGGGCGGCGAGCCGGAGTGGATCGCCGAGGCGAACCGGCCGCTCTACCACGCGGCGCTCGCCCTGGGCGCCAACCACCTGGTCACCCTGGTCGCCCAGTCCCTGGAGCTGCTGCGCGCGGCCGGGGTCGCCGCCCCCGACCGGATGCTCGGCCCGCTGCTCGGCGCGGCCCTGGACAACGCCCTGCGCTCCGGCGACGCGGCCCTCACCGGCCCGGTCGCGCGGGGCGACGCGGGCACGGTCGCCGCCCATGTCACCGAGCTGCGCCGGCACGCCCCGGGGACCGTCGCCGGCTATCTGGCGATGGCCCGCGCGACCGCCGACCGGGCCCTGGCCCACGGCCTGCTGAAGCCGGAGCTCGCCGAGGACCTCCTCGGGGTACTCGCCGACGCGAGCGACGGCACCGACGGCACCGACGGCACCGACGGCACCGACGGCACCGAAGGGGACGCCCGATGACCACCACCCTGCTGAGCACCGCCGGGGAACTGCACGCACGCGTGCGGGCGGGCCGCCGCGCCGTGGTGATGACCATGGGCGCCCTGCACGAGGGCCACGCCACCCTGATCCGCACCGCGCGCGGCATCGCGGGCCGGGACGGCGAGGTCGTCGTCACCGTCTTCGTCAACCCGCTGCAGTTCGGTCGGGGCGAGGACCTCGACCGCTATCCGCGCACCCTGGACGCCGACCTCAAGCTCGCCGGGGAGTCCGGCGCGGACGTCGTGTTCGCCCCCGCCGTGGACGAGGTGTACCCCGGGGGCGAGCCCCAGGTCCGCGTCACCGCTGGCCCCATGGGCGAGCGCCTGGAGGGCTCCGCCCGCCCGGGCCACTTCGACGGCATGCTCACGGTCGTCGCCAAGCTGCTGCACCTGACCCGCCCCGACGTCGCCCTGTACGGCCAGAAGGACGCCCAGCAGCTCGCCCTGATCCGCCGCATGGTCCGGGACCTGAACTTCGGCGTGGAGATCGTCGGCGTCCCCACCGTCCGGGAGGACGACGGCCTGGCCCTGTCCAGCCGCAACCGCTACCTCTCGCCCGCCGAGCGGCGCACCGCCCTCGCGCTGTCCAGCGCGCTGTTCGCGGGCCAGGACCGGCATGCCGCGCAGGAGGCGCTGCGGGCCCGGGCCCGTGAGGTGCCCGCCACGCGCGCGCGTGCCGAGGCGCTCAGCGCCATCGGCGAGTCCCGTGCGGCGGCCGACGCGCACGCCGTGGCGACGGCTGTCCCGGGCGGCCCGGCGGCCGTCCGCGCGGCCGCCCGGCAGGTCCTCGACGAGGCCGCCCGCCTCGACCCGCCACTGGCCCTGGACTACCTCGCCCTGGTCGACCCGTCCGACTTCACCGAGATCGGACACGACTTCACCGGCGAGGCGGTCCTCGCCGTGGCCGCCCGGGTCGGGGCGACCCGCCTGATCGACAATCTCCCCCTCACCTTCGGAACCTTCGGAGCCGCCTCGTGACCAGCACAGGCATACGACTGCACGCGCCGGCGCCCGGCTGGTCCATCGCCGCCGACGTGGTCGTCGTCGGCTCCGGTGTCGCCGGTCTGACGGCGGCCCTGCGCTGCCAGGCCGCGGGCCTCAGGACCGTCGTCGTCACCAAGGCCCGCCTCGACGACGGCTCCACCCGCTGGGCCCAGGGCGGCATCGCCGCGGCCCTCGGCGAGGGCGACACCCCCGAGCAGCACCTCGACGACACCCTGGTCGCGGGCGCGGGCCTGTGCGACGAGGAAGCCGTCCGCATCCTCGTCACCGAGGGGCCCGACGCCGTACGCCGTCTCATCGAGACCGGCGCCCGGTTCGACGAGTCCACCGAGGGCGGCCTCGAACTCACCCGCGAGGGCGGCCATCACCGCCGCCGCATCGCCCACGCGGGCGGTGACGCCACCGGCGCCGAGATCTCCCGCGCCCTGGTCGACGCGGTACGCGCGCGTGGCGTGCGCACGGTCGAGAACGCGCTCGTCCTGGACCTCCTCACGGACGCCGAGGGCCACACCGCCGGCGTCACCCTGCACGTCATGGGGGAGGGCCAGCACGACGGCGTGGGCGCGGTCCACGCACCCGCCGTGGTCCTGGCGACCGGCGGCATGGGCCAGGTCTTCTCCGCGACCACCAACCCGTCCGTCTCGACGGGCGACGGCGTGGCCCTGGCGCTCCGCGCGGGCGCCGAGGTGAGCGACCTGGAGTTCGTCCAGTTCCACCCGACCGTCCTCTTCCTGGGCGCCGACGCGGAGGGCCAGCAGCCCCTGGTCTCCGAGGCGGTGCGCGGAGAGGGCGCGCACCTGGTCGACGCCGACGGCGTGCGCTTCATGGCCGGGCAGCACGAACTGGCCGAACTCGCCCCGCGCGACATCGTCGCCAAGGGCATCACGCGCCGCATGCAGGAGCAGGACGCCGAGCACATGTTCCTCGACGCCCGGCACTTCGGCGCCGAGATGTGGGAGCACCGCTTCCCGACGATCCTCGCCGCCTGCCGCGCCCACGGCATCGACCCGGTCACCGGCCCCATCCCGGTCGCCCCGGCCGCCCACTACGCCTCCGGCGGCGTGCGCACCGACTCCCGGGGCCGTACGACCGTCCCCGGCCTGTACGCGTGCGGCGAGGTGGCCTGCACCGGCGTGCACGGCGCCAACCGCCTGGCCTCCAACTCCCTCCTCGAAGGCCTGGTCTACGCCGAGCGCATCGCCGCCGACATCACGGCGAGCCACGCGGAGAACGGCCTCCTCACGCGCGTGCCCCGGCCGCTCCCGTACCCGGAGACCCCCGAGCACCCCCTGCTCACCGCGGAGGCCCGCTTCACGATCCAGCGGATCATGACCGACGGCGCGGGCGTGCTCCGCTCGGCCGGATCCCTGGCCGAGGCCGCCGACCAACTCCAGCGGCTGCACACCGACGCCCGCGACGCCCTCGCCGAGCACGGCAAGACCGCCGAGCCCGGCGTCGACACCTGGGAGGCCACCAACCTCCTGTGCGTGGCCCGCGTCCTGGTCGCCGCCGCCCGGCTCCGCGAGGAGACCCGGGGCTGCCACTGGCGCGAGGACCGCCCCGAGCGCGACGACACCGCCTGGCGCCGCCACATCGTCGTACGCCTGAATCCGGACCGCTCGCTGGCCGTGCACACCACGGACACCACACACTTCCCTACGACCCTCCCGCCCCAGGCCCCCCAGGAGCAGTGACCGACGTGACCACCCCCGACCTTCCCCTCGCCTCGTCCGGAGGCTGCGGCGACGGCTGTGCCTGCGGCGCGGACGAGGAGGCGTACCTGGAGTGCGGCCTGGACCCCGCGCTCGCCCAGCTCCTGGCCGACGCGGGCCTCGACCCCGTCGAGGTCGAGGACATCGCCAACGTGGCGATCCAGGAGGACCTGGCAGGCGGCGTGGACGTCACGACCGTCGCGACCATCCCCGAGGAAGCGGTGGCCACCGCCGACTTCACCGCACGCGAGGCGGGCACGGTGGCCGGCCTGCGCATCGCTGAAGCGGTCATCTCGGTCGTCTGCGAGGAGGAACTCGAGATCGAGCGCCACGCGGAGGACGGCGACAAGGTCGAGGCGGGCCAGAAGCTCCTCTCGGTCACCACCCGCACCCGCGACCTCCTCACGGCCGAACGCAGCGCGCTGAACATCCTGTGCCGCCTGTCGGGCATCGCCACGGCCACGCGCGCGTGGGCGGACACGCTCGACGGCACCAAGGCCAAGGTCCGCGACACCCGCAAGACGACCCCCGGCCTGCGCAGCCTCGAGAAGTACGCGGTCCGTTGCGGCGGCGGCGTCAACCACCGCATGTCGCTCTCGGACGCGGCCCTGGTCAAGGACAACCACGTGGTCGCCGCGGGCGGCGTCGCCCAGGCCTTCCAGGCGGTCCGCGACCGCTTCCCCGACGTCCCCATCGAGGTCGAGGTCGACACCCTGCACCAGCTCCGCGAGGTCCTGGACGCCGGCGCCGACCTGATCCTGCTGGACAACTTCACGCCGGGCGAGTGCGAGGAGGCGGTGGCCCTCGTCCAGGGCCGCGCCGCCCTGGAGGCGTCGGGCCGCCTGACCCTCGACAACGCCAAGGCGTACGCGGACACCGGCGTCGACTACCTGGCCGTCGGAGCGCTCACCCACTCCTCGCCGATCCTGGACATCGGCCTCGACCTGCGGCCGGCGGAGTAGGGCGGATACGGGCCATGCTGCTGACGATCGACGTAGGAAACACCCACACCGTCCTGGGCCTGTTCGACGGCGAGGACATCGTCGAACACTGGCGCATCTCCACGGACGCGCGCCGCACCGCCGACGAACTGGCGGTCCTCCTCCAGGGCCTGATGGGCATGCACCCGCTCCTCGGCGACGAACTGGGCGACGGCATCGACGGCATCGCCATCTGCGCGACCGTCCCCTCGGTCCTGCACGAACTCCGCGAGGTGACCCGCCGCTACTACGGCGACGTGCCCGCCATCCTCGTCGAACCGGGCGTCAAGACGGGCGTCCCGATCCTCATGGACAACCCCAAGGAGGTCGGCGCCGACCGCATCATCAACGCGGTCGCGGCGGTCGAGCTCTACGGCGGTCCCGCCATCGTCGTCGACTTCGGCACGGCGACGACGTTCGACGCGATCAGCGCGCGCGGCGAGTACGTCGGCGGGGTCATCTCACCCGGCATCGAGATCTCCGTCGAGGCCCTCGGCGTCCGCGGCGCCCAGCTCCGCAAGATCGAGGTGGCCCGGCCCCGCAGCGTCATCGGCAAGAACACGGTCGAGGCGATGCAGTCGGGCGTCATCTACGGCTTCGCCGGCCAGGTCGACGGCGTCGTCAACCGCATGGCGCGCGAGCTGTCGGAGGACCCGGAGGACGTCACCGTGATCGCGACGGGCGGCCTCGCGCCGATGGTCCTGGGCGAGTCGTCGGTCATCGACGAACACGAGCCGTGGCTGACCCTGATCGGCTTGCGGCTGGTGTACGAGCGGAACGTGTCGCGTATGTGAGCGGGCACCCGGCGCCAGACGCGACGCGCACCCGAGTGGTCCTCCACGCCACACCCACCCCCTATGCGTAATTTGTCTGATTAGCGCGTATCGTCGCCGCATGCCCACGCCATACGGATCCCGCGGCGGCATGGCGTTCGGCGTGGAGGAGCTGCGTGTGCTCCGCCGCGCTCTCGCCCTCGCCCTCCACCCCACCCCCGCCTCGTCCGACGACGTCCAGGACTGCCTCCGCCTAGCAGAGTCGCTCGACGAGGCGACGCGGGAGGGAGCCCGGCTGCGTGCCTTCCTCGTGGCCGATCTCGGCCGGTACCGCGCCGCCCTGCCCGGCACCGCCGCCGGGTACCTCACCCTCCTGGACGAGGCCCTGGGTGCCGGATACCGCCCTCACCCCCACGACCTCACCGCCCTCCGCGCCCTGCGCGGCAACCCCACCGCCGCCGCCCTCCTGGACCGCTGCCGCCTGCTCGCCGAGCAACACGTACGCACCCACGCGCGGCAGCACTCCCGAACCACCCACCCGGTCACCCGGATGGCCCCCGCCGCTCCCACCGGTCCCGCCACCCCCACCGTCCCCGCCGCCCGCACCCGCCTGCTGGCCCTTCCGGGAGGCCTCTCCACCCCGGGGGACTCCGCCAAGGACACCCCGGGACAGCCGCCCGAGAAGAAGCCCGCCCGCAAGCCACCGGCCCCGAAACCGGCCCGCAAGCCCGCCCCGGCTCCGACCCCCGCCCCCGCCCCGGGCACCCCGAAGCCCAGCCGCCCGATCCCCACCCCGGGCGAGGTCTTCCCGCGCCGCAAGCCCACCCCGCCGCCCCCCTCGAACCCCCAGCAGCTCGCCGCGGGCTGACGTGGCTACCCTGGATCCATGGACTATGTCTCCGCGCTGCTGCCCCCGGTCGTCATGGCCGTCTTCTTCATCGGCGTGATCCGGGTGATCGTGAAGACGCAGGGCGGCGCCGACAAGGCCAAGGAGGACGCGGCCGTGGACGCCGCCCTCGCGCGCGTGGAGGGCGCCCGCCAGTCCTCCGCGAGCACCCCGAAGGCCTGACCGCCCCCACCCCCGCGCACCCCGCCGACGGCGTACGACTCGGCGCGGCCCGCCCACCGCGAGGCCCGCACCCACGAGTCGTACGCCCTTTTTGTTCCAGTTCGCCGCTGAAGCGCACGTCCGCCACGCCATTACCGAGATCTCCCACTATTGTTCTGAGCTGTGCCTCGCCCATTGGGAGAACTCGAAGACGCGGTCATGTCGCGGGTGTGGAAGTGGAACCGCCCGGTGACCGTTCGAGAAGTCCTGGAAGATCTCCAGAAGGAGCGGTCCATCGCGTACACCACCGTGATGACCGTTTTGGACAATCTCCATCAGAAGGGCTGGGTGCGCCGCGAGGCGGAAGGCCGCGCCTATCGATATGAGGCGGTCTCCACGCGCGCCGCCTACGCCGCGGCCCTGATGAACGACGCCTGGTCGCAGAGCGACAACCCCGCCGCCGCTCTCGTCGCCTTCTTCGGCATGATGAGCGAGGAACAGCGACAGGCACTCCGCGATGCCGTACGCATCGCCCAGGTCCCGGAAACCCAGGAACCGACCGAAGCGTCTGATTCGACCCCGGTCCCCGAGAACCCGGTCCCCGAGAACCCCGCCTCCGCTCAGGACCGCGGCGGGCGATAGCGTCCGCCCATGTCCGCGAAGAGCCCCGAAGCCACCGCAAAAGCCATCACCGTCCGACGGGCCCGCACCAGCGATGTCCCGGCGGTGCGCCGTCTCCTTGACGCCTACGTCCGCGGCGGCAACCTGCTCGACAAAGCAACGGTGACGCTTTACGAGGACATCCAGGAGTTCTGGGTCGCGGAACGGGACGACAACGCGGAGGTCGTCGGCTGTGGCGCCCTGCACGTGATGTGGGAAGACCTCGCGGAAGTCCGCACTCTCGCGGTGAAGCCCGGCCTGAAGGGCGCGGGCGTCGGACACCAGTTGCTGGAGAAGTTGCTGCACACCGCCCGCTGGCTCGGCGTTCGTCGCGTTTTCTGTCTGACCTTCGAAGTCGACTTCTTCGTCAAGCACGGCTTCGTGGAGATCGGTGAGACGCCGGTCGACACGGATGTCTACGCGGAGCTGCTGCGTTCCTATGACGAGGGTGTCGCGGAGTTCCTCGGTCTCGAACGAGTGAAACCGAACACCTTGGGCAACAGTCGGATGCTTCTGCATCTGTGATCGTCGGCGATTCGGGGATCGACACCTGCCCCGGTGCCCTATGTCCGAAACGCGCACGTTTCCGGACGGAGCCAGGGCTCCCGGTCTCTGCCTAGGGTTTGTGTTTTTCCGGCAAAAGCGGTTTGCTTTCCGACGTACTGCAGTACTGCATATAACAGGGGACGGCGATACGGCGGACGCCGGCACACTCCCCGGCCCTGAAGATATCGATGAAAGGAAATCCGGTGGCACAGAAGGTTCAGGTCCTTCTTGTCGACGACCTCGACGGTGGCGAGGCGGACGAGACCGTGACGTTTGCGCTGGACGGCAAGACGTACGAGATCGATCTCACCACCGCCAATGCGGACAAGCTCCGTGGCCTTCTCGAGCCTTACGTGAAGGGCGGTCGTCGTACCGGAGGCCGCGCTTCGGGCGGGCGCGGAAAGGCGCGCGCGGCGTCGAGCGGCAGCCAGGACACCGCGGCCATCCGCGCCTGGGCGAAGGAGAACGGCTACGAGGTCAACGACCGCGGCCGTGTCCCCGCGACCATCCGCGAGGCCTACGAGAAGGCCAACGGCTGAACAGCGGCACTACTGACCTTGCGTACGCAAGGCCGGCGGCTGGGCGCACGCGCGCCGCAGCCGGACCCGGTGGCAGTGCGTGGCCACCGTGTCCACCAGCCGTACGAGATCGGGGGCGTTTCCACCGCCCCCCAAGGCCGACAGCGTCGGCAGCGAGGCCTCGACCTCGCATCCCGGCTCGGGGGGCCGCAGCCACACGGCGGCCCCCTGGGAACCGACCGGGCCCGGGGGGAACGGCCGGCCGGTGAACGGCCCGGCCCTGACGGGAGCCGGCGCCAACTCGCAGGGCGACAAGGCGTCCGTCACACCCGTGGGCACGCCACCCGCCCCGCTCACCCCTCTCGCCTCGGCCGGCACCGGCGCCTCCATGGACCCGCCCGCGCCGATCGCGACCAGGTCGAGCGCCAGCGACCCCCACTCCAGCCACTCCAGCAGCCCGGGCAACTCCTCCGCGCTGCCGGCGGCCACCAGCAGCCGCATGCGGTCGTCCCGTACGGCGACGGGAGAGCCGGGCCCCAGGCGCGGCAGCGCCGCGTGTCCCGCCTCGGACGGGACGTCCAGGACGTCGAAGCGAACGCCCGCCGCCAGCCGCACCGGATCCCCGGGCACCGTCGGCCAGCCCAGTTCCCCCTCGTACCACCGCCGGACCTGACAGCCCTCGTCGAGCGGGCGGCGGGGGAGCGGGACGAGCGCGGACGCGGTCACGGGGTGCGGGGCGCCGAACATGCCAAGTGCAACCGCCGGAAGGACGTGCGAGTTACGCTGGGTTTCGCCGCGAGCGCACAGAGTGGCGAAACGGGGGCGTGCGGGGGGTGCCGGGAGGCGCAAGGTTGTTCGCCCGTAGCGGAGGGAACCGGGGCACCCGGCATGGACATCCGGGCTCTACGGGTAAGACATCCCTAGTGGGAGGGGGCGACACGCAGGAAAGGCCGTCTCACGTTCGCCATCGGCGTACTGGCGATGGGGGTAACTGCCTGGCCTGCGGGAACATCGTCTCGCACCATCGGGTTGGAGCAGATGTCGGCGTTCGGGGTCAGGAGGCCATCGACGGTGTCGGCAGTTGGAATGAGCGGTCCCCGCTTGCGGGACTAAGCTGCGGAAGGACAGGGAGGGGAAGTTCCCCCCACTGCCTGACCGCTCTGAGGAGCGATTAACGATGTTCGAGAGGTTCACCGACCGCGCGCGGCGGGTTGTCGTCCTGGCTCAGGAAGAAGCCCGGATGCTCAACCACAACTACATCGGCACTGAGCACATCCTCCTGGGCCTGATCCACGAGGGTGAAGGTGTCGCCGCCAAGGCCCTTGAGAGCCTCGGGATTTCGCTCGAGGCGGTCCGCCAGCAGGTGGAGGAGATCATCGGGCAGGGGCAGCAGGCCCCGTCCGGGCACATCCCCTTCACCCCCCGTGCCAAGAAGGTCCTGGAGCTGTCGCTCCGCGAGGCCCTTCAGCTGGGCCACAACTACATCGGCACGGAGCACATCCTGCTCGGCCTGATCCGCGAGGGCGAGGGCGTCGCCGCCCAGGTCCTCGTGAAGCTGGGCGCAGATCTCAACCGGGTGCGGCAGCAGGTCATCCAGCTGCTCTCCGGTTACCAGGGCAAGGAGACCGCCGCCGCCGGCGGTCCTGCCGAGGGCACGCCCTCCACGTCCCTGGTCCTCGACCAGTTCGGCCGGAACCTCACCCAGGCCGCTCGTGAGTCCAAGCTCGACCCGGTCATCGGGCGCGAGAAGGAGATCGAGCGGGTCATGCAGGTGCTGTCCCGCCGTACGAAGAACAACCCGGTCCTGATCGGTGAGCCCGGCGTCGGCAAGACCGCCGTCGTCGAGGGCCTCGCTCAGGCCATCGTCAAGGGCGAGGTGCCCGAGACCCTCAAGGACAAGCACCTCTACACCCTGGACCTCGGCGCCCTGGTCGCCGGCTCCCGCTACCGCGGTGACTTCGAGGAGCGCCTGAAGAAGGTGCTCAAGGAGATCCGCACCCGCGGCGACATCATCCTGTTCATCGACGAGCTGCACACGCTGGTCGGTGCGGGTGCCGCCGAGGGCGCCATCGACGCGGCTTCCATCCTGAAGCCGATGCTGGCCCGCGGTGAGCTGCAGACCATCGGTGCCACCACGCTGGACGAGTACCGCAAGCACCTGGAGAAGGACGCGGCCCTCGAGCGCCGCTTCCAGCCCATCCAGGTCGCGGAGCCGTCCCTGCCGCACACGATCGAGATCCTCAAGGGTCTCCGTGACCGGTACGAGGCCCACCACCGCGTCTCGATCACCGACGAGGCGCTGGTCCAGGCCGCCACGCTGGCCGACCGGTACATCTCGGACCGCTTCCTGCCGGACAAGGCGATCGACCTGATCGACGAGGCCGGTTCCCGGATGCGCATCCGCCGGATGACCGCGCCGCCGGACCTGCGCGAGTTCGACGAGAAGATCGCCGGTGTCCGCCGGGACAAGGAGTCCGCGATCGACTCGCAGGACTTCGAGAAGGCCGCCTCCCTCCGCGACAAGGAGAAGCAGCTCCTGGCCGCCAAGGCCAAGCGGGAGAAGGAGTGGAAGGCCGGCGACATGGACGTCGTCGCCGAGGTCGACGGCGAGCTGATCGCCGAGGTCCTCGCGACCGCCACCGGCATCCCGGTCTTCAAGCTGACCGAGGAGGAGTCCTCGCGTCTGCTGCGCATGGAGGACGAGCTCCACAAGCGGGTCATCGGCCAGGTCGACGCCGTCAAGGCGCTGTCGAAGGCGATCCGCCGTACGCGTGCCGGTCTGAAGGACCCGAAGCGTCCCGGTGGCTCGTTCATCTTCGCCGGCCCGTCCGGTGTCGGTAAGACCGAGCTGTCCAAGGCGCTCGCCGAGTTCCTCTTCGGCGACGAGGACGCGCTGATCTCCCTCGACATGTCGGAGTTCAGCGAGAAGCACACGGTGTCGCGGCTCTTCGGTTCGCCCCCCGGCTACGTGGGCTACGAGGAGGGCGGCCAGCTGACCGAGAAGGTCCGCCGCAAGCCGTTCTCCGTCGTCCTCTTCGACGAGGTCGAGAAGGCCCACCCGGACATCTTCAACTCGCTGCTGCAGATCCTGGAGGACGGTCGCCTGACCGACTCCCAGGGCCGGGTCGTGGACTTCAAGAACACGGTCATCATCATGACGACCAACCTCGGCACCCGGGACATCTCCAAGGGCTTCAACCTGGGCTTCGCGGCCTCGGGTGACACGAAGTCCAACTACGAGCGCATGAAGAACAAGGTCCAGGACGAGCTCAAGCAGCACTTCCGGCCCGAGTTCCTCAACCGCGTCGACGACGTGGTCGTCTTCCCGCAGCTCAGCCAGGCCGACATCCTCAAGATCGTCGACCTGATGATCGGCAAGGTGGACGAGCGCCTGAAGGACCGGGACATGGGCATCGAGCTCTCCCAGTCCGCCAAGGAACTGCTCTCCACGAAGGGCTACGACCCGGTGCTGGGTGCGCGTCCGCTGCGTCGCACCATCCAGCGCGAGATCGAGGACTCGCTGTCGGAGAAGATCCTCTTCGGCGAGCTGCGTCCCGGTCACATCGTGGTCGTGGACACCGAGGGCGAGGGCGAGGCCAAGACCTTCACCTTCCGGGGTGAGGAGAAGGCGGCCCTCCCGGACGTCCCGCCGATCGAGCAGGCGGCCGGTGGAACGGGTCCGAACCTGAGCAAGGACGCGTAAGCGTCACGGCTGAGTGAGAGGGGCCGGTGCTGAAAAGCACCGGCCCCTTTCGCATGCCCTGCGGCTTTACGACAGCTGCCCGTCGTAATCCGGCAGCTTGTACGTCTTCTCGGCATGGCCGCCCGAGAGATCGGTGGCGCTGTTGCCGATGTTCGCGATGATCGTGTAGCCCTTCTTCTCGACGTTCACGCGCTGGGCCGTCTTGTACTCGGCGACGTTCTTGAAGAGGTCGATGAAGTTCCGGACATAGAGGCCGGAGACCTGGTAACCGGTCTGCTTGAGGTTGTACTCGGTGAACGAGTAGATGATGCCCGGGCGGGCGGTCACGAAGAACAGGGCGACACCGTGCTCCTGGGCGTATCTGGCGGCCTCCAGGACCGGCTTGTTGGCCGGCTGCGGGTAACTGAAGCCGAAATCGGTCTCCAGCGTGGTGTTGTCGATGTCGAAGACGATCGCCTGCTTCTCACCCGGCTTGGCGGCCGCGATCCGCTGCTTCAGATAGGGCAGCGCCTGGGCCATCACCGCCTGGCAGTCCTTCTGCCAGGTGGCGTAGTCGACGTCCGCCGCGGCGGACGTGGCGGCGGCGGTGGCGGTCGTGGAGGCATGGGTGGGGGTCGTGGCGTCGGCCGGTGCGGCCATCGCCACCAGGGCTGCCGCCGATACGGCGGTCACCGATGCGCGGCGCAACCAGGGGCGTCGGGTCTGCATGTCGTGGGGGTCCTCTCACGTCAATGACGCTGCAACATGTCGTGTGCATGTTCGTGCGCGAGGGTGGCGCGAGGGGAACCGTAAGGTTACCGAACGGTAGGTGCCTAGAGGCGTGCGCCACATTTCCGGAATGGCTGAAGCGGGCCTCCGGTGACATGGCGCACAGGCGATATGTCCGTTACTAGACGGAATAGTTGCCAACGGGTGGGGAGGAAAGGGACTTTTGCCGCGCGAGGCAGGGGAAAGTGCAGTGCAGTGGGCTGATTCGTCCGCTATGACTGCCGTGTCAAGAGACGTGGAACACTGAACCAAATTACTAACTTCAGTCGTAGATCACGCTTTTTGGGGTTTGTCGGGCTTCGGGTTACCAAGGGATAGCCATTCGGCGAGCGTCTGTGCGCCGGGTGGTTTCTCCGTCCCCTTCCACACGAGGTTTCGATGTCCCAGCGCGTCACGTCCCGTTCTTCCCGTACGTCCCAGCTCCGCACCCGTGCGACCGTGCTGGCCGCCGGCCTTGGCGTCTCGGTCGCACTGGGAGCCGGGGTCGCGTCCGCCGCCGACACCACGTCCGCGTCCGGCGCCGCCAGTGCCGTCCAGGCGCAGGCCGCCGCCCAGGCCAAGCACGCCAAGGCCGAGGCCGTGAAGGCCGAGAAGGCCGCCAAGGTCGCCGCCGCGAAGAAGGCGGCCGAGAAGAAGGCCGCTGCCAAGAAGGCCGCCAAGAAGGCCAAGCCGTCCTGGGTCGACCCGGTGAAGAAGTACAAGCTCTCCGCGAGCTTCGCCCAGAACGGCGGCATGTGGCAGTCCACCCACAGTGGCCAGGACTTCGCCGTCCCGAGCGGCACCCAGGTCGTCGCCGCGCACGGCGGCACCGTGGTCAAGGCCGGCGGCAACGGCGCCGGTGACGGCCCCGCCTACGGCAACGCCGTCGTGATCAAGCACGGCAACGGCACGTACTCCCAGTACGCCCACCTGTCGAAGGTCACCGTGAACGTCGGCCAGATAGTCAAGACCGGCCAGGAGATCGCCAAGTCCGGCAGCACCGGTAACTCGAGCGGTCCGCACCTGCACTTCGAGATCCGTACGACCGCGAACTACGGCTCGGCCGTCGACCCGGTGAAGTTCCTGCGCGCCAACGGCGTGAAGGTCTGACGACCCCCTGACCCGTAAGGGCCTCTAGGAGCCCTCGGCTCCCCGGTGGGCCCGGGTCACCAGTTCGGTGGCGACCTCGAGGACGGCTTTGTCCTTCTCCTCGGGGTCGCCTTCGAGGTCCTGGAGCAGGAACATCCCGGCGTGCAGCGTGAAGAGCGCGCTGGCGCAGCGGACCTGGTCGACCAGGTCCGCGTCCGGGTCGACGATGATGTCGCGCAGCCTGTGGATGCGCGCCTTGAAGGAGTCGCCGATCCGCAGTTCCCGGACCGTCGCCTGGTTCTCGTGCATGAAGCGGAACAGCGGCGCCGCCTGGGCGAGCGTGTCGGCGTAGCGGCGGATGATCTCCTGCTTGGTCGCGAGGCCCCGCGGCTGCTGCCCGCCCCACTCGATCAGGTCCTCGATCGGCTGGGTGAGGTCCTCGAAGATGCTGACGAGGATCTCTTCCTTCGTCTTGAAGTGGTAGTAGAGCGCCGCCTTGGTGACGTCCAGGCGCTCGGCGATCTCGCGCAGGGACGTCTTCTCGTAGCCCTGCTCCGCGAAGAGTCCGAGGGCCACGTCCTGGATGCGCTGGCGGGTGTTCCCGCGGCGCCGCTGCCTGGTGCCGTCCATGGTGCCGCCCATCCTCCTACGCCGCCCGCTTTCCATAAAACTTACTTGACGCCCGGCTAGTTACGGGGCTAACTTCCGAGTGTAGTCACTAGCCGGTCGGCAAGTAAGTAGCGGTAGCTCAAGTAGCGGTAGCTGGGGGAGTGGGAAGCGATGGCGGACACGACGGACACACCGGCGGTCGACGCCGGCAGCGGGGGGAAACAGCCGAAGAGCGTGCGGGTCGTGCTGCTCGCGCTGATGATCGCGATGATGCTCGCGATGCTCGACAATATGATCATCGGTACGGCGATGCCGACGATCGTCGGTGAGCTGGGCGGGCTCGAACACCTCGCCTGGGTCGTCACCGCCTACACGCTCGCGACCGCGGCCTCCACCCCGCTGTGGGGCAAGCTCGGCGACATGTACGGCCGCAAGGGCACGTTCATGACGTCCATCGTCATCTTCCTGATCGGCTCGGCGCTCAGCGGCACGGCCCAGAACATGGGCGAGCTGATCGGCTTCCGTGCCGTCCAGGGCCTCGGCGCCGGCGGTCTGATGGTCGGCGTCATGGCGATCATCGGTGATCTGATCCCGCCCCGGGAGCGCGGCAAGTACCAGGGCATGATGGCCGGCGTCATGGCGCTGGCGATGATCGGCGGTCCGCTGGTCGGCGGCACCATCACCGACAACTGGGGCTGGCGCTGGGCCTTCTACATCAACCTGCCGCTCGGCGTCGTCGCGCTGGCCGCCGTCAGTGTCGTCCTGCACCTGCCGAAGAAGCGGTCCGAGGCGCGGATCGACTACCTGGGCGCCGCCCTGCTGACCATCGGCATCACCGCGATCGTGCTCGTCACCACCTGGGGCGGCACGGAGTACGCCTGGAGCTCCGCGCGGATCATGGAGCTGATCGGCATCGGGGTCGCCGCGCTCGTCGGGTTCGTGTTCTGGCAGACGAAGGCCGCCGAGCCGATCGTGCCGCTGCACATCTTCCGCAGCCGCAACTTCACGCTGATGTCGGTCATCGGCTTCATCACCGGCTTCGTGATGTTCGGGGCCACGCTCTTCCTGCCGCTGTACCAGCAGTCCGTGCAGGGCGCTTCCGCGACGAACTCAGGGCTGCTGCTCCTGCCGATGCTCGGCGCGATGCTCGTCACCTCGATGGTCGCCGGGCGCGTCACCACGAACACCGGCAAGTACAAGGTCTTCCCGGTCCTCGGCAGCGCCCTGATGATCGTCGGGCTCTACCTGCTCTCCACGATGGACACGGGCACCTCCCGCCTCACCTCCGGTGTCTTCATGGCCGTGGTCGGGCTCGGCATGGGCTGTCTGATGCAGATCACCATGCTGGTCGCGCAGAACAGCGTCGAGATGCGGGACATGGGCGTCGCGTCCTCGTCCACCACGCTCTTCCGCACCCTCGGCTCCTCCTTCGGCGTCGCGATCATGGGCGCGCTGTTCAACAACCGCGTCCAGGACGTCATGGCCGAGCGGGCCGGTGCGCTGGGCTCCAAGGTGACGGAGCAGTCGGCTCAGCTCGACGCGAAGGGCCTGGAAAAGCTCCCGGCGCTGGCCCGCGAGGCCTACCAGCACGCGGTCTCCGCCGGCATCCACTCGGCGTTCCTGCTCGGAGCCGTGGTGGCGGTGGTCGCGCTCGCGGCGGCGGTGTTCGTGAAGGAGGTCCCGCTGAAGGGAGCGGGACCGAAGACCTCGGACGACGACAAGACGGACGGCCCGGCCGCACAGACACCGGTCGTCGAGGCGGTCTGACCGCTCTCCAGCCCCTTCCGACCTGCTCCAACTGCTGACGAAGGCCCCGGACGGGACACACCCGCCCGGGGCCTTCGCCTTGCCGGGGAGCGAGGCCGGTGCCGCTGTAGGACTACGACCCCGGCAGCATCGGATAGCTCCCCGTGTTCGTCGGCGCGTGCTCCGGCAGCCACAGGACCGCCACCGCGCCCTCGGCGGGCAGCTGCTCCGGTGCTCCGGGCGTGCGGACGTTGCGGAAGGTCAGGCGGGCGCCCAGGACCCGGGACTGGCCGGCCGCGATGGTCAGGCCGAGGCCGTGGCCGTGGCCGGCCCGGTCCGTGCTGCCGGTGCGGAAGCGGCTCGGCCCCTCGGCGAGCAGGTCCTCGGGGAAGCCCGGGCCGTGGTCGCGGACCCGGATGACCCGGCCCTCGACGGTGACCTCGATAGGCGGCTTGCCGTGCCGGGCCGCGTTGGCCAGGAGATTGAACAGGACCCGCTCCAGGCGCCGCGGGTCGGTCGTGACCTCCGACTCGTGCACGACCCGCACCTCGATGGCCGGGTCCTTGGCCGTCACCCGCCGGGCGACGAACTCGCCCAGCATGATGTCCTGCAGCTCCGCCCGCTCCGAGGCCCCGTCCAGCCGGGCCACCTCCAGCACGTCCTCCACGAGCGTGCGCATGGCCTTCGCCCGGTCCAGCACCAGCTCGGTCGGGCGCCCCGGCGGCAGCAGCTCGGCCGCGGTCAGCAGCCCGGTCACCGGAGTGCGCAGCTCGTGCGCGATGTCGGCGGTGACCCGCCGCTCCGCCTCTATGCGCTGCCGCAGCGTGTCCGCCATGGCGTCCACCGCGCTCGCCAGGTCGTCGGTCTCGTCCCGGACGACCCCGCCCATGGCGTCCCGCACCCGCACGTCGGTCTCCCCGCCCGCGAGCTGATGGGCCGCGACCGCCGCCTTGCGCAGCCGCCGCGACAGATGCCCGCCGATGAGCACGCCGAGCGCGCTGCCGCCCAGGACGACCGCGATGGACCCGATGAGCAGGGCCTGGTCGAGGTCCTGGAGGATGTCCGAACTGCGGTCGGTGAAGCCCGAGTGCAGGGACATCACATGCCCGTTCTTCAGCGGCACGGCGGCCCATATGTCCGGCGAGCCACCCGGCCGGTCCGCCACATAGGTCGCCCGCTGGCCCACCTCGACCCGGTCCCGCAGCGCCTCCGGCAGATCCGGGTCGTCGATCTTGGTGTTGGGGAAGTTCATCCGCCCGGACAGCTCGAAGTTGCGCTGGGCGATCATGATGCGCTCGTCGGCGAGGTCGCGCGCGTTGTCCAGCATCGACACCCGCGCGGCGTTGTGCACGACCAGGCTCAGCGCGATCGCCACCAGCGCGCCGACCAGCGCGATGGCCGCGCTCAGCTTCCATCTGAGGCCCGTACGGATCCCCGCGTCTTCCACGCCCGAGGCGACCAGGCGCCGGAATTGCCCCCTCATACCCTGCTCAGGCCTTCAACTTGTAGCCGAAACCACGGACCGTCTCGATACGGTCCTGGCCGATCTTCTGCCGCAGCCGCTGCACGTGCACGTCGACGACGCGGGTGTCCCCGCCCCAGCCGTAGTCCCACACCCGCTCCAGCAGTTTGTCGCGGGAGAGCACCGTGCCCGGCGCCGAGGAGAACTCCAGCAGCAGCCGCATCTCGGTCGGTGTCAGCGCCACCGGCTGCCCGGCCCGGCGGACCTCCATGCCCTCGGTGTCGACCTCCAGGTCCCCGAAGGCCAGTATTCCGCCGCTCGCCGGGGAGTCCGGCTCCTCGGACCGGCCGCCGCCCGCGTGCCCGAAGCGGCGCAGCACGGCCCGGATCCGGGCGACCAGCACGGCCCCGTCGAACGGCTTGGTCACATAGTCGTCGGCACCCGCCTCCAGGCCCAGCACCACGTCGATGGAGTCGGCCCGCGCCGACAGCATGATGACCGGCACGGTCGACTCGTCCCGGATGCGGCGGCACAGGCTGACCCCGTCGAGGCCGGGAACCATGACGTCCAGCAGCGCGATGTCGGGGCGGTCCGTGCGGAACGCCTCCAGGCCCGACAGGCCGTCGGGCATCGCGGTGACCACGAAGCCGTCCCGTTCCAGGGCGAGCTGCGTGGCCTCGCGGATGACGTCGTCGTCCTCGACGAACAGAACGTGGGTCTGGTCTGCCATCCCGGTGCTCTCAGTCCTCGTGTGGGTCGTGGGGGTGCGTACCTGTCAAGGACGCACGGTCCGTCCTCTCAGGGGACGCACGGTCCGTGCATCGCGTTCACCCAGAGATCGGTCCGAGCGGCCCGATCGGTTCACGCACGCCGTGCCCGCGTCAGCTCGCGGGCACCGGCGACGGGCTGTCGCCGACGACCTTGCCGTAGTCGTTGTGCGTGCGGTACTTCTCGCTGAACCGGCCGGAAGCCCATCTGTACGTGATCACGTTCTCCCCGGAGGGGCTCGACACCGGGTCGCCCTTGTCGTACACCTGCTTGGTCACCACCAGGTCGCCGCGGTCGATCTCCGCGTAGACCGGGGGTTCCTCGGCCTTGAACACATTCTCGTACGAGCCGTCCCGCTCGCGGTACACATAACTGCCCACGCCCACCGCGTCACCGCAGGTCAGCACATTGACGACGACGTCGTCGGCCGTCCCGCCGGTCAGCTTGCCGTAGGACACGTCGACGGGATACTCGTCGGCCACGCACGGCTTCAGCTCGCGCTTCACCTCGGGGGAGACCTTGGGGTCGTCCTTGACGAGCCGGACCGCGTTCACGGTGTCGGGCGTCTTGGAGGGGGAGGCCGAGGGGGTGGCCGCGGTGGCGCCCGCCACGGCGTCGGCGTGCGCCGGGCCCTCGTCACGCGCGCCGGTGCCGCCGGTGCCACACCCGGACACGAAAAGGGCGAGGGCGGTGACCACGGCCGATGCCGTGCTCACCGCCTGGATGCTGCCCCGGGTCCGTGGGGACCCCTCGCCGGTCAGGCCGCGCACCGCTCCCGCTCCTCACGCTCCAGCGCGCGTGCGTCCAGATCGCGGGACTCCAGCTCCTCACGGAGCCGGGCGAGCGCCCTGTGCAGCGTGCTTTTGACCGTTCCGGCCGACATACCGAGGGCGGCGGCCGTCTCCTCCGTGGACATCTGCTCCCAGTGTCGCAGCACCACGACACTGCGCTGCTTCGGGGCGAGCACCTTCAGGATGTCCATCAGCAGGGCGCGGTCCGCGTGCTGCTCGGTGGCGTCGTCGACCGAGGCGTCCGGGAGCTGCTCGGTCGGGACCTCCTCCAGCTTGCGGGCCCGCCACCACTCGGTCCGCGTGTTGATCATCACCCGGCGCAGGTAGGCGTCCGCCAGCCGCTTGTCCTCGATGGTCTCCCAGCGGCCGTAGGTCCGCACCAGCGCCGTCTGCAGCAGGTCCTGCGCGTCCGTCGGGTCCGGGACCAGGCGGCGAGCACTGCGCAGCAGTGCGTCCTGCCGGGTGCGGACGTACTCCTCGAACTCGAGCACCTCGCCCTGCGCCATGGTGAACCGCCTCCCGTTTCCCCGTTCGGGCCGGCTCCCCGCCGCCCGTGCACTGCCTGTGTTCCTTGGTCGTCCCGTGTCTTCCGGGAACGTGTTTGAAGGTACGGAGGCGTTGTCACGGCGCTGTCCGAAGCAGCCTTCGGCTAGCACTCGGCTGTCCGTCGGTTGTGTAACGGACGTGGGAACGGGGAACAGCGGTGGGGGTGTTGAGGAGGCTATGGGGTGATTTGTCCACCTCGGGTCGCCGTCACGAAAGACCCGTGGCTGTGACCTGTCTGTACGTCAGGTCAGCGGCAGCCGGTACATCCCGCCCGCCAGCGGTTCCACCAAGCCGTCGGCGACCAGGCCGTCCAGGGCGCGGGCCCGCTGCACCGGCTCGTGCCACACACGGTCGAGCGCCGCCTGCGGAACCGGGACGTGGGCCTCCCGCAGCACGGCGAGCAGCCGCCCGCGGACCTGCCGGTCGGTGCCCGCGTAGGTCTGGCCGCGGCGCGGCGGCCCGTCGTGCTCCGGCTTGCCCGCCAGCCGCCACGCGCACTGCGCGGCGATCGGGCAGCGGTGGCACGACTCGCTCTTCGCCGTGCACACGAGCGCGCCCAGCTCCATGGAGGCGGCGGCCCAGCGGGCGGCGGTCGGATCGTCCTCGGGGAGGAGCGCGCGGGCCAGTTTGCGCTCGGCGGCGGTGGTGGCGTTCGGCGGGTACTGCACGCCGGTGACCGCCCGCGCGAAGACCCGGCGCACATTGGTGTCCAGTACCGGGTGCCGCTGCCCGTAGGCGAAGGAGGCGACGGCGGCGGCCGTGTACTCGCCGATGCCGGGCAGTGCCAGCAGCTGGGCGTGGTCGGCCGGTACGTCGCCGCCGTGCCGTTCCGTTATGGCGACGGCGGCGCCGTGCAGCCGCAGCGCGCGGCGCGGGTAGCCGAGCCGGCCCCAGGCGCGGACGGCCTCGCCGGGCGCCTCCTTGGCCAGGTCGGCGGGGCGGGGCCAGCGGGCCAGCCACTGCTCGTAGACGGGCAGGACGCGGCTCACCGGCGTCTGCTGGAGCATGAACTCACTGACCATCACGCCCCACGCCCCGGCCTCGGGGCGCCGCCACGGCAGGTCGCGGGCGTTGTCGTCGAACCAGTCGATGACGGGGGAGTGCAGGTCCTCGCCCGGGGGCGGGCCGGACGCGGGGTCGGTGGGGCCGGGGCTGGTGCGCGGGGTGTTCGTGGGAGCAGTCATGGCCATTCGATCCTGCCACGCGAGAGCCGCGAATCGGGCACACCGCGACCCGAGAGGCCGAGGTACCTGACGATCGGCAGCAGTGCCGCCCCGCTGTGCGCCGATAGCGTCGGCCCCACCGACCCCGCGTCCGGCTCGCCCGGGGCGCTCTGCTGAACGAGCCGCGCACGGTCTGGCCGCAGGCCGCCGGTGTGGCGGTGCCGGCGGGGGTGGCCGGCCTGCCCCGGCGGCTGCCGGGCTCGCCGAGGCGGTGGCCGCCTTCGCGCTGGCGGCCGCCCTGAGCCTGGCCGCGGCCCCGGCCCTGTTCACCGTCTCCTACGGCCCGGCCCTCGGCGTGTCCGCGCTGCTGCTCGGGCTGCGAGCGGCCCGGGCCCGCCCCGCGGTGCTGTGCTTCACCGCCGTCGGCTGCGCGGGCACCGCACGGATCGTCCTCGTCGGGGTCGACCCGCCCCCCCGAGTGGCTGGTCATGACGAACACGCTGGCCTTCGGCTGCGTCTTCCCCTGGCTCGGCGGGCGCTACTGGCGGCAGAGCCGCGAGCTGGCCGCGGAGGGCTGGCTGGAGGACGAGCAGCGCCTCGCCGAGGAACGCGCCCGGCTGCGCGAGCGGTCGAGGATCGCCCAGGACATGCACGGCCCCCTCGGGACGAGCTCAGCCTCATCGCCCTGCGCGCGGGCGCCCTCCAGGTCGCCCCGGCCTCGCCGGCGAACACCGGGCGGCGGCGGCAACTCGTCGCCCGCGCGGCGGAGTCGGGGCTCCCCGTGCGCTGGGAGCAGCAGGCCGGGCAGGGCACGGCCGCGGCGCCCGGCGGCCTCGCCGAACGGCTGCTGTACCGCGTGGCCCGGGAGGCACTGACCAACGCGGCACGGCACGCACCGGGAGCCCCCGTGGTCGTCGCGGTGACCGGCCGGGCCGACGGGACGACGGGACGTCCGTCACCCTCACCAACGGCCCGCCCACCGAGCACAGTTCCCGGCCCTCCGAAGCCGGCACGGGCCTGCTCGCCCTGCGGACCGCCGTGAGGGTTTCCGCGTCAGGGCGTAGGCCCCCGAACAGCAGACGGCGACCAGGCCGCCCCGAAGGGTACGAGCACCGGCCCGGTCAGCCGCGTCATCGGTCCCGTGCCCAGCCGTACGGCGACGAGGGCGACGAGTGTGCCGAGGCCCAGCCCCGCGACCCCGGCACGGACGCTCCCGCGTGACAGCGGACTTGAGCGCCTCGCTGCACACGTACGCCACAGCCCTGGCCAGAGGTGCAAGGGCCGCGATCGCGAACGCGTGGGGGGTGTCGCGGCGGGCCCGCCACCAGGCGGATACGAACAGCAGGGCGAAGAGCAGCAGTCCGGCCGTCCATGACTCTGCCCCGTGCCGTATCCACCTCGGGGAGCCGTCGGCGAAGTCGGTGATGCCGCGGTAGGGCGCGGTGTCCTCGAAGTCCATGGTCACGGACGGTAGGTGGCGGGCCGATCCCGTCACACCCAGCGATCGTCGGTGCCGTACCTGACGAAAGACAGGGGTGCGACGGCTCCTTCCGGCATGATGATCCGGAAAAGTTGTGAGCCTGAGCGGCGGGTGGGACCGGCGAACGCGCCGATCTCTCGTAAGGTTTGCGCCGTGGGATCTCTGCGCAATCCGGTCGGGCCGCTTCCCTCCTCCATCTACTGGCGACGGAGGGTCGTACTGGTGTCCGTGGCTGCCCTGTTGGCGCTGCTGACGACCTGGCTCGTGACCATGGGCGGCACCGGCGGCAAGGACCGCGACAACGGCGCCAACGGCAAGAATCCCGCGCCCTCCATCACCCCCGGCCCGTCGAGTTCGGGTCCGGCCATCAGCCAAGCGCCGGGCGGGCGCGACGAGTCGGGCGACGAGGGCTCGGGCGGCTCGTCGTCCGGGGCCGGGGCAGGTACCGGGGGCGGCGGCGGTTCCGGTGACGGCTCGGGCGGCGGCTCCGGGGACGGTTCCGGCACGGGCTCCGGCGGCGGTTCCGGCTCCGGCGGGTCCGAGGGGGCGAGCGGCTCGGGCGGATCCGGCGGCGCCGGTGGCTACGACGGCGGTACCACGGTGGGCGGCGTCGGCGCGGGCGACACGCTGCCAGCCGGTTCCATGCTGCCCAACTGCACCGCGAGCATGGTCAAGTTCAGCCTGCGCAGCCAGCACAACAGCTACGACCCCGAGCAGACGCCCACGTTCCTGCTGACCGCGCGGAACGTCTCCGGCCACGACTGCAAGATCGATCTCGGGCCGAAGAACGCGGTGTTCACCATCGCCGAGGCGAGCGCCGACGACGACTACTGGTCCTCCAAGGACTGCCCCAGGGTCGCCGGGAGCCGGCTGTACCGCGTTCCCGCGGGCAGCGGCATCACCTACGCCCTGAAGTGGGACCGCAAGCCCAGCGCCCCCGAGTGCGCCACGCCTCCCTCGGGCTCGGCCGGGGCGGGCACGTTCCTGGTGGAAGCCAAGGCTCCGGGCTACGCGAAGGTGCAGACGTCGTTCGTCCTGAAGAACGATTAGCCGCTTGTCGTTCAGTCGGCAGCGAGGCCTTCATGCGTGAGGGGGGTGTTCCCGGCCGGGAACACCCCCCTCACGCATCAGCGTGCGCGTGAGCCGAAAGCTAGACGTACCGCTCCAGAATCGACGACTCCGCCAGCCGCGACAGCCCCTCGCGCACGCTGCGCGCCCGGGCCTCGCCCACGCCGTCCACCGTCTGGAGGTCGTCGACGCTCGCGGCGAGCAGCTTCTGCAGGCCGCCGAAGTGCTCCACCAGACGGTCGATGATCGCGCCGGGGAGCCGGGGCACCTTCGCCAGGAGGCGGAAGCCGCGCGGGGACACCGCCGAGTCCAGCGTCTCGGGCGAGCCCGTGTAGCCCAACGCCCGGGCCACGATGGGAAGTTCGAGCAGCTCGGCGTGGGTGAGCGCGTCGAGCTCGGCCAGGGCCTCGTCGACCGTGCGGGACCGCTTGGCCGTCGGCTCGGGGACGTAGTCCCGGACGACCAGCTCCCGCTCGGGCTCCACGCCGGCGATCAGCTCGTCGAGCTGGAGGGCCAGCAGGCGCCCGTCCGTGCCCAGCTCCACCACGTACTCGGCGATCTCCGTGGCGATGCGGCGCACCATCTCCAGACGCTGGGCGACCGCCGAGACGTCCCGGACGGTCACGAGGTCCTCGATCTCCAGCGCCGACAGCGTGCCCGCGACCTCGTCGAGGCGGAGCTTGTAGCGCTCCAGGGTGGCGAGGGCCTGGTTGGCGCGGGACAGGATCGCCGCCGAGTCCTCCAGGACGCGGCGCTGGCCGTCGACGTACAGGGCGATCAGCCGCATCGACTGGGAGACCGAGACCACCGGGAAGCCGACCTGCCTGCTGACGCGGTCCGCGGTGCGGTGCCGGGTGCCGGTCTCCTCGGTGGGGATCGTCGGGTCCGGGACCAGTTGCACGCCCGCGCGCAGGATCTTCGACAGGTCCGAGGACAGCACGATGCCGCCGTCCAGCTTGCACAGCTCGCGCAGCCGGGTCGCGGTGAACTCGACGTCCAGCACGAAGCCGCCGCTGCACAGCGCCTCGACCGTCTTGTCGGAGCCCAGCACGATGAGGCCGCCGGTGTTGCCCCGGAGCACCCGCTCCAGGCCGTCACGTAGGGCGGTTCCGGGTGCCACGGCGCTCAGTGAAGCGCGCATCAGGCCATCGGTACCGGCACTCCCACCGGATTTTCCGGGAGCTGCTGCCCGGTCGTTGGCTGCCACTGCACTCCTCCGGTCGCAGGTTCTGGGGCGCCCCGTGTCGCACACTTGGTTCGCACGGACGGGCGAGACCTGGGCAAAGTCTACCGGCGACCCTCCTCGTCCCGTGGGGCCTCTCTGCGACGGGAGCGCGGAAGGACCTGTAGCGCGTCCCCTATGTCCGAGACTTCCAGAACCTTCATACCCGCGGGGATCTTGCCCGGGTCGCCCGGTACCAGGGCGTGTGTGAAGCCCAGACGGTGGGCTTCCGCCAGCCTGCGCTGCACGCCAGTGACCCGCCGCACCTCGCCCGCGAGGCCGACTTCCCCGATCGCGACCAGGTTCTTGGGGAGAGGTGTGTCACTCGCCGCGCTCGCCAGGGCGAGGGCGACGGCCAGATCCGCCGCGGGCTCCGAGAGCTTCACGCCGCCGACCGTCGCGGAGTAGATGTCCCGCTTGCCCAAGGCGCTGATCCGGCCGCGCTGTTCCAGCACCGCCAGCATCATCGAGACCCGGGAGGTCTCCAGGCCCGAGGTGGTGCGGCGCGGGGAGGGGATCTGTGAGTCGACCGTGAGCGCCTGGACCTCGGCGACCAGCGGGCGGCGGCCCTCCAGGGTGACGGTCAGACAGGTGCCCGGGACCGGTTCCGCCCGACGTGTCAGGAAAAGTCCGCTCGGGTCCGCGAGGCCCGTGATGCCCTCGTCGTGCAGTTCGAAGCAGCCGACCTCGTCGGTGGTGCCGTAGCGGTTCTTGACACCTCGTACGAGGCGGAGGCGGGCGTGCCGGTCGCCCTCGAAGTGCAGGACGACGTCCACGAGGTGTTCCAGCAGGCGCGGGCCCGCGATGGCGCCGTCCTTGGTGACATGG
This sequence comes from Streptomyces sp. NPDC041940, assembly GCF_055589465.1. NCBI lineage: Bacteria > Bacillati > Actinomycetota > Actinomycetes > Kitasatosporales > Streptomycetaceae > Streptomyces > Streptomyces sp. NPDC041940. Next base: position 199,029 of record NZ_JBVJBP010000016.1, read on the forward strand.
CCCACGAGCAGCGTGGACATGCCGCGTTCCTTCGACGCCCGGATCAGGGCGCCCGCGACCTCCCGGACCTGGGCCATGCCGCCGGGCGCGCCGTCGATCTCCGGGGAGGCCACCGTCTGCACCGAGTCCAGGATCAGCAGCGACGGCTTCACCGCGTCCAAGTGGCCCAGCACCGCCGCCAGATCCGTCTCGGCGGCCAGGTACAGATGGTCGTCGATGGCCTTGATGCGGTCGGCGCGCAGCCGGACTTGGCTCGCCGACTCCTCGCCCGTGACGTACAGCGTGCGGTGCTCGTCGCTCGCCGACTTGGCCGCCACGTCGAGCAGGAGCGTCGACTTGCCGACGCCCGGTTCGCCCGCGACCAGCACCACCGCGCCGGGGACCAGGCCGCCGCCGAGCACCCGGTCCAGCTCGGGCACGCCGGTGGAGCGGGCCGTCGCCCGGCGGACGTCCACCTGGCCGATGGGCAGGGCGGAGGTGGTGACCCTGCCCGGTGCCGTCGTACGGACCGCGGGCGTGCCGTACTCCTCGACCGTCCCCCAGGCCTGGCACTCGGGGCAGCGGCCGAGCCACTTCGCCGTCTGCCACCCGCACTCCGTGCAGCGGTAGGACGGGCGGTCCTTGGTGGTCTTCGTACGGGCAGCCATGGACGAACCGTAGCCGCAGGCACTGACACCGCGGGGACCGGAGGGCGCGGCCAGCGGCGCGACCGGAGGGGCCGGACATCCGCGCGCCAGGACCCCGCCACCCCGCGCCGGCGGCGGAACAACTGGTTCCTGTCCCCTATTGAGGGATCGTTTCACCCGTACGGATTAAATGTGCTCAAGCCGCCGGAAGGTAACACTCCCGGCCCCCTACGGTCGCCGAATGACGAGCAGTACGCCGGAGATCTCGACCCGCTCGGCCGGCGCCCACCGGGCGCACCGGGAAGCGCGTGACCGCGGTGCGGCGCGCACGCTGGTGCAGCGGCCGCCCGGGCGCTACGAGCCCTATCTGGACGGCCTGTTCACCTACTGCCTGTCCGTGCTGTGCGACCACGACGCCGCGACCGCCGCCCTGGGCGACGTCCTCGCGCTCGCCGAACGCCGCGGCCGGCACGTCCCCGAGGCGCCCGCGGACCGCAGGGCCTGGCTGTACGCGCTGGCCCGCTGGGCGTGCCTGCGAGGGCTGGCCGAGGCCAAGCAGAAACGTACGAGCAGCCACGCGGCGGGCCGCGCACAGCGCGCCGACCGCCCCGCCGCCCCGGCCCTCTCCGAGGAGGTCCAGGAGCGGCGCCGCGGCGAACTGGCCCTGCTGGCCTGGCCGGAGGCCGCCGGCACCACCCCGGAGCAGCGGGAGGCGCTCGAACTGGCCGTGCGCCACCACCTCGCCGCCCACGAGGTCGCCGCCGTCCTCGGCATGGACCTCGCCACCACCCGCGACCTGCTCGCCTCCGCCGCCTGCGAGGTCGAACGCACGCGTGCGGCCCTCGCCGTGGTCGAGACCGGGGCGTGTCCGAGCGTCGCCCACCTCGTCGGCGACGACCGGCTCGTGCTCGGCACGGCCCTGCGCCGCGAGCTCGTCCGGCACGTCGACGACTGCCCGCGATGCCGCCGCACCGCCGAGCGCGCCATCCCCGGCCGCTGGCCCGGCACCAGCGTCACGCCCGCCGCGCTGCCCGTCCTGCCCGCGCCCCTCGCGGCCCTGCACGTCGCCATGGCCCACCCGCCACGCGCGCGTGGCGCGGCCCCCCGCTTCGACCGGCGCGGCTACCCGATGGACCCCAAGGACCGCGCCGCCCGAAGGGACCGTCTCCGCGCGCGTGCCGTCACCACGACCGTCGTCGCCACCGTCGTGGCCGCCCCCGTGCTCGCTCTGTGGGCCGCCTACCGGGGCACCCCCGTGGGCGAGGCCCAGGACGGCCGCTCCGCCTCCGCGCTGGAGGTGGACGACCCGCTCGGCCTGGACGGCGAGATGGCAGGCGGCGGCTACGAGAACACCGGCAACGCGAGCACCAGACCCGGCACCCGCTTCGGCAGGAACGGCAAGGCCGACGTGTCCGTGGAGGTCATCGGCGTCGCGAGTTCCGGCCGCGCGAGCGCGCTGGACGTCACGGCGGACAACACCGGCGACACCACCCTGATCACCCTCACCGCCACAGGCCCGGCCCCGGTCCGCTGGTCCGCCTCCACGGGAGCCGACTGGCTCTACCTCAGCCAGTCCTCGGGAACGCTGCGGCCCGGCGAGTCGTTGACGATCAAGGTGTACGTCGACCATCTGCGGGAGCCCGCCGGCCCCTGGCACGCGCAGGTGGCGGTCGCACCCGTGGGCGCCGTCGTCCACATCGAGGGCTTCGGCACCGCGCCCACCCCCTCCGATCCCGGCCCCGGCCCGGACCCCCACCCCAGCGACCCGCCCCCGCACCAGCCCGACCCGACGCCCACGACCGCGGCACCGGACCCCGACCCGACGCCGACGACCCCGCCCCCGTCACCCGACCCGGACCCCACGCCCACCGACCCGGGCCCGGGCCCGGGCGACCCGACAGACCCGACGCCCCCGCCCTCAGAGGGCGACGACCCGAGTCAGTCCACGTCCTAGGGACGCTCGTCAGCCGACCGGATCCGCCGGATGCGGTGCCAGCAACGGCAGCTGCGAGGCCAGCCGCTCCTCGCACAGCTCGACCAGCCGGTCGTAGCCGGCCTTGCCCATCAGCTCGATCAGCTCCGGCCGGTAGGACACGTACACCGGGTCGCCCGCGCCGTGCGCCGAGGTCGCCGACGTGCACCACCAGTGCAGGTCATGGCCGCCCGGACCCCAGCCGCGGCGGTCGTACTCACCGATCGACACCTGCAGCACGCGCGTGTCGTCGGGCCGGTCGATCCACTCGTACGTCCGCCGCACCGGCAGCTGCCAGCACACGTCCGGCTTGGTCTCCAGCGGCTCGCGGCCCTCCTTCAGGGCGAGGATGTGCAGCGAGCAGCCCGCGCCGCCCGGGAAGCCGGGCCGGTTCTGGAAGATGCACGAGCCCTGGAAGGGGCGCGTCTGCCGGTCGCCGTCCTCGTCCTCGGAGATCCAGCCGCTGCTCGTGCCCTCGGCGTGGTTCTGCCAGATGTCCGGCGTGAGCCTCGCCATATGCTCGGCGACCCGCTTCTCGTCGTCCTCGTCGGAGAAGTGGGCACCCAGCGTGCAGCACCCGTCGTCCGCGCGGCCGGCCTGGATGCCCTGGCAGCCGCTGCCGAAGATGCAGTTCCAGCGAGAGGTCAGCCATGTCAGATCGCAGCGGAAGACCTGCTCGTCGTCCGCCGGATCAGGAAACTCCACCCACGCGCGGGCGAAGTCGAGGCCCTTCTCGTCGGACACCGCGGCACCCGATGATTTGTCGCGCTTCGCCTTTTTCGTCTTTGGCACATCTCCAGGGTACGGGCCTTGTACCCCTACCGAGGACGGCGGACGGCCCGGCTGGCAGTAGCGTTCCGTACATGAGACTCGGTGTCCTCGACGTGGGATCGAACACGGTGCATCTGCTCGTGGTGGACGCGCATCCCGGCGCGTGCCCGTTGCCCGCGCACTCGCACAAGGCGGAACTGCGCCTCGCCCAGCTCCTCGACGACGACGGCGCGATCGGCCCGCACGGCGTCGACCAGCTGATCTCGGTCGTCCAGGAGGCGCTCCAGGCCGCCGAGGACAAGGGCGTCGAGGATCTGCTGCCGTTCGCCACCTCCGCCGTGCGTGAGGCCCGCAACGCCGATGACGTCCTCGCCCGCGTGCGCGCCGAGACCGGCGTCGAGCTCCAGGTCCTCACCGGCGCGGAGGAGGCCCGCCTCACCTTCCTCGCCGCCCGCCGCTGGTTCGGCTGGTCGGCCGGGAAACTGCTGGTCCTGGACATCGGCGGCGGCTCCCTGGAGGTCGCCTACGGCATCGACGAGGAGCCCGACGCGGCCGTCTCGCTGCCGCTGGGCGCCGGCCGCCTCACCTCCGGCTGGCTGCCCGGCGACCCGCCCTCCGCGGACGCCGTCCGCGCCCTGCGCCGCCATGTACGCGCCGAGATCGCCCGCACGGTCGGCGAGTTCAGCCGCATCGGCTCCCCCGACCACGTCGTGGCCACGTCCAAGACCTTCAAGCAGCTGGCCCGCATCGCCGGCGCCGCCCGCTCCGCCGAGGGCCCCTACGTCCAGCGCGAGCTGAAGCGGGAGTCCCTGGAGGCCTGGGTTCCGAGGCTGGCCGGCATGACGGAGGCGGAACGGGCCGAGCTGCCGGGCGTCTCCGAGGGCCGGGCGAACCAGCTCCTGGCCGGTGCCCTGGTCGCGGAGGGCGCGATGGACCTGTTCGGCGTCGAGCGCGTGGAGATCTGCCCGTGGGCGCTGCGGGAGGGCGTGATCCTGCGGCGCCTGGACCACATGGAGTCGGTGTAGGAGAGCTGCGAAGGACATGCACCCCCGCCGTGGCAAACACCACAACGGCGAAGAGGCCCCCCGCCCCGCCCCGACCACACCCCGTAATCTGTCCTGCATGGCAGAGCCAGCCGTAAAGATCCCGGACGCGAAGGTCGCCCTGTCGACGGCCTCGGTCTACCCGGAGTCGACGGCCACGGCCTTCGAGATCGCCGCACGCCTCGGCTACGACGGGGTCGAGGTCATGGTCTGGACGGATCCCGTGAGCCAGGACATCGAGGCCCTGCGCAGACTCAGCGACTACCACCAGATCCCGATCCTGGCCGTCCACGCCCCCTGCCTGCTCATCACGCAGCGCGTCTGGTCCACCGACCCCTGGACCAAGCTCCAGCGGGCCCGCGCGGCGGCCGAGAAGCTGGGCGCGAGCGCCGTCGTCGTACACCCGCCCTTCCGCTGGCAGCGCCAGTACGCCCGGGACTTCGTCACCGGCATCTGGCGCATGGCGAACGAGACGGACGTACGGTTCGCCGTCGAGAACATGTACCCCTGGCGCTATCGCGACCGCGAGATGCTCGCGTACGCCCCCGACTGGGACGTGACGAAGGACGACTACCGGCACTTCACGATCGACCTCAGCCACACCGCGACGGCCCGCTCCGATGCCCTGGCCATGGTCGACCGCATGGGGGACCGCCTCGGCCACGTCCACCTCGCCGACGGCAGGGGATCGGCCAAGGACGAGCACCTGGTGCCCGGCCGCGGTACCCAGCCCTGCGCCGAGGTGCTGGAGCGGCTCGCCCTGACCGGCTTCGACGGGCATGTCGTCATCGAGGTCAACACCCGCCGCGCCATGTCGAGCGCGGAGCGGGAGGCCGACCTGGCGGAGGCGCTGGCCTTCACGCGCCTGCACCTGGCCTCGGCGGTGCGGGTGCCGCGACGATGAGCGACCGCCCGTCGCACGAGCCCCCGGCCGGAACCGGCACAAGAACCGGAACCGGCACCGGAACCGGAGCAGGCACCGGTACAGGAGCCGGAACCGGAACCGGAGCAGGCACCGGAGCCGGCACCACCGCCCGCCGCCGTGGCCGCCCCCCGCGCACGGAGTCGGCCGACACCCGCGATCGCATCCTCACCACCGCCCGCGACGAGTTCTCCGAGCGCGGCTACGAGAAGACGTCCGTGCGCGGCATCGCCAAGGCGGCCGGAGTCGACCCGGCGCTCGTGCACCACTACTTCGGGACCAAGGAACAGGTCTTCGAGGCGGCGATCACCCAGTCCTTCGCCCCCGCCATGGAGGCACCGAAAGCCATCGCCGAGGGCCCGCTCGACGGCGTGGGGGAGCGCCTGGTCCGCTTCTTCTTCGGCGTCTGGGAGAACCCGGCGACCCGCACGCCCCTGCTCGCCATCGTCCGCTCCGCCGTCACCAACGAGACGGCCGCCGCCGTCTTCCGCCGGATCGTCGCCACCCAGGTCCTGCGCCGCATCGCCGTCCGCCTGGACCTGCCGGACGCCGAACTGCGCGCCGAATTGGCCGCCGCCCAGCTCGTGGGCACGGCCATGCTGCGCTACGTCATCAAGGTCGAGCCCCTGGCCTCGGCGGACCCGGAACAGATCATCGAGCGCCTGGCCCCGGTCGTACAGGGCCACCTCACCGGCCCCTGAGCGGCCCACGACCGCTGCCGGCGAGACATCGCATCCCGCATTCCGGACACTCCGTCCCGCCCTCTGGATGACCGGCGTACGCTCGATAGCAGTCAGAAGTCTCCGAATCCTCTGACGCAGTCTCTGAAGGAGCGAGCGACGATGCCCGAGCTGAGGTCCCGCACAGTCACCCACGGCCGCAACATGGCGGGCGCCCGCGCCCTTATGCGGGCCTCCGGTGTACCGGGTGCGGACATCGGCCGTAAGCCGATCATCGCGGTCGCCAACAGCTTCACCGAGTTCGTGCCGGGCCACACCCACCTCCAGCCGGTCGGCCGGATCGTCAGCGAGGCGATCGTCGAGGCCGGCGGCATCCCGCGCGAGTTCAACACCATCGCGGTCGACGACGGCATCGCCATGGGCCACGGCGGCATGCTCTACAGCCTCCCCTCCCGCGACCTCATCGCGGACTCGGTCGAGTACATGGTCGAGGCCCACTGCGCCGACGCCCTGATCTGCATCTCCAACTGCGACAAGATCACCCCGGGCATGCTCAACGCGGCCCTGCGCCTGAACATCCCGACGGTGTTCGTCTCCGGCGGCCCGATGGAGTCCGGCCGCGCCACGCTGGTCGACGGCACGGTCCGCACGCTCGACCTGGTCGACGCGATCTCCGACGCCGTGAACGACAAGATCTCGGACGAGGACATCCTCCGTATCGAGGAGAACGCCTGCCCGACCTGCGGCAGCTGTTCCGGCATGTTCACCGCCAACTCGATGAACTGCCTCACCGAGGCCATCGGCCTCTCCCTCCCCGGCAACGGCTCGGTCCTGGCCACGCACACCGCGCGCAAGCAGCTCTACGTCGACGCCGCGAACACGGTCATGGACATCACCCGCCGCTACTACGACCAGGACGACGACACGGTCCTGCCGCGCAATGTCGCCACCATCGCGGCCTTCGAGAACGCGATGGCCCTGGACATCGCCATGGGCGGCTCGACCAACACGATCCTGCACCTGCTGGCCGCGGCCCAGGAGGCCGGCGTCCCCTTCGGCCTGGAGGAGATCAACGAGGTCTCCCGCCGCGTCCCCTGCCTCGCCAAGGTCGCCCCGAACGTCGCCAAGAACCGCACGTACTACATGGAGGACGTGCACCGCGCCGGCGGCATCCCCGCCCTTCTCGGCGAACTGCACCGCGGCGGCCTCCTCAACGAGGACGTGCACTCGGTCCACAGCCCCACCCTCGCCGACTGGCTGAAGACCTGGGACGTGCGCGGCGGCTCCCCGTCCCCCAAGGCCCTCGAACTGTGGCACGCGGCCCCCGGCTGCGTCCGCTCCGCCGAGGCCTTCTCCCAGTCCGAGCGCTGGGAGGCCCTCGACGAGGACGCCGAGGGCGGCTGCATCCGCTCCGTCGAACACGCGTACTCCAAGGACGGCGGCCTCGCGGTCCTCAAGGGCAACCTCGCGGTCGACGGCTGCGTGGTGAAGACGGCCGGCGTCGACGAGTCCATCTGGACCTTCGAGGGCCCGGCGGTCGTCTGCGAGTCGCAGGAGGAGGCCGTCGAGAAGATCCTGCTGAAACAGATCACGGAGGGCGACGTCGTCGTCATCCGCTACGAGGGCCCCAAGGGCGGCCCCGGCATGCAGGAGATGCTCTACCCGACCTCGTACCTGAAGGGCCGCGGCCTCGGCAAGGCCTGCGCCCTGATCACCGACGGCCGCTTCTCCGGCGGCACGTCCGGCCTCTCCATCGGGCACGCCTCGCCGGAGGCGGCGGGCGGCGGCACCATCGCCCTCGTCGAGGACGGCGACCGCATCCGCATCGACATCCCGAACCGCACCATCGAACTCCTCGTCGACGACGCCGAACTGACCCGCCGCGAGGAAGCCCTGAACGGCGTCTACGCCCCGAAGAACCGCGACCGCAAGGTCTCCGCCGCCCTGCGCGCCTACGCCGCGATGGCGACCAGCGCGGACAAGGGCGCCGTCCGGGACGTGTCGAAGCTCGGCTGACCACCCCGGGGCCGCCCCGCAAGGGCAAGGCGGCGGCCCCTACCAGCCGGCCGGATCACGCCCGTCCACGCCGAAGACGGTGCCGTCCGGAGCACCGACGTAGACACGGTCGTCCACGACCACGGGCTCGGGCAGCGTGGCCGGAACCCGGTCCGACTGATCCGCCAGCCGGGGAGACGTCTGCCCGACGAGCTTCCCGCGCCGCCCGTCGACGGCGAGCAGCCGCCCGTCCGGCGTGGTGACGTACACGTACCGATCACCGGCGGCCGGCACGGACCCCCGCGCGACACCGGTCTGCAGGCTCCACAACTGCTTGCGCGCCTCCAGATCGACGGCGACCAGCCCCCCGCCCTCCGCCATCAGATGGACGACGTCCCCCCGCACGCTGCCCTGGACCCCCTGCAACGGGATACGCAACGGCACCCGCTCGCTCGTCCGCCCCTCCGGGCTGTACCGAACCACGGCCCGCGCCTCCCCGCGCACGGCATCGACGGAGACGAACACGACGGACCCACCCACCGTCCCGATCGGCTCCAACGCCCCTTCGAGCCGCGCGTCCCACCGCACCTCGCCCGTGCCGGGCTCCACCGCCGTCACCTGCGTCGTGGCCCCATCACCGGACACGGTCGCCGCATACGCCAGCGGATCCCCGGGGAACGCCGTGAAGTACGGCACCTCCTGCCCTGGAATCGGCTGACGCCACTTCACGTCCCCGGAGGCACTGTCCACACCCGTCACCGTGCCGTCGGCCGCGGTGAGGAGCACCATCCCTCCCACCGACTGCACCCCGCCCGACATGGACATGGCCTGCCGCCGGACCACATCACCCGACTCCGGATCGAGCGCGGTCAGCCGCTCCCCGTGACCGAGCCCGGCCAGCACCAGATCACCCGACACGACCGGAACCCCACTCGGCGGCCCCTCGGCGGCGATCCCCTCCAGCGGGTACTTCCACAGCAGACGCCCGTCCGCCGGATCGAGAGCGAAGACCAGCCCGCTCTGCGCGCAGAGCAACTTCCCGGCCGCGTAAGAGCACAGAGGGGTGTCACCCGTCCGGGACAACGGCGCCGCCGTCCACGCCGTGAAGGCGGCAGCAGTGGTCCGCGGTGCGCTGACCGCGGGAGCCGGAGCGGAACCGCCCCCGAGCAGGGGCACCGCCGCGAGCGTGCCGACGACGGCCAGCCCGAGCGCACCGGCCCCCAGAGCGGCCCGCCTCCCGAGACGCAGCCTGGACCGACGCGGACCCGCGACAGCCGCTGCCTCACCCGCACCCGCTGCCTCACCCGTACCCGCCGCCTCACCAGCACCCGGCGCCCCGTCCTCGCGCTGCGCCGGTATGAACACCTGCGTGTCGTATGACGCCGCCACCGACCGCAGTTCCCGCATCAACTCGTCGGGCGAGGGCCGGTCCTCGGGCTCCTTGGCGAGACACCGCAGTACGAGCGGCGCCAACTGTTCCGGTACGCCGGTCAGCTCGGGCTCGTCATGCACCACCTGGTAGGCGACGACGTAGGGGCTGTCGGAGTCGAACGGCCCTCGCCCGGTAGCCGCGTGCACCATCACCGACCCGAGCGCGAAGACATCGGCGGCGGGCCCCACTTCCCTGGGCCGCCGGAACTGCTCGGGCGCCATGAAGGGCGGCGTGCCGATCAGCTTCCCGGTCTCGGTGCGCAACTCGCTGTCCTTTGGCCGGGAAATGCCGAAGTCGATGACCTTCGGCCCGTCCTCGGCGAGCAGGACATTGCTCGGCTTCAGGTCCCGGTGCACGACCCCGACCCGATGGATGTCGCGCAGCGCCTCCGCGAGCCCGGCCATCACCCGCCGCAACTGCGCAGGAGCCAAGGGCCCGTTCCGCTTCACCTCCTGGGCCAGCGTCGGCCCAGGAATGAACAACGTGGCCATCCAGGGCCGCCCGGCCTCGGGATCGGCATCCACAACGGGAGCGGTGAAGGCCCCGCTGACCCGCCGGGCCGCAGCCACCTCCTGCCGGAAACGCCCCCTGAACTCGGGGTCCTCGGCGAACTGCGCGTGCACGACCTTCACGGCCATCTTCATCCCGGAGGTGCTCCGGGCCAGATGCACGACCCCCATGCCGCCCGACCCCAGACGCTCTTCGAGTCGGTAGTGACCGGCAAACTCAGGAAGTTCCGCTTCCGGGCCCGCTCCGGCGTTTCCCTGCGCCGCCATGGAACCACCCCCGTGCTGTTCGTCCGCGCGCGCGACGCACGGAGCCTAGTCGATGACTCGTACGAGACAGAGGCGGCTTGCTAGCCTCCGCTGGCAAATCACGCACAAGTGTTTGATGGCGTGATTCAGGGGAATCAACGGGACCCCATGGCTGCCATGGGGTTCAACGGGGGAGGATTTTCATGTCTGTAGAACAGATCAGACCCAGCACCGGCATGCCGGTGGTCACCACACTGGCCGCCGCGGCCACGTACTACTCGATCGCACCCGGCGTCAGCCTCAACGTCCGCAGCGGCCCCGGCACCGGCTACCCGATCGTCAGGACCCTTTCGGAGGGCGCCCGGGTGGCCATCCACTGCCAGACACCCGGCACCCGCGTCACGGGCCCGTACGGCACGACCACCATCTGGGACAACATCGCGAGCGGCCAGTACATCTCGGACGCCTACGTGAACACCGGCAGCGACGGCTACGTCCGCCCCCGCTGCTCCTGACCCGCACCCACACAACCGCGGGCGGCCCGCCCCCACTGCGGGCCGCCCGCGGCGTGCGAGGCCACGCACCCGCACCCGCGTACGGCGAGAAGGGGACGTGTCGGGGGGTGTCCGCCCGCAGCGGTTGTCGCGTCAACGAACAGTCGGTCGGCCTGACACCCCATCGCGACGTTCCGAGGACGGACACCCCCCGACGCGGCCCCGACCCACCACCACCCCGCAGGCGCGACGCGCACCCCCACCAAAGCCCCACAGGCCGCCGCAGGCCTGCACACCCCCGCGCGATAATCGGCCGGTGAGCGCAGAAAACGGCACCCCACCCCCCGGCCCGACCCCCGACCCCATCCGCTTCTTCGGCACGACCTGGCTGAACCACGACAACGGCTACACCCCCCGCCGCATAGCCGTAGCCGTCGGCTCACTGGCCACCGCGGCCGCCGCCTGCCTGGTCCTCCGCCTCGCCTACCAGGGCCTCCAGATCGCCGCGATCGGCGGCTTCGTCTCGTTCCTCATGATCGTGATGTTCGCGATCTGCAGCGCGATGGCCTTCCGCCACACCTGGGACGGCTTCACCCGCCGCCCCGACCCCGAACGCCAGGCATCCCTCCGCGGCCTCCTGGCCATCGGCTTCGTCGGCTCCCTCCTCGCGTACTTCTTCCGCTCCCTCACCGAGGCCCCCGGCGAGAAGCTCCACCGCGAGGAGTACGAGGCAGCCCGCAAGCGACACGAGAAGAAGACCACTCGCCGCCCGGGGAAGAAGCGCCGCCGCCCATAGCCCGCCCCTCTCACCGAAATCTCACCGCACCCCACCCCACCACCCGGCCACCATGGCCCTTATGACCACACCTCCCCCCGCCCACCACCCCACCCCCGGAGCACACCCCACCCCCGAACCCGCACCCACCGAACCACCCACCCCCACCCCCGAACCCACCCGAACCACCCGAGCCCACTCCTTCAACACCGCCGCAGCCCAATACGCGGCCAACCGCCCCTCCTACCCCCCAGCCCTCTTCGACGCGATAGAAGACCTGGCCGGCCACCCCCTCCCCGGCTCCCGCGTCGCAGACATCGGCGCAGGCACCGGCATAGCGACCGCCCTCCTGCACGCCCGAGGCGCGGACGTCATCGCGGTGGAACCCGGCAACGGCATGGCAGCGCAATTCCGCCGCACCCTCCCCGCCGTCCCGATCATCCGCGGCACCGGCGACGACCTCCCCCTCGCCACCGCCTCCCTCGACTTCGTCACCTACGCCCAGGCCTGGCACTGGACCGACCCCACCCGCGCCGTCCCGGAGGCCCTCCGCGTCCTGCGCCCCGGCGGCGCACTCGCCCTCTGGTGGAACACCGACGCCCTGGACGTCCCCTGGATCGCCGAGGCCGCCGCCCGCACCGCGCGCCACTTCGGCATCGACATCTCCGCCGAGAAACGGAACGTCAACGCCCGCGCCGCCGACCCCACCGGCCGCCTCGACTTCACCCGCCGCACGGTCCGCTGGAGCCGCCGCGTCCCGGTCGACACCCACCTCGCCAACATCGCCAGCCACTCGGTCTTCCTGGTCCACGACGAGGAACACACCGCGTCCTTCCTCGCCGCGGAACGCGAGCACCTGCTCAGCGCCTTCCCGGACGGTTCCGTCGAGGAGGTCTACGAGGTCGTCCTCCTGCTCGCGAAGACCAAACCCTGACCCCACCCCGATCCCCTTCTTGACGCACCCCACCACCGGGAGCATTATTCATCACATGATGAATAACGCTCCCGGCTCACCACGCCCCGGCCCGAACCCGACCACGGAACCCACCGCCGTACACGCCGACAACCTCACCGTCACCCGAGGCCCTCGCACGGTCCTCCACAACCTCGCCTTCACCGTCCCCCGAGGCCAGATCACCGGCCTCCTCGGCCCCTCCGGCTGCGGCAAGTCGACCCTCATGCGCTCCGTCGTCGGCACCCAGGCCAAGATCACCGGCACCCTCGACGTCCTCGGCCACCCCGCGGGCCACCCCACCCTGCGCACCCGCATCGGCTACGTCACCCAGGCCCCGTCCGTCTACGACGACCTGACCGTCCGCCAGAACCTCGACTACTTCGCCGCGATCCTCGACCCCGGCCGATCCGCCGCCGACCGCCGCCAGGATGTCGATCGCGTCCTCGCCGACGTCGACCTCACCACCCACACCCACGCCCTGGCCGGCAACCTCTCCGGCGGCCAGCGCAACCGCGTCTCCCTGGCCGTCGCCCTCCTCGGCACCCCCGAACTCCTGGTCCTCGACGAACCGACCGTCGGCCTCGACCCGGTCCTGCGCCGAGACCTCTGGACCCTCTTCCACGACATCGCGACGACCCGCGGCGCCACCCTCCTCGTCTCCTCCCACGTCATGGACGAAGCCGAGCGCTGCCACCGCCTCCTCCTCATGCGCGAGGGCGAACTCCTCGCCGACGACACCCCCGAAGCCCTGCGCACCGCCACCGGCGCCGAGACGGTCGAGGAGGCCTTCCTGCACCTGGTGGACGAAGCGAAGGCGGCAGCCCGCCCGAAGGAGACAACGCGATGACGACCACGCTCACCCCCACCTCACCGAACACGTCACCGAAAGCCCTGAGCGCGGCCCGCACCACCGCCACCACCACCCGCGTCCTGCGCCAGCTCACCCACGACCCCCGCACCATCGCGCTCCTGCTCCTCATCCCCTGCGTGATGCTGCTCCTGCTCCGCTACGTCTTCGACGGCAACCCCCGCACCTTCGACAGCATCGGCGCGTCCCTCCTCGGGATCTTCCCGCTGATCACGATGTTCCTGGTGACCTCCATCGCCACCCTGCGCGAACGCACCTCGGGCACCCTCGAACGCCTCCTCGCCATGCCCCTCGGCAAGGGCGACCTGATCGCCGGCTACGCCCTCGCCTTCGGCACCCTCGCGATCATCCAGTCCGCCCTGGCCACCGGCCTCGCGGTCTGGTTCCTCGGCCTCGACGTCACCGGCAGCCCCTGGCTCCTGCTCCTGGTGGCCCTCCTCGACGCCCTCCTCGGCACGGCCCTCGGCCTGTTCGTCTCGGCCTTCGCGGCCTCGGAGTTCCAGGCGGTCCAGTTCATGCCGGCGGTGATCTTCCCCCAGCTCCTGCTCTGCGGCCTGTTCACCCCGCGCGACACCATGCACCCGGTCCTGGAGACCATCTCCGACGTCCTCCCCATGTCCTACGCCGTGGACGGCATGAACGAGGTCCTCCACCACACCGACATGACGGCCACGTTCGTACGCGACGCCCTGATCGTGGCGGGCTGCGCCCTCCTCGTCCTGGCCCTGGGCGCGGCGACGCTACGACGCAGGACGGCGTGAGCCGGGCCACCCGACATCCCGCCCACCGGACAAGCGAGCCACCCCGCCCTCCCCGATGCGACGATGGACACCGGACGACGCACCCCCGGAGGCACCCCGCGCCATGACCCAGAAAGTCGCAGTCCTCGGCACCGGCAAGATCGGCGAAGCCCTGCTCAGCGGAATGATCCGCGCCGGCTGGAACCCGGCCGACCTCCTGGTCACCTCCCGCCGCCAGGAACGAGCCGAAGAACTCCGCACCCGCTACGGCGTCACCCCGGTCACCAACCCGGAAGCCGCGAAGACCGCCGACACCCTGATCCTCACGGTCAAACCGCAGGACATGGGCACGCTCCTCGACGAACTCGCCCCCCACGTCCCCGCCGACCGCCTGGTCATCAGCGGCGCCGCGGGCATCCCCACGGCGTACTTCGAGGAGCGCCTCGCCCCCGACACCCCGGTCGTGCGCGTCATGACGAACACCCCCGCCCTGGTCGACGAGGCGATGTCCGTCATCTCCGCCGGCACCCACGCCACCGCCGGCCACCTCGCCCACACCGAGGAGATCTTCGGCGCCGTCGGCAAGACCCTCCGCGTCCCCGAGTCCCAGCAGGACGCCTGCACCGCCCTCTCCGGCTCCGGCCCGGCCTACTTCTTCTACCTGGTCGAAGCCATGACCGACGCCGGCATCCTCCTCGGCCTGCCCCGCGACAAGGCCCACGACCTGATCGTCCAGTCCGCCATCGGCGCCGCGACGATGCTCCGCGACAGCGGCGAGCACCCGGTCAAGCTCCGCGAGAACGTCACGTCCCCCGCCGGCACGACGATCAACGCCATCCGCGAACTCGAGAGCCACGGCGTACGAGCCGCCCTCATCGCCGCCCTCGAAGCCGCCCGCGACCGCAGCCGCGCCCTGGCCTCCGGCAACAACAGCTGAAGCACCCGGGGGCGGGCCGATCACCCGCCCCCGCGGCACATCACGCCGGAAGCAACCCGATCGCGCGATAAGCGGCATCCACAGTCGGCCGGGCCATCCCCCGCGCCCGCTCCGCCCCGTCCCGCAGCACGCGCTCCACATACCCGGGGTCCGCGCACAACTCCTTGTGGCGCTTCTGAACCGGCCGAAGCACCTCCACCACAGCCTCAGCGGTGTCCTTCTTCAGATCCCCGTACGACGCGTACGCGCCGCTCAACCTCTCCGGCTCCTCACCCGTGCACGCGGCGAGGATCTCCAGCAGGTTCGCGAGCCCCGGCCGGGCCTCCCGGTCGTACACGACCTCCCGCCCGCTGTCGGTCACCGCCCGCATGACCTTCTTCCGCATCACGTCCGGCTCGTCCAGCAGATAGACGATCCCCGGCCCGACGTCGTCACTCTTGCCCATCTTCGACGCCGGATCCTGCAGATTCATCACCCGAGCAGCCACCCCTGGCCGCGTGGCCCGAGGCACCACGAACGTATGCCCGTACCGCTGGTTGAACCGCACGGCGATATCCCGAGCGAGCTCCACATGCTGCCGCTGATCGTCCCCGACCGGCACCTCGTCGGCCCCGTAGGCCAGGATGTCCGCCGCCATCAGCACGGGGTAGGTCAGCAGCGACAGCCGCACACTCCCACCCCGCCGCTGCTCCCGCGCGGCCTTCTCCTTGTACTGGATCATCCGCCGCATCTCACCGTCGGTGGCCACACACTCCAGCACGTACGACAGCCGAGCGTGCTCGTCCACATGGCTCTGCACGAACACCGTGCACTCCTGCGGATCCAGCCCGGACGCCAGCAGCAAGGTCGCCGCCTGCCGACTCAGCCGGCGCACCCGCGCCGGATCGTGCTCCACGGTCAGTGCGTGCAGATCGACGACGCAGAACAAGGCATCGGCCTCGTGCTGGTCGACGGCGGCCCACCGCCGCATGGCTCCCAGGTAGTTCCCCAGCGTCAGATGCCCCGTCGGCTTGACCCCGCTGAAGACCCGTGTCATCTCTCCTCCACCTCCTGGCCAGGACCGCCGCCCCGGGCGGCCGTCCCTCGGTGGTTCCGGAGGGAGAAACAAGAACGGCCGCCGAAGCGGCGGCCGTTGAGTGCATACGTGAGAACGGCCGCCGTCAGGCGGCCCACCACAGCTGGGTGCACGTACGCGTCGTCATGCACCCGAGGCTACGCCCCCGGAGTGCCGCCCGCCCCCGAGTTGACACGCCCAACCCCCATCCGTAGTGTTCTCCGAGTTGCCCGACGTGAGCGCCGACTCCGGTCGGTCCCCGGGCAGCCACTCCGGAAGTACCCACCACTCTTCGACGTGCAGTACACCTGTCGTCGTTTCATTGGTATGTGTATTTACGGAATGAGGAATCCCCGTTCGAAAGGACGCGGCCCCCGATTGGCTCGGGAGCCAGGGAATCCGCTAAAGTCTCACTCGTCGGAACGGCCCAACAGCCGCAAAGACAACCCCCACTGACTGGGGATCAGGCCCGAAAGGATCTGATAGAGTCGGAACCGCCGGAAAGGGAAACGCGGAAGCGAGAACCTGGAAAGCACCGAGGAAATCGGATCGGAAAGATCTGATAGAGTCGGAAACGCAAGACCGAAGGGAAGCAGCCCGGAGGAAAGCCCGAGAG
>NZ_JBVJBP010000017.1:0-11482 GCF_055589465.1 Streptomyces sp. NPDC041940
GGCATGGGGGTGGGGGGCCGCGGTTGGTGAATATGTATGGGATTACGGAGACGACGGTGCATGTCTCGTATTTCCCGTTGGAGAGTGCGGAGGTGGGCTCGGGTGCTTGTGGTGGTGTGATCGGGGTGGGGCTTCCTGATTTGCGGGTGTTTGTGCTGGATGAGTGGTTGCGGCCGGTGCCGGTGGGTGTGGTGGGGGAGTTGTATGTGGCGGGTGCGGGTCTGGCGCGGGGTTATCTGAATCGTGCGGGGCTGACGTCGGAGCGCTTTGTCGCGTGCCCGTTCGGTGCGGTGGGTGCGCGGATGTACCGGACGGGAGACCGTGCGCGCTGGACGGCTGAGGGACGGCTGGCCTTCGAAGGCCGTGCGGACGAGCAGGTGAAGATCCGCGGGTTCCGTGTCGAGCCGGGCGAGATCGAGACGGTGGTGGCCGCGCACCCTCAGGTGGCGCGAGCTGCGGTGATCGCCAGAGAGGACACGCCCGGCGATGTCCGCCTGGTCGCCTACCTCGTACCGACGGACGGGGACGACGACGCGGGCGACCTTGCCTCCGGGGTGAGGGCGTTCGCGGCTGCCCGGTTGCCGGAGCACATGGTGCCGTCGGCCGTCATGACTCTGGACGCGTTGCCGTTGACGGTGAACGGGAAGCTGGATCGCAGGGCGTTGCCGGCTCCCGAGTTCATGGCGGGTGGGGGTCGTGGTCCGGTGACGGTGCAGGAGGAGATCCTGTGCCAGGTGTTCGCGGAGGTTTTGGGCCTGCCCGCGGTGGGTGTGGACGACGACTTCTTCGCGCTGGGTGGGCATTCCCTGCTGGCGGTGTCGCTGGTGGAGCGGTTGCGCGGTCGGGGTGTGTCCGTCTCCGTGCGGGCGCTGTTCCAGACGCCGACACCCGCAGGGCTGGCTGCGGTGGCGGCTCCGGATGAAGTCGTTGTTCCGGAGAACAGGATCCCCGAGGGTGCTGAGCGCATCACTCCGGACATGCTGCCGCTGGTGGATCTCGACGAGTCCGAGTTGGCGCACATCGTCGGGCAGATACCCGGTGGCGCGGCGAACATCGCTGATGTGTATCCCTTGGCGCCTTTGCAGGAGGGTTTGTTCTTCCATCATCTGTTGCAGGCGGACGGTGGTGCGGATGCGTATGTGGTGCCGCGGGTGCTGCGGTTCGACTCGCGTGAGCGTCTGGATGCGTTCCTCGGCGCTCTTCAGCGGGTGGTGGACCGGCACGACATCTACCGCACGGCGATCGTGTGGGAGCGGTTGCGTGAGCCGGTCCAGGTCGTGGTCCGTCAGGCCGAACTGCCCATAACTCACGTCAAGTTGACCGCCGAAGGCCCGGCCGCGGTGGAGCAGCTGATCGCGGTGGCCGGGTCGAGCATGGACACCGACCGTGCCCCGTTGATCGACGTCCACACCGCCGTACAGCGGGGTGAGGACGGTGCTTGGCTGGCGTTGCTGCGGATGCATCACCTGGTCCAGGACCACACCACGCAGGATGTCCTGCTGGACGAGATGAGAGCTTTCCTGTCCGGGCGGGAGGATTCGCTGCCCGAGCCGTTGCCGTTCCGGAACTTCGTCGCGCAGGCACGGCTGGGTGTGAGCCGTGAGGAACATGAGCGGTACTTCGCCGGTCTGCTGGGGGATATGGAGGAGACCACCGCCCCGTACGGTCTGCTGGACGTGCACGGGGACGGCAGCGGTGTCGTGCGTTCTCACCTGCGGGTTGATGAGGAGGTCGGCCGGCGGGTCCGCGACGTCGCACGGTCACTCGGCGTGAGTCCGGCCAGCGTGTTCCACCTGGCGTGGGCGAGAGTGCTCGCGACGGTCAGTGGCCGGGATGATGTCGTGTTCGGGACGGTGCTGTTCGGGCGGATGAACGCCGGAACCGGCGCGGACCGGGTGCCGGGGCTGTTCATCAACACCCTGCCCGTGCGGGTCCGTGTCGACGCGGTCGGGGTGGGCAGCGCGCTGGAGGGCGTGCGCAACCAGCTGGCGGAACTGCTGGTCCACGAGCACGCTCCGCTGACGCTGGCGCAGCAGGCCAGCGGGATCCCGAACGGCAGCCCGCTGTTCACCTCACTGTTCAACTACCGGCACGGCAAGCGCCCGCAAGCGGCCCCCGCACCGGAAGCCGGCAGCGCGCCCAGGGGCATTGTCACGGTGTCCATGCGTGAGGTGACGAACTATCCGGTGACCATGGCGGTGGACGACCTGGAGTCCAGGTTCGGGCTGACCGTGGACGCGGTGGGCCCGGTGGACGGGCAGGCGGTGTGCCGGCTGCTGCACACCTGCCTCGACAACCTGGTGAGCACGCTTGAGGACGACCCCGACGGCCTCCTGTCGGCAGTGGACATCCTCGACCAGAGCGAACAGAGCCGACTCCTCGAAGACTGGAACGACACCACAACCGAGTTGCCGAAGCAGGGTGTTCACACCTTGGTCGCCGGACAGGCGCGGCTGCGTCCGGACGCCGTGGCGGTGGAGTTCGGGAACGCGAAGCTCTCGTATCGGGAGCTGAACGCGCGAGCCAACCAGATCGCGCACGCGCTCATCGCGGCCGGTGTGGGCCGGGGTTCGCTGGTGGGAGTGTGCCTTGAGCGCGGCCCCGATGCGGTAGCCGCGCTGTTGGGCGTGTGGAAGGCCGGTGCGGGCTACGTTCCGCTGGACACGGACTATCCCTCCGCCCGGTTGGCGTCCATGATGCGCGACGCCGATGTCCAGGTCATCGTCAGCCAAGGGGCACTGGCCGATCTGCTGACGGACTTCCGTGGCGTGGTCGTACCGGTCGAGAGCGTCGATGAAGCCTTCCCGAGTGACGATCCGGCAGTAGCCGTCGCCGCGGATGACGCCGCCTATGTGATGTTCACGTCCGGATCGGCGGGGCTGCCCAAGGGCGTGATGGTGGAGCACCGCGCCGTGGTGCGGCTGGTGTGGGGTCAGGAGTACGCCGAGTTCAGCGAGCAGAATGTGCACCTCCTGCTGGCGCCGCTGGCGTTCGACGCCTCGACCTTCGAGTTGTGGGGCGCGCTGGTGCACGGTGGCCGCCTGGTGATCGCTCCTCCTGGGGCAGTGGGCATTCCGGAGCTCAGGTCGTTGATCTCGAGTAAGGGCATCCGCAACCTGTGGTTGACCGCTGCGCTCTTCAACACGGTCGTCGATGAGGACCCGAGTGCGCTGGCGGGACTGGCACGGGTGCTGGTCGGCGGCGAGGCGTTGTCGTCGCGGCATGTGCGAGACGCGCAGACCGCGGTGCCGGGACTGCGGGTGGTGAACGGGTACGGGCCGACCGAGACCACCACGTTCGCCTGCACCTACGCCATTCCGGAGCTGCCCGAGGACACGCAGTCCGTGCCGATCGGCGCACCGATCGCGAACACGCGCGCTTACGTGGTGGATGGTGCGTTGCGGCCGGTGCCGGTGGGTGTGGCGGGGGAGTTGTATGTGGCGGGTGCGGGTGTGGCGCGGGGGTATGTGGGTCGTCCGGGGCTGACGGGTGAGCGGTTCGTCGCATGCCCGTTCGGTGGTTCGGGTGAGCGGATGTATCGGACGGGGGATGTGGTGCGGTGGTCGGCTGGGGGCCGGCTGGAGTATCTGGGGCGTGCGGACGAGCAGGTGAAGGTCCGGGGGTTCCGCATCGAGCCCGGTGAGGTCGAGGCGGTGCTGGCCGCGCATCCCCAGGTCACACAGACAGCGGTGATCGCCCGTGAGGACGTTCCCGGTGACAGGCGTCTGGTGGCGTATGTGGTGGGGGACGTGGCGGAGTCCGAGCTGCGTGACTTCGTGGCTGAGCGGTTGCCGCAGTACATGGTGCCGTCGGCCGTCGTGACTGTGGATGCGTTGCCGTTGACGGTGAACGGCAAGCTCGACCGCAAGGCACTGCCTGCTCCCGCGTACACGGGGGCTGACGGCGGTCGTGCGCCGGCGACCGTGCAGGAGGAGATTCTGTGCCAGGCGTTCGCGCAGGTACTGGGCTTGGATCAGGTGGGTGTCGAGGACGACTTCTTCGCGTTGGGTGGGCATTCGCTGCTGGCGACGCGTTTGGTGAGTCGGGTGCGTGCAGTGCTGGGTGTGGAGGTGGCGCTGCGGACGTTGTTCGAGGCGTCGACGCCGGCGGGGCTTGCGGCGAGGCTGGGTCAGGCCGAAGTGGCGCGTCCGGCGTTGGTGGCGGGGGTACGTCCGCAGCGGGTGCCGCTGTCGTATGCGCAGCGCAGGCTGTGGTTCATCGGTCAGCTGGAAGGCCCGAGTGCGACCTACAACATCCCGATCGGTGTGCGGCTGACCGGGGCACTGGACCAGCAGGCGCTGGAGGAAGCCCTCCGCGATGTGCTGGAGCGCCATGAGGTGCTGCGGACGGTGTTCGCGGTCGCCGACGGTGAGCCGTATCAGCGGATCCTGCCGGTCGAGGAGACCGGGTTCTCGCTGACCGTCACCGATGTGAGCGTGGAGGAGCTGGGCGAGGCGGTGGCGGAAGCGGCAGGGTACGCATTTGACCTTGCTGAGGAAATCCCCGTCCAGGCACATCTGTTCGCCGTGGGATCGGATGATCACGTGCTGACAGTTGTAGTGCATCACATAGCCAGTGATGGGTGGTCGTCTGCTCCTTTGGAGCGTGATCTGACGTCTGCGTACGCGGCGCGGTGTGAGGGTCGGGCGCCGGTGTGGGCGTCGTTGCCGGTGCAGTACGCGGATTACGCGTTGTGGCAGCGGGAGTTGCTCGGTGAGGAGAGTGACCCCGGGAGTGTGTTGTCGCGTCAGGTGGGGTTCTGGCGTGAGGTGCTGGCCGGGGCTCCGGAAGAGCTGGCGCTGCCCTATGACCGGTCGCGTCCTGTGGTTGCTTCGCATGAGGGGCATGCGGTGGGGCTGCAGGTGCCGGCCGGGGTGCATGCGCGGTTGCGTGAGATGGCCCGTGCCGAGGGTGTGACGGTGTTCATGGTGCTCCAGGCCGCGGTGGCGGTGACGTTGTCGCGGCTGGGTGCGGGCACGGACATCCCGATCGGCTCGGCGATCGCCGGCCGTACGGACGAGGCGCTGGACGAGCTGGTGGGTTGTTTCGTCAACACGCTGGTGATCCGTACGGATCTGTCGGGTGATCCGACGTTCGTGCGGGTGCTTGAGCGGGTGAGGGAGACGAGTCTGGCCGCGTTCGGGCATCAGGATGTGCCGTTCGAGCGGTTGGTGGAGGAGTTGGCGCCGGCTCGTTCGGCGGCTCGGCATCCGTTGTTCCAGGTCATTTTGACGATGCAGGACACGGTGTCGGCGGCGGGTGTGGGTGGGGCGGCGCCGGGGGTGTCGGGTCTGCGGGGCAGTGCGTTGCCGTTGGGGCGGGTGGGGGCGAAGTTCGATGTGTCGGTGCTGGTGGGTGAGCGGTTCGGCCCGGATGGTGCTCCGGCGGGTATCGGCGGGGTGGTGACGGGGGCGGCTGACCTGTTCGAGCCCGGCACGGTCGCCCGGATAGCGGGCGCACTGAACCTGCTGCTGTCCCAGGTCGTCCAGAACCCCTCGACACGGCTGAACGCCATGGAAGTTGTTGACGGGGCTGAGCGGCATCGTGTGGTGGTGGAGTGGAACGACACGGCGGTGAGGCTGCCTGGGGTGTCGGTGCTGGGGTTGTTCGAGGGGCAGGCTGCTCGGTCGCCGGGTGCGGTGGCGGTCGTGCAGGGGGATGAGTCGGTGTCGTTCGGGGAGTTGGAGGTGCGGGCGAATCGGCTGGCGCACTATCTGCGGTTGCAGGGCGTGGGCACGGAGTCGGTGGTGGGGCTGTGTCTGCCGCGGGGTGTGGAGACTCTCGTCGGGATGCTGGGGGTGTGGAAGGCGGGGGCGGCCTATGTCCCGGTGGATGTGGGTCAGCCTGCGGAGCGGGTGGCGTTCGTGCTGCGGGACAGTGGGGCGGTACTGACGCTGACCACGGAGGAGATCCTCGAAGACCTCCCGGTGGGTCGTCATCGCCTGGTCGCCATCGACGACACCCTCACGGCGATGCAGCTGGCGGCGGCTCCTGAGACGGCACCGGGCGTGGAGATCCTGCCGGGGCAGGCGGCGTATGTGGTGTACACGTCGGGTTCGACGGGGCGTGCGAAGGGTGTGGCGGTCACGCACGGGGGCCTGTCGAACTACGTCGCTTCGGTGCCCGAGCGGGTCGGCTTCGGCAGCCCTGGCCGGTATGCGGTGCTCCAGGGCCAGGCCACCGACCTGGCGAACACGACGGTCTTCGCGAGTCTGACCGGCGGGGGTGAACTGCACTTCATCGACGAGGAGTTGGTGACCGACCCGGTCGCGGTCGCGGCTTATCTGGTGGAGCGGGGGATCGATTTCCTGAAGGCGGTGCCCTCGCATGTGGCGGCGTTGGGTGTGGCGTCGGTGGCCTCGGTACGGTCCCTGGTCCTGGGCGGTGAGGCGGCCTCCGCCGATCTGGTGAGCGAGCTCCTGGGAACCGCCGGCGCAGAGCGCACGCTGTTCAACCACTACGGGCCGACCGAGACCACAGTCGGTGTCACGACCACCCAGTTGACTGCGGAGCAGGCGGCGTCCGGGGTGGTCCCGGTGGGCTCCCCGGTGGCGAACACGCAGGCCTATGTGTTGGACGCGGGTCTGAAGCCGGTGCCGGTGGGTGTGGTGGGCGAGCTGTATGTGGCCGGTGCGCAGGTGGCGCGGGGGTATGTGGGCCGGCCCGGGCTGACGGGGGAGCGGTTCGTCGCGTGCCCGTTTGGTGGTTCGGGTGAGCGGATGTATCGGACGGGGGACCGCGTTCGCTGGTCGGCCGATGGGCGGCTGGTGTTCGCCGGGCGTGCGGACGAGCAGGTGAAGATCCGTGGGTTCCGGGTAGAGCCCGGCGAGGTCCAGGCGGTCGTGGCCGCGCACCCGCTGGTCCTCCAAGCGGCGGTGGTCGCTCGTGAGGACAGCCCGGGTGATGTCCGTCTGGTCGCCTACGTCGTCACCGACGCCGAGGACGACATGGACACTGCCGCACTGGCCACAGCGGTGAAGGAGTTTGTCGCCGCGCGGTTGCCGGAGTACATGGTCCCCTCCGCGGTGATCGTGCTGCCGGAGCTTCCGCTGACCGGCAACGGGAAGCTGGACCGCAAGGCGTTGCCGGCCCCGGACTACGGTGCGGCGGCGACGACGGGCACGGGGCGTGCGCCCGCGACGGTGCAGGAAGAGATCCTCTGCCAGGCCTACGCCCAGGTCCTGGGCCTGCCCACGGTCGGCGTGGACGACGACTTCTTCACGCTGGGCGGCCACTCCCTGCTGGCCGTCTCACTGGTCGAGCAACTCCGCGGCCGCGGTGTGTCCGTCTCCGTACGGGCCCTGTTCCAGACCCCGACCCCCGCGGGCCTGGCGGCGGTGGCGGCTCCGGACGCGGTCGTGGTTCCGGAGAACCGCATCCCGCACGATGCTGAGCGCATCACTGCGGACATGTTGCCGCTGATCGATCTGGACGAGTCCGAGTTGGCGCACATCGTCGCGCGGATACCGGGCGGCGCGGCCAACATCGCCGACGTCTACCCGCTCGCCCCGCTGCAGGAAGGCATCCTCTTCCACCACCTGCTGCAGACGGACGGTGGCACGGACGTGTACGCGGCACCGCGAGTCATCCGCTTCGACTCGCGGGAGCGCCTGGACGCGTTCCTCCGCGCGTTGCAGCGAGTGGTGGACCGGCACGACATCTACCGCACCGCGATCCTGTGGAAGGACCTGCGCGAGCCGGTTCAGGTCGTGGTCCGCCGGGCCGAACTGCCCATCGCATCCGTGGAGTTGACCGCCGAAGGCCCTGCCGCGGTGGAGCAGCTGATCGCGGCGGCCGGGCCGAGCCTGGATACGGGGCGCGCGCCGTTGATCGATGTCCACACCGCCGCACAACCGGGTGAGGACGGCGGCTGGCTGGCGTTGCTGCGGATGCATCACCTGGTCCAGGACCACACCACACAGGATGTCCTGCTGCACGAGATGGGCGCGTTCCTGTCGGGGCGCGAGGACTCGCTGCCCGAGCCGGTGCCCTTCCGGAACTTCGTCGCGCAGGCCCGCCTGGGCGTGAGCCGCGAGGAGCACGAGCGGTACTTCGCCGAGCTGCTGGGAGACGTGGAGGAGACCACCGCCCCGTACGGTCTGCTGGACGTGCATGGTGACGGCAGCGGGGTCGTACGCTCCCACCTGGGCGTCGACGACGAGGTCGGCCGGCGGGTCCGCGACGTCGCCCGGTCACTCGGCGTGAGTCCGGCCACCGTGTTCCACCTGGCCTGGGCGAGGGTGCTGGCCACGGTCAGCGGACGCGACGATGTCGTCTTCGGCACGGTGCTGTTCGGGCGGATGAACGCCGGAACCGGCGCGGACCGGGTACCGGGTCTTTTCCTCAACACCCTGCCCGTACGGGTCCGCGTCGGCGCCGCCGGTGTCGGACAGGCGCTGGAAGGCCTCCGGAACCAGCTGGCGGAGCTGCTGGTGCACGAGCACGCGCCGCTGACGCTGGCCCAGCAGGCCAGCGGCGTACCCGGCGGCAGCCCGCTCTTCACCTCGATCTTCAACTTCCGGCACAGTCAGCGCCCGAGTACGGAGTCCCGCAAGGAAGACGGTGCCGCGCCCAGGGGCATCCAGATGGTGTTCGCCCGGGACGCCACCAACTACCCGGTCGCCGTTTCGGTGGACGATCTCGGGGCCGGGTTCGGGCTGACCGTGGAAGCGGTGAAGTCGGTGGACGGACAGGCGGTGTGCCGGCTCCTGCACACCTGCCTGGACAACCTGGTGACCACGTTGGAGTACAGCCCGGAGAGCGGGCTCGCCGCGGTGAACGTGCTCGACGAGGTCGAGCAGCGCCGCATGCTGACGGAGTGGAGCGGCCCCGACACGCGAGTTCAGGCGGCCACGGTGCCGGAGCTGTTCGCGGCACAGGCGACCCGGACACCGGACGCCCTCGCGATCGTGTGCGACGGTGCTGAACTGACGTACGGCGAGCTGGAGGTGCGGGCGAACCGACTGGCCCGCCGTCTGGCGTCGGAGCACGGCGTGGGCCCGGAGTCGGTGGTGGCGATACTCGCCGAGCGTTCCGTCGAGCTGATCGTGGCGATCCTCGCGGTGATCAAGGCCGGCGGCGCCTACCTGCCCATCGATCCCGACTATCCCGTCGAACGAGTCGTCTACACGCTCGACGACGCCAGGCCCGCCTGCATCCTGACCACGTCACGCTGCGGGCGGGGGGTGCCGCAGGACTGCGACGTACCGCTGCTGGTGCTGGACGCGCCCGGGACACCGGACGTGGGGGACCTGCGGAACGCGGACCCGCTGGCGCCGCCGCGCAAGCAGAACGCGGCCTACGTCATCTACACCTCCGGCTCGACCGGCCGGCCCAAGGGTGTGGTCGTCTCGCACGCGGGGTTCGCCAACCTGTCGGCGAGCCACGCGAGGTTCGGTGTGGAACCGGGCCACCGGGTGGCGCAGTTCGCGTCGGTCGGTTTCGACAACTTCTGCTCGGAGTGGTCGCTGGCCCTGCTGTCGGGAGCGGCCCTGGTGGTCGTGCCCCAGGACCGGCGGCTCGGTGCGGAACTGGCCGAGTTCATGACCGACCAGTCGGTCACCCACGCCACATTGCCTCCTGCGGTCCTGGCGACGGTGCCTGACGGGGCGATCGGGACCGGAGTCGTCCTCGAGGTGGGGGGCGAGGCATGTCCGCCCGAGGTGGTGGAGCGCTGGTCGGCGGGGCGGGTGATGTTCAATACCTACGGCCCCACGGAGACGACGGTGGACGCCACCGCGTGGCGCTGCCGCCCCGGACCGGAGTCGGGCACGGTGCCGATCGGCGCCCCGATCGCCAACACCCGTGCCTACGTGCTCGATGCCTCCCTCAACCCGGTGCCGGTCGGGGTGGTCGGCGAGCTGTACCTGGCCGGTGCGGGTCTGGCGCGGGGGTATCTGGGGCGGCCCGGCCCGACGGCGGAGCGCTTTGTGGCCTGCCCGCTGGGTGCCGCCGGTGAGCGCATGTACCGGACGGGTGACCGGGTCCGGTGGGCGGCGGACGGAAACCTGGAGTTCGCCGGCCGCACGGACGACCAGGTGAAGATCCGTGGCTTCAGGATTGAGCCGGGCGAGATCGAGAAGGTGCTCGACGGTCATCCGCAACTGAGCCAGGTGGCCGTTGTCGTGCACGAGGACCCCCAGGGCGGCAAGCGACTGGTCGCCTATGTCGTCCCTGCGGCCGGTGACGCCGATCCGGGCGCGCTGGCCGGGTCGGTGCGGGAGTTCGCGGCCGTATGGCTGCCGAACTACATGGTGCCGTCCTCGGTGACCGTCCTGGACTCCCTGCCCCTGACGGTGAACGGCAAGGTGGATCGCAGAGCCCTGCCCGCTCCCGACTTCGCCGCGGGGACTGCCGGGGAACCCTCGCCGGGCCGGGGCGCCTCGGGTGCGCTCGAAGCCCTGGTGTGCGAGACGTTCGCCGAGGTCCTGGGCGTGCCGGCGGTCGGTGTCGACGACGACTTCTTCGCTCTCGGCGGCCACTCGCTCATGGCGGTCTCGCTGGTGGAGCGGCTGCGGGGCAAGGGCGTCACCGTGTCGCTGCGCACCCTGATCACCAATCCGACGCCGGCGCGGCTGATGCGGACGTTCAGCCTGGCGTCGGTGCGGGACGCCCTCGACGGAGTGTTGCCGATCCGGACCGGTGGCACCGAACCGGCGTTCTTCTTCGTCCACCCCGCGGGCGGGCTGAGCTGGTGCTACATGCCGTTCGCCCGCTTCATTCCCCAGGAGCACCCGCTGTACGGTCTCCAGGCACGAGGTCTCGAAGGCTCCGGGGAGCCGGCGGTCTCGGTCGCCGACATGGCCGCCGACTACGTCGACCGCATTCGCGCTCTGCAGCCGTCGGGTCCGTACCACCTCGTGGGCTGGTCCTTCGGCGGAACTCCCGCACACGAGATCGCGGTGCGGCTCGAGGCCGAGGGCGAAGAGGTGTCGCTGGTCCTCATGGACGCGTACCCGCCGATTCCGGGAACGGGCGCCGCGACTCCCCGGAGTGGTGGAGCCGACGGACCGGCGCGCCTGGCGCAGCGCGTCCGTGCTGAACTCGGCCCGGTGCTGGGCGGAGTCGACGACGACGAAGTCGTGCTGCTGGTGCGGGTGTTCGACAACAACGCGACGCTGATGGACCGTCATGTCTACGGAACCTTCGGCGGAGACACACTGCTGCTCATCGCGGAAGAAGGGAAACCGGCGGACTTCTCGTTCGAGGCCCTGTGGCAGCCCTACCTCACCCGGCAGGCCACGACCGTCAGGCTTCCCTGCGGACACTCGGACATGGCGAGGCCCGACATGCTGGGAGCGGCGTGGGAGGCCATGGCGCAGTGGCTGTCCGCACGGCCGGAGCGAGGGGCCTGAGCGTTACGCCGGGGAACGCAAACGTCGAGGGGGGGGGGGGGGAGGGGGGGGGGGGGGGGGGTGGGGGGGGGGGGGGGGGGGGGGGGGGGGGAGGGTGGGGGGGGTTCCCTGTCCCCACATAGAAGGCG